>JASJCL010000081.1 GCA_030066015.1 Desulfosarcinaceae bacterium | reverse complement strand
TTGGCGAGTGGTGAGCGACGCGAGGTGGAGATCTTCTGCGGCCCCATTCGGGTCAAAGGCGAAATCCTTCTATCCGCCATCGTTCATGATGTCAGCGACCGGCTGCAGATCGAAAAGGAGCGCGAAGCATTGATCCAGGAGCTGCAGCGGGCGCTGAAGGAGATCAAATCACTGCAAGGCATCATCCCCATCTGCTCCAGCTGCAAGAACATCCGCAACGATGCCGGGGCATGGAGTCAGCTGGAGGAGTATCTCAGCGAACACTCGGATGCAGAGTTCAGCCACGGCCTCTGTCCGCAGTGCGCCAAAACGCTCTATCCCGATGTGGACCTCTGAAGCCTATACGACTGCGGGCATCGCCAATACGAGCCGACTGCCAGGTATCTGCACCTCACCGGCTGCTGAAGGTGTCGCAGCTGCCCAGCTCGCCGCTCGCCAGTCCGATCTTGAACCACTGTACCCGTTGCGCCGAACTGCCGTGGGTGAAGCTATCGGGCCGAACCACTCCCTGGGATTGCCGCTGGAGGGCATCGTCGCCAATGGCACTGGCCGCGGTGAGCCCCTCCTCGATATCACCCATCTCGAGCAACTGGCGCGAATGGTCGGCATGATGGGCCCAGACCCCCGCCAGGCAGTCGGCCTGCAGCTCCTGACGCACCGAGAGTTGATTGGCCGCCACCGGATCCACTTTTCGCCGGGCGGCGTGGACCTTGGCAGAGATTCCCAGCAGGGTCTGAACGTGGTGACCGACCTCGTGGGCGATGACATAGGCCTGGGCAAAATCGCCGGGTGCTTTGAAGCGGTGCTTCAGCTCGTCATAAAAGCCGAGATCGATGTAGATCTGCTGATCCCCTGGGCAGTAGAAGGGGCCCATGGCCGCTTGGCCCAGGCCGCAGGCGGAATCCACCCGATCTCGAAAGAGCACCAGACGCGGCTCCTTGTAGGTCAGTCCTCGCTCTTGAAAGAGGGTTGTCCAGGTCTCTTCGGTATCGGCCAGGATGACGGAGACGAATTCCACTAGCAATCGCTCCTCCGCCGTCTCTTGCAACGGCGCTGCCGAGCGACTGGCGGTCGTCCCCGGCTGCAGACCGAGGCCCGTCAGCAGGCCGCCCAAGTTGCCGGTGAACAGACCATAGGCCGCCACGCCCACCAGGAGCAGCGCGGTCCCCTTGAATCCCAAAAATCGGAACACCAGGGGAAAGAGCTGCACCAGTCCGCCGCCACGGCCAAAGGGGCCGGCGCCCCCCGTGCGCATCCCCCGACGATCCTCCACATTGCGACTTCTGCGTCTTCCTTGCCAGCGCATGGTGTTGCACCTCTCATGTCCTGCAGTGGGTCGTGCTTGAAGAATGTCGACGGACGCCTGGCGCAGCTCCATCGGAAGAGGGCTTGGATGCCTGACGCACGGTTCGCGTCCGCGGTGACGGGCGAGTGCCGTCGGCGACACACCGCTTGGGCCGTGGCGCCCGGCATCGCCACCCGGATCAACGTTGACCCGGTTTCGTGCCGGCTGCCGACACAAGGCATATTGTAGGCACGCGGATGTCGATCCGCCAGTCGGGGGTCGCCCTGCAGCGGGCATCGGACCCGCCGGCGCCCGGCAGGGAGGTGGTGGCATCTGCAACCCGGCGTGGCAGCGGTGGCGTGAGGGCGCCCGATTCGAATCTCGGGCGCCCTCATCGTGCCGATATTCAGCGGGCGGGGTCTTGGGGCGGCGGGGTAAATTGGCCCTGTCAGCCGTCCGTGGCGGCGCTGGCAGGGCCCTTGGCAGGGTCCGCACGGAAAGGCAGGTCGATCAGCAATTGTCGTAAATGCGAATAATCTCACCGGTCCCTTTGCCCAGAACACTCTTCACATAGCCGTTGACCACTTTGGCCATGGGAATGGGATTGTGGCCGGGAAAAAAGGCCGCATACTTCTCGACCGCATCCACCACCAGCCCCGACGAGACCGCATTGATGCGGCGGGCCTCGGTCAACTCCAGGGCGGCCGCTTTGACGAAGCTGTGGATGGCGCCGTTGACCATGGCGGCGCTTGTCGTCATCTCCACGGGGTGATCCGCCAAAATACCGGTGGTGAGGGTGAAGGAGCCGCCGGGATTCACGAAGTTCCGGCCGATCCGCACCAGGTTCACCTGCCCCATGAGTTTGCTGCGCAGGCCGATGTGGTAATCCGCTTCGCTCAGTTCATCGAAGGCGGCCCATTTGGCCTCACCGGCGATGCAGACGACGGCATCCACCCTGCCGATTGTCTGAAACATTTTCTCGATGGTGGCGCTGTCCGTCATATCGACGGTGACATCGCCGCCAGTGCGCCCCCCAATCACCACCTCGTGCGCGGCGGCGAAGGTGGCGCTGACCTTTTTACCGATGGTTCCCGCACCACCGACAATCACGATCTTCATGCTGCCTCCCGATCTTGTATGCCATCAAATGCGCTGCAATGAGAAGTGCTGCTCTTGGGCTACACCCATTGACCGCAACGCTAATCCACCCTATCCTATTTGTCCAATGAATAGTTTTGATAACTTCAATCAAGGTTGGTGATACTTGCTCTTGCATATCGATCTGCTGCGAACCTTTGTGGCCGTTGCCGATACGGGCGGGTTTACCCGAGCCGGCAGACGTGTCAGCCGGTCTCAATCCGCCGTGAGCATGCAGATCAAGCGTCTCGAGGAGGAAGTGGGCAAGGCGCTCTTCGAACGGGCGGGGAGGCGGGTGCGATTGACGGCGGAGGGTGAGCTGCTGATGGGCTACGCCCGCCGGATTCTCAAAGGGCACGATGAGGCTGTAATGGCGCTGTCACGGCCCGCAATGAAGGGCCACATTCGCTTCGGGTCACCAGAGCACTACACCACCGGCGTGCTGCCCAAATTGCTGGCACGCTTCGCCAGTGCCTATCCCGATGTCCAGGTGGAGATGCGGTGCGACAACAGCGAGGTGATCAAAGCGGACGTGGATGCTGGCCGGCTGGATATCGGCCTCTGCACCCAGATCCATGCGGGCGGGCGGGTGATTCACCACGACCCGGTGGTGTGGGTCACCGCCCCTGGCGTCATGGGAGAGACGGCCGGGGTGATTCCCCTGGCCGTGTTCGAGGCGGACTGCATCTTTCGGACCTGGGCCCTCAAGGCCCTGGAGCAGGCGGGCCGCGACTACCGCATCGTCTACGTCAGCCACAGCCTGTCGGGGATCCTCGACGCGGTGCGGGCCGGGCTGGCCGTTGCTCCCATCGTGCAGAGCAACCTGCCCCCCGATCTGACCACGATTGGACCGGAAGCGGGATTGCCTGTACTGCCCATCTCCGATATTGTCCTCCACACGGTGAAGGCGCCGGTGCCGGAGACGGTCGCCTGCTTCGCCGATCACCTCATCCGGGCATTCCGAGAGAAAGGGTAAGGCGGCATGTCAGCGCCGCATCGCCCGCCTGGAAAATGGATACGCCCCAGCAGGTCGATTCACGCTGGCGCTGACGTCGATCGCCTCGCGCGCTGGGCGTTGATCTGTGATACGGTTCGACGACGACACCGATCGACGGCAGCGGGTCGGATCCGTTGCCCGGTGGCCACCACTCCCCATATGAGGTACCAGCGCTAACGGAAGGCTTCCAAATGCAGCGACACCCCGCCCCGGCTGCTTCGCTGACGCCAGAGCAGGCGATGGGTTTAAAACGCTGGTTTCTGCGCCACGCCGCCCAGATGGTCCGCCAGCACCCCCGGCACCGCCGGGCGATGATGCTCAAATTGGCCCACAGCGTCCGCGTATCCAGGAACTGTGCCGATATCGGCACAGAGCTGGGGCTGGACAGGGAGCGCCGGCGCCTGGCCCGCACCATCGGCCTGCTCCATGACGTGGCCCGCTTCGAACAAGTGGTCCGCTACGACAGCTTTGTGGATAGCGTGTCGGTGAATCACGGCGCCCTGGGCGCCGATCGGCTGCAGGAGGTCCCCCTGGTGCAAGCGCTGGCGGCAACCGACCGCGCCGTGTTGCTTCACGCCGTTCGCCATCACAACGCCGCCGCGGCGCCGCAGGACAGCGATCCGGGCGCCGCGTTTTATTTGAAGCTGGTGCGCGACGCCGACAAGCTGGACATCTTCCGGGTCATCTGCATGCTCCACCGCACCAACAACGGCGGTGAACCGGCGACCGAAGCACTCCAGTTGAGTGACGCACCCCAAGTGACGCCGGCCATCGCCGCGGCCATCCGGGCCCAACGCCCGGCGCCCATGGCGGCGGTGCAGACCCGGGTCGACCTGCTGCTCTTGCGGCTCTCCTGGGTCTTTGATCTGAGCTTCGCAGCCAGCCACCAGCACCTGGCCCGCCGGGGACACCTGACGCAACTGGTAGGCTGCCTGCCCAAGACCCAAAAGATAGAAGACCTCGTCAACGGCCTCCACAGCTATGTGGCCAAGCGGCTCATTCCGTGAGACTGCCGTTGCGGTGCTGATCCGCCAGGGCGCTAAGCCCCCCGATGGCCCCCAGGTTCATCGATTCCAGGGCCGAGCTGGGCACTAGGATCAAAGAGCCCTTCTCCTTGAGCCCCTCGTAGAGCATGTTCATCCCCCGCAACTGGAGGGCGATGGGGTTGTCAATATATTTGCGGCTGGCCTCGGCGAACTTCTCCGAGATCTCGGTTTCGGCCGTACCGAGGATGATGCGCGCCCGGCGCTCCCGTTCGGCCTGTGCCTGTTTGCTCATGGCATCGGAAAGCCCCGCGGGGATGACGATATCCTTGATACCCACCGAATTGCAGGTGATGCCCCAGGGATTGGTTAATTCGTCCAGCACGCGCTGGAGCTCCGCCGCCACCTTCTCACGGTTCTGGAGAAGGTCGGCGAGTTCATGTTGGCCGATGGTGTCCCGCAGTTCGGTCAGGGCCACGAAGGAGACCGCGTCACCGTAAGCCTGCACCTCGAGCGCGGCCTTCTCCACATCCCAGACCGTCCAATAGACAACGGCATCCACGGTCACCGGCACGGTATCCTTGGTCAGGGTTTTTTCCGCGCGGATATCCGTAACCCGAAGGCGCTGGTCCACGTAGCTGGAAACCTGGTCGATGATGGGGACCACTATAAAAAGGCCGGGCCCCCGCAGCCCGCGGAACTTGCCCATGCGCAGGACGACGGCCTTCTCCCACTGTTGGGCGATGCGAAATGCGGACGCCACCAGCGCCGCCCCCCCCAGCCCAGCGCCAAAGATCCCGATAAAGAGTTTCACGGGCGGTTTCGTCCAGATACATAAGACGCCGATGACAAGCATGATCACAACGAAAACCGCCGCCGAGATGGGATTGATGGATCTGGTCTCATATTTAGCCTTCATGATCTCCTCCATCCATTTTTTTGAGTTGTTCGATGAGGGCATCGGTGCCAAATCCATAGCTCGCGGCGATGCTGTAGAACTCTTTGCAGATGGCCACCAGCTTCTCTTGGCGTTCGTCCGCGTCGATCTCCACCCGGATTCCCCCGATAAAGGTACCGGTGCCTTGATGGGTTTCGAGAATTTTTTGTATTTCAAGCTCCTTGTAAGCCTTGCTGACCGTGTTGAGGTTTACCTTGAGTTCAACGGCCAGGGCGCGCACCGTGGGCAGCTGCTCGCCGGTACGCAGGTTGCCGGTGAGAATTCCGTAACGGATCTGGTCGATAATCTGGCGATAAAAAGGCACCCCGCTTTTCGGGTCTAGATGAAAATCGATCATTGGTTCGCACCTTGGTAGTGAATTGTTCCTTTATTTTATTGTTGTACTATTTGTATATAACAATAAAGGTCCATCACTTGTCAAGCGCAATTTTGCATTAGCGGCAAACGAAATGGGATCGATCAGAAACGGACAACGGCCCATGGAGGAGGTGATGCTGCAGGGAACGGCGCGCAACCGGCGAGCGGCATGGCGGCGCACTGTTGCAACACTTCAGGATAGTCGAAGGGGGGAATCAGGCGGGGGGCGGAGCGAAACGCATGCGGTGCTTGTTTTTCCGTCTCAAACGATCGTCTGGCGATCGTCTAAAAAGGTTTTCTGCACAGGGGTTCTCATGGCCGACGCTGCCGCGGGATGGCGGTGATGGCGGCGGCGTTGCGCAGCTTGGCGGTGCTGACACGGCGGGACCTGAGCGTCCTGCGGCGCTGCTGACGGGCCTCCTCCTCCTGCCAGGGGTATTTGACCCGCGAGTGCAGCGATGCTTCCAGGGCATCCACCAGGGTCCCCACCATTATCCCCATGTCGCGGGTGGTCAGGTCGCACTCGTCGAACTGTCCGTCAGACAATTTCTTGTCCAAGATCTTGCGCACCAGGGCGGCGATATGGGTGCGGGTCGGATTGTCGAGACTGCGCGAAGCCGCCTCCACCGTATCGACAATCATCAATACGGCGGCCTCCCGGGTCTGGGGCTTGGGTCCCGGATAGCGGAACTCCGCCTCATCGGGACGCAACTCCGGCGGGCTCTCATTCTTGGCCCGGTGGTAGAAATACTCCACCAGCTGGGTGCCGTGGTGCTGGGTGATCAGATCCAGGACCGGCTGCGGCAGACGATGGCCGGTCCCGATCATGCGGCCCTCTTTGACGTGGTTGACGATGATGTCGGTGCTCTCTTCGGGGGCCAGTTCTTCGTGGGGATTTTTCTCCTTGAATTGGTTTTCGGTGAAAAAGTTGGGATTCATCACCTTGCCCAGATCGTGGTAGTAGGCCCCGATCTGCAGCAGCAGCACATTGGCATCGATGGCCTGTCCCACGGCCTGGGCCAGGTAGGCCACCGTCATGGTGTGCTGGTAGGTGCCGGGACTCTTGGACAGCATCTCCTTCATGAGGGGATGCTGGAGGTTGGCGTATTTGGCCAGCGTGAAGGTCGATGCGGTCTTGGCGCCCGATTCCAAGAGTGGCAGCAGCAGGAGGGCCAGGGCACCGGTGGCCAAACCGCCGGCAAAGGCAAACCCCATCATGTCGGTGGGCAGGGCATCGTAGATGCGCTGCCAATGCGCGCTGGTGACCGGCACCCGATCCCCCATGGCGAGGGTTAGGGCCTGAACGTCGGCGGTGGCCGCCAGGACCACCACAAGATTGACCGATGCGATGCCCATGGCGGGACGGATCATCTGGAGCCGCTTGGTGACGCTGGTGACAAGGGCCGCCGCCGTCAACCCACTGAAGGTGTAGTAGAGAAAGACCACGAAGGTGTGCCCGGCGAAGAGACAGGTCAAGAGGGCCGTCACGACCGTGGTCCACACCACTGAATGGCGGTCGTATTGCAGCAGGACCAGCAGCAGCGGCAGGGTGGCGAAGGGCAGCGCGAAGACTGGCCAGGGTGTAAAGAGCAATCCCGCCCGAAACAGCAGAAGGGCCAGAATGACGATGCGCAGCAGGTCGTTGGGGGTGTGGATGCGCTGAATCCAGGTGTCCTGAATCCGATTGAAATATTGGTTGAAGAGGGCCACACAGAGCAGGATGGCGGCAACAAACCAGACCACGTCGCTCCAAACGTGCTTGGGCTGGTTCTGGAGGTAGGCCTCCATGAGGAGGAGATCCTCTTCGGAGGGCTTTGTGCCGCAGGCGATGAGGACATCGCCGGGAAGGTGGGCTCTGCTGCTGGCGGGATACTGGCTGATGAGGCTATCCTGACGCTTGGCGTTTTCCGTCTCGTCGTAGGTCAGGTTGGCTGCCAGGGTGTTCATGGAGAGCTGCAGGACGGGATCGAGAATCCGTTTATCCACCTGCCAGAAGAGGGTGCCGGCGCGCTCCTGGAGAAGCAGACGGGCCTTCTCCAGGGAGACGAGGTCGGCGGTGGCCATGGCCACCACACCGGCTGGCTGCGGATAGCGCACGTCGAGCGTGCGTTTGCCAGCCAACGGCTCTAAATCGGGCACGATGCGGCGCTGCAGAAGCGTCTCCTCGATGGTCAAGATGCCGGAGAGCAGTTTGACCAGATCCCCGTAGCGCAGCATGCGACGGGCGGTTTCCAGCGGCAGCGATACACCGAATTCTCCCTTGACATAGGTCACGAACTCTTTGGGGCCGGCCTTGCCCATGCTCTGCAGGTTGTAGACCTGCATGATGAGCTGGGCCATCTTGGTCTTGGCGGCCTCCACCTGGCTCGGCTCAAAGCGATACAGCGGAACATACTGCGCCTGGGCGCGTTGGCGTTTCTCTTCCAGAAATTTGTCCTGGTCGAATTGAAATCCATGCTTGGCGCGCAGGGTGATGGGAAGCGTTTGATCGGGCGTAAGGGGTCTGATGTGGAGGTAGATCTCCTCGACGAAGCAGGCCATCAGGGCCACCATCACGAGGAGGATGTTGAGTAAGAGTCGCATGCAGTGTCCGTCTGACGGTACCTTAGGGGCTCGCTTCAGCCACCCAGAAGCATTACGGCTGGGTGGCTGCAGGGCACCCGATCAGCCCCGACGCGCTTTGCGACGCCGTTTGGCCAGGGCAAAGGCGTTTTCCACCGCTTGGGCGATGGTGTCGATGCGGATCGGTTTGGAGATATAGCCGTCGAAACCGGTCCGGTCGAGTTTATCCGGGTCGTAAAGCTTCATGTGTCCCGAAAAAGCAATTACGACCACTTCCGGGTAGCGATTGCGCAGTCGTTCACACAACTCGGTGCCCTCCATGTCGGGCATGATCAGATCGGTGAGTACCACCTGGCAGGGTTTGGCCGCCATCATCTGAAGCGCCGCCTCACCATCTTCGGCCATGGCGACAGTGATCCCCAAACGAGAGATGATCTCCCGCATGATGTCCAGCTGGTCCTGCTCGTTGTCAACCACCAGTAACCGCTTGGCCATTCTGGCCGCCTCCCGGGATGGTCATCTGGCACGTACACCGCGCAAATCTGATCTAGGGTATACAATAGACCCTCAAGTGATGACAAGGTCTTAATCCGCTTGTCAAAATACACCAAATTGCCAGGCGCTTAGCCTCAATCAAGGCCCTGTGCGGCCACCTCGCCGGCGTCGCGGCCCCTCAACGCCACCAGGGTGGCGCCCCATCCACCCGCCTCGGTGGGCGCGGATCGCCAGCGGCGCACCAGCGGGTGCCGGTCCAGTAGTGCCTGCACCCGTTTGCGCAGTTTGCCACTGCCCTTGCCATGGATGATACGCACCTCGGGGAATCCCTGCGCCACACACGCTTCCAGATAATCGTCAAGGAGGTCGGGCACCTCAGCGGGCCTGAAGGTGTGCAGATCGAGTTCGTCCGTAATGGGCATATGGACCGGTTCCAATGTGGTGTCCTTTCACCAGACATGCTATGTGCCGAGGAAATTCCGGCCACAGATCCACAGAGGATACACAGCCATGCCACCGATGACAACCATCGCCCTGCTTTTCGGCAGCGCCTATCTGCTGGGCAGCGTGCCCGTCGGCCTGCTGCTCACCCGCTGGCATAAAGGGATTGACATCCGCGGCCACGGCAGCGGCAACATCGGCGCCACCAATGTGCGCCGCGTCGCCGGTAACACCTTGGGCAGTCTCACCCTGCTGGGCGATATGGCCAAGGGCTATCTGCCGGTGGCCGCCGCCCAATGGCTTTTGCCGGCCCTTCACCCAGGTGCCCCGGCCGCCGTGGCGGCGACCGCCGTGGCGGCCTTCTGCGGCCACCTGTTTCCCATCGCGCTGGGATTTCGGGGGGGCAAGGGGGTGGCTACCGCCTTGGGGGCCACCCTGGCCATCTCTCCACCGGCGATGATCGGCGTACTGCTGGCCTTTGGCGTGGGGCTGGGGCTCAGCCGGCGGGTGTCGGTGGGCAGCTTGACGGCCGCGGCGACACTGCCCGGCTGGGTCCTGTGGGGCACCGCCTCCTGGGCATTGTCCATCGGTGCCCTGATCATCGCGGTGGGCATCGCTGTGCGCCACTGGGAAAACATCGAACGCTTGGTGGCGGGAAGGGAGCCGCCGCTCATTTAGACTGCCGGCGCAGGGTGGTCTCGCCATGGGGTCGCTGCCGCGACCGACCGCCCATTTGGCCCTTCTTTTGCCAGGCCACCCTCGCCGCTGGCACCAATCGACACCTTGTATCGCCGCCTACATCGCAACGACGACCCAGATGAAGGTGATCACGCCGGTGAGCACGAAGAGGGATTCAACGCCGAACTCCAGCCGAATCCCCGGCAGCATGTAGCCCTTGTGATGGGCCCGGGTGACAATCAGCAGGAAGAGGGGGCAGAAGGCCAAGAGATACCCCAGGCTGGACACCAAACCGGCGACACTGCCCACCAGCAGCAGGGCACAGGCCGCCAGCAGTACCCGCTCCAACAGGCGCCGGACGCGGCGCTCGCCGATGAAAATGGGCAGGGTCTCCTTGCCCACAATCCGATCCCCCTGGATATCGAGAATATCGAAAAAAGCGGTTCTGGCAAATACCAGGCCGGCGGCCCACAGAAATACCAGACCGGCGCTGAAGGGGGTGCCTCCGGCGGCGCCCAATTGGGGCAGCACGACCGTTACCACCCCCCAGGCAACGGCGATCAAGATGGTTTTCGAGCCGGGTAGATCTTTGATGCGGCAATAGCGCATGGGCAGATGCAGTTGGCAAGGAAAGATGCGCAAGTTGTAGGAGAGGCCGGTCAGGCTCATGGCCAATAGGAGCAGGAAAGCGGTCCGGCCGGCCGGAACGGCCGCCATCAGCCCCAGCGCGCCGGCCAAAACGGCCGCCACGCTGAGAAAGAGCTTGTTGCGGTGGTAAAACGCCTCCCTGTCGGGATCGTTGAAACGGTTCTCGGCACGCCCGGTGAGGTGGTTGAGCATGTGCATCGAGAGCACGTACAAGATGGCCGTGGGCACCGCCGGGTAGGCGGGTTGCACGCCCAGCAAACGGCTGCAGGCGTAGCAGAGGCAGCCGGCCCCCAGGGCCACGTAGCAGTTGGTCAGCAACAGCCCCTGCTGGAGGGAGAAAAAGGCCTTCAACCAGCCCTTCTCCTGTGTCATGGGCACCTTTTCCAGACTGCGAAAGACCCGTTTGATGATCCAGTTGGGGGTGGAAGCCCCGGCCGTGACGGCCACCCGATCGTAATCGGCCATGGTGCGCGGGTCCAGTTCCGCCTCGGTCTCCACATGGTAGGCCGGTTTGCCGCTCTGGCGCACCAACTCGGCCAGACGCTGCGTATTGCCGCTCTCCTTCCCCCCCACCACCACCACGGCGTCTGCCTGGTCGGCCAGGCAGCGAACTTCGTCCTGGCGCTTGGCGGTGGAGTCGCAGATGGTGTTGAAAAACTTGTAATGCGGTCGGGTGTCGGCGAGCCAGGCGGCGATCTCCTCATAGGCCGCGGTGTTCTGCGTGGTTTGCGCCACGACGATCGCCTGGTCGAGGGCCGGCAGGGCCTTGAGCTCGGCGAGGTCCTTGACCACATGACCCCTGTCGCCGGCGTAGCCCAGCAGGCCGACCACTTCGGGATGATCTTCATCGCCGACGATGATGGTGCTGTAGCCCTTGCGATGGTGGACGCGAATGATGGTCTGCACGCGGATCACGCGTGGGCAGGTGGCGTCGATCACGGCGTACCCGGCGGCTTCCAAGCGGTCGCGGGTGTCGGGGGGCACGCCGTGGGCGCGGATGATGACGGTGCCGCAGGGTGGGCCGGCGCCTGCCGCCCCAGGGGGGGGTGCCCCAGCCGTTGGAAGGGCGGGCAGCGCCTGCAGAATGTCGATCCCCTTCTCCGTGAAGGTGTCCAGCACCTGGGGATTGTGGATCAAGGGGCCGAAGGTGTAAATCGGCGGCGGACACTGGTTGGGCGCGTCCAGGGCGAGTTCCACCGCCCGGCGCACCCCCATGCAGAACCCCGCCGTCTTGGCGAGGGTGATCTTCATGTCGTCAGGGCTTTGAGGAACACCTTGTGGTCCACCAGGGAGAGGCTTTCGATGCGCGCCTTGAGAAACTTCTGATCGCCGAAGATGTTCACCAGGCGCAGGCCGTCCTCCTCGGGTTCGACGGTGTCCACCGACTCCATGACGAGTTGTGCTTCCTGATCTTCAATGATGAGATATGCGTTGGCTTCACACATGGGCGTTCGCCTCCCTTGTGAGGTAGGGTTTGAGATACTCTTCGATGAGGGCCTCCACCAGGTGCGGCAACGGATTGGCCACCACCCCCACCACCTGCACGTTCTCCTGGGAAAGGGGCAACAGCAGCTTGAGGGCCGGACTGTCGGCCACGGCGTTGGCCATCCGGGGCGTCACCTCCCCCATCATGGCGTTGGCCAACACGATTCCCAGTGGGCCCAGGATCACGTCGGCCCCGGCGGCCGTCTGCACGATGGCGTTCTCACCCGAGGCCCCGCGGTTGGCCCGCGCCTTGAGCATCTGGGCCGTCGCGATGGCATTGGTCCCCAAGGCGATCACCTCAACGCTGTCGCCCAGGGCCTCCCGCAATTTGCGGATGATGGTGCTGCCCATCCCCCCGCCCTGGCCGTCGATGACGCAGATCCGTTTCATCTTTCCATCGGGTTTCATGTGTTCACTCAATTGCGGATGGGTTCCCGGCTGACCAACTGCCGCCGGACTTTTTCGTCAGACCATCCGCATCGCGATGTGCGATCCGCAAATCGCCACCACCGGCACCCGCGTCCACCCGGTCACTGGCGCCGGGGGCTAAAGCTTCCGAGTCTTCAAGCGGTTGCGGCGCTGGCGTTTGGATCGGCGGCGGGCCGGGCCTTTTTTCCGAGTGGTGGGTGACCAACCGCGCTCAATTCTCTCTTCGGCGACACCGTTCTCCGCCAGGTATTGGGCCATCTTCAGCTTCTCCTCGAAGGCCGGCGAACCGATGGTGGCGACGCCGCGCGCTTCGGCGTAGCGGATGATGGCTGCATCCGAAGTGACCACCAGGACCTGCCCGCGCTCGCGAACGCACAGGCGTTTGATAACGGCGTCGGCCAGCTCACCCGGCCGCGAAAAACGGATCTCGACGCCCCCTTGACGATCGCGCTGGTCACCGAATCCAGGGGCCCGGCCGCCGTCGAACACCACCGTAATCCGGTGCCCCCGCAGTTGCTGATATCGGATCAGCGCGGTAAGAAGCGCTTCGCGACCGCGCTGGAGGCTGCGGCGATCGATATCGCCGAGCCAGTCGGATTGGCGAATAAGGTTGTAGCCGTCGATGATCAGGTGCAATCCCATTGGCTCACTTTTTGGCGGACGTGGGAGTTCCGATCATCCGGCGGGCTCCAGCAGCCCCAAGAGGCGCTCCAGATCCTCACCGCTGTAAAATTCGATCTCCACACGGCCCCTGTCGCCCTTTTTGCGGATCTGCACTTTGGTACCAAAGTGGCGCGAGAGCTCCTCGGCCGTGGCCCGCAGGTGACGCTCTTCGGAAGTCTCCACAATAGGGGGCGACGCTTTGGGACCGGCCTTGAGGCGTTTGACGAGGGCCTCGGTCTCGCGCACGGAGAGCCGCTTGGTGATGACGGTCCGAAAGGCGGCGTTCTGCTGGGCACGGCGCTCCAGACTGAGCAGCGCCCGGGCGTGTCCCATGGACAATTCGCCCGCCGTCAGGCTCTCCTTGATGGCGGCCGACAGCTGGCGCAGGCGGAGAAAATTGGCCACAGCGGAGCGGCTCTTGCCCACCCGCTGGGAAACCACCGCCTGGGTGAGGTTGAACTCCGTCATGAGCCGATGGTAGGCTTCCGCTTCCTCAACTGGATTGAGATTCTCCCGCTGAATGTTCTCCACAATGGAGATCTCCAACATCTCCTTATCACTGATATCGCGGACCAGGACCGGAACGTTGGTGAGGCCGGCGAGCTTGGCGGCGCGCAGGCGCCGTTCACCGGCCACGAGCTCATAGCCGTGGGCCGCCCGCCGCACCAAAAGGGGTTGGAGGACCCCCTGGGCTTCAATGCTGGCGGCCAGCTCGGCCAGCTCCTCCTCCCGAAAGGCTTGTCGCGGCTGATAACGGTTGGGGCGGATCAGGGCGATGTCGCAATTCAGCGCGGCAGCCCCTTGACCGCCATTCTCCCCGGCGGCCGGCATCGCGGGCGTGTCCAGACTGGGGAGCAGGGAGTCCAATCCCCTTCCGAGGGCCATCTTTTTGCGCGGTTTGACCGCCGCGGATTTTTTCTTGGCAGCTTTCGTCATGGCGTCCTTTGATGGGGTTCGACGGTCCGGGGCCCGCCGGCAGCGGCTAGCGGCGGGCCGTGCGGCGGCCGCCGGAACGGCTCGCCATAAGCTCTTTGGCGACGGCGATATAGCTCACCGCCCCGGTGGAGGTGGCGTCGTAGAGCAGTATCGGTTTGCCGAAGCTGGGTGCCTCCCCCAAGCGGACATTGCGGGGGACGGTGGTTTTGAACACCAGGTCGGCGAAATGCCGCTCGGCATCCTCGGCGACCTGGGCGGAAAGGTTGGTGCGTCTATCATACATGGTCAGGAGGATGCCGCCGATGGAGAGGGCCGGATTGAGGCGCTGGCGAATCCGCTCGAAAGTGTTGAGCAGTTGGCTCAGCCCCTCCAGTGCGTAGAATTCGCACTGCAGCGGAATAAGCAGGGACTGCGCGGCGGTCATGGCGTTGATGGTCAGCAGGCTCAGGGAGGGGGGACAGTCGATGATGATGTAGTCGAATTGGCCATTGAGCCCCCCGAGCAGCTTGGCGAGCACCTGCTCTCGGCCGGGCATGTCCATCATCTCCACTTCGAATCCGATGAGCTCGACCCGCGCCGGCAGGATCTTAAGGGTTTCGATCTCGCTGTTCACAATGAGATCATCCACTGCTGCGGCGCCGATCATGCCATGGTAGAGCGACCGTTCGAGCCGCTGCTTGTCCAGCCCAACGCCGGTGGTGGCGTTGGCCTGGGGGTCGCAATCCACCAACAGGGTACGTTTTTCAGAAACCGCCAGGGCGGCCGCCAAATTCACTGCCGTCGTGGTCTTGCCCACCCCGCCCTTCTGATTGGCGATACAGATGATCTCGGTCATACGTGTTCGCTTTCTCACCGCTCGGGAATCCACCACCGGCTGAAGCTGGGTCATCGGCGTTTCTCACCCACCGGAAATCTGAACCACTACCACAAAAGATGGGATTTGAAAAGTGCCTTGGAATGTGTCATTGTGCCTTGTATCAAGGGTTTAGGAGATTTTTAGCGACCACCTAATCCGTGCCGCGGCTACGGGTTAACCCACTAGATCGAAAGCATTTACATGAAGAAATCTGTGTTAAAATACCTGGCCATCGTGCTGGTGAGCACCCTCATCGGGCAGCTGCCGGCCGCGCCAGCAAGCGCCATCACTGTCAAGGAAGAACGAGACCTGTCGCGGGAGTTTTTGAAGGTCGTCATGGCCCGCAGCGACATCATTCAGGATCAAGAGGTCAATGCCTACCTCAACGAGATCGGTCAACGCATTCTAAGAGCCCTCCCCGACCAGCCTTTCCCCTACAAGTTTTACGTCATCCGGGACGATGTCTACAACGCCTTCGCCAGCCCGGCGGGCCATATTTTCATCAACAGCGGCCTTTTTGCCGCACTGGAAAGTGAGGGTGAACTGGCCGGGATTATGGCCCACGAGATCGCCCACGTGGTCTGCCGCCATATCTCGCAGCGGATCGAGCGGGCCAAAAAGATCAATCTGGCCACCCTGGCCGGTATGGTGGCGGGTGTATTTCTCGGCGTTGGCGGCGCCGCCTCCGCCGGCAGCGCCGTGACGGCGGGTTCCATGGCGGCCGGTCAGACCGCCGCTCTCGCCTACAGCCGGGACGACGAGATGCAGGCGGACCAGCTTGGATTGCAATATCTGCAGAAGGCCGGGTACAGCGGCGAAGGCCTGCTCACTTCCCTGCGCAAAATCCGCAGCAAGCAGTGGTTCGGTTCCGAGGAGATTCCCACCTACCTGATGACGCACCCGGCTTCGGAAGACCGGATGGCCTACATCGACAGCTGGCTGGCCCAGCACGAATCCCAGCGGCGCGATCAGACCGCATCGGTCAACCACCAGTTCCAACGCGTCCGCACGCGGCTGGCAGCCCTCTATACAGACAAGGCGACAGCACTGGCCTATTTCCGCGAGCGGGTCGCCCAGGCGCCCGAGAATTCCCTGATGCGGTATGGCTACGCGCTGGCGCTGGACCGCCAGGATCAGCGTCAGGCAGCGGCCGATCAGCTGCGCAGCGCCCTGGAACGCGATGCCCTGGATGCCCATCTGCTGCAGGAATTGGGTCGCATCTATTTTCTGGATGGCAAATATGAACAGGCCCGCACGACCCTGAAAAGCGCACTGCCGCTCACTCGGTACAATGCCGAGGGACGTTTCTACCTGGGAAGGACCATGCTGAAACTGGGCGTCTTGGAGGAGGCCGCAGCGGCCTTCGAGACCGTGTTACGGGACAAAAGCGACTACACCGAGGCCTACTACTTCCTGGGGGAAACCCGCAGTAAACAGGGACGCATGAGCGATGCCCATTATCACCTGGGTCAGTACTACTGGCGCACCAAGGACCTTAAAAACGCCGCCTTCCATCTCCGACGGGCATTGAAAGAGGCACCCGACCCCGCCCGTCGAGAGGCCATTGAAAGCTTGCTCGAGAGCATCACCCGAAAACAGGAACAGGCCAAGAAAGCCCAGGAGCAGGGCTCGCCCCGCAAAGGGCGCCGGCCATGAGTGGGGTGGCCCGCTGACGAGGGGCGTCTATCGGGTGGTCCCTAGAATTTTACAAAGGGTGCGGCGCCGCCACTTCGGTGGGGCGGGTTGCCGGCGCGTGGGCAAGCCCGTCGTCGGTGGCTGGCGAAACGGCGCGCCGACTCACCCGTTCCCGATGCGGTCGAAGTGGGCGAACTGCATGGTGAAGGTGCCACGACCCTGGGTGGCCGAGCGCAGATTGGTAGAGTAGCCGAACATCTGGGCCAAGGGTACCAGGGCGTGGATCTCCTGAATCTGGGGTTTGGCGTCGATGGCCTCGATCTTCCCCCCCCGGGCGTTAAGATCGCCGATCACCTCCCCCATAAACTCCTCGGGCACCACGATCTCTACGGACATAATGGGGTCCAGGAGGAAGGGCTCGGCCGCCGCTAAAGCCTGTTTGCAGGCCATTGAGGCCGCCACCTTGAGGCCCAACTCCGAGCTGGCCCCTTCGCGGATCTCTACCGCCAGAAGTATCGCCTGGACGTCTTTGACCGGATACCCCATGAGGGGGCCGCTCTCCAGCGCTTCCAGGACACCGCTCTCAAGGGTGGCCAGATCCGTTTCGGTCATCAGCTCGGATGCCGATGCGACCCGGGATTCGAAGGCGTTCTCACTGCCCCGCGGCAGTGGTTCCAGGCGCAGCGTGACGCCAGCGTAATGGCGGGTGCCAGCCACCTCTTTATCGAAGAGGGCCTCACCGCCAGCGGCCTTGGCGATCGTTTCGCGGTATACCACCTGGGGCTTGCCCACGTTGACCTGGGTGTTGAACTCGCGCTGCATGCGGCTGACGATCACCTCCAGGTGCAATTCGCCCATGCCGGAGAGGATGATCTGGCCCGTGTCTGGATCCTCCTTGACCCGCAGGGTGGGATCCTCGGTCAGAAATTTTTCAAGGACCTGTTCGAGCTTGTCCTGGTCGGCGTGGGTCTTGGGCTCCACCGCGACGGAGATCACCGGTTCATAGAACTCGATCTGCTCCAGGATAACGGGCTGGGCGCTCGTGCAGAGCGTTTCGCCGGTGCTGGTCTGTTTGAGGCCCACCACCCCGATGATGCTGCCCGCGCCTGCCGAATCGATACGCTCCCTCTTATTGGCATGCATCCGCAAGAGCCGCGAGAGTTTCTCCTTGCCGCCGCGTGTGGGATTGAACACCTCTTCGCCCGCCTTGAGGACACCGCTGTAAACGCGCGCGAAACTCAGTTTTCGCCCCTCGATCATCGAGACCTTGAAGATCAAAGCGGCCAGGGGATCCGTGTCCCGCGGGTGGCAGACCACCTCGGCACCACTCTCGGGGTGCATCCCGCTGATGGGCGGGACATCGAGGGGGCTCGGCAGATAGGCCTCGATGGCGTCCAGAAGCGGTTGCACGCCCTTGTTTTTAAGGGCCGAACCGCAGAGCACGGGCACCAGGTTGAGGTTGATGGTGGCCCGGCGGACGGCTGCCTGGATCGTTTTAACGTCGATCTCCTCCTCCGCGAGGTAACGTTCCATGAGGGCATCGTCGCCCTCGGCCAGGGTCTCGAGGAGGTTTTCACGGGCCGCTGCGACGGTGTCCGCATCGGCGGGAGCAACCTCGCCGTAGCTGAATTCAGCGCCCAGGCTGTCGTCATCCCAGGTGATCTGCTGGAGAGTGACCAGGTCGATAACGCCCGTGAAGCTGTCTTCGGCGCCCACCGGCAGCTGTAGCACCAGGGGCGTCGCCCCCAGTTTGGACCGCATCATCTCCACCACCCGATGGAAATCGGCACCGATGCGGTCCATCTTGTTGATGAAGGCCATTTTGGGCACCCGGTACTTGTCCGCCTGGCGCCAGACCGTCTCCGATTGGGGTTCGACCCCGCCCACCGCGCAGAAAACGCCGACCGCGCCGTCAAGCACCCGCAAGGAGCGCTCCACTTCGATGGTGAAGTCCACATGACCGGGCGTATCGATGAGCTGGATCTGGCTCCGCTTCCACTGGCAGGTGGTCACCGCCGAGGTGATGGTGATGCCCCGCTCCTGCTCGTCCGTCATCCAATCCATCACCGCTTCCCCGTCGTGAACTTCGCCGATCTTGTGCGAGCGACCGGTGTAGTAGAGAATGCGCTCAGTGACGGTGGTCTTGCCGGCGTCGATATGGGCGATGATCCCGATATTGCGGATATGGTCTATCTTCTGTTTTTTCATTTTATCAATAGCAAGTTGGCGTTAAAGGCGCGCTGCAGGTCGATGTGGCCTGCCAGTGTCTCCGCTTCACGTCCTTCAATCAAGACGCGGACCGTTTTAATGGTATCGGAATTGATCACCAAGGAGTTGACCAGTGAGTAGATGGTCAACCGTTCCAGCGTCACGCCGCCAGGGTGTTGGCGGCTGACCGCCTCGCTCAGATCCACGTAAGCGGTGCCGTCCTCACCGATGAAGAAGGCCCGCAATTGGGTCTCTTCCGGCAGACTGCGGCCCGTCGGGGTTTTCGGCCCCTCCAGAAGGGCCAACACGATCAGGCGACCAAAGGCAATCGGGTCCACCGGACGCATCACCATTCGGGTTTCAGACACTAGATGGCGGCCGTCGGCCGCCACAAAATAGAGGTGGATGGCCTGCTTGACGGCCGTGATCTGGGCCGTTTCGGTCGACGACGCCTGGGGATCCGCCATCAGGCTGGTGCTGTTGCCAGCGGTTGCGGACGCTGCCTCACTGAGGTGCGGGCGCTCGGGGACGCTTCGCCGGGCCGTTATGCCCCAAATGCCGAGCAGTAGAGCCACCGTCACCAACCCGGCCAGTCCCATGTGCCATGGCCGTAAACGCATCGGCCCTCCACTTTCCAATGCCAGCGCCGGGGCGTGAAATCAACCCGGTGCGTATGGCCCCAATTTCAGCCGAACCGCAAGATAAGGGTTCTGATTTTTCTGGCAAGCCGGAGTGGATTGCGAACCGCCGCACTGCCGAGCCAAATGCTGGTTTTTAGTGGATCCCCGGGGGGATGTCAAGATTGCTGGAGCGGGCGGAAGCCGTCGGCCGCGTAGGAAGACGCTCTGGGCAGAAAATGAATGCCGGCGATGGCCGTCAGCAGCACAAGCGCGATGGCCCCTAGGGGGAGGGTAAAGCTCTGCCAGCGGTCATACCCGAAACCGGCCAGCACCGGGAAGATGGCGGCGGGGATATTGGCGGAAAAGAGCCAGCCGTATACCTGCCCAACGTTTTCAGCGCCCCAAATGCGCGCGGCGGAGGAAGCGTATAACACCAGGATGCCGCCGTAGTTGAATCCCGCCACGGCGGCGAAGAGCAGCAAGCCCGCCACACCGACGAGGATGAAGGGCGCGCACAGCAACAGGATCGCCTGAAGGAGGAGGTTGATCTGCAGCATGCGCACGGCGGCCAATCGATCGAATAGCCCCCCCCAGACAACCCGCCCCAGCGCGTTCGTCACGGCGAAGGGGGAGACCGCGGTCACGCCCGCCGTGGCGCTGCCCCCCGGAAAAAGCTCCTTGAGGTTGGCGTTGACCGTGAAGCCCGCCGCCAGACCGGCGAACATTGCCAAATAGAGCAGCATGAAGGGGGCTGAGACGACGACCCTGCGCGCGGAAACCCGTTTACGGCGGACCTGCGCATCGCCGGGCGGATTCTGCATGCTCCAGCCGGCCACGGTGACAATGGTGACAAAGGCGGCACCGAAACAGGCGAAGGTGGCGAAAGGCGTCATCCCCAGGCTGCCCATCAGCCAGCCGCCGATCTGGCTGACCAGGGCAGCACCGCCGCCGAAGCCGGCCACGGCGATGCCGGTCACCAGCCCCTTGTTGTCGGGAAACCAGCGGATGCAGGTGGCGATGGGGACGATATAGGCAAACCCGACGCCGACGCCGGCCAGAATGCCGATACCGGCGATGGTGAAGCCGAAATGAATGCCCCCCAGTCCGGCCAGCAGCCAGCCGGCGCCGAAGAGCATGCCGCCGATCAGGGCGCAGACGCGCGGCCCGATGCGGTGCAAGAGGCTGCCGGTAAAGATCATGGTGGCCGGGAAGGCAAAGTAGAAGAGGGAGAAGGGCAGCTGAACAGGTCCTTGGCTGAGACCGGTAAGGGTTTTGAGGGGGTGCACGTACACCGACCAGGAGTAGGTGGCGCCTAGACACATCTGCATAAGGAAGGCGCTCAGTAAAATCCGGTATCGTCTCACGAAATATCTCCGTTCCAACTGGCCAGCGGTCATCAAGGTGCAGCGATGCTTACCATAGCCCCCCGGCAAGCACAAGGTTAGGGCCGATGGTTGGACCACCTCGCCCATGGAGCGCCCGCAGACGGTCGTCATCGAAAAGAGGGGCCCGATGGGGCGGCGTGGAGCTCGTCGGGCATACGCGGGGACCGGGAGGCCACCGCTATTTGCGGAAGAGCGCGCGGGCGGTTGGGCGAACCCGCTATATTGGTATTACCATGCTTCAACCGTACCTCATACAGTGTCGGCGCCAGTTCATTTACTGGCCTAACCGATAGAATTTAAGTGCTTTTGTCGATTTTATGGGGTGTTCAACAAGATCCTTGACAAAACAAAGCCGATGATATTATTGGTATGACCAATTATCGCCCCAGCGCACAATGTAGGGTCAGCCGCATTCGCGGACGCAAGCAAAGACGCTTCCCAACAGACGGTAAATCAAGGAGTTTTAAGTCTATGGCACAGATGATGACGATCGACGGTAACACCGCAGCGGCACACGTGGCCTATGCGCTCAGC
>JASJCL010000016.1 GCA_030066015.1 Desulfosarcinaceae bacterium | reverse complement strand
ATGCTGAGACCGCTACCGAGAGCAACTCGTATCTGCCGAGAGCCCCCTGCCCATCGCAGGGGGCTCACTGCTGATAGCAAATGATTTGAGCCGCTTGACGGATCGTTATGGAATTCGGGCGCTAGATGTAGATGCTTATCAGACAGAAAGGCGGCCATTGGGAACCCGGAGTGTTGCGTTTCAGATGGCAAGGATCTACCCGCTATAGACGATGACATGGGCGCTGCACCAAAAACCACTAAACGAGCCGTATTGCTACTTCTCGCCTTGGGTGTTGTCTTTCTTGGCCGGACAACGGCAACGGCATCGGAAGAGAAGGTTTTGACCGTAGCCGTTGAGATAACGGCGCCATGTGTCATGCATGAAAATGGTATCTATACCGGATTTGACATTGATCTTTGGGAGGAGATCGCCCGAGAATTGAACCTGGACTTTGCTTACCATGAAACCAGCCTGAAAGGCCTTTTCTCCGCCGTCGTCGCCGGCAAAGCAGATATCGCTTTTTCATGCATTACCATCACGGACGAGCGGGAGAAGATCGTCGACTTTTCCCACCACTATCTGGATTCCGGCTTGCGCATCATGGTGCTGCAGCGAACCAAATTCAGTCTGCTCGAATCCATGAAAACCTTCACCGCCCCCATCGTATTGAAATCTCTATCCTATATCGGGTTGTTCATCATCATCTGCGGGCACGTGTTTTGGTGGGTTGAAAAGGGCCATAAATATATCAGCAGTCAATACTTGCCGGGCATCTTTCAAGCCTTTTGGTATGTTCTGGTGACAATGACGACGGTCGGCTATGGCGATATCGTACCGCGCAATTGGGTCGGCCGGCTGATGGCCTTTCTGGTAATGCTCATCGGCATCGGCTTTTTCGGATGGGCCGTTGCCCAATTGTCCTCGGCATTCACGCTACGGACGCTCCATTCAGATATCGCAGACCATTGGGATCTTCGAGATAGAGTGGTCGCCACGGTAGAAGGCACAACGAGCGTACCAGCGTTGGACAAACTTGGTGCGGTGGTTTTGCCTGCGAAATCGATCGATGCAGCCTACGATCTGCTCCTAAGCGACGAAGTGAATGCCGTCGTTTTCGATTCGCCCACCATTCTCTACTATGCCCGTCACAAAGGTGTGGGAAAGGTGTCGGTCGTTGGGCCGCAATTTGACATCCAATACTATGGTTTCCTGTTCCCGCAAGGCAGTGAACTCCGCGAATCGGTGAATCGAGCCCTCTTGAAATTACGACGAAACGGTGTCTACGATAGGATCCACACAAAGTGGTTCGGTAAATACTAGACGATCCATTTTGCTTGCGCTGATATCGATGCCCGCATTGGCCATTCCGAATTTGTGACGATCGACCCGCCGCCAATGACGCGCCAGCCAGGAAATTTCGCGCCACGATTCCGACGCCAAGGTTGACAATCAGGTGAGAAAAGCGTAATCGCGGGCTATTCATCATATGAATAGACTTTTTATGTCCCGGGATTGGACCCATCATAAGGAGGGATCATGGAGCCAGCAAAATATATCGAGATCGAACAGCAACTGGGCGCCCACAACTATAAACCGCTGGATGTGGTTCTCAACCGCGGACAAGGCGTCTGGGTGTGGGATGTGGCGGACAACCGGTACTTGGACTGTCTGTCGGCCTATTCGGCCGTCAACCAGGGCCATTGTCATCCGAAGATCGTTCAGGCCATGATCGATCAGGCCCAGCGACTGACCCTCACTTCGCGAGCGTTTCGCAACGATCAGCTGGCGCTGCTCTACCGCGAGCTCTGCGACCTGACCCGCTCCCACAAGGTATTGCCCATGAACAGCGGCGCCGAGGCGGTGGAGACGGCCATCAAGACCGTGCGCAAGTGGGGGTATCAGGTGAAGGGGGTACCCGAAGGTCACGCCGAGATCATCGTCTGTGACGGCAACTTCCATGGCCGCACCATCACCATCGTCAGCTTCAGCACCGACGAGGGGGCCCGCAAGGGCTTTGGCCCCTTTACACCGGGGTTCAAGGTGGTCCCCTACGGCGACGCCGACGCCCTCGCCGCGGCGATGACGCCCCACACCGTGGCCCTGCTGGTGGAGCCCATTCAAGGGGAGGCCGGCGTGGTGATACCGCCGGCGGGCTATCTGCAGAAGGCCCGTGAGCTGTGTACGGCGCACAACGTGGTCTTGATTCTGGACGAGATCCAGACGGGCCTTGGGCGCACGGGCAAGCTTCTGGCCGAGGCACACGAAGGGATCGAGGCGGACCTGACTCTGGTGGGCAAAGCCCTTTCGGGCGGGCTCTACCCGGTTTCGGCCGTGCTCTCCAACACCGAAGTGATGAGTGTCCTCCAACCCGGCGAGCATGGCTCCACCTTCGGCGGCAACCCCCTGGCCTGCGCCGTGGCGCGCACCGCGCTCAAGGTGCTGGTGGAGGAGGGCATGATCGAGAACGCCGCCGAAATGGGCGCCTACTTCAAGCAGGGGTTGGCGGCGATCCAGGCCGACACCGTCAAAGAGGTGCGCGGGCGCGGGCTGATGCTGGCCATCGAGTTCCACCCCGAGGCGGGTGGCGCGCGGCAGTATTGTCAGCGGCTCAAGGAACAGGGCCTGCTCTGTAAGGAGACCCACGAAAACACCATTCGCTTCGCCCCCCCCTTGATAATTACGCGTGAACAGGTAGACTGGGCAATCGAGCGGATCTCGGCCGTCATTGGCGCTGGTTAGTCCGATCAGCCGGGACGATGTCCGCGGGATCCCATGACACCGGTGCATCGGGCGCCTAGGCGCGAGGAGACGTGAGATGGCTTTCAATCTGAAAAACCGGAGTTTCCTGAAACTGCTGGATTTCACCGCCCAGGAGATCGACTTTCTGCTGACCCTTTCGGCCGACCTCAAGCGGGCCAAGTACGCCGGTACGGAACAACCGCGCCTGACCGGAAAGAATATCGCCCTGATCTTCGAGAAATCCTCCACCCGCACCCGTTGCGCCTTCGAGACCGCCGCCTACGACCAGGGGGCCCGGGTCACCTACCTGGGACCCTCCGGCTCCCAGATGGGATCGAAGGAGAGTCTCAAGGACACCGCCCGGGTGTTGGGGCGCATGTATGATGCCATCGAATACCGCGGCTTCGACCAAAGTGCGGTGGAAACGCTGGCCGCGTATTCGGGCGTACCGGTCTACAACGGCCTCACCGACCAGTTCCACCCCACCCAGATACTGGCCGACCTGCTCACCATGCAGGAGCATTCGGACAAGCCCCTCCACCAGGTGGTCTTCGCCTATCTGGGGGACGCCCGCAACAACATGGGCAACAGCCTCATGATCGGGGCGGCCAAGTTGGGCATGGATTTTCGGGCCGTAGCGCCCAAGTCCCTCTTTCCTGAGGAGGGGCTGGTGGCCCAGGCCAGGGAGATTGCCGAGGCGAGCGGCGCGTCGATCACCCTAACCGAAGAGATCGACGCGGGCGTGAAGGCGTGCGACTTTATCGTCACCGACGTGTGGGTCTCCATGGGGGAGGAGGAATCGGTCTGGGAGGAACGCATCCGCCTACTGTCTCCCTATCAGGTGAACCGTGCGGTGATGGCGAAGAGCGGCAATCCGCGGGTCAAGTTCCTTCACTGCCTGCCGGCCTTTCACAATCGCGAAACCCTTATCGGCGAGCAGATCTACCAGAAGTTTGGCCTCGAATCGATGGAGGTCAGCGACGCCGTTTTCGAATCGCCCGCCTCAGTGGTGTTCGACGAGACCGAAAACCGCCTGCACACCATCAAGGCCATCATGGTGGCCACCCTGGGCACCTGAGGCGGTTCCCGATTCATCCGGGGGCCCGCGGCCGCCGCAGCGAGTGCCGGTGTATTCTGGCTTGACGCGCCCCGCCAAGCTGTATAACAAGGCGCAGCACCGAACCGTCCGGCACGACCACACCGCTGTTGAGTCCCGCCAGCCGTCACCCTTGGCTGCGGACCATAACCCCGCATCGGCTTGGCCGCGATGCGGCACCGGCCGCCTGGCCGGGGACGCCGCATAGCGGCTCCCCTGGTGCGGCTGAGGATGCGTCATGGATCTTGAGATCGACCCCTTCTCCAGCGATTTCGACTCCCAGTTCAAACTCTTCCACGAGCTGATGGCGTCCAAGGTGCGCCACATCCTCCTCGTATCGACCCTTTACGACGCCTGGATCATGGAGGAGGACTGCCGCCTCAGCGAACGGATCATCAACGAGTATCGCGGCCTCAACCTGAGCCGTCCCCCCCAACTGACCTGGGTGGCCACTGCCGAGGAAGCGCTGTCGGCCCTGGACCGACGGCCGTTCGATCTGGTCATCACCATGCCCCGCCTGGCCGACATGGACGCCTTCTCCCTGGGCCGCACCATCAAATCCGAGGCCCCCAGCCTGCCGGTGATCATGCTCTCCCACGGCGAAGTGCTCTCCAAGGCCGACTACTGCGGTAAGACCACCCCCGACGGCATCGACCGTATCTTCGTATGGTCGGGCAACACCGACATCCTCGTGGCCCTCATCAAGAGTGCCGAAGACCGCATGAATGTGGTCCAGGATACCGCGGCCGCCGGTATCCGGGTCATCATCTTCGTGGAGGATTCCCCGGCCTACCTCAGCAGCCTCTTGCCCATTTTATACCGGGAGCTGGTCACCCAGACCCAGGCCGTCATGGAGGAGGGGCTCAACGAGGAACATCGCCTGCTCACCATGCGGGCGCGACCCAAGATCCTGGTGGCGGAGACCTACGAGGAGGCCATGGAACTCTTCGATTTCTACGAACCCTACGTCTTGGGCGTGATCTCGGACGTGCGCTTCTCCTGCGGCGGGGTCCAGCAGGGGGACGCCGGGGTCAAATTCGTCTCTCACGTGCGCCGGGAACGCTTCGATATACCCGTTCTGCTGACCAGCTCGGAGACCGAAAACGCCGCCAAGGCGGCCGCCATCAACGCCGTCTTCGTGGACAAGAACTCCCCCACCCTGCATGCCGAGGTGCAGGCCTTCTTCCGGGACCATCTGGGTTTCGGAGAGTTTGTCTTCCGGGACGCCGGCGGCGCCGAGATGGCGCGGGCCAAGAACATGCGCCTGCTCGAAACCGGCATTCGCGAGCTGCCCGCCGATGCCTTTTTGATGCACACGCGCAACAACGATTTTTCGCGCTGGCTCTTTGCCCGCACCGAAACCGTTCTCGCCAGCAAACTGCGGCCCCTCACCGACGCCGATTTCGACGACGTCGAGAGCCTGCGGGAATATCTCGCCACGGCCATCCAGGCCCGCCGTCGGCGGCGTCAGAAGGGGGTGGTGGTGAATCTGGACACCCAGGATTTCGACACCGAGACCGAATTCTTCAAGCTCGGTAAAGGCTCCCTGGGGGGCAAGGCCCGCGGCCTGGCCTTTGTGGCCTCCCTGCTGCGCGCCCACGGCGAGCTGCACAAGAAGTACCCGGATCTGGAGATCATCGTTCCCCAGACCCTGGTGATCACCACCGAAGGGTTCGAGGATTTTGTCGATCAGAATCAACTTCTCTCGCTGGCCGAGGCCGACCTGCCCGACGAAGAGATCGCCACCGCCTTTCTCGAAAGCGACTTTCCCGAGTGGGTCGTCGACAGCCTGCGCGGCTACATGGCCAAGGTCGACTACCCGCTGGCGATCCGCAGCTCCAGCCTGCTGGAGGACGCCCAGTTTCGCGCCTACGCCGGGCTCTACAAAACCTACATGCTCTCCAATGATTCTCCCGAGCTGGAAACCCGTCTGACCCACCTCCTGGAAGCGATCAAACTCGTTTACGCCTCGAGCTATTTTCAAGCGCCAAAGGCCTTCTCCAAGCGCGTGGGCCATCGTACCGAAGAGGAGAAGATGGCCGTCATCATCCAGCAGTTGGTGGGCGAACGTGCCAACGGCTACTTCTACCCGGCCATCTCCGGCGTTGGGCAGAGCCACAACTACTACCCCTTTGGCCACCAGCGTCAGGAGGACGGCATCGTCACCATCGCTCTGGGGCTCGGCCGGGCGGTGGTGGAGGGAGAGCGAACCCTGCGCTTCTCACCCAAATACCCGCAGCTACTGCCGCAACGCTCCACCGTGGACGACATCCTGGACAACAACCAGCGCTACTTTTACTCCCTCAAGATGGACGGCTCCAGCGCCTCTCTCAGTACCGACGAGGACGCCCACCTGGCCAAACGGGAGGTCAGCGATGCCGGAGAAGAGCCGGCCGTCAAGATGCTGGCCTCCACCTACCTGCCCGAAGAACACCGCATTCGCGATACGACCCTCATCCCCGGCTACCGGGTGCTGACCTTTGCACCGGTGCTCAAGTTCAACCAGCTGCCCCTCGCCGATATGCTGTCCGACGCCCTGGCGCTGGGCGAGAAAGGAATGGGCTGTCCCGTGGAGCTGGAATTTTCAGTCAATTGGAGCAAGCGGACGGCGGAGAATCCCCAATTCGCCTTTCTCCAGCTGCGCCCCATGACGGCGCGGGCCGAGAGTGGACAGGTGACCATTCGTGACGAGGAGCGTGCGCAGGCCTTTTGTCACTCCGACAAGGCCCTGGGCAACGCCATCAAGGAGGACATGGCCGACATTCTCTATGTGCGCCCCGATACCTTTGATGCGGCTCAGACGGTGCAGATCGCCAAGGAGATCGGCCGCTTCAACGCTCGCCTGGTCAAGGAGGAGCGCAATTACCTGCTCATCGGACCCGGGCGCTGGGGGTCGGCCGATCGCTGGTTGGGCATCCCGGTGACCTGGGCCGACATCTCCGGCGTGGGGGCCATCGTGGAGAGCGTTTCGGACAAGCTCACCGCCGACCCGTCCCAGGGGTCCCACTTCTTCCACAACATCACCACCATGGGGATCAACTACATCACCCTCAGCGGCGGCGCCAAGGGCGAACTGGACTGGGACTGGCTCCAGGCGCAGCCCGCCGCCGATCAGAGCGAACACGTCACCCACATCCGCCTGCCCGTCAACCTGGTGCTCAAGGTGGACGGCCGCAGCGCCCAGTGTGTGATTCTTTTGCCGAAAGAGACAGCGGTCTAACGCAGGACGATCACCTACCCGAGGGCTGGTTACCCGCGGGTGTCATCTTCACTATCCGAAGGAGGGGAAAACATGACAGAGATACTGCAACTGGTGAAAGAGAAGGATCCGGCGCAGCCGGAGTTCCATCAGGCGGTGAACGAAGTGGTGGCGTCGATCAAGCCGGTACTGGACCAGAACCCGGAATACCGGGCGGCCAAGATCATGGAGCGTTTGGTGGAGCCCGAGCGGGTGATCCTGTTCCGGGTGCCGTGGGTCGACGACCGGGGCGAGGTGCAGGTCAACCGGGGCTTTCGCGTCGAGATGAACTCGGCCATCGGGCCTTACAAGGGCGGGCTGCGCTTTCACCCCTCGGTGAACCTGGGGATCCTCAAGTTTCTGGCCTTCGAGCAGGTGTTCAAAAACGCGCTGACCACCCTGCCCATGGGCGGCGGCAAGGGGGGCAGCGACTTCGACCCCAAGGGCAAGAGCGACAACGAGGTGATGCGGTTTTGCCAGAGCTTCATGGCCGAGCTGTTCCGCCACATCGGCCCGAACACCGACGTGCCCGCCGGCGACATCGGCGTGGGGGCGCGGGAGATCGGCTACCTGTTCGGCATGTACAAGAAGCTCAGAAACGAGTTCACCGGTGTGCTCACCGGCAAGAGCCTGAACTGGGGCGGCAGCCTAATCCGACCCGAGGCCACCGGCTACGGTGCGGTTTACTTCGCCGCCGAGATGCTGAACCACAAGGGCGACAGCTTAGAGGGCAAGACCAGCCTGGTGTCCGGCAGCGGCAACGTGGCCCAGTACACCATGGAGAAACTGCTGGACCTGGGGGCCAGGCCGGTGAGCTTCAGCGACTCCACCGGGGTGATCTATGACGAGGCGGGCATCGACCGCGAGAAGCTGGCCTACCTGATGACGCTGAAGAACGTGCGCCGCGGCCGTGTGAAGGAGTACGTGACCAAGTACCCCGAGGCGGTCTACACGGAGACCGACCCGTCGGCCGACCACAACCCCCTGTGGGACCATCCGGCCGACTGCGCCTTTCCCTCGGCCACCCAGAACGAGATCAACGCCAAGGATGCCCAGAACCTGGTGAACAACGGTGTCTTCCTGGTGAGCGAGGGGGCCAACATGCCCACCACGCCCAACGGTATCAAGCTCTACCACGAGCACAAGGTGCTCTACGGTCCGGGCAAGGCGGCCAACGCCGGCGGTGTGAGCGTGTCCGGGTTGGAGATGACCCAGAACTCCCAGCGGCTGAACTGGACCCGCGAGGAGGTGGACAACCGGCTGCAGATCATCATGAAGAGCATCCACACGGCCGCGCTGGACGCGGCCGAGCAGTACGGCATGCCGGGCAACTACGAGGCGGGCGCCAACATCGCCGGTTTCGTCAAGGTGGTCGACGCCATGATCGACCAGGGCGTGGTGTGACCAAAAGGAGGTCCTGACCGGGGCGGGATTCGTTGGGGGATCCCAGGCGCAACGCCAGCGAGACCAGGACCGTTTGGGGAAGGATCGGGTCCAACGACGGGTGTCGCCAGCGACACATCCGTTGCAGGGTGAGGGTTGACAGGTGTAAGGTGTCTGATATACCAGATTCTAGATCCCATACACCCGTCGTTACACACAACAGCGATATGGCCTTGCCAGAAGCGGGCACCATCTGCCCCAGTGACGTCTCTTCGACGCCGTTGCAGGGTCTGCCGTCTATCTTCGGTGTCCGCCACAGAAAGCGTGGTGGATCTCAACGCACCAAGTGTATCTTCGGCAGCTTCCACTGCCATCCACTTTTGTATCGGCAAGAAGGGCAGCCCACAATGGCTGCCGCCGGAATTCAATTCGACTGTCCATCAGACAGTCAATGAGGAGGATATCATGATCGATTTGAAGTCAATCCCCAGTGCCAAGGAAGATCTGGATCGCTACGAGGTTGAGAACAATTTTCACTCCTGGTCTTTCCAACCGGCCGTCAGTCCGCCGCGGGTGGTTTCCGCCAAGGGGGTCCGCTTCACCACCGAAGACGGCCGTGAGCGACTGGATTTCAGCTCCTGCTTTGTCAGTCACAACATCGGCCACCAGGACGAGCGGGTGGTGGATGCCATTTGTGAGCAGGCCAAAACCCTGACCTCTTTCGCACCGAGCTTGTCCAATAAGCCGCGCGCCATCCTCGCCAAGATGTTGGCCGAGGTCACGCCGGGTGACCTGGAGCGCTCCTTTATCACCCTCGGGGGCGCCGAGGCCAACGAAGCCGCCGTCAAGATCGCCCACCAGTACACCGGTCGGCGCAAGGTCGTCACCCGCTATCGCACCTACCATGGGGGCACCGCATCGGCAATGTCCCTCTCGGCGGGCGATTCGCGGGGATGGGCGCAAGTGCTCGGCGGCACCGAGATCGTCACGGTGCCGCAGCCCTATTGCTATCGTTGCAGCTTCGGTCAAACCTACCCCAGCTGCGAGCTGCAGTGCGTCAAGTACATCGACGAGGCCATCGATCTGGAGGGCGGTGCCGACAAGGTCGCCGCCATCATATTCGAACCTGTCACCGGGGCCAATGGCATCATCGTACCGCCCAAGGAGTACTTCCCCATGCTGCGCGAGGTTTGCGACAAGCACGATGTGCTGATGATCGCGGACGAGGTGATGACCGGTTTCGGCCGAACCGGCAAGTGGTTCGCCATGGATCACTGGAATGTGGTGCCCGATATCATGACCATGGCCAAGGGAATGACCTGCGGATACCTGCCCATGGGGGCCACCGTTGTCCGCAAGCAGATCGGTGATCGCTTCAAGGAGCAGTTCTTCGCCCACGGGGCCACCTATGCCGGTCACGCTCTGGGATGCGCCACGGCCAATGCGCTGATACCCATCTACCAGGAAGACAACCTCATCGAGAAGTCGGAGAAGCTGGGGCAATACCTTCTCGACAAGGCGCAGGAACTCAAGGAGAAGCACCCCTGTGTGGGCGATGTGCGCGGCCTGGGGCTCTTCGTGGGGATCGAACTGGTCAAGAACAAGGCAACCAAAGAGCCGTTGACGCCCACCAACGCCAAAGTCATGCCGGGAATGAACCCCAAACTCGAGATCGCCAAAAAGCTGGGCGAGCTGGGCATGATGGCGATGGCCGCCAACCCCGTGAATGTGATCGCTCTGGCGCCCCCGCTGATCATCAGCAAAGACGAAATCGATGAAGGCGTCGCCATCATGGACGAGGCGCTGAAAGTCGGTGACCGCTTCACCGCCTGAGGCCGACGCCCATTGACAAACGGTCCATGCCGGCAGCCACCAAAAAAGGGCCGGCATGGACCGCTCGAGATGCAGAACATTGACGGTGAGGGGCGAAGCGGGTATCAACGTCATGTGGATAACCGATATCCGAAAACGCCAGCGGGACTGAAGCCGTGAAAGGAATGCCAGCCGCAATGTTGACCTCTGCCCCCGACGATCACCCGGGATTCCAGCCCACCATCGAGATCCGCTCCCTGCGACAGCAGGTCTACGATTATCTGCGTGCCCAAATGCATGCCGGTCACCTGCTGCCGGGATCCTTCATCAAACTCAAAGAGATCAGCGAACGGCTGGGCATCAGTAAAACGCCGCTGAGAGATGCCCTGATTCAGCTCGAGTGCGAAGGCTTCGTCACCATCCTGCCCCGGCGCGGGGTCTTGGTCAATAAATTGACCATCGACGATATTCGCAATGTCCTGGAGATCCTCGGGGCGCTTGAAAGTGCGGTTGTCTACAGTGTCTTTGCGCGGTTTGAGGCCCGCCACATCGATCATATGAAGCGGCTCAATCAGGAGATGCGGTCCGCCATCGACGAAGATCGCTACGACGATTACTACAAACTCAACATCGATTTTCACGATGTCTTTCTCAACCTCTCAGACAACACGACCCTGCATCGAATCGTGATGCCCTTCAAACAGCGTCTCTACGACTTTCCGCGACGCTCTTACATCGAGGAGTGGGAGCTGATCAATTGTGATGAACATGACCGTTTCATCGCCCACATTGAGCAAGGTGAGCGTGACCAGGCTACGGACTTGATGAAAAATAGCCACTGGTCCTTCGCGGCGTACGAAAAGTTTATTCGACAATTCTATTTCGGTTCCAAGGAGCGAATTGAGGCGGAGTTGGCCTGGCGCAAATAATCCGCACCTCCCCATTCGCCCTCGCTCCTCTGTTACTCACCCTGTTTACTTGGGACAGCGTACCGCCCCCGGCCGCCAATCCACCCGTCACTGGTGATGCGACCGGTTGCGGCGACCATTACGCCACAGACGCCCTTATCGCATTTAGCGCGCCGATGGCACGCCCTCGGCTGCCCGACACCCACCTTTTTCATTGACAAGGGGCAAGGAGGTGGTCTATCGATACCTTATTAATACACTTGTTACTATTTTAGTAACTAATGTCACAATACGGGTCGCCCGCTGCTGGACGGTTCCGGCACCCGGCCGTCATGGATTGGGGCACTGTACTGGTGGGCTGGGCACTCACAACCGCACCAAAAGGAGGAGGTCGTATGAAAGGAATGCTGAAGAGGAAATGTCTGTTGTTGACCTTTAGTGTGGCGCTCTGTCTCTCCATCTCTCTGTCCGCGCATGCCGTCGAATACAAGATGGCGCTGGGCGATGCGTCCGGCGGAACCCAATGGGCATTGGGCGAGCGCTTTGGCAAGCTCGTGGAGGCTTACACCGGCGGAGAGATCACCTTGGCCCTGTTCCCCAACGGCCAGTTGGGCTCCGAGCAGGAGACCATTCAAAATTGTCGCCTCGGCACGCTGGATTTTTCGGTGGCCGCCATCAACAATATCACGCCCTTCTCGCCCAGTGTGGGCCTGTTCACACTGCCCTACCTGATCCTCAGCGTCGATGAAGCGGTGACCCTCACACAGGGTTCCATCGGTGAAGAGCTGGTGCAGAACACCATCAAGTCGGCCGGCGTGCGAATTCTGGGCTGGTCCTACAGCGGCTTCCGGCGGCTGAGCAACTCCAAGCTTCCCATTACCAAACCGGCGGATCTGAAAGGCCTCACCATTCGGGTGCCCAAGAACGCCATCATGATCGACTCCTACAAGTCCTGGGGCGTCAGTCCCACCCCCATGGCATGGGATGAGGTGTTTACCGCCCTGCAGCAGAAGGTGCTCGACGGTCAGGACACGCCACTGATTACCCAATATGTGATGAAGTTTTACGAGGTTCAGAAGTATATCACCAAGATCCGCTATGTCTTCCTGCTGGAGCCCCTGGTCATCAGCGAGCAATTGTTCCAGCGTCAAACCCCCGAAGTCCAGCAGGTATTTTTGCGGGCGGGCAAGGAAGCCCAGGAGTTTTGCCGCCAGTTCCTGATTCTCTTTGAGGATTCCATCGAGACCGAACTGAAGGGCGAGGGAATGGAGTTCCTCGATCCGGCCGACGGCGAGAAGGAGTGGATCGAAAAGGCCACCAAAGAGGTATGGCCCAAGTACTACAAGAGCGTCGGTGGCAAGGAGAAGGTCGATGCGGCGCTCAAGGCCGTCGGACGCATGTAGCCATACCGAATGACGCAGTGAGCGCTTCCCGATCCAGGGAGACCAACGGATGATCTCCGCGCTGGTCCGGAGCGAGATTCCGCCGCGCGGAGATTTTTCCGGTACTATTCATTCTCACTACAGGTGTGCGCATGAATCCAAAAGAGATTGTCTTAAAAATCCTGGATAATTTTGAAAGTTATATCTGCCAGTTTCTACTCAGTTTTTTCATTATCCTGCTTTTTATCCAGATCATCTGTCGGGAGATATTCAGTGTCAACATCTCCTGGGGGGAAGAGTTGGCGCGCTTTTCCTTTGTTTGGTTTGTTTTCTTCGGCGCCAGCTTTGCCGCCCGCCTGGCCGCCCACAATCGGGTGACCTTTCAATTCCGGTGGTTCTCCAAGCAGACGGCGAATTACATCGAGGCCTTTGCCGATCTGATCTGGATCGTGTTCAATATCGTCATTATCTACAAGAGCATCTTTCTGATCAAATCGATGCTGCAGTTTCCCTATATCTCGCCGACCTTGGGCTGGTCCATGGCCTACGTCTACATGATCTTTCCGCTGAGCTTTTCCATCATGACCATTCGCATCATTCAGGTCAACTACCTCAAGATCGTCAAGGGCGTCGATATACGGGATCCAGATAAAATCGATGTGGAAACTGAGATGCAGGATGTCGATACCAGCGCCGAGGCGCGTTAATCCACAAGTTCAAGAGGCGAAACAATGAATGTAGTGACGCTGTTGTTCGGGTCGTTTGGGTTAATGCTTGTCATGGGGGCGCCCATCACCCTCGCCCTCGGCGTGGCCTCGATGTCGGCGCTCTATTTCCTGGGCAACGATCTGGTCTACCTGGTGCAGGTGGCCTACACGTCGGTGGATTCCTTTCCGATCATGGCCCTGCCGGCGTTCATCTTGGCCGGGGCGCTGATGGAGTATTCCGGCATTTCCAAGCGGTTGGTCAATGTGGCCGAGGCGCTTGCCGGCCCCGCCACTGGTGGACTGGCCAGTGCGACCGTCCTGGCCTGTCTTTTCTTCGGCGCCATATCGGGCTCGGGACCGGCCACCACGGCGGCGGTGGGAATGCTGATGATTCCGGCCATGATTCGCAGAAACTACGACAAGGGGTACGCATCGGCCATCACCGCATCTTCGGGTGGCTTGGGCGTGGTGATCCCCCCCAGCATTCCCATGGTGATCTACGGTGTTTCAGGCAACCAGTCCATCGCCAAGCTGTTCATCGCGGGGTTCATCCCGGGGATCCTTATCGCCGGCAGCCTCATGACGGTCAATTACTTCCTGTGCCGCAAAAAGGGGTATCGGGGCACCGGTCAGTCATGGTCGACCAAGACAGTGATGAAGTCTCTAAAGGAGGGTTTCTGGTCCCTGATGGCGCCCTTTATCATTCTGGGCGGCATCTATTCGGGCTTCTTCACCCCCACCGAAGCGGCGGTGGTGGCGATCTTCTACACCCTTTTCGTCGGCATCTTTATCCATAAAGAGCTGAAATGGAATGGCTGCGCCAAGTCCCTCGAGGCGTGCACCTGGCTGACCGGTCGCGTGCTGTTGATCATGTTCACGGCCCGGGCCTTCGGCCGGCTCCTGGTTCAGTATAGGATTCCGGAGATTATCGCCAACGGTCTTCTGGCCATGACCACCAATGTGTATATCATCCTGGCCCTCATCATCATCTTTCTGATCTTCGTGGGCATGTTCATGGAGACCCTGGCAACCATCATGATCCTTACCCCGGTACTCCTGCCGGTCATGACCAAGCTGGGTGTCGATCCGATCCATTTCGGCATTATCTTGGTGTGCTGTTGCGAGATTGGCTTCGAAACGCCACCGCTGGGAGAGAACCTCTTCATAGCATCGGGAATAGCGAACACGAGCATCGAGGATATCTCGGTCAAGGCGATCCCCTTCTCGATTGTAGAGATATCGGCCGTCTTTCTGATCGCCTACGTTCCCCAAATCTCCCTGTGGCTCCCCAATCTGCTCGGCTATTAACCCCAAGCCCGAGCTCGCCTGTCTGCGGTGGTGCGCTGCAGACAGGCGCTTCTGCGGAGGAGGTGTGCCATGCTTCCCGACGTCAAATCGATTCTCTTTGCCACCGATTTGTCCGCCAATGCCCTTTTTGCATTTCGCTATGCGGCCTATCTGGCCAAACAATGCGATGCCCAGATCTCCATCCTGCACGTGATGGAACCCCCTTCGGCCGATGCCATGATCGCCATGCAGGCCTATTTCGATAGGGAGTACCGCGACCAGAAACACCAGGAGCGGATTCAACAGGCGCTGAGCACCATCCAGGGCCGCCTGGAAAAATTCTGCCAGGCGGAGTTGGCCGGTGATCCCATTGGCGCCGATTTGGTGCTTCGAAAAGAGGTCCGCAGCGGCTACCCGGCGGAGATGGTGCTTCGCCAGGTGGCCCGCTGGTCCTGTGACATGATCGTCATGGGCGCCAATGCAAAAGGGGCCCGGCAGACCTTCCTGGGGACGGTGGCCAAACAGGTCCTGCGGCGTGCCCGCGTGCCGGTGGTGGTGGTGCCAATGGAGAAGCCACTAAAAAAGGAAAAGCGATAGGGTTAGGGCGTCGCAGGGTGCCGCGGGACTGGCGCCCCTCTCCTGGCGCTCTTTTGCCGCTGAACTGGTCTTGGCAAACCCCGGCCGTTCAGTCTGATCGGCGGGACACTGGCGGGCTGCTGCCAGGGCCGGTCCTGGTGACCGCCCTGGTGCTGACCCGCTCACCGCGTCTTCCCCGGAAGACACCGGTTCGATCGAAGGCCCGCCGACCAAATGCGGTCCCGCATGCTCGCCTGCGCAATGCTCCCGGATTGCGTCTGTACCCCTATTTTCAGATCCAACCGCCCGCCTGATTGTCACAGTAACCTGTTACAATTGTGTTACGTTACGGTGGTGTAACGTGTTACACATCAATGCCGCCCATATCGCCACTCGCCCCATCTCTCTATCGGATTACCCTTCGTTATCTATACCGATCCAGACACCCTTCCCTGATCGGAATAGGATGGCACAGACCTTGTAATTTTTATGCCGGACAGGTTGTTCCCGGCCCATCGCCCAGCCGGAAACGGGGCGCTTCTGCCCAGGTGCAGCGCCGCGACGACCCTCCCTTCCCACCCATCATCTCAAGGAGGCTTTCCGTGAGTACCCCAAACAGCCACAGCGAACTGCGCGTCGAAAACCTCTGCATGACCTATCACACGGAGGATGGCCAGGATGTCCACGCACTGGAGGACATCAACTTCAACATGGATGAGGGCAACCTCGTCGTGGTGGTGGGGCCATCGGGCTGTGGCAAGACCACCCTGCTCAGCACCATCGCGGGATTTCTGGCGCCCACGAGCGGGCGAATTCTGCTCAACGGCGAGGAGATCGAAAAACCAGGTGCCGAACGCGGCGTCGTGTTCCAAAAAGGGGCCCTATTCGAGTGGCTGACCGTCTACGAAAATTCCGTCTTCGGCCTCAAAATGCGGGGCGTGGATGAGGCCAAACGCCACGAACGCGTGATGAACTACCTCGACCTGGTCGGCCTGACCGATTTTGTCGACACCCCCATCTACAACCTTTCGGGCGGCATGCAGCAGCGTGTGGCCATCGTGCGCTGTCTGGCCAACAACCCATCGATCTTGCTGATGGACGAGCCCCTAGGCGCCCTGGACGCACTGACCCGCGAGAAGATGCAGACCCTGATTCTGAAGATCTGGAAGGAGACCGGCAAAATGGTTTTCTTCATCACCCACAGTGTGGAGGAGGCGATCTACTTGGCCACCGACCTCTTCGTCATGTCGGCCCGCCCCGGCAAGATCATGAAGCGCTACAAGCTGGATTTCTGCCACAAGGGTCTGGAAAAGGATCCCCGTGAGCTCAAATCCGATCCGGAGTTTATCAAGATCCGCGAGGAAGTGTTGAGCCTCATCTGGAGCATGGAGGAGGAAACCGCGGCCCACGCCGGATGACGGCCGTGGCCGCATTTTATCGAAACCCAATGCCGACGGCGCCCCGCATCGCGGGCACGGACGGTAGCCGTAAAACGCACCCAACTTGAGGAGGAGCACATGCAGGTTCGTAAACTGATGGCGATTGTGGCAGTCGTAGCGTTTACCGTTGGAATGGTGATGATGGCCGCTCCGGCCCTGGCCAAAACCAAGAAGATCACCGTTGCCTATTTTCCGGGCTGGCCGGGGACCTTCGAATATGGCTGGGCCAAGGGGATGTTTGAAAAGGAGATGGGTATAAAGGTCAACTTCAGAGAGTTTGGCTCGGGTGCCGAGATGACCACCGCCATGGCCTCCGGCGATGTCTCCATCGCCTACGCGCTGGGCACCACGCCATTCACCATCGCCGTCACCCAGGGGCTGCCCTTGAAGATGGTGGCCATCTCCGAGAACTACAGCGAGTCTGAAAACCTCGTGGCCCGCGGCGATATCGGCGTTCTCTCCCCCCGTGGCCTCATCGGCAAGACCGTTGGCGTCCCCTTCGGTACCACGGCCCACTATCGCTTCATGGGCATTTTGGAAACCTTCGGGATCCAAGAAGATCAGCTCAAGATCCTCGATCTCTCCAACCCCGATATTTTGCCAGCCTTCATCCGTAAGGATATCGACGCCGGTTGCGCCTGGGAACCGGCCGTCTCCCAGATGATGGAGAAGGGCGGGCGCATCCTGGTCTCCTCGGAAGACCAGATCCGCTGGGGCTACTCCACTTACGGCATTGTGGCGGTCACCGAAAAGTTTGCCGCAAACGATGCCGACCTGCTGGTCAAGTTCCTCAAGGTGATGAACGATTCCACCAAGGTCTACCACGAGACCCCGGAGGTTACCTACGCCGACATCGGCAAAATGGCCGGTATCACGCCCGAAAAGACCAAGGAGATCATGAGCTCCATGGGCTTCTACCAGAAGGACACTCAGCTCGGCATGGATTGGATGGGCACCAGCGGCAAGCCCGGCGCCATCGTGGGCAACCTCAAGAAGATTGCCGACTTTCTCGTCAAGCAGGGCGCTTTGGACAAGGCCAAGGATGATTACGGCCAGTTCATCGATGCCAGCTTCATGGAGAAGGTGAACTAACGTTAGCGACGCGTCCTGTATCCGAGCGCGGCGGTGACGGCGATCGGACCGCCGCGCTTCTCTGACCGCTACCGAAATTCAGATCTCAGGAGCCATTCCGGATGAAGATGCTCGAACTGCAGCAGGTCAGTTTTACCTATCCTGAAGAGAAGGCCCCCCTGCGCCGCCGGGGCGACTTGAGCGAAATTGACTTGACCATGGCGGCTGGCGACACTGCGGCGGTGTTGGGGGTACCTGGTTCCGGGATCCAGACCCTGCTGCGCCTCGTCGCTGGAGTGGATCACCCCACCTCGGGCCGGGTGTTGTGGCGGGGTATTCCGGTGGACGGGCCCGCCACCCAGCGCGGCATGGTGTTTCACCAGAGCAGCCTGTATCCCTGGCTGTCGGTCACCGAGAATGTCGAGTTCGGGTTGAAAAATCGCAAGGTGCCGCGCAGAGAGCGCAAGGCGCGGGTGGCGGAGTACCTGGAACGATTCCATCTCACGCGCCTGGCCACCCAACGGGTTTATCGCATCGAAGACTATCACCACCTGATCCTGATCAGCTTCGCCCGCTGCCTGGTCACCGAACCGGAAATCGTCCTCATCGGGGACGAACCGCTCAACGAGATCAACGACCGCTTCCGTCTCAAGCTCCAAAAAATACTGCTCCAATTGTGGCAGGACAAGAAACCGATGCTGCTCACGGCCACCAGTGACGTCGAAGCGGCCCTCACCATGGCGGCGCAGGTGTACATCCTCGGCGGACGGCCGGGGCGCCTGCGCACATCGGTTGCGGTCCCTTTCTTCGAGCTGGCCGCCACCGAGGGGATGGAGGCGGTTCGTCACCTGCCGGCGTTCCGGGAGATGCGGCAGACACTGATTCGACACATCATTTAACTTCGATTAACGCCAACGACCGGAGGTGCACACATTATGGAGGCCGCCCTTACCAAGTTCAAAAACTTTCTGGGATTCGCCGCCGAAGACGACTTCGAAAAGAAGAAGACCGTCAAGTTCGGCGACCCCTCCGCCGCCGGTCAGGGGCGCAAATGGAGTGTCCTCAGCCTGATCATCATCCTGACCGCCTGGGTGGTGCTCTGCGAGCTGGAGATCGTGCCGCCCCTTTTCTGGCCCTCCCCCTTGGCGGTGCTGGAGAAATTCTGGACCATCGCCACCGAGGGCTACCGCGGACACACCCTGCTGGGCCATTTTCTCATCAGCCTCTACCGGGTGATGGCCGGCTTTCTGCTGGGTACCATCTGCGGCGTCCTGCTGGGCATCGCCATGGGATTGAGCAGCGTCGTGCGCGGCCTCTTCGACCCCATCATCGAGCTCTACCGCCCGGTGCCCCCCTTGGCCTACATCCCCATCATCATCATCTGGATGGGAATCGGCGACGGCGGAAAGATCATGCTCCTCTTTTTGGCCACCTTCGCCATCATGGTGATCAACGCCCGCTCGGGGGTGAAGAGCGTGTCCGTGGAGAAGATTCACGCCGCCTACAGCCTAGGCGCCAACCGCTGGCAGGTGCTGCGGCATGTGATCTTGGTAAATGCCCTGCCGGAGATCTTCACCGGTATGCGCGTCAGTATGGGGGTCTGCTGGGCCACCCTGGTGGCCGCCGAGATGGTGGCCGCCACCGCCGGACTGGGCTGGATGGTGCTCAACGCCGCGCGGTACCTGCGCACCGATATCGTCATCATGGGCGTCATCGTCATGGGCATCGTGGGGTATGGCTTCGATATGATCATGCGCTTATTGGAAGACAAGCTGATCCCCTGGAAGGGAAAAACGTAACCCGCTGATGAGCTGCCGGGTGCGGCCCCTCTGGGCTGCGACGCCCTCCGTTCTTACCTGCCAGGCGTCGGCGCTGTTCCCTCCGCACCCGTGCTGCCGTGTTTTCGGTAGAAGGAGATTCAAGTATGGCGGGCATCATTTCCAAGCTCAAAGTTTTTGATCGCAACGACCTGCACGACATCCACAACAACACCATCCATCTGCTGGAAACCCTGGGGATCAAGTTCGAGTGCCCGGAAGCAGTGGAGATCTTCAAGGCCCATGGGGCCAAGGCGGACGACAAGATTGTCTACATTCCGGAGGAGATGCTCGAAAGCGCCCTCGAAACCGCCCCCAAGAGCTTCCGCTGGCATGGGCGCGATCCGGCCAGGACCATTCGCCTGGGCCGCCGTCAGCAGCGCACCCATGTGGCCTTCAACAACGGCCCCATCTACATGGAGGATAAGGACAAGGGGCGTCGCTTGGGCACCTGGGAGGACCTGATCGACCTCTACCGCCTGGCCCACTCCAGCGAGGTCTGCACCATTGTGGGGCAGATCCCGATAGCCCCCAGTGACATGGCCTCGGCCGGCCTCAGTCTCAAGATCCTGCAGGCCCTGCTGCGCAGTACGGACAAGCCCCTCTTCGGCTGGGTCGACGCGCCGGCGGAGCTGGATCACATGTTCGAAATGGTGCGTATCGCCCACGGGGCTGGCGAAGATATCTTTCAGCACAAATCGCTCCTGGGGGTCTCGGTCAATCCGCTCAGCCCGCTGATCTACGATCAGTCGCCCTGTGAGACCCTCATCGCCTTCGCCCGCCGACGCCAGCCCGTCAAGGTGCTTACCTGCGCCATGAGCGGGGTGACCGCGCCGGTGCGCCTCATGGGGACGGTGCTGCTCCAGAATGTGGAGATCCTGGCGGGCTTGGTCCTGACCCAACTGGTCAATCCCGGCACGCCCTTTATCTACTCTCCCGCCTCGGCGGTGCCCAACATGCGCCGGGCTGCTTACATCGGCGGATCGCCGGAGTCCAACCTGATCAACATCGCCGGCATTCAACTGGCTGACGAACTTTACGATCTGCCCACCCGCGCCATGGCCGCACTGACCGATGCCAAGCGAGTGGACTGCCAGGCCGGGCTTGAAACCATGCAGAACCTCTTCATGCTCCTGGCCTCGGGGGTCAACATGGTCAACGAGTGTCTGGGGATCCTCGATTCCATCATGACCGTCTCCTTCGAGAAATTCATCCTCGACGAGGAGATGCTCTCCCGCCTGCTGACCATCGAGAAGGGGATGGATACCTCGGAGGCGGCGCTTTCCGTCGACGCCATCAAGCAGGTGGGCCACGGGGGATCTTTTCTGATGCTGCCCGAGACCGTCCAGCACTGCCGTGATGCCTGGCAGCCAACGGTCTCCCACTGGGGCTCATACGACCAATGGGAGGCGGAGGGGCGCCTGCTGGCCGTGGAGCAGGCGCACAGGGTATATCAAGAACGACTCGCCGCCTGTCCCGAGACGGTGCTCTCGCCCGATTTGGAAGCCGATTTAGACCGCTATGTGCAGACGCATACCTGACCCAGCGTCGACACGTAACCCCTCAGCACGAAAGGAGGTCAACCGACGACACCGAGGCAGCCAAGGCCGCTGGCCGCCGTGCTGCCGGCAACACCCTTGAAAGCAGAACATCATTCATTAGCGGAGGTTTAATCGTGAAACGCAACCTGTATGCAGGATTCCTGCAGAGCGGGGGATTACGTCTGAACCTGTTTACGGACGACGAGCTTGACGCCATCCACAGCGCTACCCTGGAAGTACTGCAGAAAACCGGGGTATTCTTTGAAGATGAAGAGGCCCGGGAGATCCTGGCCGGTGGTGGTGCCAGCGTCGATCCGGTAACCAAGGTGGTGAAAATCCCTCCTTATCTCGTGGAGGACGCCATCCGCTCCGCCCCGGGAAAGGTGCTGCTCGCCGGCAGGGATCCCAAACACGACTTCGTCGTGGAGAAAAACCGTGTCGGATTCACCAACTTCGGAGAGGGGATCATGGTGTTTGATCTCAACTCCGGGGAGCTACGCGAAACCATCAAGCAGGATGTGGCCGACAGCGCCGTGATGGTCGACGCCCTGGACGGCATCGACGTCTACGAACGTGCCATGGGTGCCCACGACGTGCCCCAAGAGGTCCAGCCCCTGCACAACGCCGAGGCATTTCTCAGCAACACCACCAAGCACTGCTTCCACGGGGCCGGCAATGGGCGCCTCATGCGGGCGACGATCGATATGGCCGCTGCCATTGTCGGTGGGCATGACAAGCTCCGTGAACGGCCCATCATCTCGTTCAACACCTGCCCCATCAGCCCGCTGAAGCTGGTGCGTGACTGTACCGAGGTGATCATTGAGGGCGCCCGCGCCGGAGTGATGGTCAATGTTCTCACCCAGGCCTTGGCCGGCGCCACCGCACCGGTGACCCTGGCCGGCACCCTGGTGGTGCACAACGCCGAAGTTCTCGCCGGCATCACCCTGGGGCAGCTCACCCGCAAGGGGACGCCCATGATGTACGGCAGCTCCACCTGCCCCCTGGATCTCAAGACCACCATCGCGTCGGTAGGGGCCCCTGAGACGGGCATGATCAATGCCGGGGTGGCCAACCTCTCCAACTACTACGGGCTGCCCAGCTGGGTCGCCGGTGGGTAGGCGGACAGCAAAGCCCCCGACGGCCAAGCTGCCCACGAGAAGACGCTTTCAGGCCTTATGACGGCGTTGGCAGGTGCCAACCTGATCTACGGTCTGGGGATGCTCGAATCCGGCGTCACCTTCGACTACGGGCAGCTGGTCATGGACAATGAGTTCGCCGCAATGATCAAGCATGTGGTGGGCGGGATTCCCGTCAACGACGAGACCCTGGCAGTGGACGTGATTTCAAAGGTAGGGCCCTTTAATCAGTTCCTGACCGAACGTCATACCTTGAACCATATGCGGGAAACTTCCCAGCCCAAGATTATCGACCGCCGTGTGCGCGACCAATGGGCGGGCGACGGCGCCAAGGAGATGCACACGCGCGCGCTTGAAAAGGCCCAGGACATTATCAGCAACCATAAACCGACGCCGCTGTCGGACGAAGTGCGTGCCGAGATGCGGTCCATCGTAAACCAGATGGAGGCCGAGATGGCGGTGCCACGCTCCGAGAGGTGACCTAGGCCCGTCACCATTGCGTTCGTTTCACGAAAACGCGTGAATGACGAGGTAACCGGACCATCCGCCACCACACCTGGTGGCGATGGGACCCCCTGCTCCCAGCACCCCTGGCCGGGGCGGCGGCCCCCTCCCCAGTTGGCCGCCGCTCCGGACCCAGGGCTGCGGGGGCGCCACTGCCTGCAGCCGCTGCCCCCATCGATGCGCCCAAGGGTTGATCTGGGGAGATCGTCTCGCTCGCTGTGGGGGTGCGCCGCTGCCGTGAGACCCCCATCGGTCGGAGCGTCGGGTATCGTTTCCCGTCCGCGATTAATGGACCCCTCTCCCTGGGACGCCTTGACCCGTGCAGGTCTTCGAGATACCCTGCCATATTTAGCGACGGATACAGCCGCGCGGTCCCAAAGTTGAAACGAAGGTGGCTATCCTGCAGAATGCTTCCCGCCATAGCGCCCTTCCCGGCCGAGACGCCCCTTGTGCGTGCAGGCCAGCGGTGCCACCCGTCCCCCCGTGGCATCGCCGCCGAACGCGCCTGATTTGGCTGCTGACGCTGGCGCTGCTCATCGCCTGCGACACCGGCTGGCTCCAACGAACGCCCCCGGAACTGCGACTGCACGACGACCAGATCGACGCCCTCCAGATCAACAATGCCATTGCTGCCTTTATCTTTGAAACGGGGTATGGCTACCGGGTGGAACGCATCGATCTGACCACGAAGGAAGTTCAGCGGATGCTGGTCAGTGGGGAGCTGGACATCACCCTGGAGGCCTGGACCACCAGCAACCACGCGTGGCTGGAGCGTGAAACCGCCCGCGGCACCATTATCGATCTGGGGCCCATGTATGGTGAGGGCCAGGAGTTTTGGATGATCCCCAGTTGGGTGGCCCAGCGCTACCAGATCGATTCCGTGGCCGACATGAAAGACCATTGGCGCCTCTTTCAGGATCCCGAGGACCCCACCAAAGGCGTCTTCTTCAATTGCATCATTGGCTGGACCTGTCTCGAGATCAATCGCATCAAACTCGAAGCCTACGGTCTGGACAAGTTCTACAATGCCGTCAGTCCCAGCTCGCCCGAGGCGCTGGAGGCCGCCTTCGAGAACGCACAATTGAAACAGATTCCTGTCTTTGGCTACTATTGGAACCCCAACGCCATGATGGCTCTGTACCAGTGGCAGATCTTGGCCGAGCCACCCCACTCGCCCGATGTGTGGGGGGAGGTCCTGGCGGCTGCCGAGGATGCCACGCTGCGGCCGCTGAGCGCGGCCTGCCAATACGAGCCCGGCAGCGGTCATAAACTGGTGCACCACAAACTGGCCGACCGGGCGCCGGCGATCCTCGCCGTATTGGATCGTTTACACCTCGACACCGAGATCCTCAACGAGCTGCTGCTGCGCAGCCGACTGTCCAATGCCGAATCTTGGACCGATATCGCCCGCTATTTCTTCCGCGAGTATCCGAAAATCTGGCACGCTTGGGTGACGCCAAGCGCCAGAGAGAAGATGGAGCAGGTGCTGGGTAAATAGCGGATCGCGCTTCCCGTCGAAAAGCGCGGTCACTTCGATTAAAGACGGTGTGGTTGCCTGCTATGAAACTGCCGATTATCAAGACACTGCGGGTCAAGGTGGTCCTGCTGGCCTTGCTGCCCATCGCGCTGGTGATGGTGGTGGTGTCGGTGATCGCCTACACGGCCATCATCAACTCCGCCCGCGAGGTGGCCGAACGCCGGGACACCGAGCTGGCCCGTTTGGCCGCCTCGCGCCTTAGCGAGAACCTACACCACTACGTACGCACCCTTCAATCGCTGTCGGCCAGCGACGCCTGCCGATCCCTCGAGCCCCAGCAGATCGATGCCATGTTCGCCGCCTCCAAAAGTTGGCTCTATCTCTTCGACGGCGGCGTCTTCGTCTACAGCCGCGACGGGACCCAAGTGTGGGCTTCCCCCTTTGCCGCACGCCAACATCTGCGCCGCTTTCCCCTGCCGGAGCTCTTCGATCGTCTCGAAAACAGCCTGCGGCCGGTTTTTTCCAACATCTTCTCCCATGACGCCGTCAATGAAGAGGTGATTCTCATCGGGGTGCCCATCATCGACGCTGCGGGCGAGTTCGTCGGGGCGCTGGCGGGGTTTTGTTCGGTGCGCTTCTCCCTTCTCGGCACCGTCTATGCCCGGGTCCTGGAGTTCGAGTCGGGCCGCAAGGGCTATGCCTTTCTGGTGGACGGCAACGGGCGCGTGCTCTACCACCGCCACACCTCCCTGCTGGCAACCCTGCTGGACGCCAGCGAACCCGTCGCCCGGGTGACCCGCGGTGAGACCGGCGCAACCCTCACCAGCCGTCCATCCGGGGAGCGGCTGATCTCCGGGTTCGCGCCGGTGCCCGATACCGCGTGGGGCATCATCACCCAGGAGGAGTGGTCCGTTGTCAGCGCCCCGATCTTCGACTATCTCAAACTCTTTTGGGGAATGCTCTGGTTGGGAGGGCTGATCTCTGCCGGACTGGTCTTCTTCTTCATCCGCCGAATTCTACAACCCATCGATACACTGATCCGGGGGACACGCCAGGTGGCCGATGGCAATTTTACGCCCATTACGGTGCCCACCAGCGGAGATGAAATCGAGGCCCTCGGCCGCCAGTTCAACGCCATGGCCTCGGCTCTGAGCGCCTCTTTTTCCAAGCGCACGCGTGAACTGGAGGCCGCCCAAGAGGAGCTGATCAAACACGAAAAACTCTCGGTGCTCGGCCAACTGACCGCCACGGTGAGTCACGAGCTGCGCAATCCCTTGGGCGTGATCCGATCGAGCATCTACTTCCTGGAGCGAAAACAGCCCAATGCGGATCCCAAGATTCGCCAGCATCTGGCCCGCATCGAAGCCCAGGTGGAGCTCTGCGATACCATTGTCAACGACCTGCTGGACTACGCCCGCACCCGTCAACCCGAGCCGGTCTTTACCGAGATCACCCCCTTCCTGGAGAGCCTTGTGGAGGAGATCGCGCTGCCCGACGACATCCACCTACGCTGTGACTTTGAAGCCGACATTCCCATTGTACCCTTCGATCGGATCAAGCTGCGGGGCGCCATCACCAACCTGGTGGAGAATGCCGTGACCGCCGTTCAGGCCAAGCAGACCGAAAAGGAGACGCCGCCCGACTACCAGGCGGAAATCTCCTTCACCGCGCGGGCCAGCCGCCGCGGGGTGCGTCTGACGGTCCGTGACAACGGCGTGGGCATGTCACCGGAAACGGCCGCACAGGCCTTCGAACCGCTGTTCACGACCCGCGCCCGCGGTGTGGGGCTCGGGCTGGCTATCGTGCGCAAGATTGCCGAAGAGCATCACGGCGGCGTGACCCTCGACTCCCGGTCCGGAGAGGGCACCGTGATCGAATTGGAGATCGCCCGCTGGGGGCATTTCAATGCCGCGGCCGCAGCGTCACATCCATCCACCCCATCGGTGACGCAGGAGAAGGACGGGTGATGACGACCACGCCCATTTTGATCGTTGACGACGACGCCGGGCACTGCGCCAACCTGGTCGATATTCTCGATCTCGAGGGCTATGCGGCCGTATCGGCGCTCTCGGCGCGCGATGCCCGGCAGGCGGCAGCCCGCCACAGACCCCCGGTGTTTCTGCTCGATCAGCGGCTGCCCGACGGCTCGGGAACCGCTCTGCTGGCAGAATTCAAACAGCGCTGGCCCGACTGCTACGGCATCATCATCACGGCGCACGCCGACCTCGATTCGGCAGTGGCCGCCCTGGATCAGGGTGCCTACTACTACTTGCGCAAACCCTTTCGGGTGGACGAGCTGCTGGGACTGCTCAAGCGGATCTTCGAGGCGATCCGCCTGCGGGAGCAGAAGCAGGCCGCTGAGCGCGCCCTCCTGGAGAGTCAGGATAAATTGGCCGGCATCATCAATGCCGTGGCAGACGCCATGGTGATGATCGACGATCAGGGGCGAATCGCCTGGTGCAATGAGCGTGGCCGTCAGGTTTTCGGGCCGGAACTGGAGGGGCAGGCCTATTTCACCATCCTCTATGATGGTTTCGAAGCCCCGCCCGATTGCATCGTCAGACGCTGTTTCGAAGACGGCGGCCAGTATGACATGGAGATGACCATATCCCGTAACGATGGTCTACGACAAGACTACTGGTGCACCACCAATCCGGTGCTCATGGACGCCAAGGGGCACCCCCGTCATGTCATCTTGGTCTGCCGCAACACCACCGAGAAGAAACGCCTGCAGGCCGAAGCCGCCCGCAATGCCCATCTTGCCGCATTGGGCGAGCTGGCCGCCGGCGTGGCCCACGAGATCAACAACCCCATCAACGGCATCATCAACTACGCCCAAATTCTCGTGGATCAGGAAAGGGATATCGACCCGCAGAAGAGTATTCCGCGGCGCATCATCAAGGAGGGTGACCGCATCGCCGCCATCGTCAGCAAGCTTCTCAGCTTCGCCCGGGAGCGCAAGGACGAAACCTCGCTTTTGGACCTCGGTGATGTCCTCCAGGACGCCCTCGACCTCACCGGCACCCTGCTAAAAAAGGACCACATCGATCTCGTCATCGACCTGGCGCCGGCCCTGCCGCCCTGTCGGATTAACGGCCAGCAACTGCAGCAGGTATTCCTCAACGTGATCAGCAACGCGCGGTATGCGCTCAATCAGCGCTTTCCAGGGGCGGACCCCGACAAACGCTTGGAGATCCAAATCGCGCCGGTAGAGGAGGCGGGCAGATCGGTCCTGCGGGCCACCTTTACGGACCAGGGCAGCGGGATCGCCGAGGAACATCTCCCGAGCGTGTTCAATCCCTTCTTCTCCACCAAGCCCTCCGATCAGGGCACCGGCCTGGGGTTGAGTATCAGTTTCGGCATCGTGGAGAATCATGGCGGCCGAATGGGCATCGACAGCGAAGAGGGGTCCTTCACGCGGGTGACCATTGACCTCGAAACGGAAGGGGTCTCGCCATGAATGTTTCCGTGACGGGTGAAGTTCAAGCCCCGGCGCCGGCCACCATTCTGGTGGTGGATGACGAGGAGAGCATACGGTTCACCTTCGACACCTTTCTCAGCCAGGCGGGCTACGCCGTCCTCAGCGCAGCGAAATTGGCGGTGGCCGAACGCCAGCTGGCCGAAAACGAGGTCGACTTGATCTTCTGCGATATTCTGCTTCCCGAAGGCTCGGGGATCGACCTGCTCAAAAAGGTGCACCAAGCGGAGCGGGATTGTCCGGTGGTGATGATCACGGGCCAGCCGGCCATCGACACCGCCGCCGCCGCCGTCCGTTCGGGGGCCTACGACTACCTGGTCAAGCCGATCCGCAAAGACGATCTGCTCCGCATCACCGGCAAGGCCTTGGCGCAGCGCGCGCTGGAATTGGAGCGCCGTCGGGTGCAGGCGGAGAACGAGCGCTACCGCCGTCACCTCGAAGCGATCTTCAGCAGCGTTCAGGACGCCATCATCACCATCGACACCGACGGACGGATCATCGCCGTCAACCGGGCCGTCGCCGGTATCAGCGGCATGACCGACACAGAGCTGCTCCACCAGCCCATCGATCTGGTGGACAATGCCTGTCTACAGCGCTGCTTCGAGAGCGTGGCCGCTATCCTGGCCGGCGGCGCCAGCATCCGTCAGCGGCAGATCGAGTGCCGTTCGGAAGATGGCAGCCGAAGAGTGTTGGAAGCGGCCTGCTCCCCCTTGCGCAACCGGCGCCGGCAGCTCATCGGGGCCACACTGGTGGTGCGGGACAACACCCGGGTGCATGATTTGGAGAACCAGCTCCGCGCCCAGCATCGGATCCGCGAACTCATCGGCAATTCCGCCCCCATGCAACGCATCTACGAGCTGATCCAGGCCCTCAGCGACACCGACGCCACCGTTCTGATCACCGGCGAGAGCGGCACCGGTAAGAGCCTGGTGGCCCGCGCCATCCAAAAGAACAGCCTGCGCCGCCGGAAACCGATGCTCACCGTCTCCTGTTCGGCGTTGGTGGCCGAACTGCTCGAAAGCGAATTGTTCGGTCATGTCAAGGGCGCCTTCACCGGCGCCGTGGCCGACAAGATCGGCCGCTTCGAAGCGTGCCATCAGGGGACCCTCTTTCTCGATGAGATTGCCGAGGTCTCTCCCAATATCCAGGTGAAGCTGCTGCGCTTCCTCCAGGAGATGGAGTTTGAACGGGTGGGTGCGTCCACCCCCATCAAGGTGGATGTGCGCATCATCGCCGCCACCAATCAGGACCTCACTGCTGCTGTGGCTGCCGGACGCTTTCGTGAGGATCTCTACTACCGCCTGAAGGTGGTGGAGATCGAGGTGCCGCCGCTCAGACAGCGGCGCGCGGATATCCCCCTCCTGGCGCGCCACTTCTGTCAGCAGTTCTGCGACCATTATCAGAAACGGATTTATGGCGTCACCGACGAAGTGATGGCCGCTTTCATGGCCTACGACTGGCCCGGCAACGTGCGCGAGCTGGAACACGCCATCGAACGCGCCTTTGTCCTCTGCCCCGCCAAAGCGATCTCGCTGAAATACTTGCCGCCGGAGATCACCAAGAAGGCCGCCCAGCGGACCGGCAAGCGGCCCGCTGATGATGAGGCCCGTCGCATCGCCGTCGTTCTACGGCGTACCGACGGCAACAAGGCCAAAGCCGCCCGATTGCTGGGCATCAGCCGTCAGACCCTCTACCGTAAGCTGCGTCGCTACGGACTGACGCCGACCGCCTGAGGGTGACTGTCGAGCCCTCTGTTTCACGGCAGCACGACCGGATCCCATCCATTGGCCGACCAAAACCAGTCTGCTTGTGCGCACCCTCCGATCAGATCGGCCAGACGGATCCGTACACCGGTTCGCTCGCGATCCCGGCAAGGTCGACACGGAATTGACTTCCGGGATCGAGGAACGTAAGACCTGTATACCAGATTGCCGAATCCAGACGATTCGCACAGACCTCCGTTGAGCTGGTTTCCAACACGACTTCGCCACACGTGTTGGCCCGCCATCTACGGCGATCTACCACTGGGCGCCCGGGCCGGTGAAGCGGAGACCATTTGCACCGCCAAGGATGCCCCTTACCAATGCGCAAAACCTACTATGCCCAACGGCTGAGTGCCGCCAAGCTCCAGGCGGTCTATGCTCTCGCCGGACCGCGGGTGCAGCGTTACCTTCAGGCGGAAATCGACCGTCTGGCTGCCATGGTGGCACCCGGTGACCGAGTGCTGGAACTGGGTTGTGGGTACGGCCGCGTGCTGGCCGCGGTGGGGGGACGTCGCGTGGGTGTCGATCTGGCATGGGAAAGCCTGAAGCTGGGCCGTGCAACCCACTCGGAAGTGGCCTTCGCGCTGATGGACGCCGCTCGCATGGGATTCGGCGACCAGAGTTTTGATCTGGTCTTCGGGGTGCAGAATTTTATCAGTGTCTGCCAGGTGTCACCGGCAGACGTGTTGACGGAAGCCCTGCGCGTTGTCCGGCCAAACGGGCGGATTGTACTGGCCAGCTATACGGCCAGTTTCTGGTCGCATCGGCTGGACTGGTTCCGCCGCCAAGCCGAAGCGGGTCTCATCGGCGCCATTGACGAAGAGGCCTCGCGCGACGGTGTCATCGTCGGGCGGGATGGCTTCCGAGCCACCCGTTTTGGCCGGGCCGATTTCGCCCGGCTCGCCGCGACCGCCGGCTGCCGGTATCGGGTATACGCGGTGGATGCTTCCAGTTTGTTTTGCGAGGTGGTGGCACCGCATCCGAACGCCGTCTCTGAGGCGCGTTGCGCTACGGTGAAACGCAGACGCATTGCAGATGATTTCGAAAAGACCCGATGAAGAGGAGGTGTGCTATGCTGAGAAGTAAACGTGTGGTTCTCGTCGTGCTGGGGTTGGTCATTTTGGGCGTCGCCAACGCCACGGGTGCCGATACCATCAAGATCGGTTTCAATACACCGCTGACTGGCTTTGCCGCCAGCGACGGTAAATCATGCAGCGAAGGTGCCAAATTGGCGGTCGACCAGATCAATGCCGAAGGCGGCGTCCTGGGTCGACAGTTGGAGCTGGTGATATACGACGATCAGGCCAAACCGGCCCAGGCGATTCCCATCGCCAACAAGCTCATCGGTAAAGACAAGGTCGTCATGGGCATCAGCGGCTCCTATTCGGGGGCCACCCGCAGCGCCGCCGGTGTGTTTCAGGAGAATAAGATTCCCTACATCAGCGCGTATGCCATCCATCCCGACATCACCCGGGCGGGCGACTACGTCTTCCGCACCAGTTTTCTTGGGGAGATTCAGGGCAAGGCCGGGGCCAAACTCATCGGCGAACTCATGGGCAAGCGGAAGGTGGTCATGATCACCCTCCAAAACGACTTTGGCCAATCGTTGGCCGCCGGTTTCAAATCGGTGGCGGAGCGGTATGGTCTCGCCATACTCAACGAGTATCAGTATGCCATCAAAGACCGCCAATTCGGTGCCATGGTGGCCAAGGTCAAGGCCGATGCCCCCGATGCCATCTATGCTTCGGGCTATTACTTCACTGCCGGTCCATTGGTGAGTCAGCTGCGCGCCGCCGGCGTCACGGCCTCCGTCATCGGCCAGGAGGGTTACGACAGCCAGAAATTTATCGAGATCGCCGGCGATGCCGCCGAGGGGGTGATCATCACCACCAGCCTCGATCGGGACTCCACGGTGCCCGAAACCGTCGATTTTATGAAGGCCTTCGAGCAGCAGGCCGGCTTCAAGGTCGATATGGTGGCCGCCAGTGGCCACACGGCCGTCAAGGTGGCCGCCGCTGCCCTGGCCAAAGCGGGTGGCACCGATCCCAAGGCCCTGCGCGACGCCATCGCCGCCGTCGAGCTCAAGGCTTCCACCGGCGAGATCCGCTTCAACGCTCTCGGCGAGGTGATGAAGGCTGTCCAGATCCAGGTGGTCAAGGCGGGAAATTGGCGCCACTATGCGGTGATCGACGATCCCGAGTTGCTCGCGCCGCCCGAAAACTAACCCTTTCCGCCGGCGGTGGACAGGCGTGCACGTCTGCCCACTGCCGGGAGTTTGAAGACTTCGCCCTCCAACGGACGTTTCACATGCTGTTTCTCGAACTCTTCGCTCAGGGATTGATTTACGGCTGCATGTACGCCACCATCGCCGTGGGGCTTACCCTGGTATACAGCCTGCTGCGCATTCTGCATGTGGCCCACGCGGGGCTCTTTGCCCTGGGCGGGTATCTTGGGCTTCTACTGACCAACGCCACTGGCAGTCTGATTCTGGCCCTGCCGCTGGCCGCGGCCGCCGTGGGAGTGGTGGGGATGGCCATCTACCGCTTTTGCTACGAGCCCATCCTCCACCGGCCGCCATACGTTGCCTTGATCGCCTCCATCGGCCTCTTCATCGCCTTGGAGGAGATCTTTCGGCTGATCTTCGGCCCATACGGACTTACCTACGCCCAGGCACCACTCCAGGAGACGTTCGCGATGGGCGGCATGACCATTCGGCGGGTGGAGATCGTCATCGTTGTCGGCAGTGTGCTCATCTTGGGGATCCTCAGCTGGCTGTCACGCCATACCCGATTAGGGGTGGCCTGGCGGGCCACCGTGGATGACCCCCAGATGGCGGCCAGCTTCGGCATCAGTGTCCTAAAAGTGCGTTATCTCAATTTCTTCATCGGCTCGGCCCTGGCGGCGGTGGCGGGTGTCTTCATCTCCCTGCTGTCCAATCTGGTGGAACCCACCATGGGCGGCGTTCCCAGTTACAAGGCCCTGGCCATCATCGTGCTGGGGGGATTGGGCAATGTTACCGGCACCCTCTGCGCCTCCTTGCTGCTGGGGGTGACGGAGGCCTTCGGGACGATCTATATCGGCAACTTCATGGATCGGGACGCCATCGCCTTCGCGTTCATGATCGTCGTTCTGATGGTCAGACCCCAGGGACTCTTCGGCGGAAGATAGGGATCCGGGCCTTCACCATCGGCCCGGCGGAAGGCGCGCGCAAAGGGCATCGAACCGCTGCAAGAGTCTCACACCAGAGACGGGAATCACCATGGGCATCTATGAAATCAGTCTGGCGACGGTGGTCGGCATCAACGTCATCCTCGCCCTGGGGTTGAACCTCATCACCGGCTTTTGCGGTCAGATCAGCCTGGGGCACGCCGCCTTCTATGGCATCGGCGCCTATACGACGGCCCTCGCCGCACAGAGCGGGGTGCCCGGGCTGGTGAGCCTGGCGGCCGCCATGTTCGCGGCCGCGGCCATCGGCGTGGTCGTGGGGCTCGCCAGCCTGCGGGTGCGTCACGACTTCCTGGCCATCACCACCATGGGCGTGGGCTTTCTCTTCCTCGGCATCGTGCGACAAGAGGACCGCTGGCTGGGGGGCGAATTGGGCATCAGTGCCATCCCCGCATTTGGCTTGAGCAAACCCGGCTATCTGCTCTTCGTGTTGCTCCTGGCACTCTTGACCGCCATGCTCAGTGGATACATCAACCGTTCTTGGATGGGCTTCGCCTTCGAGGCGGTGGCCGACGACGAGGATACCGCCCGGGTGGTCGGCGTTGATGTGGCCGCCTACAAGCTGGCCGCTTTTTCCTTGGGGACGGCGCTGGCTGGACTGGCCGGGGGGCTTTACGCCTATTTCACCCGCTTCATCGTCCCCGACGATTTTGGCTTCATCACCTCCATCAGCATCCTCTCCATGGTGGCCGTCGGGGGCATCGGCTCCACCACTGGCGTGATCCTCGGGGCGGGCCTGCTTACCCTGATGCCCGAGTTCTTCCGCTTCATCAGTGACTACAAGCTTCTTGTCTACGGAGTGCTGCTCTTTGCCGTCATGCGGTTCGCCCCGGAGGGGTTGGCAGGCGTGGGGCGCTCGTGGCTGGCCCGATGGCGCCTGGGAAGGAGGGCCCCTTGAAGCCGCTTCTGGAAGTGGCCGACCTGACCCTGCACTTCGGTGGGGTGAAGGCGCTCACCGACGTCTCCTTCGCGGTCCGTGAAAAGGAGTTCCTCTGCCTCATCGGCCCCAACGGCGCGGGCAAAACCACCTTGCTGAAAAGCATCCTCGGCATCGTTCAACCCCAGCAGGCCGAGATCCGGCTCGCGGGTCGATCCATCACCCATCTGCCCACCCATCGCCGCATCCGCCTGGGACTTGCCCTGACCCATCAGATCGTGCGGCCGTTCACCTGTATGACGGTGCGGGACAACGTGGCGCTGGCCGCCGGACACCAGCGCCTGCAGCGGGTGCTGGGGGCTTTGGTGCACCTTGATCGCCGCTCCGAACGTGCCAAAGCGGCCGCTTTCCTGGAACGGGTCGGCATCGGAGACTATATGGATCATCCGGTGGCCGGTCTGCCCTTGGGGGTGCTGAAACGGCTCGAGGTGGCCCGTGCCTTGGCCTTATCGCCCAGGCTGCTGCTGCTGGATGAGCCGCTGGCGGGCCTCAACCACGTGGAGGCGGGCCGATTGGCCGACACCGTGGCGGAGATCAATCAGGGCGGCATGACCGTGGTCATGATTGAACACAATCTCAGCGAGGTACTGCGGGTGGCCCAGCGGCTGGTGGTGCTGGACAATGGTGCCAAGATTGCCGAAGGAGATCCCAGGCAGGTCCTGCTGATGCCGACCGTTCAGGCCGCCTATCTGGGAGAGGAGACCGACATTGCTGCGGATTGACGCCCTCAGCTGCGGGTATGGCGATATGCGGGCCGTTCACGATCTGGATCTGAGCGTGGCGCGAGGGGAGGTTCACGCCCTGTTGGGGGCCAACGGCGCCGGAAAAAGTTCGACCCTCATGTGCGTGGCGGGTCATGTGGAGATCCATGCGGGCGGTATTCACTACAAGGGTGTCGATGTGTCGAGTGCTTCCCCCATGGCACGGGTGAAGGCCGGCATCGGTTTGGTGCCCGAAGGGCGTCGGTTGTTCAGTGACCTGAGCGTTAAGGAAAACCTTATCGTGGGTGGATATTGCCGCAAGAAAACCGCCACAGCCGCAGGTATCGAAGAGGTGGTGGCGATCTTTCCCCGCCTGGGGGAGCGGCTGCGGCAGCGGGCGGGTTCGCTATCCGGCGGCGAGCAGCAGATGCTGGCCATCGGCCGCGCCCTTCTCAGCCAACCCGAGCTCCTGCTCATCGACGAACTCAGCCTGGGGCTGATGCCCAAGGTGATCGATAGCTGCTATCAGGTATTGTCCGATCTCAAATCCCGCGGCATGACCATCGTCCTGGTGGAGCAGTCCACGCGCCGGGCCCTCGCCATCGCCGACCGGATCACGGTGCTGGAAAGTGGCCGGTGCGTTTGGCGGGGGACGCCGATCGAGGCCGAAGCATCGCAGGAAATGATCGAGGCCTTTTTGGGGTTGGCCCGCGGCGATGGGCAGGGGGGCCTGTCCGACGGCGACAGGCGAATCGAATAGCGATGGTTGGGCCCAATCGTCCCCCGCGGCAGCGTCGGCACCCCCTCCGTCGTTGCCGTCACCGCTCTTGCTCCCTTCGCGGGACTCGCCCTCGACCGCCACATCCCCAGCGACGCACAGATCCATCGGACTGCCGTCGTCAAAGAGCATATCGGCGTCGGTCTGAAAGCGCACCAGCCCCATGGCCGTCACCATGCTTTAGACCGATGTCATTTGTGATCTGGATGTAATGTCTTTCGCACGGCGAGGCCGATATTGGCCAGCGTGTAGGGCTTTTTCACATAACTGCCGGCCCCCAGGCGCTGGGCCGCTTTCACATTGTCGGTCTGGGAATAGCCGCTGGCGATGACGGCTTTCTGGCCGGGGACGATGTCGCAGATGCGTTTGTAGGTCTCCAGCCCGTCGATGCCCGGCGGCATGATCATGTCCAGAATCAGCAGATCAAAAGCGCGCTCTCGGACCCGTCGAATCGCCTCCTCGCCGCTGCTTGCCGAGGCCACCTCGTATCCAAGCTGCCGCATCATCCGCGAGGCCAGGTCGCGCTGCTCCTCGGCATCGTCGATGACCAGGATCGACTCGCCGTTGCCGCGGTAGTTCTCTAAATCCACCGAGGGCTGGATTTCGATTTCGCCCCTGGCGGCTGGAAAATAGAGCGTGAAGGTCGTCCCCTCGCCCTGGGCCGTGGTGATGTCGACGTACCCCTCATGATCTTTGATCGTGCCCCACACCACGGACATTCCCAGACCGGTGCCGCTGCGTCCCAGCACTTTTTTGGTGTAAAACGGTTCGAAGATTCGTTCCAATTCCGAAGGCGCGATACCGACCCCGGTATCGGATACTTCGAGCAGGACGTATTCACCCATCGGGATGGTTTCAAATCCGCCGTGTGCCGTGTCGATATAGCGACTGCCGGTCGCCACCCTCAGCCTGCCGCTGGTGGGCATGGCGTCGGCGGCGTTCTGGACCAGATTCATCACCGCTTTGGAAATATGTGTTTCGGAGCCCATCAGCTTTAAAACCGCCTGCGTGAAGTTCGTGCTGACGGTGAGGTCCTTGCGCTCGCGAAGAATCTCCCCGTATTCGGGCGAGTCCAGAAAGTCTTTCACGATGTGATTGAGGTCGACCACCCTTTTGGTGGAGACGCTACGGCGCGCCAGGGTGAGCAGATCCTGCACAATTTCGGCCGCTTTCTGACCGGATTTTTTGATCGTCGTCAGGGGTTTGCGAAGGGGACTGTCCGGTTCCATCGTATGCAGCAGGAGATCCGGATAGCTGACAATCCCACTGAGGATGTTGTTGAGGTCGTGGGCCACACCGCCGGCCAAGGTCCCCAGCGATTCGAGCTTTTTGGCATTGTGCAGCTTGGCCTCGAGCAAGCGCTTCTCCTCCTCGGCCCGGCGGATCTCGGTAAGATCATGCACCACGGCCATGGCGCGCTTGGGCGCCCCATCCTCGTAAAAGAAGCGCGTGTTCATCATCACCGCAATGCTGCCTCCGGACTGCCGTTTGATCCGGAATTCGGTGGACAGCGCCTGCGGTTTATCGGTGATGACCGTCTCCAAGAGCCGTCTGAAGGTCGGTCTGCTCTCGGTGTCGAAGATAACGGCGGGATCCAGAGCGAGAAACGCCGCTTGACTGTGACCGGTGTAGCCGCACATCACATCGTTGACACTGACAAACCGCATGCGCTGCAGGTCGATTTCATAGATACCGGCGGGGGCATGTTGGACGATGTTCTTGTACTTCTCCTCGCTCTCCTTCAGGGCCTTCTCATAGCGGAAACGGCGGGTGATGTCCCTGGCGGCCCCGTAAACCGCGACCGGCTCGCCATTGTCATCCAGCATCAGCTTGTTGCGGTACTCCAGCACCACCGCTTCCCCGGACTTGGTGAAGCCCTTCATGTATCCCTCGTCTTCGCCATGGTCGCGAATGCGCGTCAGATAGTCGTCAAATCGGGGTAGGTGACGTTCCGGGAGCAGGGTGCGGATATTGACGCCCGCCAGATCTTCCCGACGCCAGCCATAGCTCGTTTTGTAGGGCAGGTTGGTGTCCAGTAAGTTGCCCTCCAGGTCGTGGATGCAGATCAGGTCGGATCCGTTCTCGAAGAGATTGCGGTATTTGCGTTCGCTTTCCGCGATGCGGCGCTGGGCCTCTTTGCGGTCCGTTATATCGCGCGTCACCCCCATGATGGCGGTCGGTTTGCCGTCTCTGCCGCGCACGAATGATACCGTGGCTTCCGCCCACCGGTAGCCGCCGCTTTTCACGGTGTGCTCGATCTCGACCGTCCTGGAGCGCTGCGGATCGGCCTCCGGTGCGGCCTCCTTGGCCAACTCCTCTGCGAGGATCTCCGCCACCATGGTGTACGAAGTGGCGGAGAGGGTCTGCGCCAGATCCAAGGCCATCGCTTCTGCCACCGAAAACCCCCGGTTCTTCTCCACCGAAGGGCTGATATAGGTGAATTTGAGCGTTTCGAGGTCGATGACCCAGATCGTGTCGGAGATGTTTTCCGCCAGCAGGCGGTATTTGCGCTCCGACTCCATCAGGGCCGCTTTTTGTGCTTCGAGCGATTTCTTGGAGGCGTTGAGTTCGCGGTTGGCCCGCTCGAGGTCGTGCATCAGGGTTTTGACCTCGTCATATTTGGCCTGAATCAGCCGATTGGCCTGGGCCAGCTCTTCGATGGCTTTTTGGGGATCCTCCTTGCGGATGCGCCATCGCTTCCAGAGCGATCGCTCTTCAGGAGTCCAGCGAACCCGGTAGAGACAGCTGGCCGATCCCTGGGAGGGGCTGTCCGGCCAAATCCGGCGCCCGTAGGTTTCGGGCGCTACCTGGCATTGGATCTCCTCCACCTCCGCCAAGGGCAGTCCGAAGAGCGTCGGGATGCCGGCCAGCACTCCCCGCGTGTAGTCACAGTCGAAGCGCGTCTTCTGGGCGCTGTCGTGATAGCGGTCCTCCAATACGACCCAAGTATCGCCGATGTCATGAATGAACACGCTACCGTTGAGCTTCAAGTATCGGTTGTATTTGGGGGCTTGGGAGTAGATGCGCTTGGGACTGCCGAGGAGGCGTACGATGCGGTCCAAAATCCCCAGGGAACGAAATTTTTCGGCCGCAAGCGTCATACGGTATACGGCATTGTCATCTCCCAGAATCGCGATCATGCGATGGTAAAGCCGCTGCAGGAGCGCGTGCGACACCCAATTGTTGGTGTCCGCGAGATAGCCTTCGTCAAACGGCAGGTCGTCCAGCAGCGGTCCCAGTGAGCCGCCGTTTTGCTCCCGGACGAAGGTCAGGAGCGTGCGGGTTACCCGACAGCTGATCTCTTTTCTTTCCTCAGGGTGCGTTTCCAAGGTCATCGGTTTCATCGTGTCAAAAAAGATTGGGGACTTAGCGCCGAAACGTCATTCGCGGAGGGGGCTCAGGGCAGTTGCCGATCAAAGGGGACCGCCAGCGGACCGGTCAGGGGTTGAGCACGGCTCGGATCCGGTCAGATGGGACGCTTGGTGCTGCGGATCGGCTCTTGAAAGCGTCCGGGGCGAGGCGGTCTAAGGCGGTGTGGCATCGGGCCGTGGAGCGGCGTGGTCCGTCTACGGCTACCCCGCCGATCGATCAGCGCCATTTTGCCTTTAACGGGCGCCGAGGTCAAGGGTCCAAAGCGGCGGCCTGCAGATCATCCTGCCGCAATCCTGCGGATTTCGCGCCATTCTGGTGGTCCGGTTTGACAGGGGGCGTCAGCCAGATTATAACCCCCATCGGCCTGGCGTCCTCGTCGACGCCCGCTATGGCGACACCTTCCGCGAAACCCTGCCACCGTGAAGATTGGCGGCGGCTGCTGGTCCAATCTCTATCCCAATCGTCGATGGGGATAGCGCGACGCCCGCTTTCCACTGGGGACCGATACCTGAATGTGATGCGATTGTTTGGTTGCCGGTAAGCTCACCGCGGTCGGTGTACCGATTCTCTTCTTGGGCCAGCCGGAGACCGATGACACGGATACCGACGAGGCCCGCACCAACACCGCTTTTGGTGCGGTCCGCCATGCGCGTGCGCGCTTGGCCATCAGCGTCACGCCTAACGCCGGATTCGTCTCCGCCGGGGGCGTCGACGACAAGCCGCTGGCCGAGGGCCACTTCCACGAGGTGGCCGATGTGGTTCAGCATGCGGGGGGCGGACGTCAAGTCGCCGATCATTTTCGTTGAGCGCGCCCTTGGAGCGCAGCAGAAATGGAGCAATTATGGCAATGACGATCTTCCGGCGAAGTTTGGCCGTTCTTATTCGAGCGGCCATCCTCCTTGCCATTGCCGCCGTCGCGTGGCGTTGGCTAAAGCCTCGCCAGATGCCACTGGCGGAGATGCTTTTCTACGTCGGGGCCGGTCCCATCGCCCTTTTCGCCATCGGGCGTTTCGGCGAATTTTTCGGCCGCGGCGACGCCTCCTATCAATTGGGCCGTTCGGTGATGACACCCGCCTCGCGCCGCAGGGCCCAGCAGGATGTGGCTGATCTGGATTCGCGGGAGAAGTCGGGGTGGAGTTGGATCTTCGCCGGATTGATCCTGTGGGGGGTGAGCTATTTTCTGGAGATCTAACCCGCCCTGTGTACCGAATCTTCGGGGCCGTGCCTGCTTGGACGATGGGCCAGCGATTCAGCCGCTGATCGGCTGCTTTGCCAATTGCTGCTCGAGAAATTCGACACAAACCCGTATTTTAGCGGATTGCGTGAGCCGAATGGGATAGACGGCGGTGATGTCTGCTTCCTGATAGTACACGGGCAACAGATGGACGAGGCTACCGCTCGCGATGCTTTCCCTGACATCCCAGAGCGATCGGAGAACAATTCCGTGCCCGTCAAGCGCCCACTGGTGGACAATTGCGCCGTTGTTGCAGCTCATCGGATAATTTACCCGAACCGTTTCCGTGCCATTCGGTCCTTCAAGGCGCCAGATACCGAAGGTTTGATCGCGTTCGCGGATGATTAGGCAGCGATGGTGGCGCAATTGGGCCAGATTTTCCGGAATCCCGAACCGCGCCAGGTAGTCGGGTGAGGCGCAGAGCACCCGATGGTTCCGGGCGATGCGTTTGACGATGAGGTTGGCTTCAACGCTGCCGCCGATCCGGATATCCAGATCGAACCCCTCGGCGATCAGGTCCACAGGCCGATCGAGCAGTTCGATCTGCACGTGCAGCTCCGAATAGCGCGAGACGAGTTGGGAAAGTGCCGGCGCCAGCCTTTTCAGGCCAAAACCGGGACTTGTGGCGACGCGCAGGGTACCTTTAGGGAGTCGACTTGCCGAGGCCACCGATGCGGCCATCTGCTCGACATCCTCAATGATCCGCTGGCTCCATTCATAGACCGATTCTCCCTCCTCCGTGACACTTACCTGCCGGGTGGTCCGATAGAGAAGCTGAACGTTCAGGTTCTTTTCCAGTAATGCGATTCGTTTCGATACATAGGCCGGCGAAAAGCCGAGCTCATTGGCTGTCGCCACGAAGCTGCGCTTCCGGGCAACGGTGCAAAAGAGCTTGAGGTCGTCCAGGAGGGGTAGATTATTCACGATTCGTGTCCTTTATGAACACAAAATAGGTAATTATTTTTGTCCCGGCAAGACTAACTATTGAACGATAGCGTTGTTCCACTGGGAACATCCGGACAACGGCATATCTGACCGCCTTTCCGGCATGCGTTGAGCGACGATTCGGCGTGTTGATGCTGCACTCCTTTTCAGCCGATCACCCAGATCATGGCCACCGTGTCCACCTTCACACCGTTTGCACCTGAGGTGCGGCATACGGCGCGAAAATGGCCGCCACTCCATAAATAGGCAGGGCGCGGCGCGACAGCCGTGACGGCAGAACCCCACCTGCCGTCAATCTGGCCGCTGAGGAGCCACCCATTGAGATCATGACGGCCATTACCGGGGATGTAAACGAGCCCTATGGGCAGCTCAGCAAGCAGTATTCGGTGCTCGCGGTGACAATGTCCGGGTAGAGATGGGCGTGCGGCCAGGAGGAGACGGCGGCGCTGACGCATACCGCATCTAGCTAAGTCAATACCACCATTAACGAAAGGAAGCCGTGATGACGGAACAAAAACCAAATAAAGAAATTGTCGCCGAATTTTTCGCGGCCTTCGGGCGGCGAGATCTCGAAGCGGTCGCGTCTTTTTTTGCCGAAGACATTGTCTATACGGTGGTGGGCGACCCGGACGGCACTCCGCCGCTCGATCCCGAGTCGAAACAGGCCATTCCCTGGATCGGCACCTACCATGGTCCGGCCGGCGCACGGGAATTCATCGCCCACCTGCAGCGCAATATCGAAGTGATCGGCTTCGGTCCACAGGAGGTGATCGGCGACGGTGACGTGATCGCTGTCTTCGGTTCCTTCTCCTATCGGGCCGTATCCACCGGCAGACGTTTCGACAGCGACTATGTGATCCGCATCCGGCTGAAGGACGGCAAGTTCAGCGAATACAGCTTTTATGAAAACACCTATGCGGTGGCTGCGGCATTCCGCACGAAAGGCCATTGGGTCCAGGTGTTCGACGGGACGGAGGTGAAGGTGCCTGCAGCCTAGTTGGATCCACCATCGAACCGCCAACCACAGTATATGCACCGGGTTGGAAGAGATTGGACCCCCATCGCAAGAAAGAGACGGCAACTACCATGACAATAGAATTCTTCGGTGTGGGGAAGTTGTCACCCGTTTTAGGGGGTGCCATGGCTGCAGCCGGGCATCAGGTTTGTTGGGGCTCACGCGATAAGACCACAGCACACGGTATTGCTGCTGAAATCGGTATCGCCGACGCATGGCCGCTGGAGGTTCGAGCAGATATCCTGCGGTCGTTTGAGCACAAGGTGCCTGCCCCGCAGGCCTAGCTGGCAGCAGAGATAGAACCGACAGGAGGGACGCATGAAGATATTGGTTCTGTTCAAAGTCAAGGACGACGCTGACCTGACCGAGGTGAAAGACTATCTCGTCGAGGAGGAGCGCTGGGCCTGGGGAATCTACCTCAAGGGCGACCTGCGCGAGCATTATGAAAGCGACCTGCCGACACCGGCCATCTCCATTCTCGAGATGGAGAGCATTGCTGCGGCGCAGGCGTTGATGCAGGATCTGCCGCTGCTCAAGGCCGGCCTGATCACCGCCGAGTATCACGAGCTGCGCCCGTTCCGCAACTGGGAGGTATTGTTCAAGAATGAGGAGCGGCAGGGCCTGGCAGAATAACCATATTGAAAACGGTGGTCATGGCCAGCCCACGGTCGCTGCCGGCGCGGCCGCCATTGAATGGGTGGCATCTTTCCAAGAGAATAGACGCAGTCAAAACGTCATCGCCACCGAAGGAATCCGCATCATGAAGATTTTGATCGTACACGCCCATCCCGAAGCCAAAAGCTTCAGCTCCGCTCTGGCGAACACTGCTAAAAATGCGTTCACCGCTGAGGGCCACGAGGTCGTGATGTCCGATCTTTACCGCATGAGATTTAATCCTGTTTCGGACCGTACCAATTTCACCACGGTCAAGGATCCGGAATACTACAAGCAGCAGGTGGAAGAAGCGTATGCTTCGGATAATGATGGCTTTGCCCCGAATATCGAGACGGAGATCCAAAAGCTAGAGGCCGCCGATGCGTTGATTTTCAGCTTTCCCATCTGGTGGTTCGGCATGCCGGCCATATTGAAAGGCTGGTGTGACCGCGTGCTGGTCTACAAACGTGTCTATGGCGGTCCCCTTCTTTTTGAAAACGGTATCGGCAAAAACAGCAAACCCGGCCTGATTCTGATGACCACCGGTGCTCCGGAAAACGCCTACAATGGTCATGGATTTGATCCGCCGATGGAAAAGATCATGACACCGATTCAATATGGTGTCTTCTGGTTCAACGGCTTTACCCCATTGGAGCCGTTTATCGCCTATGCGCCGGCTCAGGCTTCCGAGGCAGAACGAGCCGTCGTTCTTGAGAAGTTATCCGGTCGGATAACGGGCCTCTTTGACGAAGCGCCGCTGCGCCTGCCCTACCTGGCCGATTTCCCCGATTTCGGTCCCGATTCGAAGCAGCGCTATATGGTCGAAGTACAGCTGAAGGGACCCGTTGATGAGGGGTTTCGAGAAAAGATTCCGGCCGAAGTCGCCAGGCTGGCGGAACACAAACGCGATGGCAAATTGCTCTGCTTCTTTCGTCACTCTCACGAGGATTGGCGGCAGGTGCGTATCTACCTGGAATACCGTGCCGCCGATGGCACCCAGCTGCAGGCATTTCTGGAAGAATTGCCACTCTATGACCGGCTGGATTTCAGGGTCCGAGAACTTGACCGGACCAAACTATAAAAGGGCAGCGGTCTGAAACATATTACCCGCAATGGATATAAAGAACGCAGAGATGATTCGGTCAGCATCACGTCCTGCTAAATCTGAAAGCGGATCCTCACCGGGTTGAGAACTGGCGAAATGGCGACTATCGCGATTTCACCTATCGCAAAAACGAGATCATCTTCACGCCGGCGGGAGTAATGTCGGGTTGGCGCTGGCATGCTCGGTCTAACGTCATCGTGATAACCATCCGCCCGGTACAACTCGAAAGGGTTGCGCAGTGCGAACTGAGCCTCCAGCTCGTCGGTGAGCGACTGAGAAGCATTCTGCCGTCCGTCGATGAAGACATTACCCATGCCGGTACACTGCTGCTGGAGGCCCTCAAATCAGCGGCGCCGCCACCTTCGGTGATCTATGAATCGTTGGCCCGCTTTTTCCTTATCAAACTTATCCAGGCGTATGGGCGGGTGTCGGCTGCGGCGGCCGATCTTCCCCAATGTTTTTCCCCATAGCGCTACGCACAGGTGTTGGACGATATCGCCGCCAATTTTGGCAAACGCGTCACGTTGGAGAAAATGGCCGCCGAAGCGGGCCTCAAAATTGTGGGAACGACCCCAACCGTATGGCGCAATGCGCAGCAGCAAGATTCTTCAACAGCTTCGCAATAGTCTGCAAGACGAATCCATTTGCAGGCCATATTGTTGGTTTGAAGCAACTACGCATCGCATAAAGGAGTAAGAAATGATTCAAATTTTCAAATTTGTGGTCCTTTTGGTGTCATTCGTTGCTCTGCCGATGGTGACCAATGCCGCAACGATTAAAAAAGTTACCTTTGACAGCCATGGCCAAACCTTGGTGGGGTATCTGCACCTGCCGGATGGCGATGGGCAAGATCAACAGCGTCCTGGCGTGGTGGTCACCGGCGCCTGGACCACGGTCAAAGAGCAAATGCCCGGAACCTATGCCGGAAAGCTGGCCGCGCAAGGCTATGTCGCGCTTACCTTCGATTTTCGCGGGTGGGGACAGTCGCACGACGCCGTTAAATATCTCGAAGACCCCAAGCGGAAGACGGAGGACATCAATGCTGCCGTGAACTACCTGGCCACGCGACCAGAAGTCGACCAGAACCGCATCGCCGGCTTGGGTATTTGCGCGTCCGCCGGGTACATGAGTGATGCCGCTCTGCAAAACGACCATATCAAAGCGGTGGCCTTGGTAGCGCCGTGGCTGCATGATGCCGAGATCGTCAACGCGGTCTATGGTGGTGAAGCAGGCGTTAAAAAGCTGATTCAGATCAGCAGAGATGCGCAAACGGCTTCCGAGCCCGTCATTTTGGAAGCGGCCAGCATGACCAACGAGAACGCAGTCATGTATCAGGCACCCTACTATACGGAAACCGACCGCGGCATGATTCCCGAATATGACAATAAATTCAATGCCGCCTCGTGGGAAGGCTGGTTGACCTACGATGCCATCAAGACCGCGGACAAGCTGGAAAAGCCAACGCTGCTGGTGCATTCCGAAGCTGCCGCCATTCCGCAGGGTGCCAAGGAGTATGCGCAACGAATGGGTCGCAGCGTCTCAACGGTGTGGTTCGAGAATACAACCCAATTTGACTTCTATGATAAGCCGGAAATTGTATTGCGATCCGTCACGGAAGTCGTCCGACACTTCGAGAGCACGCTGAAGTAGCGGCGGTCTAGATGAAAGCATTCATCGGCGTCATGATGCTGGCAGTATCTGTCGCCTTTCCGGCTGCCGTCAGCGCCGGCCGTATGGATCGCACCGCATATCGGTGATGCTTCAACGCATGGCCACGCTGGTCGATCCGGGCGATTTTGGGCCCTCGAGAAGCTGTTCGTCACATCCATTGCGGGTTGTTTCGTGTCGAAAACAGTAAGATAGTGCTTTTTCGCGAAGATTGCAGTGTTACGGTATCTCAAGTGGTGCCCACCGGGGGCCAGATCCACCTGGAGAAGCACTCCATCGGCGAAGACGACTTGATACGCTTCGCCGCCGACTTAAAGGGAAGCACAATCGCATCCACGAATCGCCGCAGTCCGCGATTGTGGGGGCGGCGGGTGCGCCATTAACGGCGGCATCCTCTCTTTCAATGGCAGGACACCCCCGAGGTATTGTGCGCCTATTCATTGAGCGCGCGAAAGGCGAGGCCGATGGTCATGGAGCCCTCGCCGACGGCTGCGGCGACCCGCTTGGACGAACCGCTGCGCACATCCCCCACGGCATAGACCCGTGGCCAGGTCGTTTCAAACACGCTCGGCATGCGGTTGAGATTCCACTGCGCCCGCACAAGGTCTATCGGTTCGAGATCGAGCCCGGTTTTGATAAATCCCTTGGTATCGAGTGACAGGGTGCCCTCCAGCCAATCGGTCAACGGCTTGGCGCCCAAGAAGAGAAAGAGATGATGAATCCCTCTGGTCGTTGTCTGCCCGCTCCGGTTATCGGAGATGTCGATGCTGTCGAGCATCCCGTCCCGGCCGGAAAGGGCGGTGACTTCGCTTTGGGTCAGCACGGTGATGTTTTCCCGGTCTTCAATACGACGGATCAGATAATTGGACATTTTATAGACCAGGTTGTCTTTGCGGACGACAAGGTAGACATGGCGGCAGCTTTCCGACAGGAACACGGCTGCCTGTCCGGCTGAGTTGCCGGCGCCGACAATCGCCACATCCTCGTCACGACAGAGCTGCGCCTCCATACCGGTGGCGTTGAAGTGGATGCTGGACCCTTCGAAATCACCGATGTTGTCGATGGCCAGACGATGGTATTTGGCACCCAGTGCGAGGACCACAGAACGGGCTTGCACGGTTTTACGATTGGCCAGGGCCAAATGATAGGTATCGCCCGCTTTTTCCAGCCGGTTCACCATCTGCGGTGCGACCATGAGCACGCCGAATTTCTGGGCCTGCACCATCGCCCGGTTGGCCAGTTCCTGACCGGAGATGCCCATGGGAAACCCGAGATAGTTCTCAATCTTCGAACTGCTGCCCGCCTGCCCCCCGGGCCCCGCCGCATCGATGTTGATGACGGAGAGCCCGTCCGAGGCGGCGTTTACGGACGCCGCCAGACCGGCCGGTCCCGAGCCAACCACCGCTACATCATAGAGCAGCTCCTCTTCCTCTAGGCAGCTGACGCCAAGCTTGTTGGCGATGGTCTCGTTCGAAGGGTTCTTCAGGATTTCGCTGCCCTTATACACCATGACCGGTGTCTCGGCTTCCGGTACCTCAATTGCCTGCAGGAGAGATCGGTAATCCGCGCCAGATTCGAGATCGATGAAGTTATACGGCAGTGCATTGCGCGTCAGAAACTCACGTATGCGGGCTGTGTCCTTGGCATAGCGTGATCCGAGGAGCTGAATCGATGACAGCCCTTTGGAGGACAATGCCGCTCTGCGTTTGATGTAGGCGGAAACGATAATATCGCTTAAATACGAGTCCTCAACCAGGAGCCGCTTGAGCTGACCAAAGGGAACCTCGATCACCTCGGAGGGCTCCAGGCATCTGCCTTCCGCAACCGTCGCCCTGCCCGACATCATGGACACATCACCGGTAAACATGCCCGGGGTGATCTCGGCGATCTGCTCTGCATCTCCGCGGCCGATATGCTGGTATATGCCGATCCTGCCGGAGATAAGGGCATGCATCGAGGCCTGTTTCTGCCCCTCGCTGAACAGCGCCTCACCGGCCTGATACGACCTTTTCTTGCCGAACCGGCAGAGCCGCTCCATGTCGCTCTCTGAAAGCTTGGCATACGCCTCCGGCAGCTCCTCCGGTGTGAGTTTCAACCGCATTCTTGTCAGTTGCATGGTACCATCCTAAACGACCGCGTTGAACGCCAATCGCTGAGCAGCGGTCATGCCCCTTCGCCCGTTTCCCGTGACTTCGTGGGTCGCGGGGTCTCGTACCCATCCCGGGTATCGGTTTCGTAGAGGCCATATGCTACTCGCATTGGCGCTAAATACTTTCACTCTGGGCGCCCGTGAGGATCGCTGCGGCGTCTCAGCATGCTTGCAACGCTATCCACCGGTTTGCGACTTTACGCTCAGTCCAGAGATGGTAAGCACAAATCCACATGAATCAAATCGCCCAGAGCGCCCGCCGACCCTATCAGGCACCAGCCAAGCCGGATGGGGTCTCCGAGTCGGATCCAACGGCAGTCCTGTACGGGGGACGTTGTCCTTAGAAGCGCGCTCGTGAAGCGCACTCAGGGGAGGCGAACCGCTGTGCGCTGGGCGGTATCTGCGGGACGCAGCAGTACTTCCTCGCCGATCTGCTGCGGTGGATGCAACCAAGGCGGGATCATCGTTCCTGGATGAGAAAGAAGACGTCGAGCCCACCATGAGAATCGGTGGAGGATGCGCATGTGGGGCATCTCAGTGCATCTGCAACGCGAGAAGAGATCCCTTTTGTGAAGAGGGTTGACCCTCGCAGAGCGATGTCGCTTGAGGGTGAGCGGGTCCGCTGCATTCTTTCGGCATCCTGCCGGAGAAAATGGACGATCGATCGAATTTCCGGTCGGCGATGGCACTCGGATCTTCTTCAGGGCCCGGCGTGATGCCAAGATGCGCAGAGTTGTCAGCTACCCCGGCGCGATCAGGTCTGCGGCATAGGGGAAGAGGGCGGGGGCCCCGCCGGTGTGCCAAAAGAGCACTGTGTCGGCACGGGTCAATTGCTGCGATTCGATCATGGCCATCAGGGCCCCCATGGCCCGCCCGGTGTAAACCGGGTCGAGCAGGATTCCTTCGGTCCGGGCGGTAAGCGTGACCGCCCGGCGCTCCAGTTCGCCCACCTTCCCGTAGCCGTCGCCCAGGAAGTCGTTCTCGACGATGACATCCGTTGCGGAGAAGTGGTGCGCGATCCCCAGATGTCGCACGGTGGCGTTGGCCAGGGCCTGCACATGGGTTTCAAAGGGGTCGTCACCCGCTTCGCCCTTGTCGATGCCGATGCCGATCACTTTGGCCCCCATACCGAAGAGGCGAGCCCCCACCAGCAAACCGGCCTGGGTGCCGCCGCTGCTGGAGGCGAAGAGAATGTGGGTGAGGCTCTGCTGCAACTGGGTCAATTGCGCCTTGAGCTCGCCCATGGCGGCCACAAAGCCGACGGCGCCGGTGGTGTTGGAGCCGCCGTAGGGCACGCGGTAGGGGTGCTTGCCCTCGGACACCAGCTGGTTGACGATGTCGGGGATCTGTTCACCTTTGCGATGGGGGCCCCCCCAGTGGATCTCGGCGCCCAAAAGGGTGTCCAGGAGCAGATTGCCCTCGGGGACATCGGGTGCCTCGCCCCCCAATGCCAGATGGCAGCCCAACCCGGCGGCACAGGCCGCCGCGGCCGTCTGGCGGCAATGGTTGCTTTGGGCTGCTCCGCCGCTGACCAAGGTGTCACAGCCTTTGGCGAGGGCCTCTCCCACCAAATACTCCAGCTTGCGGGTTTTGTTGCCGCCGAAGGCCAGGCCGGTCTGATCGTCGCGTTTGATGAACAGTCGGGGGCCGCCCAGTTCGGCACTGAGGCGTTTCATCTCCACCAGGGGGGTCGGGAAAAATCCCAAAGAAAACCTGCGGGCCTGTGAAAGGGAATGGTCAGGCGACATGGCGACCTCGCTTTCTTGCGGTGATACCATTGACGGACGGGGTGTTTCAGCGATGCATAACTCGCTAGATCATAACAATCCGCCGGGTTGACTTCAAGACAGGCCGCCGCCTGTCCAGCGAAGGGACGCCGCCCTTGCACCCGCTTCCCTGCAGCGCCGCGCTGGGCAGCGCGCGGTGATCGGGCGGCACCCGGATTGACAGCAACGCCCGCAATTGGTAGGCAACCTTGGGGATCTGCGCCCTTTAAGACAACACCAACCACCCCCTAAGAAGCGGGAGAGACACGTTGAAGCGATAGGATCGCCATAGGTGCACCGATCACCCACCGCGAGATTTACTTGGCAGCCCTAGACCGGTTGCTTCCCGATCTCTAGGTGGGTGCCCGTCACTGTCCGTCGCCCTTTGATGCTTGAACGACCTCGCCTCAACCGGAACCGCCGCGGGCGACCGCGGCGTTGCTTTATTGGGGGTTTCCATGCGCATACCATCCATTCAGATCCAGAATCTCTCCTTTACCTTTGATGGGGCCACCCGCCCGCTTTTCTCCCATCTGTCGGTCCACTTCCCGTCTGGTTGGACAGGTGTCGTCGGTGCCAATGGCACCGGCAAGAGCACCTTGCTGAAACTCGCCACCGGACGGCTGCATCCCCAGCAGGGACGGGTGGTGAGGCCTGCCACGGCACTCTACTGCCGGCAGCGGACCGATTCCGCCCCTGCCCATCTAACCGCCTTGATGGTGGCCGCAACGGGAGATGCACTTGAAATCCGAGGCCGGCTCGGCATCCAGGATGACTGGCACCGGCGCTGGGATTCACTCAGCCACGGCGAGCGCAAAAGGGCCCAGATTGCCGTCGCCCTGTGGCGGGGACCCCAGGCTCTGGCTCTGGATGAACCCACCAACCACCTCGATCTCGAAGCGCAAGACCAGATCTATTCGGCGCTGTTACATTTTCAGGGGGTCGGCATCCTGGTGAGTCATGACCGCCGCCTGCTCGACGGCCTGTGCCGCCAGTGTCTAATGCTGGAGCCACCCGATGCCATCCTGCGACCTGGCGGGTACACCCAAGCCTTGCAGCAGGCAGAAAGGGAGCGATTGGCTGCCCATCGCCGCCAACGTCATGCCAAGCAGAAGCTCGCCAAGCTGAAGCGGGAGGCAACCAAACGCCGGGAAGCGGCCTCGCAGGCAGATCGAAAACGCTCCAAGCGAGGCGTGACAAGACGCGACCATGACACGCGCAGCAAGATCCATCTGGCGCGCCTCAGCGGCAAGGACGGCGCGGCCGGTAGACGCCTGCGCCAGATCGGCGGTCGTCTCAAGCAGGCGCAAGCGACCCTTAACGATCTTCGGGTAAAGAAACGGCATACGCTGGGGGTCTGGTTGCCAGGGGCCACTTCCCGACGCAATACTCTTTTTCAGCTACCGGCGGGATCACTGCACCTCGGCAGCGATCGCTGGCTTCACTATCCCGAGCTGTCGATGCGGCCCGATGACCGCATCGCACTTTCAGGCCCCAATGGAAGTGGGAAGAGTCGCCTGATCGACCGTATCGTCCGCTCCCTCAACGTGGATGCGGATCGTCTTATCTTCCTGCCCCAGGAGATCGACAAGCAGACCGCACGGGATATCCTGGCCAGCGCAAGAGCACTTTCCGGCGAAAGACTGGGGCAGCTGATGACCATCGTCAGCCGGCTGGGATCTCGGCCCAGGCGGCTTTTGGAGAGCACTACCCCAAGCCCGGGAGAGATCCGCAAGACGCTGCTTGCCATGGGGATCATACGAACCCCTCATCTCATCATCATGGACGAACCGACCAATCACCTCGACCTGCCGTCGATCTCCTGTCTGGAGGCGGTGCTCGCCGACGCCCCCTGCGGGTTGCTGCTGGTCAGCCATGACCGTCGATTTCTGGCTGCTTTGGCACGGCACCATTGGCAGATTCGGACCGATCCAACGGCCTCGGGTGAAGGCCGATTGGTGCTGCCATAAAGGCTCTTCAGCGGAAACACTGGTGCACCCTGTTTGCGCCACTGAACTATCCTGCGCTAGCGCGGTTATCAATGCCCACCACGGACGTAAAAAGGGAGGCAGCCTTTACGCAAGGCTGGCCTCCCCTTTATGTTCGCTGGTGATGGCCTGGTACGACGCTATCCCTTCAACTTCTTCACCTCCGCGATGATGGCGGGGACCACCTCGTTGAGGTCCCCCTTGACGCCGTAGTCGGCGATGCGGAAGATGGGAGCGTCATCGTCCTTATTGATCGCCACAATGACGTCGGAGGTACGGATGCCGGCCACATGTTGGATGGCGCCGCTGATGCCACAGGCGAAGTATACTTTCGGCGAGACCACCTTGCCGGTCTGGCCCACCTGATCGGATACCGGGCGCCAGCCTTCGTCCACGGCGTTGCGCGAGGCCCCCACGGCGCCACCCAGAGATTTGGCCAGCTCTTCCAGGAGGCTATAATCCGGGCCGCCCATGCCGCGGCCGCCGGAGACGACGAAATTGGCCTCGGTGAGTTCGACCTTCCCGCCGCTCTCCAACTGCTTGTCCACCACCTGGGTGCGGCCCCCGCTGGTGACGGGCGCCATGCTGACCACCTCGGCCGTCTTGGGTGCTTCTACCACATCTGAAACATTGGGCCGCAGGGTGGCCAGCATGGGGCTTCCCTGGACCGTGACGGTGGCGATCACCTTTCCACCGTAGAGGCTGCGTTTGGCACTGAGCGCATCGCCATCCATGGCCAAGTCGCTGCACTCCATGGCCAGGCCGGTGTCCAGTTTGGCGGCCAGACGGGCGAATAGCTCCTTGCCGGTCACCGTGGCTGCGGCAAGGACCACCCGGGGGCCCATCTCCTGGATCGCCTGGTGGAGGGTCTGGGTGTAGGCATCCGCGGCAAAATCGATCAGGGCCGTGTCGTCGGACGCCAGCACCTTGTCCACGCCGTAAGTGCCCAGCCCGCCCGCCAATTCAGCGATCCCGCCGCCCATCACCATGGCGCAGAGGGGCTCACCCAGGGCGTCGGCCAGCCGGCGGCCTTCGCTCACCGCCTCGAGGGTACTCTTCTTGAAACCATTGTCCACTTGTTCCGCAAACACAAATACGCCTGAAGCCATAATCTATCTCCATCGTTGCACTTGGAACGGTTGAAATCTTTTTGTCTTGCCAGAAGAAGTCTTCATCAGGTTCGAAAGGGCCGAAGTTTTAGTGGCCCACGGCCTATAAAACTTCGGCCTCTTCCTTTAGCAGCCGCACCAACTCGGCGGCCAGGGCCTCGGGCGTGTCGCCGGTCACCATCTTGCCCCCTTTACGCTCGGGGGGCAGGGCCAGGGCGGAGATGGCGACTTTGGCGCTGCCGGTGCCGACCAAAGCGGCATCCAGACCGATGTCGGCCAGGCGCTTCTTCTCAAGGGGCTTTTTCTTGGCCTTCATGATGTTGGGCAAGGAGGCGTAGCGCGGTTCGTTGAGCCCCTTTTGGGCAGTGAAGAGCATGGGCAGGGGCGCTTCCACCACGAGGCTGCCGCCCTCCACCAGCTGGTGGCAGGTGATTTTGCCCTCTCCCAGCTCCTGTTTTATGACGGCGGTCACCAGCGGCAGCTCCAGGTATTCGGCCACGGCGGCGGGGACCTGGTAGCCATCGTCGTCCACCGCCCGCACGCCGGCGATGACCAGGTCGTACGGCATCTCTTTAATGACGCCGGCCAGCACCTTGGCGATGCCCAGGGCGTCGCTGCCCTCGGCGGCCGCATCGTTCACCAGGACGGCGGTGTCTGCGCCCATGGCCAGGGCAGTGCGCAGGGCCTGTTCGCTGCGATCCGGGCCCACAGCCACGACCGTAACGCTGCCCGCTCCCTTGGCCTCCTTTATCTGGAGCGCCTCTTCAATGGCGTATTCATCATAGGGGTTGATGATCCACTTGACGTTCTGGGTATTCACGGTGGCGTTGGCGGTGTCCACCTCCAGCAGTGACTCGGTGTCCGGTACCTGCTTGACGAGTACAATGATATTCACGGTCGATCTCCTGTAAGGTTGGCCGCCGGTGACGCGGCGGAGGCTCGCCTCTCACCGGCGCAGGTCACGTCCCCGCTGGTGTCGCGGGTAGGGATTGATTCAGCGGCCTACATCTTGGTGCGTTCGTTCCGGGGATCGTAGGGAGAACGCAGAGAGGCCTTGGCTGGAACAAGCTTTCCCTCTACCATAATTTCGAACTTTCCGGAAGCGATCCATTGGGCATCCACGCCGTCGGCGTTGTGCAGATAGCCCATTCCCACCGGTGCGCCCACCTTGTAGCCAAAGGCGCCGCTAGTGATCTGGCCCACCACCTGGCCGTCGCGGTAGACGGGTTCGTTGGCGTAGAGCCGCGGTTCGATCTCCTCGAGGACGAACATGGCCATCCGTTTGGTCAGAGGGCCGGCCGCCTTTTGGGCGACCAGAGCATCGCGGCCGGTAAACACCCCTTTATCGAGCTTGACACCGAAGCCCAGACCGGCCTCGTAGGGGGTGTCTTCGGGGGTGATGTCGGTCTCCCAATGACGGTAGCCGGTCTCCAGGCGCAGGGAGTTGACCGCCTGCATGCCCACCAGCTTGAGGTCAAAGGCCTTGCCGGCTTCCATGATGGCGTCGAAGACCGCCTGGGTGAACATGGTGGGAATGTAGAGCTCCCAGCCAAGTTCGCCCACATAAGAGATGCGGATCGCCAGGGGGCGCGCCATGGCCACATCCATGAACTTGCCCGTGGCGTAGGGGAAGGCCTCGTTGCTGAGGTTCTCCTTGGTGAGGGTGGCCAGGAGCTTGCGGGAATTGGGTCCCATGACGGCCAGCATGCTGTAGCCATGGGTGACGTCGGTGATGGTGCAGACGGCGTCTTCCGGGATGCGGCGTTTGATGAAGTCGTAGTCGCGCACGGTGGTGCCGGCGGCGGTGACCAGGAAGTACTCCTCGTCGCTGATGCGGGTGACGGTCAGGTCGGATTCAAAACCGCCCTTTTCATTGAGGATGGGGGTGTAGACCACCGTGCCCACGGGGACGTCGATGTTGTTGGAACAGAGCTGCTGGAGGAGCTTGCCGGCGTCCCTGCCCTGGACGATGTACTTGCCCATGCTGGACAGGTCATACATGCCGACACTGTCGCGCACGGCCATGTGTTCAACCCCCTGGTATTCGAACCAGTTGGGATGGTGCCAGTCGTATTCGTGAACCGGCGCCACTCCTGTGGGGGCGAACCAGTCGGCCCGTTCCCAGCCGGCGATCATGCTGAAGGCGGCACCGTTCTCTCTGAGGCGGTCGTGGATGGGGCTCATGATCACCGGGCGGGCGGTGGTGCGCTGGCGATTGGGATAGTGGTGTTCATACAGGATGCCGACCGATTCGGTGATGCGTTTCTCCAGGTAGTGGATGTTCTGCTGCCAGGGGAACCAGCGGCGCACATCCACCGGCCAGAGCTGCTCTTCAGGATAACCCTGGGCCACCCACTGGGACAGAGCCCGGCCAACACCGGCCGCACCGGCGATGCCCACCGAGTTCATGCCGCAGCCCACGAAGAAGTTCTTCACCCCGGGGGCCTCACCGATCATGAAAGCGTTGTCCGGCGTGAAGCTTTCCGGCACGACCGAGAGGTGGCGGATCTGGGCGGTCTCCAGGACGGGGAAGCGTTTGAAGCCGCACTCGAGGAAGAGCTCGAACTGGTCCCAGTCCTCGCTCAGTTCGCTGAACTTGAACTCTTCGGGAATGCCGTCCATGCCCCAGGGCTTGGCCACGGGTTCGAATCCACCGAGCAGGATGCCGCCCGACTCCTCTTTGAAGTAGGAGTAACCGTCGAAATCCCGCACGGTGGGGAAGCTTTTCTTGAGCCCCTCGATGGGCAGGGTGATGGCGTGCATGTGCTCGGCGGCCAGCAGCGGCAGGCTGACACCGATCTTCTGGCCCAGGGCTCGGCTCCACATGCCGGCGCAGGCCACCACATATTCGGCTTTGATATCGCCCTGGTCGGTGCTGACACCCGTGATCACTCCCTTCTCCACCTGGATGCCGGTGACCTTGACCCCTTCGATGATCTGGGCCCCACCCATCTTGGCGCCCCTGGCCAGGGCCTGGGCTGTGCCCACCGGATCGGTGATACCGTCATTGGGCAGATAGAAGGCCGCCACCAGGTCGTCGGTGGCCATGCCGGGAACCATCTCCTCGGCTTCCTTCATGCTGATCTCGACCATCTCCACACCGAAATTGGCCGCCATGGCGGCCCCGCGCAGCCACTCACGGCGGCGGTCCTCGGTCTGGCAGACGCCGATGGCGCCGTTCATCTTGAAGCCCGTGGCCACACCAGTCTCCTCCTCCAGTCGGCCGTAGCATTCCAGGGCATACTTGGCCAGGTTGGTCATCTCCTGATTTTGGCGCAGCTGGGCCAGGAGCCCGGCCGCCGCCCAGGTGGTGCCCGAGGCGATCTCCTTGCGCTCCAGCAGCACGACATCGGTGAAGCCGACTTTCGTCAGGTGATAGGCGGTGGAGCAACCGACGATCCCGCCGCCGATGACGACGACCTGGGCCTGAGTGGGGATGGGCGATGACATAAGCGTTCTCCTTCTTGCTGGGAAGTTGTTTATACTTGGGGTGGGGACCTGATTAGAATTAGAGACACGCGCCAGGCAGCTGCTGTCCTCGCAACCTGACAACTGGCTTCGCTTCCCCTTTGAGCAAGGCATGTGCCAGCGTTCGCTCTGTTTCAAGCGAAGCTGGGGCGGGAACGCAACCGCGTGGGGATCTTCAAATAAATAAGGCCGTTGACCTCATTCCGACGAACCGTAGACCGGCGGTTCGGTGGTGTGGGGGGCGCTTGCGCCGGCGGCTGGGCCGCGGAGTGATGCAGGCCGACATCAGAAGCCGGGCGGGTGATGCATAGATGAATCAGTATTGGTTGCCCCGGCTGGAGAAACTTCACGGACGAAATTCAGTCGTGCACCACCCCTGGTCCCGGCGCACTGGCCTTGAGCTTGCGCGAGAGGGTCGACTGGCTCAGGCCCAAGGCCTGGGCGGCCTTACGCTGACTGCCATGCTTCTCGATGGCCTTCAGGATGATGCGGCGTTCGAAGGCGGCCACCTCCTCCTGGTAGGTGCCCAGCGCCTCCCCGGAGCCGTCGTCATCGCAGGGGCGCGATTTGAGCAGCATCTCGGGGAGATGTTTGATGCGGATGAAGTCCCCTTCGGTCATCGTGACCAGCCGCTTGATGAGATTCTCCAGTTCGCGTACGTTCCCGGGGAAGCTGTAGTCACAGAGGGTCAGGCGGGCGCTCTTAGTGATCACCTTGTGGGTGCCGAACTCGGTGTTGAAGCGTTCCAGAAAGTGCCGGGTCAGATCCTCGATCTCCTCGGGACGTTCCCGCAGGGGGGGGATTTCGATGGGCACCACATTGAGACGGAAGAAGAGATCGGCACGGAATCCGCCGTCTGCCACCAAGGCCTCGAGGTCGTGGTTGGTGGCGGCGACGATACGCGTGTCGATGGCGATGGGCGCCACGCCACCGACCCGTATGAGGGTTTTGCTTTCCAGAAACTTGAGCAGTTTCACCTGTAGCGCCAGGGGAACATCGCCGATTTCATCGAGGAAGAGGGTGCCTTGGTGGGCCATCTCAAATAGGCCCTTCTTCCCGCTGGCGGCGGCGCCGGTAAAGGCACCCTTCTCGTGACCGAAGAGCTCCGATTCGAGCAGGTTGGGAGCGATGGCACCGCAGTTGAGATCCATAAAGGGGCCGTTGCGCCGCTGGGAGAGGTGGTGCACCAGGCGGGCCAGCATCGATTTGCCCACCCCGGATTCTCCCGAGATCACCAAGGGAATGTCGAAGCGGGCTGCTCTCACGGCGGTTCGCAACACCTCGGCCATGCGGTCGCTGCGCACCACCAGCCCCTCCATCTCGGCCGCTGCGAGCCCCAGCTCGCTCAGTTCAAAACGCACCCCTTCGCCGGTGATCTCCTCCGCTTCAAGAATCTCCAGTGTCGTGCTGATGAAGCTGATGTCGCGATCGTTGACGATGACGAAGCGCAGCTCGCCCTCGTTGTCAAAGATGGGGATGCCGGTGGAAAGGAGGCGCTTCTGGCGGCGGGTGGTTTGAATCAAGGAGATGGTGCGACGCTTTCGAATCACTTCCAGGGAGACCGAAGGGTCCCAGAAGCCTTCCCTAACCAGATCGCGCACATTGCGGCCGAGGATCTGCTTGGCCTCGATGGCGCACATCTCTTCGGTGGCCCGGTTCACCATGACCACCACGCCACGGTGATCGGTGACGAAGAGACCATCCTTGGAGTGCTGCATGATGGCCCCAAAGATCATTTCGGCGTCTTTGGGCCGCAACCCCTGGTAAGTTTCGCTGGATCTTGTTATCATTGCAATATATCGATCAATGATCCATACGCGCAGATGGCTGCCGGCTGGTTCGCAGCGGTCCGCTGAGCCGCTTGATTGCCTGGGACACTAGGGGACCTTGCGATCACCGACGCGGTTGGTTCCGGTTTTCGTCCAATCGAGCAGTTCATAATGGCACCGGCCTGCAGAGCAGGTCAAGAATCTTTCCTTCCACGGGTTCGCCGTTCAGACGAGCGACCCTTGCCGCAACCCGCTTGCACCGCTTCTGGAGGACGGCATGACCGATGACGAACCACTGACCCCCGGGAGGGGCTTCGACCCTTTCAACGACCGCCAAAGCCGTGATCTGCGCAACACCTTGTCGGAACAATTCGTCGAGGTGGCGCTGCGCAACGACGTCCAGGCCTTTCATCTGTTCTGCGAACACTGGGAAGCGGTGGATATGGGGGGTGTCTATCGCGATTACCTCAACGGTCGCCTGCGACGCTATCGCCAGGCGTTTGAGCAGTTTGCGGCGGATGATGTGCGCGCGCCCATTCGCCAGGCCTTGGTGCTGTGGAACGTGGGGCTCTATTTTGAGGTGCACGAACTCCTTGAAACCATCTGGCACCCGGCCGAGGAACCCTTGCGCAGTGCCCTCAAGGGGGTGATTCAGGCCGCCGGGGTGCACATCCATCTCATCTGGGGTCACCAAGCTGCCGCCGAGAAGTTGGCTGCCAAAGCCCACAAACATCTGAGTGCGAACCGCGAGGGCGCTGCCTTTATCGCCAATCTGGATGAACTACTGGCCCATCTGGAGCGGGTCGATCCCCAGGCGCCAGTGCTGTACTGGCAGTCCTGATCGTTACGGCAGACCTTTTCAATGCGGGGCCGTCTGGGTCACTGACCTTCCTGGCGAAGGCGGGCCCACCTGTCCTGGACCGGCCTGATCGAAAAAAGGAGTTTGCATGAAACGTTGGCGCTGTGTGATTTGCGGGTATATTCACGAGGGAGAGGAGCCGCCGCATACCTGTCCCATCTGCGGCGCACCGTCCCAGATGTTCGAACTGGTGGAGTAGGGGAGGTCGCTGTGAAGGTATACACAGGTACTGGGGATCGGGGCAAGACCAGCCTCTTCAGCGGCGAGCGTGTGGCCAAGGCCAACGTGCGGATCGAGGCCTACGGAGATGTGGATGAGCTCAACGCCGCCATCGGCGCTCTGGTCGCCTTTCTACCGCCCCAATCCGTGGCGGTGGCGGAGACCCTGCAGGGGATTCAGGCCGACCTTTTCGATCTGGGCGCCTGGCTGGCCACCACTCCCGGTTCCGGCGCAACGGGACAACTGGCACCATTCGCGGCTGAACGGGCCGACCGATTGGAGCGGGCCATGGATGCCATGGATGGCGAATTGGCCGAGTTGAAGTCCTTCATTCTTCCCGGCGGGCATCCCGCCGCCGCCATGGCGCACGTGGCCCGCACCGTCTGCCGGCGCACGGAACGACACGTTTTTCGTCTGGCGGAAACGGAAACGGACGACGCGGTTCCGCCCGGCGCCCTGGTCTACCTGAACCGACTTTCGGACTACCTTTTTGTCTGCGCCCGCTATTGCAATCATTTGGCGGGGGTGGCCGATATCCCCTGGCAACGATCCTGATCCGCGATCGCTGGAGATCTACATCCGGAATGCCTTTCTATACCCTCCACCTTGAAGCGTGTCGCCGCCTGCGGGCGGATTACTATCTTCTGAGATTCAAGCGGCCAACGCGCTTTAGCTTCACACCCGGCCAGTATATCCGTTTTCACCACCAGGGTGTGGTCCGCGATTACACCCTCATCAATGCGCCCGACGACACCCACCTCGAGATCTGTCTGCGCCATCTACCCGAGGGGCGATTCACCCCGGCCCTCGTCGGTGCCACAGCGGGGCAAACCTTCGACGTGGAGGGGCCTCTGGGCTATTTCCGCTTCCAGAGCGATCCGGCAACGGCAGTCTTCGTGGCCACAGGGTCCGGGATTGCGCCCTTTGTCGCCTATGTACGGGCGGGTGTGCGGGGCTTCACGCTCTTGCACGGCGCCGCCACGGCGGCAGCGCTTCTCTTCGGGGAGGAGATGCGGTCGGCCGCCGCAGACTACCAAACCTGCCTTAGCAAATCGTCTTCGGGGGATGCCACTCAACCGGGCGAGACGTCGACGGGGCGGGTCACCGATCTGTTGCGATCCATGCCGCCAAGGCATTGTCACTTCTATCTCTGCGGCAGCGCTGCTATGATCGGCGATGCGCTCAACATCATCGATGACCGCTTCGAGGGGGCTACCGTCTTCACCGAACGCTTCTACTAGCGCCCGCAAAGCGGAAGGGTAACTGGCCGGGTGGGGGGCGACGGCTTCAATCCTGCTTCAGGTAGTACTCCATCCGCGCCTGCCAAATCTCCCGCTTGATGACGCATACATCGCCACCCTCTTCGCGGGAAGCGACCACCGTGCCGAACGCTTCCGGGTTTGCATCCACACAGCTGTTCCCTGACCAGTTGGCGAAGGCCGGCGCCGGCGAAATAAACATCTCCAACTTCTCTTTATTCACCTCGACGGCGCAGCTCATATCGGGCAACAGGATTACGTCGTTCCCATCCTTGTCATCATGCACGTAGTAGGCGATCATGGCTTCACTCCAGGAAGTTAAAGGTGGATTTACCGAAATATAAGGGTAGCCCCAGCGGTTGTCATCTCCGGACCGGGTCACGTCGCAGCTTGGTCGCTGCGATCATCGAATGGGGGCCGTTGCGGGGGCCGCCAATTGGACGCACCCGCGAAACGCCGCCGCCTGCTGCAGGGATGACCACCATCCGTCCGGCCCGCCGCAGGCGCCATGTCCTGTCACGCGCCCCCTTTTTTGTTGCGATAGAGCCGGATATGGGCCCTTTCCACGGTGACCAGCCCTTCGGTGATGGCGGGCTCGATCTGGGGTAGAAATTGGTCGATCTTCTCCTCGCTGTCGACAATCTCAACGATGACGGGTAGGTCTTCGGAGAGTCGCAGGATTTTGGTGGTGTGGATGAGGCTCCCGGCGCCGTAGCCGACGATCCCCCGCAGCACCGTGGCGCCGGCCATTCCTTCGGCTCTGGCCTGCTGAACGATCCACTCGTAGAGCGGCCGACGGTCGTACTTGTCCGTCTCGCCGATGAAGATCCGCAGCAGCTTGCCCTCCTCCTTATACTTTTCCATTGCGACCGCTCTCCTTACAACAGCTTGGCCAACATGCTGCCCGCCAGCACCGCGGCAAGGCCCACCATCACGCTGAGGCCGATGTTGAGCGCCGCCAGCAGCCACTGGCCGTCGCGGGCCAGGTTGAAGCTCTCCAGACCAAAGGTGGAAAAGGTGGTGAAACTGCCCAGGAAACCTATGAAGAGAAAGGCCCGCATCTCGGGATTGAAAAACTGACGGGCCTCCATGAGGCCGCCCCCGATCCCGATGAGGAGGCAACCGGTCAGGTTCACAACCAGGGTTCCGGCGGGAAAGCTGGCTGTTTGGGTGAGCTGTTGTACCAGCCCGCCCAGACCGTAGCGGGCCAGCGCGCCGATGGCGCCGCCAACGGCAATAATGACAAATTTCAGCACCTGCTACCTCTTGGCGATGGGGGGGTTGCTGGGCGGACGCGTTGTCGCGCCAACCACCGTGCTGCCTGTCTTTCTAACCGAGGGCGGCCCTCATTGCAACGGCTTTCCGTGCGCGGAGACGGCCGCCATCTCGAAGAGAAGGTCTCAATAGAGAAGGTCTCAAATGAGAAGGTCTCAATAGAGAAGGTCTCAATTGAGAGGGTCTCAAATGAGAGGGTCTCAAATGAGATGGCCTCAGAAGAGAAGGTCGTTTTCCAGGTAGGCCTGCTCCAGGCGCGCCTGGTGCGTCTTGACCCGGTTCCCCATGCGACGGGCGACTTCGTGAACCAGGTAGTTGATCAGACAGGAGATGTGGGTAGGGCTGCCCAGAACGGGGATGTGGCGCGAGGGTGCGATGAGGGCGATGTCGGCGAATCGAATCAGGGGGCATGTTTCGCTGTCGGCAATGAGCAGCACTGTGTGCTTCAGCCGGCGGGCGTATTTGCCGACTCGGATCAATTCGTTGGGATAGCGCGCCATGGCCACGATGATCACGAGACTCTCCGGAGCGGCCAAGGTCAGCCAGTCGATGGTCGTGCGGTCGCTGCCCCGAAGTATTCGGATGTCGGGCTTGATCTTGGTGAGGGCCCAACCCATGTAGTAGGACATGCTGTAGGAGAGACGCGCACCGATCACCAGGATGGGATCCGCCGTGCGCATTGCTTCCACGGCTTGCTCCACAGCCGTGGTGTCGATGCTGCTGAAGAACGCCTTGATGTTGTCGATCTCCTCGCGCATCACTTGCATCAACCGCCCATTGCCGGTCGTCGCGCCGGCAGTGAGATCCATGCGATCCAGCAGGGTCAGCTCGCTGTCCATATAGTGTCGCAAAGCGTTCTGAAATTCGCTGTAGCGTCCGTAGCCCAGCTGAGTGACAAACCGTACCACGGTGGCCTCGCTCACCCGGCACGCTTCGGCCAGCTCTTTGGCCGTCATAAAGACCGCTTTGTGCGGCTGCTCCTGGATAAAAACGCTGATGATGCGGGCCTTGGGGGTCAAATCGGCGGTGGCGGCGGCGATGGCCGCGATGAAACTGGATTTTTCTCGCTGTGACATGAAATCAAAACTATCATTTGGTTGGGATTAAGCTGCCACTCCTGCCCGTGACGCCAACGGCTGCCAGTGGCCATGGGCCTGTTTTTCTACGCTCCAGTGTGCCCGTTTGTACCCCGGCTGTCAAGTGGCGGGATTTTCTATTGAGCATGGTTTTGAATCTTTTAGGTAGGTTAGTCGTGCATACCGTGTTTGATGGCAACCGGACGAATGGCGCGTTCGGACGGCACGACGCGATTTTTCTGTTGACACCACTGCTGAAGAGTGAAACAGAAACATTCAAATTGAATGAATTTGATTTATTCAACGGAGACACCCCCCTCGACCACTCGTTCTGGAGCGCCCGCATGGATTCCAAAGGCCTTAATGGCGGCATCTACAAACCCCTATCGCCGGCGGGGATCGTCGCCATCCACGACGCCGCCCTGTCCATACTTGAAGGCACCGGCATGACCTATGAGGAGGGCCTCGAGGAGACCCTCGACATGCTTTCCGCAGCGGGCGCCCACGTGGACGCCAGCAAAGCGCGCGTCACCTTTCCCCGCGACCTGATTGTGGCGCAACTGGCCAAGGCACCCAAACGAGTGGTGCTCCATGGACGGAAGAGGGCCCACGATCTGGATCTCACCGAAGACAAGGTCCACATCGGAACGGGGGGCGCGGCCATCAAGATCCTCGACCTGGACACCGGCGAGATCCGTCCCACGACGCTGCGGGATATTTATAATCTCGGACGCCTGGTGGACCGGCTCGACCACATTCACTTCTACCTGCGGCCCTGCATCCCCACCGACATCCCGGAGTCGGCTTACGATGTCAACATGTTCTACGCCTGTTTGCGGGCCACGGCCAAGCATGTGATGTCCGGGGTCAACGACGAGGCCGGCCTGGCGGCCGTCATCGATCTGGCCAGCCTCCTCGCCGGCGGGCGGGAGGCCCTGCGGGCCAAACCCTTCATCTCGGTGATCACCAGCTTCGCCATCAGCCCATTGAAGCTGTGCACCCAGAGCACCCGCATCCTGCAGGCCTGCAACCGCGAGGGGATCCCCGTGGCCCTGTCGGCGGCTCCCATGTCGGGCTCCACCAGCCCCATGACCATGGCCGGCACCCTGGCCCAGGTCCACGCCGAACAATTGGCCGGCATCACCATCTGCCAGTTGACCCGGGCGGGCGCTCCCCTGCTCTACGGGGGCATACCGGGAATGGCCAACATGAACACCATGGGCTACACCGGCGGCGGGGTGGAGTGCGGGATGATGAACGCCGCCATTCATCAGCTGGCCGCCCACATCGCAGTGCCCAATTACAATTCGGCCGGCCTTACGGACACCAAGCTGCCCGACGCCCAGGCCGGCTGGGAGAAGGCCATGACCATTCTCCTGGGCGCCATGGGGGGCTCCAACTACATGCACCACAGCGCCGGCATGCTCGAGTCGATGCTCACCGTGGCGCCCGAGCAGTACGTGATCGACGACGAGATCATCGGCATGGCGTGTAAGGTGCTGCGTGGCATCACGGTGGACGCGGAGCACCTGGCGGTGGAGGTGATCGATCAGGTGGGACCGGGGGGCAACTTCATGGTGTCGCCCCACACCCTGCGTCATATGCGCAGCGAATACTTTCAGGGCAACGGTGTTACCGATCGCAAGCATCGGGAGAAATGGGCCCAGGAGGGCGCCGCGGATGCCCGCACCCGTGCAACGGCCATCGCCAAGCGGCTACTCGCGGAGGCTGGTGACGGTCATATCCCCAGCGAAGTGGACCAACAGATGCGAGAACGCTTCGAGATCCTCCTTGCGCCCTGATGAAAGGCGATAAGGATGCCTGCGACCTCTGAACATCTGTATTGACAACATGTCCCCCAGCCGTGGTGCGCGATGGGCGAGATGGTTCGCGAGGCGGGTGGCAATTGCCCCTTGAGGCGATCTGGCGAGCGAATCGGTGACCCCACCTGGATCCCACCTTCAACGGCTGCTGTGCCCACGCCCACTGAGCTTTGGCCGGGAAAAACGGCGTGCCGCAGGTGATGGCGCCACGGTGATGGAGATCGGCCGGTGATCGTCAGTACGGCGCATCAGGTTCCCAGGATGGAGATAAAACAACCGCCGCCGCCCCCACCACCGGAAGCGCCAGCCGTGGGCTGGCCCTCTTCCCTGTCGTCGTCGCCAGGTGTCGGGTCCTGACCGGTCCCGCCCGGCTCGGCGGCGTCTTGCGGCGCAATCCAGATGTCCACCCGATCGCTGCCGCTCAGCCCTCCCGGATCACTGACAACGACCTCGAAACCCAGCTTCAGGTCTGTGCTGCCGTCGTTGACGGGGGCGGTGAAGCTGGTTTGAAGATCGGTGAGCGAGGTCAATTGCACGGGGGGACCGGCCACCTGCGTCCACACGCAGCCGGCGATGCCGTCATCCAGATCGGCGGAGGCGCCGGCGTCGAGGAGGACCAGCGCACCCCCGGTGACCGCTTGATCGGCGCCCGCGGCGGCGATGGGGGCGTCGTTCTGCCACATGATGGTGATGGTCACCAGGTCCGTGTCACTGGCGGCATGCGGGTCGCTGACGGTGAGCTGGAAGAAGAGCTCGGCATCCGTGGCGAGATTCGGTGGCGAGAAGGTGGGCTGGGGGGTGTCGGCATCCACCAGCGCGACGCCCGGGCCGCCGACCTGCTGCCATTGGTAGGTGAGCGGCTCCCCTTCAGGATCGGTCGACCCGCCGCCATCGAGCTGAACCACGCTATGTTCCTCCACGGAACGGTCCGCCCCGGCCCGCGCGATGGGGGGGTCGTTTTCCCAGGCGATGGTTACCCGGATCTGATCGGTGGCCGTGGCGCCGTAGGCGTCCGTGACGGTCAGCCGAAAGCGGAGCTCTGCATCGGCGGCAGCGGCGAGGTTGGGGCTGATGAAGCCGGGACGGGCGGTATCGGCGTTCTCCAGGGCAACCGGCGGTCCGCCGATCTGCTCCCAGGCGTAGGTCAGGGCGCCCGCCTCCAGATCCGTTGAGGCGCTGGCGTCGAGAGTAACGCGCACCCCTTCGGAAACCCGCTGGTCGGCACCCGCCTGGGCGACGGGCGGATCGTTTTCCCAGATGACGGTCACCAGGACCTCATCCGTCGCATGGAGATCGTCATCGTCGGTGACCGTCAATTCAAAGAGAAGGTCGGTATCGGTGCCGGCGGTGAGGTTGGGGGCCGTAAAACTGGGCTGTGCGGTGGCGGCACCGTCCAGGGCGACGCCGGGCCCCTGCACCTGCCGCCAGGCGTAGTCCACGATCTGGCCGTCGGGATCGCTGGAGGCGGAACCGTCGAGGGTTACCGTCTCCATTTCCGCGATGGTCTGATCCGCACCGGCATCCGCCGTCGGGGCCTCCAGCCCCAGATCCACGGGATCGCCATAAGCATAGGTGAATGCGCCGAATCCCACTTCGCTTTCGATCTCGCTGTAGGCGATCCTGAAGAAGCCGTTCTCCCCCCAACCCTTCCCCCAGCTGTTTTTGACGATGAAGGCCGCCTCGGTCTCGTCATAGCCAATGATCAGGACGGCGTGGCCGCCCTTCCATATTCCGGGACTGCCGGTCAGCGAGTAGACGCCGCTCTGGTAATCGTAAAACTCGTCATACACTATCATGGAGGTCCACAGGGGGCCGTACTGGGCGAGGTGGGTTTTGATGATGTCGATCTGCTCCGCCGGCGTCGGCGTCGGGTTTGGATAGAGAACGGGCAGTACCCGTCGGTAATCGCTGATGGCATAGGTTCTGGAACACGCCTCGTTGCAGGGGGTCGTGTCGCTGATGGTGTAGGGCTGACAGCTCTCGGTGGTGGTGCCCCTGTCGCGCAGATAGCGGGCGGCGGTATTGCCGCTGCCGCCGGCGCAGCCGCCGGTGGTGTCGCAGGAGAGGAGGGTTTGTTCGGAGAGGTCGATGGTCAGGCCGGGCTGGTTGGTTTCCAGGAGGAATCTGGATTCCAGGGCGGCCACGGCGGCAAAGGCCCAGCAGGCCCCACAGGATTTTTGATGCCGCACCGGGGTGACGTAGTTGCCGCCGTTCATGGCGCGCCAATCCAGACGGACAGGCAATGGTGGCGTCAGGGGAGCGCTGAAAAGGGAGCGGCTCGGCGTTTGCGCCAGGGCCGTTTCGGGTTCCGGGAGCAGGCCGACGAGCTTCTCCTTCTCCGCCGCGCTGAGTCGCGAGACACTGGTCTCCCCGGCCACCCAGCGGGCGCCGCTGCGGCGAATCGACTCCTGGACCGTCTCGAGATCCCGCGCCCACGCAGGAGCGGCCAAAAGCCAACAGAGGAGGAGGGAGAAGGCCGTGAGGCGGCCCGTACGACGCAGCAGTATGCGATTGGCGGCCATAAGACATCCTTGGCAGTCGGTGTTCAGATCGCTGAGGGTCTGGCGGTTCGGATCGTTATGTTCCCTGCGGGCAGGTTGGATCCTTCACATCCGCTTCCCCTGCCGTTCGAGGCGCCCTCCGCGTGCTCAGAAAAGCAGGCGGTGGCGCGGTATCGCCTTCAGATCCATATCGTAGTAGCGCTCTTTGCGCATGTTCAGGCCGCGGCCGTAACGCCGTACCGCCTTGACCAGCAGCCGTACGCAGATCAGATAGGCGTTCAGGCCCAGAAAAAGGCCCAGCCCCAGGTAGACTGGCCATCCGTGCCAGAGGGTCTTCTCCATCAGCCTTGCGGTTCCGGCGGACATCCCGCGCTCCTGGCCCCAGGCTTCGTACTCTCTGGCCACCTCCTTCATACTGCCGAAGGTCTCCTCGATATTGGCCTCCCAGGCCTCCTCCTCGATGTGGAAGACGGAAGCCAGCTTGAAGACAAAGGGCAGGGGAACGACATATTGATTCACCGCCCAGATGACGCCAACGCTCATGCCGATATAGAGGATCGGCAAGCAGACCAGAACGACGACCACCTGGATCAGGCTGCGGATCTCGATACCGCACCTTATGGGATGCCAGCGGCCGTCTAGACGAATGCAGTTGCGCAGGGCCAGCGCAAGCCCGCCCTCGGGATTTAGAATGACGATGGCCGCCAAAAAGAGGGCCGTCCGCTCTTTTACGCGAGACCAAAGACCCATTATCTCACGTAGAGGCTTTCCCCGTGGCGGGGCACGGTGGTGTCGTAGCCGGCGGTTTTCAGGGTATCGGCAAAGGCGAGGGCCTGTGCTTCCTCCCCGTGAACCAGGGCGATGCGCTTGACCTCGAGGTTGGAACGCTCCAGGAACCGCATCATCTCATCCCGATCGGCGTGGGCGCTGAAGCCGTCGATTTTATGAACCTTGGCCTTGAGCGGATACTCTTTTCCGAGCACCTTGAGCAGCGGCGCCGCGCCACTGCGGCCGTTGGCAGCGTATGCTTGCCCCTGTTCCAGGATGCGCCGCCCCAAGGTGTGGGCGGCCATGTAGCCGACCACCAGGATCGTGTTGTTGGGATTGTGCATCTTGTAGCGCAGGTGGTGGAGAATGCGGCCCGCCTCGCACATGCCCGAGGCGGAGATGACGATGTGGGGCCGGGTTTCGCGGGTCAGGGCGATGGATTCCTCAACGGAGCCGGTGAAGGAGACCTGTTCGAAGAAGAAGGGATTGCGGCCCTTCTGCAGGAAGGTTTCGTGGGTCTCCGCGTCGTACACCTCGGGATGCTCTCCGAAAACGGTGGTCAACCGGGTGGCCAAGGGGCTGTCCACGGTGATGGGCAGGCGGGGAACCGCTTCTTCGGCATAGAGCTCGTGGAGCACGTAGAGCAATTCCTGGGTGCGACCATAGGCGAAGGAGGGAATGAGGATCGACCCGCCCTTGTTCTCGGCCTCGATGAGGATCGCCTTCAAACGGGGTTTGAGGTCCACTACCGGTTCGTGCAGGCGGTCGCCGTAGGTGCTCTCCATGATGAGCAGATCGATCGCGCGATCCTCCTCTGCAAACTCCAGGCAGGGATCTTTGAGTATCGGTTTGCCGAAGCGGCCGATATCGCCGGTGTAGCAGATGCGCAGTGGTTTGCCGTTGTTCTCGTCGGTGATGACGCTGATCGCAGAGCCGAGGATGTGGCCGGCGGGGTAGAAGGTAACCGAAAGCCCCCTTCCGATGATGACCGGGGTGCGGAAGGGGTAGCCCTCCATCGCCGACAGAGCGGCGTCCGCGTCGGCGGCTGTGTAGAGCGGCTTGACGCCCTTGAGGTGTAAGCGCTGTAGCAGCTTATCGATCTCGTCGGCGTCGATACGGTGTTTGCGTTTGAGTTTCTTGCGCAGTGCGGCATTCTCTCGGTCCGATTGACGGCGATTGCCGTGTTCGCCGCCATTCTGGGAGATGGCTTTGCGCACCGTCTTGTAATTGAGGTAGTTGGCGTCGGACTCCTGGATGTGGGCCGAGTCGGGCAGCAGATAGCCGCAGGCATCCTTGGTGACGCGGGTGGCCACGATACGGCCGCTGAAATCCCTCCGCGTGAGGAGCGGCAGGCGGCCGGAGTGGTCAATGTGGGCATGGGAGAGGACGACGTTGGTGAGCAGGGCGGGATCGATGGGGAGGACGCGGTTTTTCTCCGCCGCCTCCTTGCGGCGACCTTGGAAGAGGCCGCAGTCCAGTAGAACGCGATCGCTGTCTGTGGTCAGGAGGTGCATCGAGCCGGTAACTTCTCGGACCGCACCGTAGAAGGTCATGTGCATGGGGGTCTCCTGGATGGCTGTCGTCGAACCGCGAGAGCGCCGCAATCATAACAGGAAGTCTCTGCATTGACAACAGATCGCGAGCGTTGTCGGGGGGTTCAGGGAATATTCACCATCGCCGGGGCGGGGGAGGCCAGTGGATCTGTTCTCCCTCTTCGGGGAGGTGTTGCAGGGCCACCGCCACCAGGTGACGGTCATACCAGTGCTGCACCACCCTCCAGGGCGCCCCCGCATAGGTCAGGTGGATGCGGTGGGGGGAGGGTACCGCGATGATCCGGCACCGCGAGAGGCCCGTCAGTCCGTGGCCGACCGCTTTCAGGACCGCTTCCTTGGCGGTCCAGAACCGGTGGAACACGCCTTCTTCGGCCAGCGCGGCGTCGCCCCTATCGGCCCCCCGCCCCAATGCCCACTCTTTCTCGGATGCGATGCGCGCGAACATGCCCGCCTTCACCGGACGGCAGTACTCCACATCGATGCCGACGGCCTGGGGCGCCACGATGCCGGCCACCAGGGCGGATTTGTGGGAGAGGGACCAGTGGATGCCGTTCACCGGCTGGGGGACACCCGCCCCGCTCTTGGGGAAGCCGGACAGGGCATGTCCCAGGCTTCGCTGGGCCGACTGCTGCGCCGCCTGTCGGGCCAGCCGGCTGAGGGCCTGGACCTTGGGGCGTCCCTTGGTGGCCTGGATATCGGGGGGGACCTGGATGATGATGGGGTAGAGGGCCATGGCAGTGATCGGGCGACTAGCCCTTCTTCCTCTTCAACCGCAGTGCCCGCGCGTACACCTCCGCACGGGGGCGGTGGTGGGTGCCGGCGATGGTTTTGGTAATCTGCGACAGGGAACCGCGACCCGCCGCAAGCGCGTCCCTCAGCGCGGCCTCCACCTCGGCCCAGTCCGAAGCCGGCGACTTGCTGCCGCCGCTCACCAGAAGGGTGATCTCCCCCTTCACCTCGGGGCGCGCCGCCAGTTCGGCGCGGATCTCCGCCAATTCGCCGCGCAGAAACTCTTCATGGCGTTTGGTCATCTCGCGGGCCAGCATGGCCGTTCGGGATCCGAAGCATGCCGCCATCTCTTCCAATAGGTCGACAATGCGCCGAGGGGACTCGTAGAACACCAGGGTATGGGGCTGATCGGCGAGCTCGGCCAGCAGTTGACGCCGTTTGCTCCTCTTTTTGGGCAGGAATCCCACGAAGAGGAATCGGTCCGTTGGCAGTCCGGCGACGCTGAGCGCGCTCACCGCGGCGCTGACGCCGGGGACGGGGACCACCTGGAGTCCCGCGGCCACGGCCGCCTGGACCAGCCGAAAACCAGGATCGGAGACCGACGGGGTACCGGCGTCCGACACCAGCGCGATGCGCTCCCCATTCGTCAGGCGCTGGATCAGGTGGGGGGTGCGCTGCGCTTCATTGTGTTCGTGGTAGGAGAGCAGACGCGCCGTGATGCCATAGTGGCGCAGCAGACGGCCGGTTTCGCGGGTGTCCTCGGCAGCCACTAGGTCGACGGCGGCCAATGTTTTGAGCGCGCGCAGGGTGATGTCGTCGCGATTGCCGATGGGGGTCGCCACCACATAGAGGCCGGCCGGCAGGGGAGGGGCCCCTGGCGGTGGGAGGATGGCGTCAACTGGTGGCATCGAAGGCATGTCGAATGAGTTCCACCTGCGGTGGCGCGGTATGGGCGGAGATGGCGACAACGTCGAAGCGGATGGGGCGCTTGTGGTGGTCGCCGGTCTTGAGATAGCCCTGTGCCACCTGAACGATCTTTCGCTGTTTGCGAGGGGTGACGGCCGCCTTGGGACTCTGCAGCGCCGGATCATGACGCGCTTTGACCTCCACGAAGACCAGGGTGTCCCCCTCTTCGGCCACGATGTCGATCTCGCCGAAGCGGTTGCGGTAGTTGAGGGCCAGAATCCGGTACCCCTGCTTGCGCAGGAACCGAGCGGCGACAGCTTCGCTGCTGCGGCCGAACCACTGGGCCGGATTCAGCATGGGGTCAGGTGCTCCTTGACCCCCCGGAAGCTGCGGCGGTGAATCGGGCAGGGGCCGTATGCGGCGATCGCCGCTTTGTGGGACCGTGTGGGATATCCTTTATGGCGATCAAAGCCGAAGGCGGGATAGGTCTCGTGGTAGCCCTGCATGAGGCGGTCACGGCTCACCTTGGCGATGATGGACGCCGCCGCGATGGCGGCGCAGCGGGCATCCCCTTTCACGACGGCTTCCTGTGGGGTGGTGGTTTCGGCCAGGGTAAACTTGCCGTCGATGAGAAGGTAGTCGGGGGCAGGGCTCAGGCGGGCGACCGCCTGCCGCATGGCCAGGAGACTGGCCTGAAGTATGTTGATGCGGTCGATCTCCCGGGCATCCACGGCGGCGACACCCACGGCCAGCGCTCGCTGCTGAATCGTCTCGAAAAGTCCTGCCCGCCGGGCGGGAGAAAGTTTCTTGGAATCGTTCAGGCCGGGGATGGCGTCGTCGGGTGGGAGAATCACGGCCGCAGAAACAACGGGGCCGGCCAGGGGGCCCCGGCCGGCCTCATCGACGCCCGCGACCAAGTGGTAGTTCGCTTGGTGCAGTCGGCGTTCGAACGCCCAGAGGTCTGTCTGGGCGTCGTCGAATCGATGATGGGTCGCTTCGTCGCGTCGTGTGGGCAATTGGATCACCGTAGCCGTCGCGTCAGTTGCCGGTGTTCAATTGCACGGCAAGGCAACACCCTCATGTGACTGACCAACCGGCACACAGGCCCACCGGCGAACTGTATTTAGTAATCGCGGCGCTCTTTGATACGTGCCGCTTTGCCGCGCAGTTTGCGCAGATAGTAGATCTTGGCGCGCCGTACGCGGCCCCGGGTCACCACTTCGACCTGATTGATGGCCGGTGAGTGGGTGGGGAAGATACGCTCCACGCCGACACCATAGGACACCTTGCGTACGGTGAAGGTGGCGTTGGTGGTGCCTTTGCGCTTGCTGATGACCACGCCCTGAAACACCTGAATCCGCTCTTTTTCGCCTTCCCGGATCTTGACGTGAACCTTTACGGTGTCGCCCGGACCGAAATTGGGCAGGTCCATGCGCATGTGTTCTCTGTTGAGTTGCTCGATCGCTTGCATGAGTTTGTTCTCCCGATTGAAATTTGGAAAGTCCTTTAAACCGTTTAAAAAACTTTTTGCAACCTTAAAATGCGGTCCGGCACCGCATGCCGAATCCGCACGGACCGATTGGCGCCCTTTCACGCCGCCAGGAGTCGATCCAGCATGATGGCGGCGGCGCTGCGCACCGACAGGTGGTTGTAGTGCGTCGGCACGCCGATGGGCTCCAGGCGATCATCGGCCGCCGCGATGCACGCCGGGGCCAACCCCCAGCCGGTGCCCAGCACCAGGAGGACGACCCGCCCTTTTGCCAGTTGCCGCCGCAGCTCCGCGAAGCTCAGGCATCCATCGCGGTCGGTAAAGCGCGCACTGGTGACCACGACGCGGGGCCGTTGTCCCTCCGCTCGTCCGATGGCCTGCACGGCATCGTCCAGCGCGCTGTGCAATGCGACCAGTTCCAGCGCTTGCCGGCGCTTGGGGTTGTAAGCCGCCCCATGCCCCTCCACCCAGTGGCGGCGCAGGCGGTGGACCAGCTCGTGCTGATCTTCGACGGGCGTGACGATATGGTAGCCGCGCACCCCGTAAGTTCTGGCCGCCCGCGCGATGTCGTGGAGATCCAGATTGGTCACCGCGGCTGCGATGGTATCGCCGTTTTTGTCCAGCACCGGATAGTGGACCAGGGCCAGATGCAACCGTGACTCAATCAAGGTGGTCCCACTCTCTTCGCCAGCGCCGCAGGATCGCTTTTTCGGTTGTCGTGAGCCCCTGCCTGCGCAGCAGGTCCGGTCGCTTCAGCAGGGTGCGCACCAGGGCGCTCTCGCGGCGCCAGTCGTCAATGGCCTGGTGATTGCCCGACAGGAGCACCTCCGGCGCCGCAACGCCCTCGAATTCCCGCGGTCGGGTGTAGTGGGCGTTTTCCAGTCGATGGTCGGAGAAGCTCTCCACCTGGGTGGAGTCGGCATTGCCCAGCACACCGGGCAGCAGGCGCGTCACCGCGTCGATGACGACCATGGCGGCCACCTCCCCGCCGGTGAGAACATACTCACCGATGGAGAGTTCCAGGTCGATGTCGCTGGCGATGACCCGTTCGTCGACGCCCTCGTAGCGTCCACAAACAAAAATCAGGTTATCCTGACCCGCCAGCTGGCGCGCCAGGTCCTGATTCAGCAGGCGTCCCTGGGGGCTCATGAAGATGGCGGTGCTGTCCGCCGCTTCGCTGCCGGAGGCACGCTTGAGGTCCGACCGTGCCTGGCGAATGGCGGCCGCCAGCGGTTCCGGTTTCATCACCATGCCGGCCCCGCCTCCGTAAGGCCGGTCGTCGGTGACCTGGTGGCGGTCGGTGGCGAAACTGCGGATATTGATGGTTTCCGGAGAAAGGCGCCCAACCGCGACGGCCCGTTTGATCATGCCGTTGGCCCAGAAACCGTCGAACAGCTCGGGGAAAAGGGTCAGGACGCGAATCTGCATCGGTATCGTCTATCCGCTCATGCGAAACGCCGCGCGACTGGCGGCGTTCACTTCAGGCGTCGTCCTCCAACCCTTCGGGCAGCACGACGCGCATGACGCCGCCCGCCAGATCCACTTCCTGGACCACCGTTGCCAGGGCGGGCAGCAACAGCTCCCGTTCCGGGGCGCGGCGTCTGTCCTTGACCACGTAGACATCGTTGCTGCCCGTGGGCAGTACCGCTTCGATCTCGCCCAGGCGACGGCCGTTCATCTCTTCGACCTCCAGGCCGATCAACTCGAACCAATAGTAGGTGTCCGCCTCCAGGTCGGGCAAGAGGGCCCGATCGATGAAGAGGCTGGCGCCGACCAGGGCTTCGGCCGCATCGCGGTCGTCGACCCCCTTGAACGCCATACGCACCCGCTTGCCGTGGGCCTGAGCCCAGGCCACTGAATGAGCGATCGCAGCCGCTCCCTCCGGCTGTACCCACAGCGGTGTCCCGCTGGTGAACAGATCCAGAGACTCAGCATAGGACAAGATCCGCACGGCCCCCTTTATGCCATGTGCCGCGATGATCTTGCCGATGAGGATCGTCTCCGCAGGTGGCGAAATCTTACTCGAGAATTTCAAGAACCGTGCGTTTTCTAACCTTGGCGGAGGCCGCGCTTAGAATGGTGCGCATGGCCCGCGCGGTACGACCCTGTTTACCGATCACTTTGCCCAGATCCTCCTTGGCCACCTTGAGTTCCAATACGGACGTCTGGTTGCCTTCCACTTCATCAACCGAGACCTGTTCCGGGTGGTCGACCAGGGCTTTGGCAATAAAGCTGATCAGTTCTTTCATAGGTCCCTCTCCCTCGCTACTCGTCGGTTGAGCATACCGTGATCGTGTCGTCCATCGCTGATCGTCAGTCACTTACCCGTTATTCGGCCGGCGCCGCTGCATCGCCCGCTGCCAGGACACCTTCCTTCTTGAGAAGGTTTTTGACCGTGTCCGTGGGGGTCGCGCCCTGAGCCATCCAGTACTGAATTCGCTCTGCTTCTACGGTCACCTCTGCGGGATCTTGCAGAGGGTTGTAGGTACCCACTTTTTCCAGAAAACGGCCGTCACGCGGGCTGTCATTGTCCGCCACTACGATCCGGTAGAAAGGCCGTTTTTTTGCGCCGTGACGCGCCAGTCTGATTTTTACCGCCATTGAAATCTCTCCTTCGTCGATGGAACCGCAAAAGTCGGTTGTGATGGTCTCTCCGCGTCGCTCCGGTTTTCCGGGCCGATGTTCCGGTTCAAGCGGCCGGCAGAATTGACTCTTAACCTCACTCGCCGTTGGTTAGAAAGGCAACATGCCGCGGCCGAACCCGCGCATCCCGCCTTTGTTCAATTTTTTCATCATCTTCATGACCTGGGCATAATTCTTCAGCAGGCGGTTGACGTCCTGCACCGTCGTGCCGCTCCCTCTGGCGATGCGTTTGCGGCGGCTGCCGTTGATGATGTTGTGCTGCTGTCGCTCCTGAGGGGTCATGGAGTTTATCATCGCCTCGATCCGCACGAATTCGCGTTCGTCCACATCGAGGTTCTTCATCTGCTTGAGCTTGTTCATGCCGGGAATCATTCCCAGCAGGTCGGTGAGCGATCCCATCTTCCGGATCTGCACCATCTGGTCGCGGAAATCTTCCAGGGTGAACTGGTTCTTGCGCAGTTTTTTCTCCAGTTCCACCGCCTGCTTCTCATCCACCACCGCCTGGGCCTTCTCGATCATGCTGAGAACGTCACCCATGCCCAGAATGCGCGAGGCCATGCGGTCCGGGTGAAATACCTCCAGGTCGCCGAGCTTCTCACCCACACCGACAAACTTGATGGGCTTGCCGGTGACCGCCTTGATGCTGATCGCCGCGCCGCCGCGGGCGTCACCGTCCAGCTTGCTGAGCACCACCCCGCCGATGTCCAGGGCATCGTCGAAGGCCTTGGCCATGTTGACGGCATCCTGGCCCGTCATGGCGTCGGCCACCAGGAGAATTTCCGACGGCTTGACCCCGTCGCGGATGCGCTGGAGCTCATCCATGAGGGCATCGTCGATGTGCAGGCGGCCGGCGGTATCGAGCAGAAGGGTGTCGCAGCCCTCCTTCTGGGCGGCCGTGCGCGCTTGCTGGCAGATCGTTACCGGATCCATGTCGGTCGTCGAGGCGAAAACCGGCATCCCCAGTTGCCCGGCGAGCTTCTGGAGCTGATCGATGGCGGCCGGCCGATAAACGTCGGCGGGCACCAGGTAGGGTTTGCGCCCCTCCTTGCGCAGCCGGGTGGCCAGCTTGCCGGCAGTGGTGGTCTTGCCGGCGCCCTGCAGGCCTACCAGCATGACCGAGACCGGGTGGGTGCCGGCGAGATGGATCTCTTCGCTTTGGCCTCCCATGAGGGCGGTCAGCTCCTCGTTGACAATCTTGACCACCTGCTGACCCGGTGTGAGGCTGGCCGTCACCTCTTGACCGACGGCGCGCGCCTTTATATCAGCGATGAATTTTTTAACAACCTTATAATTGACATCCGCTTCCAGGAGGGCCAGACGCACCTCGCGCAGGCCGTCGGCGATATTTTTCTCCGACAGCTTGCCGTGGCCCTTGAGTTTACGGAAGACCCCGTCCAGCTTATCGCTCAGGTTGTCGAACATATTCAGTCGTTATCTTAGCGGATTCCGGTTCGCTGGAAAATTAAAACCTTGAAAATAATTTTTTTAAAATGCTATGTCAAGCGAAATTACATAGCGGTTCGAAACGGCATCGGGCACCGGTAACCCCCCGATTTGCCGGGAAAAGATAATGGCTGACACGACCGACCTCAAGGAACTGACACGGGAACAACTGGCCGCCTGGTTGGAACAGAAGGGAATGCGCCCTTTCCGCGCGGCTCAGATACTGAAGTGGGTGTATATCCGCCAGGCCGACAGCTTTTCCCAAATGACCGATCTGAGAAAAGATGTCAGGGAGTTACTGTCACTCGAGTTTAGCATCGATCGGTTGAAAAGGGAAGGCTTAGAGGTCTCGAAAGATGGGTCGCAGAAATTTCTCTTCGGCCTGAAAGATGGCCGCACCATCGAATCGGTCCTCATTCCCGAAAGGGGGCATTACACGCTTTGCGTCTCTACCCAGGTGGGCTGCGCCCAGAACTGCCGGTTCTGTCTCACCGCCACGGGGGGCTTCGAGCGCAACCTATCCCGGGGTGAGATCATCGCCCAGGTGCGCGACTGCTTGACGCTGGCTCCCCCCGACCGTCCCCTGCGCAACATCGTCTTTATGGGCATGGGCGAGCCCCTGGCCAACTATCGCAATCTGGTGGAGGCGCTGAGCGTGATCACCGATCACGACTGCGGCCTGAAGTTCGCCCACCGGCGGGTGACGGTCTCCACCGCCGGGCTGGTGCCCCGCATGGCCGACCTGGGACGCGATACCAAGGTCAACCTGGCGGTATCTCTCAACGCCACCGACGACGCCACCCGCAGCCGGCTGATGCCCATTAACAACACCTATCCCCTAGCGGCACTGCTGGAGGCCTGTCGCAGCTTTCCCCTGCCCAGCGGCCGCAAGATCACCTTCGAGTACATCCTGCTCAAGGGGATCAACGACACCCTCACCGACGCCCGCCGTCTGGGCAGGCTGCTGGCCCCCATCCGGTCCAAAATCAACTTGATCCCCTTCAATCCAACCGCCGGATCGCCCTTCGAGGCCACCGACGAGGCGCAGTTGCTGGCCTTTCAGGAAATTCTACTCCAGCGGCACTACACCGTCGTGATCCGGCGCAGCAAGGGGCAGGATATCTCCGCCGCCTGCGGTCAGCTCAAGGCCCGCCATTGTGAAACGAGGGCGGCCGCCGGAAGCTGAAGCTGGCGCGCCCACCGGATGCGTTGATGCGCGGGTTCCACCGCCGCCGACCCGCGGGCTGGATCGCCGGACGGGCCCGTGGCGCGAGGCCGTTTTCGGCGGGGTGGTGAAGATCCTGAAAATGGTCTATAGTGGCGTCAATACTAGCCAATTTGACAAGGAGGAACGTCTCATGGTGCGGATGGCGTGCGTCGTTCTGCTGCTGGCGGTTGCTGTTGGCGGTCTTTTACCGAGCGCTGCGGTGGCCGAACTTACCAAAGGGCAAGTGATCTATGCGCCCATCTACTCCCACATCTACAGCGGCGATCGAGAACGACCGCTCCTGCTGGCCGCGACCCTGAGTATCCGCAACACCGATCCGAAGTCTCCCATCACCGTCGTCGCCGTGGACTACTACGACTCCGCCGGCAAGCTGCTCAAACATTACCTGGATTCGCCGTTGATCCTCGGAGCCGCCCAGTCCACCCGATACATCGTGAAGTACTCCGACAAGGCCGGGGGCTCGGGCGCCAATTTCTACGTCACCTGGGAGGCCGACCGCCCGGTCAACCCCCCCATTATCGAGTCGATCATGATCAGCACCCAGAACCAGCTGGGGATCTCCTTCATTTCCCGCGGGCGGGCGATCGAATAGGTCCGTTGCGCGCCAACGCGAGGGTTGGGCTGATCCGGACAAGGGGGCCGCTATGTCAATGACACACAATCCCCAAAAAACGCGCGGCACGGCGGCATGTCAGTGCTGCGGTGCCGATCTTGAAGGGCGGGGGCACCGGCATGGCCATCTCCGGCTCTGTGAGGCCTGTTTTATCGCCCGCTGGCGACCCCACCACCGCAAACCCCACTGGTGTTATCTGAGGTCGATCAAAGCCGAATATTTACATAAATGACCTCTCCCCTCCTGCGATCAGCCATTTAGTGGGGCCATTGCGCATCCGCGCTTTCTGGTTAGTTCTTGACGTCAGTACTGAGCTGGATCCAATATGGTGCATGGTGTGCTGCGCGTTATCAAACGCATGTTGCCGTCAACCGTCACAAGGAGGGGAAGATGAAACGATTGGTTGTCTCTGGGCTTGCCGGATTGTTGCTGCTTTCAACCACCAGTGTTTTCGCCAGTGGACGCCTGGTGATTTACTGCTCTAACGAACCATTTGCCTGCCAGGCGGTGGCGGACGAGTTCGCCAAGAAATATGACGTAAAGGTGCAGATGACGCGGGCGGGATCCGGTTCGACATACGCCAAGATCTTGGCCGAAAAGGACAATCCGAAGGCCGATGTCTGGTACGCGGGTACCCTGGACCCACACTCCCAGGCGGGCGTCAACGGACTTCTGGAATCTTACACGTCGCCGATGCTGCCGGAGATTGGCGAGCGCTTTCGCAATCCAGCCACCTCGCAACAACACCATACTGCCGGTGTTTACGCCGGTGTCCTTGGCTACTCGGTGAACACCGAGGTGCTGAAGGAAAAAGGGCTGCCCATGCCCCGGTCCTGGGCGGACCTCACCAAGCCCGAATTCAAGGGCCTGGTCCAGGTGGCCAGCCCCCAGAGTTCCGGGACCGCCTATACGGTTCTGGCCACCATGACGCAGATCATGGGCGAGGAGGAAGCCTTCAAATACTTGGCCAAACTGCACAAGAACATCAACCAGTACACGAAGTCCGGCTCAGCTCCAGGTAAGGCTGCCGCACGGGGGGAGACCATGATCGGCATCGGGTTCCTCCACGATCACGCGCTGCAGAAGGCCAACGGCTTTCCCCTGGAACTGATCGTGCCAACTGAGGGCACTGGTTATGAGATCGGCGGCCTGAGCATCATCAAAGGGGCCCGCAACATGGAGAATGCCAAGAAGTTCGTGGATTTCATGCTGAGCGCAGAAGGGCAGGAGGTTCCCCAGCGGGTGAAGATGTTCCAGGTGCCCACCAACATGAAGGCCAACGTCCCTAAAGAGGCGATTCGCTTGGATCAGGTCAACCTCATCGACTACGATTTCGTCAAGTACGGCAGTGAGGAGATGCGCAGTCACCTCATCGATCGATGGGTAAAGGAGATTAAATCACTTGAACGCTAGCCATCCCGTCTCCTGTTCGATGGCCGGTCGCCGATGATGGATACCGACTGGCGTGCACCTGGAGAGATTGGCCCCTGGGTCATCCTCTCCTGGGTGCTCATCGCCTTGGGGGCTTATGGGGGCCTGCCGTGGGTCGCCCTTGAATACGGGCTCGGCGATTTCACGCCCGACGAGTGGCTTTCAGCACTGGGCTGGCACCACCATCGGGCCACCTTCGCGCTGCCGTTGACAATTGCCCTACTCACACCTCTGGCGTGGGGACGAGCATCCGGTAGGCTGCGGGGCTGGTTGCTGACCCTATCTTCCGGTCTGATCCTTATCGGTGTGCTGACCTTCTTTCTGGCCACTCGGGGTGCCATGGGGTTGGGGGCCGGGGTGGTCGTTCTCTGCCTAACGGCCCTCCTGGCCGTTGGATTCTCCGAATTGGGTTTTCAGCGAGGGGACTGCTTTATTGCCGGGGCCGTGATCTTCGTGGTGACCCTGGTGGTGGTCTTCATTTTCTTTCCGGTTTGGCAGATCTTCCGTCACGTTCTGATGGACAAGGCGGGTGCTCTGGCCCCATTTACCTTCTTCAGGATCATCACCTCTTTCGGCGTGGGCCGGGTTATCGGCAACACCCTGCTGCTCGCTGTCAGCGTGGCCACGGCGACCACCATCTGTGGGCTGATTTTCGCCCTCTATGCGGTGCGCGCCACCACACGCCTTCGATACCTGATACGAATCTTCTACATCCTCCCCATCATCACGCCGCCCTTTGTCGTGGGGATGTCGCTGATTCTGCTGTTCGGGCGGGCCGGAATGGTCAACGACGCCCTGGTCTTCCTTTTCGGACCCCAAGGTCTCTTCATTCCCGAAGGAGGGGCGCCTCTATTCGAGCGATCGGGTTACATATACGGATTTACGGGGATCTTTTTGGCCCAAGTGCTGTCGCTAACCCCAGTGAGCTATATGGTCATCAGCGGCATGCTGGCCTCCGTCAACCCTGCCATGGAGGAGGCTTCGCTGACCATGCGGGCTGGCCGCTGGGAGACGCTTTGGCATGTGACCTTGCCCCTGCTCCGGCCGGGCATCGCAAATGCCTTTCTGCTCAACTTGATCTCCTCGGCGGCGGACTTCGGGAACCCGTTGGTATTGGGGGGTGAGTACGACGTTCTCTCAACGGAGATCTACTTCTCCATCGCCGGCGCCCAGCTGGATTTCGCCAAGGCTGCCGGCCTCGGCTTGGTCCTTCTGACCCTTTCCCTCACCGTCTTCTACATCCAGAAGCGCTGGGTCGGAGAGCGCTCTTATGTCACCGTCACTGGCGTGGAAACCGCCGGCAATGTCACCCCCCTGCCGAAGGGACTACAGCGCAGTATGACGCTCTTTGTGGGCGTCTGGTTCCTCCTCGTGGGCGTGCTCTATGTGAGCATTTTTCTGGGCGGCTTTGTGAAGCAGTGGGGCGCTGACTACACCCTCACGCTTGCTCACCATCTCGAGCTGTGGTCCAAGGGTTTTTCCTCGGGGGCATGGCCCTCCTTCATCCATTCCCTCTTGTATGCGCTCGTGGCGGCACCCCTGACCACCCTGGTGGGCGTGTTGGTCGCCTACATCCTCACCCGCAAGCAGTTTTTGGGGCGGGGCATCATCGATTTCGGGACCGTGCTAATCTTCGCAATTCCTGGCACGGTGACCGGGGTGGCCTACATCCTGGCATTCAACACGCCGCCCATCGAACTTACCGGTACCGCAGCCATCTTGATCATCACCATGGCGATTCGGGCCATGCCGGTGGGGATTCGCGGCGGCATGTCGGCCTTGAGCCAGATCTCGACCAGCCTGGAGGAGGCGTCCCTGCTACAGCGCGCGGGTAGCCGCAAGACCATCCGCTTTGTGTTGCTGCCCCTGCTGAAACCCACCATCATCTCCTCAATGGCCTACAGCTTTATTCGTGCCATGACCACTGTGTCGGCGGTTATTTTCCTCGCCACGGCGGGAACAGACGTCGCCACCACCTATATCCTTTCGCGGGTGGAGAGTGGCGACACAGGTGTCGCGGTGGCCTACGGCTCCGTGTTGATTCTGACCATGTTGATATTCACCCTGCTGGTGCAGCTGGTGACCGGCCGTGCCCGGACCGAGCGGCAAACCCGTACCCACTGAGGCGACCATGAGCGGAACCTCCCTAAAAATCTCTCTGGAGAAAGTGTCCAAATTGTTCGGCAAGGTGTGTGCCATCAATACGGTGGACATTGAATTTGCCCCGGGTGCACTGACGACCCTCCTGGGGCCTTCGGGCTGCGGTAAGACCACCCTGCTGCGCCTGGTCTCTGGCCTGGAGCCAGCAACTTCGGGTCGGATCTGGTTCGGTGACGAGGAGGTTACCCACTTGTCGGCCACTCGTCGCGATGTGGGCATGGTGTTTCAGTCCTACGCCCTCTTTCCCCACATGACGGTGGCCCAAAACGTCGGCTATGGTCTCAAGATTCTCAATGCGGCGGCCGCTGACATCGCTGCGAGGGTCAAGGAAGCCCTTGAGATGGTGGCCATGGACGGCTTCCAGCGCCGCTTCCCCAACGAGCTCTCAGGCGGCCAGCAGCAACGCGTAGCAGTGGCCCGCGCCATGGTCCTGCGGCCCAAGGTGCTGCTGTTCGATGAACCTTTGAGCAACATCGACTCCAAATTGCGACGCAGTATGCGGGAGGATATCCGGCGGCTTCAGCAGGCCTCCGGCATCACGGCCATCTACGTGACCCACGACCAGGCCGAGGCGCTGGCGGTATCAGATGAAATCATCATTATGCGCCAAGGGGCCATTGAGCAAAAGGGCCCTCCCCAATCTCTCTACCATCGCCCCGCGACGGCCTTCGTGGCCAATTTCATCGGCGAGTCCAATGTGGTGGCGGCCGAATTGGGCGGCCAAAGCGGGGAGCGGTGGTTGGCCATCGGCGAGACCTATTTGGATGTTTCCCATCGAGCGGATCTGCCCGTAGAGAACGGGCCCGTCCAACTCTCCCTGCGGCCCGAATTCATTGAGATTGTGTCCAAAGAGGCCGCCGATGAAAGCCGCAGGACAGCACTTGCGGGCACCATTGTTCAAAGTGCCTACATGGGGGCGGTGTACGAGTACGCCATCCAAACGCCTGTCGGACGGATCTTCACCCGCGCTCCCGCAACCGGTACTCGATTTCAGCGCCACCAACCCGTCGATCTTCGGATTCAGCCCGATGAAGTAATTGTGATTCCGGAGAGCGTACCCGATTCACCAGCAGCATAAGGATTCTCCCCAACCACCCATTCCCCGTCACTCCGCGACGAACCCCCACCCGTCGGAGATACGCTTTTTCCTTGACAAGCAAAGTTAGTAATACTTAATAGAATTCCAATGTGGCGACGGACGCCTCCCTTGGGCTGTCCCTTCAGGGCCTCCTCTGAAGTGCCCATTAGATAAATATAATATATTAAAATTATGTGATATTATTTTTTTATTCACCTTCTTCCAACTATCGCTTAAACATGATTGCGGCACCAATAAAGTTATTCAGTTTTACTGAACTAATTGTCGGTGTTCGCATCATAAACCACATTAATCTCAGAACGGCGGGTCCACCCCAGGCCCCAAGGAGGAGTGCATGAACCTGCAGCGTGCCAATGCCAATGAATCTCTCCAGACCAAGAACCGCTCCCGTGATGTGGCCCCCCAATCGGGTATCTGCAGCCGCTGCATCGACGGCTGCAAGGGCAATTGCGATCTGTTTCAGGCCACCTTCCGCGGCCGCGAGCTGCTCTACCCGCAACCCTTCGGCAGCGTCACCGCCGGTGCGGACAAGGACTATCCGGTGGATTACAGCCACCTCAACATCATGGGCTACGCCCTCGGCGCCAGGGGGATGGCGGCCGATCCGGACAAAGCCACCTTTCCCGCGGTGGATACCGAAACGGTTTTCGGCACGAAGCACAAGGTCAAGATGAAGGTCCCCATCTTCACCGGCGCCCTGGGCTCCACCGACATCGCCCGCAACAACTGGGAGCATTTTGCCATCGGAGCGGCCATCAGCGGGATCAGCCTGGTGTGCGGGGAGAACGTCTGCGGGGTGGACCCGCAGTTGGAGTTCGGCAGCCACGGCAAGGTGGTAAAATCGCCGGAGATGGACCGCCGCGTGGAACTCTACCGGCGCTACCGGGAAGACCACGGCGACATTCTGGTTCAGCTCAACGTGGAGGACACGCGCAACGGCGTGGCCGAATACGTTCTCGAGAAACTGGGCGTGGAGACCATCGAATTGAAATGGGGCCAGGGCGCCAAGTGCATCGGGGGCGAGATAAAGGTCAATTCCCTCAGCCGCGCCATCGAACTCAAAAAGCGGGGGTATATCGTCACACCCGACCCGGAGGATCCGGCCAACCAGGCCGCTTTCAAGGCGGGTCCGCTGAAGCAGTTCGAGCGCCACTCCCGTCTGGGCTTCGTCGATCAGGAAGGCTTCATGCAGGAGGTGGAGCGCGTCCGCTCTCTGGGAGCCAAGCGGGTGACCCTCAAAACCGGGGCCTATCCCATGCGGGAGCTGGCCATGGCGATCCGCTGGTCCAGCGATGCCGGCATCGATCTGTTGACCATCGACGGCGCCCCCGGGGGCACCGGTATGAGCCCCTGGCGCATGATGACCGAGTGGGGGATTCCGGCCATTCATCTCCACAGCATGGCCTACGAGCTCTGCGGGCGGCTGGCCGCCAAAGGCCGTCCGGTGCCCGACCTCGCCTTTGCCGGCGGTTTTTCGGGCGAAGACCATGTCTTTAAATCACTTGCCCTGGGAGCGCCCTATTGCAAGGCGGTCTGTATGGGGCGGGCGCTCATGATTCCCGGGATGGTGGGCAAGAACGCCGAGAAGTGGCTGCGTGACGAGGACGGCGGACTGCCCTCGACCATCTCCAAGCACGGCTACACCAAGGAGGAGATCTTCATGAACTACGAGACCCTCAAGGAGAAGTATGGCAGTGAGGTCGAGAAGCTGCCCTTGGGGGCCATCGGCATCTACAATGTGACCGACAAAATAAAGGTCGGCCTCCAGCAGCTCATGGCCGGTTCACGCAGCTGGGCGGTGGAACACATCAGCCGCCGCGATCTGGCCGCCCTCAGCCAGGAGTGCGCCCAAATCACGGGACTGCCCTACATCATGGACGCCTATCGCAACGAGGCCATGGAGATCATCGACGCCTGAGTGCGACACCGGCCGCACCGCAGGGCCGACTATTCGCGCGCTTACCATATGGGAGGAGACCAATGACAGACATTGTCAAGGAGCTGGAGAAGAAAGATCCGCAGGAGCAGGAGTTTCACCAGGCGGTGGCCCATCTGCTCTCCTGGGTGCGGCCGGTGCTGGACAACCGGCCCGGCCTGGCCCGCCAGGCCATTGTCGAACGCCTCATCGAGCCGGATCGGATCCTCATCTTTCGCGTGCCCTGGATGGACGACAGTGGCCAGGTGCAGGTCAACCGCGGGTTCCGGGTGGAGATGAACGGGGTTCTGGGGCCTTACAAGGGTGGGCTGCGCTTCCACCCCTCGGCCAGTCTGGGGACGTTCAAGCTGCTGGCCTTCGAGCAGGTGTTCAAAAACGCCCTCACCACCCTGCCCATCGGGGGCGGGCGGGGCGGATCCGATTTCGAGCCCAAGGGCAAATCGGATGACGAGGTGATGCGCTTCTGCCAGAGCTTCATGGCCGAACTGGCCCGCCACATCGGCCCAGACATCGATGTGCCCGGCGGCGGCATGGGGGTGGGCGTGCGGGAGATCGGTTACCTTTTCGGCGCCTATCGCAAACAGACCGGCAAACATGCCGCCGTCCTCACCGGCCGGGGGCTGGGCTGGGGGGGCAGCGCCGTGCGACTCCAGAGCACCGGTTACGGGATCGGCTATTTCGCCGCCGAGGTCCTGGCCACCGAGGGGCGCTCCCTGGAGGGAATGACCTGCCTGGTGTCAGGGTCGGGCAATGTGGCCCAACATACGGCGGAGAAGATCCTCGAACTGGGGGGCAAGGTGCTGGCCATGTCCGACAGCACCGGACATATCTTCGACGAGGAGGGGATCGATGCGGCCAAACTGGCCTTCATCAAGCGGCTGAAGAACCTCAAGCGCGGCCGCATCCACGAGTATGTGGACAAATACTCCGAGGCGACCTTCATGGAGGTGAATCGCGGCTTGGACCACAATCCCCTCTGGGACCACCCCGCCGACTGCGCCTTTCCCTGTGCGGCGGAGAACGAGATCAACGCCAAGGACGCCGCCAACTTGATCAGAAACGGGGTCCAGCTGGTCTGCGAGGGGGCCGACATGCCCTGCACCCCAGAAGCGGTGGACATCTTTCTCGACAGTGATGTGCGCTATGCTCCCTGCACCGCCGCCAACGGCGGGGGCGTGGCCGTCTCCGCGCTGGAGATGGCGCAGAACCGCATGCTGCTGAACTGGACGGCCGAAGAGGTGGACGGACGCCTGCGGGCCGTCATGAAGAACATTCACCGCCAATGTGTGGAGACGGCGGACGAATTCGGCCAGGCCGGCAACTACCTGGTGGGCGCCAATATCGCCGGGTTTACGCGCGTCGTGAATGCCATGCAGGACCAGGGTTTGATTTAGCAGTCGACGGGCCAGTGCGCTTGCCTGAAGCGGGTTCGTGGGATGGCGATTGAGGCGTATTTGGACAGGTATGAATTTGCTATATCGATCCGTGAATCCGGATTGGGGCCCCCTAGCCCCCCCGTCGGATTCACGGATCTAACATCCCAAATCCCGGCGGATGCCGCGATTCAGGATTGCGTTAAACGTACGCCCATCATCCGAACAGTGGTTCGATTCAACCGCCGCCGCAGCGACCCTGCAGCAAATCCCTATCGGTGATGCGCTTCTCATCTGCGAACTGATTCGGCTAGATGCTGAATCCCATGCTCTCGAGCAAATCAAAAGAATCATCAGATGATATTACAGCCGCCAGGAGATGACGCATCTTCTCCGGCATCTGGGCTTCAAACCGGGCAAATCCTCGGCTTAACGCTTTAGCCAGCTGGTGGGCCCGAATCTCATATTCGGCTTCATCCCGGGCCGCTTTCCGGGGGGCTAAGATGGTCGCCGGCACGCCCGGACAGGCGGTGGGGATTTCATAGCCGAAGACCGGATCGATATCAAAACCGACATCCTCCAAACTGCCGGAAGTCACCGCATGGATCAATGCACGGCTGACCGCTAGATCTATGCGCTCGCCGTGATACCACGGCTCGCCGATCCATCCCGTATTGAGCAGCCAACAGCTCACCTGATGGCGGTCTATCTTTTCCATTAGGCGCTCCCCATAGAGGTGCGCCGGCAGTGTCACTGTCGATGCGCCAAAGCAGTCATCGAAACGCAAGTCTGCAACGGCTTCGGTGGGTTCGGGTGTGTCCAGTCGCGAGGTATAACCGCTCATGAACGCATAGACGGCCAGTTCTGTCGTCAGCCGCGCCAAAGCGGGCAGCACACCGGAGGCATCACAAGTGACCAGGAAAAGATGTTTCGGATGTCCAAAGAGGGCGGTGTCTTTCCAGTTGTCAAGATGACTGAGCGGGTAGGCTGCACGGGTGTTGGGTGTTAAATGGCCATCGCCAAGGTCGATGCGGCGCGACAGCGAGTCCATGGCGACGTTCTCCAGAATCGTGCCAAACCGCTGTGTGCACGCATAAATCTGGGGGGCGTTGGCTTCCGTCAACTGATGAACCTTGGCATACCCACCGCGTTCGAAACCAAACAGCCCCTCCGCCGTCCACCCGTGAACATGATCACCGATGAGGGGCCTTTGGCCATCCACTGCCAACGCGGTCTTGCCGCTGCCGCCGCGGCCCAAGAAAATGGCCACATCTTTCTCCGGCCCCACATTGGCAGCACAGCGCATCAGGAAGGTTTCATCCGGTGGGACCAGAAAGTTCAGCATGCTGAAAACGGCCTGCTTGATCTCTCCGGCGTAATGGGTACCGCAAATGAAGATTATTTTCTGGTTCAGGTTGATCATCACAAAAGCCGTCGACGGAAGACCATCTACACGGGGATCCGCGCGGAAGCCGGGCACATGGACCACCGAAAAATCGACGCGGAATTCACTGAAATCGCTGACGCCCTCAACCGGCGTGTACATATTGCGGACAAACAGATTGTGCCAGGCGGTTTCGGTGACAAAGCGAACCGATCTGCTATCCTTCGGCCCACAGCCAATGCGCGCATACTGCACATAGACCTCTTTGTTTTGGATATACGCCATCAGACGATACACGAGCTGGGTGAATTGCTCCGCTTCCAATTCATTGGCCGAATGAGGCGCTGCCGAGGCATCTGTGGGCGCCTTGACAACATATTTATCCGTCAGGGGCAGCTCTACCCCATCCCCGCTGCGCACCACAATCGCTCCATGCTGGGCGATCTGCCCCTCGCGGTTATTGATGATGTGTTCGTAGAGTTGCGCGGTGGTGAGGTTGCGATGAATGTGCCTCAGGTTCTTCTGACCGAATGACCACAAGTCGAGCACGCCCTCTTTTCTATCGATCGTCATCTGTTCAGCGATCTCAGGCATCATATCTCCTCGTTAGCGCACCATTTGCGCGGGTTTATCTTCCATACCGCTATATCTGACCGCTGGCGGACAGCGCATAAACGACCATGCGTTGCATCAAGCGCTCTTTGCCCGTCTGAGGCGCATCGAGCGCCAAGCGTGCCAAGTAGGGCGTCGCCGCATCGGGTACGGAAATCATTTTCTTGGCTTGCCCTAAACTTGGCAGCGGCACCGGAACCTTCTGGGCGGCCAGCTTCTCTTTCAATTGGCGCAACGATTTGCCGATGACCAATTCTTCGTCCGTAAAATCGGTGCCAAAGGGGAAGGCGGGGAAATATCCTTTTTTTCGGAAAGCGGCCAAATCGTCGGATATTCGTTGGGGCGTGTTATGCCGAAACAGATCGGGAATCGCGTAGTTTCTGGGGATTTTTTTGGCCGCTTTGGCCTTGCCCAGCAGCCCTTCCTGAAAGCGAGAATCGGTGATGTTGAGCAGTGCGGTGATAATATCTTTATCATTTTTACCGCGTAGATCGGCTATTCCGTATTCCGTAATGATAAAGTCTCTTAGATGCCGCGGAATGGTGATGTGCCCATAGTTCCAGACGACATTGGAACTAACGGTCTCACCTTTGCTGCGGGTGCTTTTCGCCATCAGGATGGAGCGACCACCCGGCAGGGCATGGGCCATGGAGACAAAATTGTATTGCCCCCCGACACCACTGACCACCTGGCCGTTATCAAGGCCATCCGAAACGACAGCGCCGGACAGCGTAACCATCAGGGTGGCATTGACAAACCGCGCATGTTGACGCTGCAGGACTCTAAGCTCTTCTTTACCGTATTCATTTTCATAAAGCTGGTTGACGTTGAGCACACTGGTCATATAGATGCATTTGCGTTCTTCTTCACTCATCGCATTGAGGGCATCATAAAACTGCTGCGGGCCTAAAAAGAAGCCCGCATGGATCAAAACGCCGTGTTTCAATTTATGGCCCAGGCAGTGCTTGAAAATCAGCCG
>JASJCL010000080.1 GCA_030066015.1 Desulfosarcinaceae bacterium | reverse complement strand
CCACCTCGCCCGTCAGGGGGTGGACCTGGAATTGCCCGAAGTGGAGATGCCTGAACCCGGAGATATGGGGGCCTTTAGCGGAGCCTCTGACGAGGACGAGGACGATCAGGGTGAATTTCTCGACATCACCTCCATCGGCATCACGATGGAGGAGGGGCCCAGCAAGGGACAGATGGTGGAATTTGATGTCAATTTCCAGTCGGGCAATATGCTGTCGTTGATTATCCCCAGCAAGGATGAGTCCGTCATCGCTCAGCTTCAGGATGGGGTGCGTCTCGATAATATCCAATACTATAGTCCCATCGCCATCTTTAGAGGAGCAGGCGTCGTGGCCTCGCGCACCCAGATCAAGAACGGACCCAAAAAAGGGGACTTCTGTTTAGATATCAAAATTGTCAATCAATAACGGGAAATGCCGATGGGCCGATTGTGGTGCCACTTTGCGAAGGATCCGGCGCCCAATCATCGTGCGCCGTTGGTCTGCTTTTCGGCCGCGTTTGAAATCGAACAGGCTGGGCAAATGCCAGTCGGCCTGATTGCCACATATGGCGTGAATCATTGTTTATCCTTGGAGTCTGATACGTATGGCCATTTTTAATCTGAAGAAGCGCGAAATCGAGTGCAAGATTGTCTACTACGGACCGGGAAGAGGGGGTAAGACCACCAATCTGGAATACCTGTTCAAGGCCTATAAGAAGCAGGTGACCGGCGAAATGGTCTCCATCAATACCGAGGGCGACCGGACGCTGTTTTTCGATTTTCTGCCCATTGGCCTGGGTAAGATCCGTGGTTGCGATGTGCGCGTTCAGCTATACACGGTTCCCGGACAGGTTAAATACAGCTCCACCCGAAAACTCGTGCTGCGAGGGGTGGACGGTGTCGTTTTTGTGGCGGATTCGCTTGATGTGCGCCGCGAGAAAAACATGCTTTCGCTCCAAGACCTTCAAAAAAACCTCAAGGAGTACGGTAAAAGCATCTTCAAAACCCCACTGGTATTGCAATACAACAAGCGGGATCTGGCCGACGATGGCATCCCCCTGATGAGCATCGAGCAGATGAACAAGGACCTCAACCGCCAGCTCAAGGTGCCCTCCTTTCCCGGCAGTGCCGTCAAAGGCAACGGCGTGGGCGCAACATTAAAGGAATGCTTGAAACAAACCCTTAAATCCCTCCAAAAAGAATTTAAATGGGCGCAGTAGGCAATTGAACTCATCCGCAAAAAATGTCCTCACAGGAGACCTGAAATATCTGGGTCTCGGGGATATTCTGCAACTCATCGGCGCCAATGGCAGCACCGGAGTGTTGAAGTTGTCGTGTCGCTTCGCCCCTCATCCCGCCCTGTTGTACTTTAAAGATGGTAACCCGGTGGATGCCCGCTGCGGCGATCTGGGTGGCCTGGATGCGCTGTATCCCCTCTTCGGGTGGACCGAAGGGGCCTTCGAATTCACCCAGGAAGCGGTCCACGGTCAAAAGGTCATCAATAAAAGCCGTATGGGCATTATTCTCGAAGGGCTCAAACTAAAAGATGATGGCAAGATCGAGATCATCGGCCCTGACAGCCTGCTTGGCGTCGCCAAAACCACGGGCTTTTCCGGCGAGGAGATTCCCTTGGTCAAGGGCCCCTTGGTGGACTATATGTACGTGGTCGATGAGGAGGATTTCTTCGACGGTGAGCATATCGTCGAAGAGGGTCGCCATGGCAATTGGATGTGGGTGATCTTGGAGGGTGTGGTTGAGATCGCCAAGGAAACCAGTGCCGGCACATTGCCGATCCTTCGCCTGGGGAGCGGCTGCTTCGTCGGAAGCCTGGCCACCTTCCTCGTTCACGGCAATATCCGTGCAGCATCTGTGGTGGCAGTGGGCAACGTGCAACTCGGCGTCCTCGATTCTCAGCGTTTGGCCCAAGAATACGCCGGTTTGCCAAGAGAGTTTCGACACCTGCTGGTAAGCCTCGACCGTCGTCTGAAGGCGACAACGGCGCGCGTTATCGCCACCCGAACAGGCAAACAGCTCATCAGTCCGGACCTGGATGCGATGACCCCCTTTCTTCCGCAGCGTGATGCTGCCGAGGAGATACTGCACGTCATCCATTCCGGTGAAGTGTGGGTGCACCGCGAACGGCCGAAACCGTTGACCCTCGCCAGACTCGGCAAAGGGGACTATGTCGGGCATCTGCCGTTTCTGCATTTGCGCCAGGAACCCGAATTCGCCGCTGTCTACGCAGATGCGGAACTGGTGACGGAAAGCGTTCCGGTCGCGCCCCTCAAAGAGGCCTATGAGGGGATGTCCTCTACATTTAAGAATATCGTTGACAATGCCGCTGCATGTGTTTCAGTTACCACAGAATTGTTGAGCGCCGTATCCGAACAGAAGGGCACGTTAACGACCAATTAACGAAGCATTGGCAAGCATTGCGGACCGGGAACCTGGTCCGGGCTGAAATCAGAACGATCGCCGATCAACCTCCCATTGATGGGAAAGCCGATAAAGAGGAGATGGCCGTGAAGGAGGAGAAACGCAAACACGCACGTTACGATGCCCTGAATCTCATCAGTTACCTGGTCATGGACGAAGAGGGTGCCGAAATCGCGCAAGGCATGGGGCGTACGCTGAACGTTTCCCAATCTGGCATCCTGCTTGAGACCCATGTGGCCCTGGATCTGCAAGGCTCCATCTCGTTGAGCATCGGACTGGCGGAACAGATGGTGGCCATCAAGGGCCATGTGGTGTTCTGCCATCCCGGTGACGACGGCAAACACGAGACCGGCATTGAATTTGAGTCCCTGGATGAGGCTGCACGCCAGAGCCTCGATCAGTATATCCAAGCATTTCAGAGCCAGTAACCGCGATCTAAGGACAGCAGCGGATCGAGCTGTCCATTTTCGTCGCGGTCCGTAGCTCCCACTCCTGACCTCCCACTATTTTGTGGCCCGGCTTTACCGCTGATGGAAACGACACGTTTGCCCCTCCCCTCCATAAAGCGCCTTTCGCCAGACACCATCGATATGGACGATGTGACCTTCCAGGTCTCCGCCAACGGCCAAACGGAAGACCTTGAAGAGAGCATCACCCTGGTGGGGCTGATCAATCCGCCGTGGGTGGTTGCGAGTGCGCATGGCTGGCGAATCGTCTCCGGATTCCGGCGCATAGGCGCCTGCGCCGCCTTGGGACTGGAAAAGATATTGGCAAGGTGCCTGCCCGCCGATACCTCGCTCACCAGCTGCACCCTCTTGGCCATTGCCGACAACGCTCTGCAGCGGCAACTCACGCTTCTGGAGCAGATCAGAGCCAGCCGTTTGCTGCTGAACCACGTCGCAGCTGATGCGGATCTCAGGCGCACCGCGCTGGCGGTCGGATTGCCGCCGAATGTCGCGCTGCTGCGCCAATTGGCGGCACTGGCGGCAGCGCCACCCGAATTGATGGCGGCTATCGCCCACGAGAGGGTGGCCCTGCCCATGGCCACGGCACTCACCAATCGCCCCTTGCCAGAAACCGTGGCACTGGCCGCCCTGTTCAACGAATTGCGCCCCAGCCTGAATCGTCAGAGAGAGCTGCTCAGCCTGCTGGATGACATCGCCCGCCGCGACGACGTTCCCCCCACCCAAGTATTAACGGAAGCACTAAAAAACGATGCTGCGGCCGACAATACCGGGATAGACAGATCGCTACGGTTGACCCAGTTGCGGATGGCCCTGCGCACGAGACGATACCCCCACCTGGTCCGCGCCGAGCAGGACCGCCATGCCATGATGAAAGCGTTGCCCTTGGGTCCTGATGTCCAACTCCAGCCGCCAACCAATTTCGAAGGCCGACGCTTTCAACTGCACCTCGCCTTCGGCAACCTGGCAGAGCTCGAGGCGCATGCAGAAAGGCTTCAGCGTCTCCTTGCCCATCCCACGATGACCGAGTTGCTCGACTAGGGGCACCGTAAAAAGCGCCGTTCTCCCGCCTCTCCTGCACACCCCCCAAGCTGTTGCAAATTCGAAGCGCGCCGCCATGGTGTGCCACACCTGCACCGCCCATTCCCAGCAGCTCTTCAAGAAGTAGATAAATCTGAAAAAAATGAACAAAAAGAACTTGACAAGCAGTTGCCATAAACTATAATGCCATCAAACAACTAAATGGAATTCATTTTTTATGGGGATTCGGGAGCGCAAGGAGCGGGAGCGGGAGCGCAGGCGGCAACAGATCATGGTCGCCGCAAAACGCGTATTTGCCGAAAAGGGATTCAACAAGGCGACGATGGAAGATATCGCCAAGGAAGCCGAACTTAGCCCCGGAACCCTTTACCTCTATTTCAAGAATAAAGATGAGCTATACGCCTCGTTGTCGCTCCGTATCCTCCAGTACCTGTTGATGCGGCTGGAGCACGTCAACCGGACCACTTCGGAGCCCTCCCAGAACCGCATCCAAGCCCTCAAGGATGCGATGTACGACGTGTACGAGTTCGATCCCCTCATCCTCATTAATATGTTCCACCTGCAGTCCAGCGACGCCCTCAAAAACCTAACCCCCAATCTGCTCAACGAGATTCAGAACCTATCCCGCAGTTCTCTCGAAGCCATGGCCAAGTTGTTCGAGAGCGGTGTCAAGGAGGGGGTCTTTATCGATAAACGGCCACTGGCCATCGCCGATATCACCTGGGCGATGTTTTCAGGCGTGGTCCTGTGGGAAACCAGCAAGAAACTCATCGGCAACAACGACAACGATATACGCAACACTCTGGAGATGGCGTTCGAGATTCTGGCGCGCGGCATTACCAAATAGGGAACCGGCTGCATGGCGGCGTTTCGATATCAAATAAGCGGGCAGGGGGGGCAGGCAGTGGCAGCGGAGCACTGCCGTCCGGTGGATCGGGACCGCCTTGCCGTGGTCTTAACCCCTTAGAATACGATTCAGAAAGGAGGCGATTTCAAACCGTACCGTAATGCCACACTTCCCGACGGACCCTCGGAAGCGTGGTGACCACAAAGTCCGATCGGCCCGATTTTCAACCGGTTCTGGCGCCAAGCGCGGAACCAACTTTTCATCCAAGGAGTGGCTTTATGGCTGATAAAGAAGTTATCGAAACCTCAGAAGCTCAGATTGCCGTACACTGGAAAGAGGAAGACTACTATCATCCCTCTCCTGAATTCATCGCCCAGGCCAACATGACCGACAAGGGGATTTACGAACGCTTCAGTCTTGACAACTTCCCCAACTGCTTCAAGGAATACGCCGACCTATTGGACTGGTACGAGTACTGGGATGAGATTCTGGATACCAGCGACGCCCCCTGCTACAAGTGGTTTAAGGGCGGCAAGATCAACGCCAGTTACAACTGCATTGACCGGCACCTGAAAAACAACAAGAACAAGACCGCCATTCACTACGTTCCGGAACCGCTGGAAGAGGGCTATCGGTCCATGTCCTATCAGGAACTATACGTAAAGGTGAATGAGTTTGCCGCCCTGCTCAGAGACTTCGCCGGTTTGAAACGGGGCGACCGGGTGACCCTGCATATGCCCATGATACCGGAACTGCCCATCACCATGCTGGCCTGTGCTCGCTTAGGTGTCATTCATTCCCAGGTCTTCGGCGGCTTCAGCGGCACTGCCTGCGCCGACCGTATCGTCGACTCCGGCAGCCGGGTTCTCATCACGGCCGATGCCTACTATCGCAGTGGCACCCTGCTCGACCACAAACAAAACGCCGACATCGCTGTAGAGCATGCCGCCAAAGACGATCAGAAGGTCGACAAAGTCCTGGTCTGGCAACGCTACCCGGGCAAATACTCCGCCAAGACCCCCATGGTGGAAGGTCGTGATTTCTTCGTCAACGATGAACTCAAGAATTTCTATGGCGCCCGCGTGGAACCGGAAAAGATGAACTCCGAGGACCCCCTCTTCCTCATGTACACCAGCGGCACCACGGGCAAACCCAAGGGCTGCCAGCACGGAACAGGCGGCTATCTCTCCTACGTCGCCGGCACCTCCAAGTTCGTCCAAGACATCCATCCCGAGGATGTCTACTGGTGCATGGCCGACATCGGCTGGATCACCGGTCACTCGTATATCGTATATGGCCCCCTGGCCAATTGTGCCTCCACCGTCATCTACGAGGGGGTTCCCACCTATCCCGATGCCGGTCGTGCATGGCGGATCGCTCAGGACCTGGACGTGAACATCTTCCACACCGCCCCCACCGCCATCCGCGCCCTGCGCAAAATCGGCCCCGACGAGCCCAAGAAGTACAATTACCACTTCAAGCACATGACCACGGTGGGCGAGCCCATCGAGCCGGAAGTGTGGAAGTGGTATCATGCCGAGGTCGGCAAGGGCGAGGCCATCATCGTGGATACCTGGTGGCAGACCGAAACCGGCGGCTTCCTCTGCTCCACCCTGCCGGCCATCACCCCAATGAAACCGGGCAGCGCCGGACCGGGAATGCCGGGGATCCATCCCATCATTTACGATGATGAGGGCGAAATCCTGCCCCAGGGTGCCGGTAAGGCAGGCAACATCTGCATCCAGAACCCCTGGCCGGGCATGTTCCAGACCATCTGGGGAGACCGCGACCGTTTCGTGGATACCTATTTCGCCCGCTATTGCAAGGACCCCAACAGCAAGGATTGGCGCGACTGGCCTTACCTGACCGGTGATGCCGCCGTTGAGGCACCGGACGGCTACTTCCGCATCCTGGGCCGCATCGACGACGTGATCAACGTCTCTGGACACCGCCTGGGCACCAAGGAGATCGAGTCCGCCTCACTGGTGGTGGAAGAGGTTGCGGAGGCCGCGGTGGTGCCGGTGAACCACGAAATAAAGGGCAAGGAGCCGGATCTCTACATTTCGCTGAAACCTGGCTACGAGCCGTCACCGGAATTGGCCCAGAAGATCTCCGACGCGGTCTGCACCGAGATCGGCAAGATCGCCAAGCCGCGCAAGGTGTGGCTGGTCAAGGACATGCCCAAAACTCGTTCGGGCAAAATCATGCGCCGCGTGCTGGGCGCCATCTCCAACAACTCCGATGTGGGCAACGTGATGACGCTGGCCAATCCGGAGATCGTCGATGAGATCAAGCAGATGGTACAGTCCTGATGTACCGGTGCTCCATTTAAAGCGTGCCCATCCGGGTTGCTGGCACACGCCCGGATGGGCACTGACGATCATACGATGTCAACCGCAACCGAAAGGGGGTGATAGGCTTCCTGAGTTTCAGGAATACGCAAAGATTCTGTTTGACGCTGGATACCAGCAATAATACGACCCTTTGGCACAGGAGGGAATCATTATGGGAGCAGGAACCACTTGGGTTTACATATTTCTTGGAATCTACATCGTATATTGTTTTTACTGGGGGCTTAAGGGCTACTTCACAGAGAAGACCTCGTCTGGCTACGCCATCGCCGGGCGCTCCATCCCCTTTATCGCCTTTCTCATGGCGGCGACGGCGGCCTCCTTCAGCGGTTGGACCTTCATCGGTCACCCCGGCTTGATCTGGCGGGACGGTCTGGCCTACGCCTTCGCCTCCTTCTACGTCCTCACCATCCCCATCACCGGCACCTTCTTCTCCAAACGTACCTGGCTCATGGGCAAGCGGTACGGGTTTATCACCCCGGGGGATATGTACGCCTACTACTTCAACAGCGAGGCACTACGCTTCCTGGTGGTGATGACGGCCGTGCTCTACTCGATCTTCTACTCCGCCGTTCAGCTGATGGCGTCCGCAGCGCTCTTCAACGTCATCGCCGGTGTTCCGGTGACCTTCGGTGCCATATTCATGGCCTTCATCGTCTGGTTCTACGTCTGTACCGGCGGTCTCAAGGCCAGCACCTGGGTGGGCGTTATTCAGTTCGTCCTGCTGGTGGGCGGTATCATCATCCTGGGCGCCTTCGTTATCACTGCTGAGGAATTCGGCGGTTGGTCCGGTTTTTCCGCAGCCGTGGCGCAACTGGACGCCAAACTCCTCAACGTCCCGCGCGTGATCAACTTCGGTCTGGGCGGCGCCGAGGGTGAATCCGCCTGGACGGCCGTCATGATCCTCACCTACATGTTCGCCCTCATGGGGATCCAGAGCTCACCGGCCTTCACCATGTGGACCTTTGGCATCAAGAGCCCCAAGCCCTTGGCCTGGCAGCAAGCCTTCATGTCCACCTTCGTGGTCGGCTTCGCCCTGTTTTTCTTCACCGCTTTCCAGGGCATGGGTGCCAAGCTGCTGGAACTGAGCGGACATGAAGCCTTCCAGAACGTGGGTCAAGCCACGGTCGTGCCCACATTGATGGTAGAATTCCTGCCACCGATCATGCTGGGCGTCGTCTTCATGGGCGCCATCGCCGCCATTCACTCCACGGCAGCCCCCTACATCGGCACCGGCGGTTCCATTCTGCTGCGCGACATCTACTGGCGCTATATTCGTAATCAGGAAGCGACCCATGCCGAGCAGATCTGGATGAACCGCGTCTTCGCCACCGTCCTGACCATTCTGGCACTCACGGTGGGTATGACGTCAAAAGCGGCCCTGGTGATCCTGGGCGCACTGGCCACCGCCTTCGGCTTCGTCATGTACGTACTGCTGCTGGGCGTCATCTGGGGCTTCAAGTTCCCACGGGTGGGCGCCGTTCTCGGCGTTCTCTGCGGCATGATCGCCGTCTTCCTCACCTACAAAATCTGGCCACGCCCCCTGTCCATGCACGCCGCCTTCTGGGGCACCTTCACTGGGTTGGTCGTCGCCTACATCTGCAGGGGATTGGGCGTTAAAGATGACGAAGAGACCATCAAGCGTCAGGCAGAGGTGCGCGCTTTCCTTGACGATATCGACGCGCCCAGCGAGAGCGGCAAACAGTGGCGCAGTGTGATGAAGATCGCCGTTCCGGTGTGGTATTTCTTCGCCATCGGGCCGGCGTGTATCCTCGGCAACAGCGCTTACTCCTTCTCTGGTTTCCCGCCGCTGTGGTCCTGGCAGATCTCCTGGTGGATCCTCGGCATCATCATGATGTGGGCGCTGGCCTTCAAGGCCGAAATGGCGACCACCAATGAAACCCAGATCGAACGGGCCGAGAAGGAAACCATGATCGTGGTCAAGGAAGCGTAAACCACTTCATCTGAAAGGAGTCAGATATGAAACGCGAAGATATGTGGATGGTAATCCTGGTTGTTTTCTCCATCCTCTGGACGGCGTCCTTTGGATGGGGTCTCTTCGGTTAACTCAGTGTCCTGAAACTGTGCGGGCGGCCCGATCGCCGGGCCGCCCGTTTTCACTGCACTTCTCAGTAAAATTAAGGATGAGACGCCATGTTGCTAGAGGCAAAACAACTCACCTGCCAATGCGGGCATAGCTTTATGTCCGAAAAAGAGAAAACCTGGTGCGAAAAATGCGCCCGGCCGGTTTTCTATCACGCGAAGGATCAGCGCCGCCACAAATACAACCAGATCTATGTGGTTGCCATGGCAGCCCTGGCGATCACCTTCCTGATGTACTTGTTCATCGAAATGATCGCCGACCCCCTTCTGCGAGGCACCTGAACCCGAGCAGGTGCGCTGTAAACCTGCAGGCGGATGAAAATAGGGCCATCGAATCGAAGCTATCGATGCGCTGTCCCGACATCAGCCTGCAGGTGCCTCCACGCCAAGGCGACCAATACGCCTTCCACACCGGGACCAAGTCGGTATGACCGCTCGTATTCTCCTTGTCGAGGACGACCCCAACCTCATCGTCCCCCTTCAGTATCTGTTGGAACGCAATGGATACGCCGTCATGGCGGTTTCTTCCGGCCGTCAGGCCATCGAGACCCTTCCGACATTCCGGCCGGATGTGGTGATCCTGGACATTCTCCTTTCCGATATGGATGGTTTCGATACCTGCCAATGCCTGCGATCGCTGCCCGACGGCACCCGAATCCGAGTGATTTTCCTGAGCGCCCATGCCGGCGCCATCGATCAGGCCAAGGCGCTCTCATGCGGCGCGGATGCCTACGTCCAAATGCCCTTTTCCAATCAGGGCATATTGGATACACTCAATGAGGTGATGACCTGCAATTGGAAAGATGATACGCCGCCTTCCACACGGCCAGATCAGCCAGGAAACGCATGAAGACCAAAAGCCGCTTCATTTGGTTTGCAGGCGCCTCCTTCGCCAGCCTCCTGCTGATGATGGGGATTATGCTGGCGCTGTTCTGGCAGAGCCTGGCACCCTTTCAGCGTCAAATCTTAGCCGACCTCATTAAAGCGCAGTTCAGCTACCTGTTCAGTGCCGCTGTGCTCCTGTTGGCCGGGCTGGGCTTCATCCTGGATTGGTTCTTCCGGTTCTACATCATCCCGGTAAGCCGGTTAACCGAGGAAGTGGAGCTCATGCTCTCGGTCAACCCCAGTTTTCGAACCCGCACGGATGGCAGCAAGGATGTTACCCGTTTGGGACGATTGATCAACGAAGGCGCCGACCGGTTTCAGCGTCTGCAGAACACCGTCACCGAGAAGATAGAGTTGGCCCAGGCGGAATCACAGGTGGAAAAAAGTATTCTGGCGACCATGATGTCAGAATTGCCAGCAGGTGTGCTGATTTGCAACGACCAGGGCCAGATACTGCTATATAATCGTAAGGCCAAGCAATTTCTGGGCAGTCGACCGGGCGCCCAACCGACGACGAGAGAAGGCAGCCGGGCCTCCCAACCCTTTCTGGGATTGGGTCGCTCTATATTCGGGATCATGGACAAAGGGCTGGTGGTGCACGCCCTGGATGAAATCGCCGCCAAGCTAGAGCGGCAAACCGATGACGTGGCGGCCTATTTCGTCCTCGTTGGCCAAAACAACGAACTTCTCAGGGCAGAAGTGGTGCCCATCCTCGACCAGGATCAGCTGGTCACCGGCCTCATCATGTTGTTGACCGACATCACTGCGAAAGTTTCACGCGAGCATCACCTTTTTCGACAGCAGCGACGGTTGCTCCGCCAGCTGCGCAAGCAAGCGACCGCCATCCGGTGCAGCGCCGAGCTTTTAGAGACCTACGCCGATATTCCTGCCCAGCGCCAGAGAGGGTTGATCTCCCTTATCGCCGATCAGAGCGCGGCCATGGGGGATCTGATCAACCAGGACCGCACGGATGTCAGCCCCACGGACACCCGCTGGCCCGTGGTCCCCATGCTGGCGGCGGATCTACTGGCATCGATCAAGCGCAAAAGCGCGGAACAGCTGAAACTAAACGTTCAAATCCACCCGCATAATTGTCACGCACAGGTGAAGGTGGATTCATATGCCCTGGTATTGGCAGTGAGCTTTGTACTACACAATCTCAAATCTCGCATCGAAACCGACCATATCGACGCCTACCTGCAGGACAGCGGTGACCTGGTGTATCTGGACATCTGCTATCCAGGGGAAAAGGTGGATAGCGCTAGCTGGCGCCAATGGCATGCAGCCCCGCTGCACTTCATGGAGGAATACTTGCCCGTCACCCTGGCGGAAGTCTTGGATCATCACCGCGCTGAATTCTGGACGCTCACGCGAAACGACCCACGCCCCATGGGCTGCCTCCGTCTTTTCCTGCCAGCCTGTGAAAGCGATGACGGCGATCACCATGTGCGCCGAATGACCATCCTGCCAGAGGCGAGGCCCGAATTCTATGACTTCGATCTTTTCCAGCAGCCGGGCCAGAACCCCCTGTCGGATAACCGTCTACTCACCGAGCTGAGTTACACGGTCTTTGATACGGAGACCACAGGACTGGATCCAGCCGGTGGGGATGAGATTATCTCCATCGGTGCCGTGCGGGTGCTCCACAATCGGCTGTTGCGGGAAGAGTTTTTTGATCAGTTGGTCAATCCCCAGCGGTCGCTGCCCTACGCCTCGACCAAAATCCACGGGATCCAGCCCGAGATGCTCGAAAATCAGCCGACCATTGATCAAGTGCTGAAAATCTTCCACGCTTTCTGTGAGGACACCATCCTCGTGGCCCACAACGCAGCTTTTGACATGCGCATGCTCCAGCTCAAGGAGGAGGAGACGGGGGTCCGATTCGTCAACCCGGTGCTGGATACGATGCACTTGTCCGCAGTTGTCCACCCGGCCCAGGAAGATCACAGCATTTCGGCAATCGCCCACCGCATGGGGATCAGTGTCGTGGGGCGCCACACCGCTTTGGGGGACGCCATCACCACCGGAGAAATCTTTCTCAAGCTGACCCCGCTGCTCGCGGAAAAGGGTATTCACACCTTGGCCGAGGCGCGCCGTGCCTCCCAAAAGACCTATTACGCCCGCATAAAATATTGAGACAGCCCCATATGAACGCCCACCGCCCTGTGATATACTGCGCTTTCTCAGCGTGACGGCACGCAGCTCGGCGGTCTAAACCTCTCCGGGCTGGCGGCCATAACCTTCACCGTCAACCGGACATGCCGATCAAGACGCTTTTCATCGACCGCGCGGTCGCCCACCTGCCTGCGGCGGCCTCGATCCAGAACCGCTTGGGAATCCCCCCCCGCCTGGTAGACGGCTCCGAAGCGGTCTATGCCTGTATCAGCAGATCGTCAGATCCCATCCAGCGGGGCAAAGAGGTCCTCTTTCTGACACGCAACAAAGGCACATTCCTTCGCGAGTGTCCAGGCACCCGTGACTACACCTGCTGCGGTTATAAAATCCTGCATATCGGCACCTACTGCACCATGGATTGCGCCTACTGCATTTTACAAGCCTATTTCCACCCGCCCGTATTGCAGCTATTTCTGAACCACGCAGCGATGCAGAGGGAGCTGGCAGCCATATTTGGACGCAATGAAATCAGCCGCATCGGTACCGGAGAATTCACCGACAGCCTGATCTGGGAGACGTGGATCTCCTTGAGCAAACGTCTGGTGCCGCTCTTCGCCCGCCAGCGTCGGGCGATTCTGGAGTTGAAGACAAAATCCACGGCCATCGGCCACTTGGCCAAACTGGATCACAATCGCAAGACCATTATCGCATGGTCCCTCAACACGCCGCAGATGATTGCCGACGCGGAACGCGGCACCGCATCGCTGGATGCCCGTCTTCGGGCAGCCGTACAGTGCCAAAAGTGGGGCTATCCGTTGGCGTTTCACCTGGATCCCATGGTGATCTATGATGGCTGTGAAGTAGCCTACGAAGCCCTCGTGGACAGGCTCTTTACCCATGTCGACAGCCGAAACATTGCATGGATCAGCCTGGGCAGTTTCCGATTCATGCCGGCCTTGAAATCCATCGTCCAACAGCGTTTCCCCGCCACGAAGATCATCTATGGAGAATTCATTCCCGGCCTGGACGGCAAGATGCGTTATTTTCAGCCGCTACGCACGGCGTTGTATCGCCGCGTGGCGGCGCGGATCAAAGCGCATGCGCCGGACCTTATGGTCTACTTCTGCATGGAGGATGCGGTCGTTTGGGAGAAAGCGCTGGGCATGGTGCCGGAAGGGGATGCGGGTCTTTCCAGGCTGCTGGATGCAGCGGCCCGCCGCGTTTGCGATTTGTCATTGGACTAAACCGAACACTTCTGGCTTCGGCCCAGCGCCCGGCTATTCGTCTGCGGCGGGTTCGCCCGGCCGCGTCTGCGATTTGTCGCTGGACTGAAACGAACAGCGGTGTCGTCAATCGACGACCACTACAAAAGAAAACGAGGATGGTGACAATGAAGGGCCACCGATCGATCTGCGCATTCCTATCGCTTTCGGTAATGACATGGGTGCTCCTTTGGTCCGCCATCGTCCAGGCTGAACAGTCCCAATGGTACCGCGTCCGCTGGGTGGCCGATGGCGACACGATCATCCTCTCTGATGGTCGCCACGTGCGTTACCTGGGGATTGATGCGCCTGAGACAGCCCATGACGACCGTCCCACCCAACCATTTGGCCGTGCCGCCCAAAAGTACAATCGTCAACTGGTGCACCACCAGATGGTGCGCCTTGAATTCGACCGCGAGCGGCGCGATCAATACGGCCGCTGGCTCTGCCACATCCATCGTCGCGATGGCCTCTGGGTGAATCACGCCATGGTCGTCAACGGATTGGCCATCTATCTCTTCACCACTCAAAACACCCGCCACGGCCAAACACTTCTGGCTGCACAGCGAACCGCCATGCAACATCGGCGTGGGCTTTGGCAGCCTGGCCCCAATGCCACCGTCTGGCGCGGCCGTTTTCTTGGTAACCGGCGATCTCAGCGCTTTCACGCAGCCGATTGCGCACTCGGTCAGCAGATCAGCCGTCGGAACCGCATCTGGTTCGACTCCCAGTGGGAGGCCTACTATGCGGGGTATGCTCCGGGGCGGCAGTGCCTGGGCCGCACACCTGGGGCGACGCCACAGCAGCGGCGCTAACGCCGATCCCTCTCAAGGCCCTAAAAAGGCTGGGCCGGCGGCCACAGAACCACATGCACGCACCGGTGCTTCAGACCCTGTAAACCCAGGGGAACTGGTCGTCCCGAGATAAGGGACGGGAGGTGGGCGGGAGTGCTTCCCGGGTTCCGACAATTAGGACTCCGCCAGATGCCATAGCGGAAAGGATGCCCTCGAGGGCACGTTGCAGGGCGGTTCCACGGTGATAGGTGAGTAAATTGTTGCGCAGGAAAATCAGGTGATAGGCTCCGGGTGGCGGCGGATCCATCAAATTGTGCACCTGCCATTTGATCCGGGGAAGGCGCTGGTGCCGAATAGAGAATCGCCTGCCGCCCCTGCGAACCTCAAAAAAGCGATCCTTCCACTCATTGGGAACCTCCTTGAGGCTGCTGCGGCTGAAGCGGCCTGATTTTGCACGATCGATGCACACGGACTGCAGATCCGTTGCGAGTATATCCACCGCAGGGCATTCTTCCATCGACGCCAACACCATCGCCAAACTATATGCCTCTTCACCGCAGGCACACCCCGCAGACCAGAAGCGCAGCGGTGCGGGATTTTCCGCGACGAGGCGTGGAATCAGCCGCTGGTGCAAATGGCGCCATAGCTGCGCGTCCCGAAAAAAGCGGCTGATGGTTACCAGCATCAGACGCTCACAAGCCGACCTCTCCGCCGGCTGCGACGAGATCCGCTCCAGGTACGATGTCATCGTTTGACAGCCCAGTTGCAGCATATGACGCCGGACCCGCTTCTTAACCCCTTTACGCACCCTGCGATACCCCTCCCAGGGGCGATCAAGATAGGTCAGCAATTGACGAAAATCGCCATCGCTCAACATGGTTCGTTCGCCTTTCGGGCTGTCAAAGGTTCATGCGCTTGGCGCATGCCGGATTCCGGCGGTTCTGAGGATATCGACGAACCGATATACACCGCGCAATAAAGAAAGGGGGCAGAGCCTGGCGGCCCGCCCCCCGTGGATCGGTTCACTTATCCTCAACAGGGTCGTCGAGGATCTGGTTTTGATTAATCCGCTTCCGCTTTGACCGCCTCGACAATCTTCTCCGAGAGCTGGGCCGGCACTTCATCGTAATGGGAAAACGTCATGGTATACATGCCGCGGCCGCCCGTCATGGAGCGTAGGTCCGGTGCGTAGGTGAGAAATTCGGCCAAGGGAACCTCGGCGTTGATGACCTGGTATTTCCCTTCGGTGTCCATCCCCAACACCCGACCCCGGCGGCCGTTGAGATCTCCCATGATGTCGCCCATGAATTCGTCGGGAGTGGTGACGGTGACCTTCATGATGGGTTCCAAAAGGACTGGTTTGGCCTGTTCGGCGGCTTTCTTGAAGGCGAGGGAGCCGGCGATCTTGAATGCCATTTCGGAGCTGTCCACTGCGTGGAAAGAGCCGTCGTCGAGGGTTACCTTGAAGTCCACGCAGGGAAAGCCGGCCAAGACGCCTTTGTCACAAGCTTCCAGCACACCCTTTTCAACGGCGGGGATATAGGTCTTTGGAATCACGCCACCGACGATGGCATCCACAAATTCAAAGCCGGTGCCGCGCGGCTTTGGCTCAACCTGAATCCAGCAGTCGCCGTACTGCCCGTGGCCGCCGGTCTGTTTCTTGTGCTTGCCCTGGACGCGGACCTTCTTTTTAAGGGTTTCGCGGTAGGGTACTTTGGGCAGATTGAGGAGGACTTCCACGCCAAACTTGCGTTTGAGTTTCTCAATCGTGGATTCGATGTGCACCTGTCCCAGGCCGGAAAGTAGAATCTCCTTGGTCTCCTGGTTGCGGTCCAGTTTGAGGCCGGGATCTTCTTCCAGGAGCTTGACCATAGAGGAGTAGATCTTGTCCTCGTCGCCCTTGGACTTTGCCGTCATGGCATAGGAGATCAGCGTGGGCATGGGTTCGGCGCAGTTGAACACCACGTGTTTCTTGCTATCGTCCGTGATGGTATCGCCAGTGGTTGTCTCTTTGAGTTTGGCCACCGCCACGATAGCGCCGGGGCTCGCCGCGGTGATGGGTTTTTGCTCCTTACCGGCAATGGAGAGCAGTTGGCTGAAGCGCTCCTTGGCGTCCTTGGTCGTGTTGTAGATATTGCCGTCTTTGCCCAGCGAACCGGACACGACACGGAAGATGGTCAATCGGCCGGCGTAAGGATCTGCGACGGTCTTGAAGACGAAACCGGCGAAGGGCGCCGCTGGATCGGGCTCGCAGATCACCTCGTCCTCCTTGCCCGGCACATGGCCAACATAGCGACCTTTTTGGAGTGGGTTGGGCAGGCAATTGACCACAAAATCCATCAGTAGGTCCACACCGATGTTGGCACTGGCGGATCCACACAGAACCGGCGCGAACACCCGGTCCAGGATTCCTTGGCGCAAGGCATCTTGGATCTCTTCGTCGCTGAGCTCCTCACCCTCCAGATATTTCTCGATGAGTGCGTCGTCCGCCTCGGCGACGTTCTCGATGAGGGCCTCCCGTTCAGCTTCAACAGCATCGGCGATGTCGGCCGGTATATCGATGGGGGTGCCCTTTCCCTTGCCATCGTAGGCGTAAGCCTTCATGCCGATGAGATCAACCACCCCCTTGAAGTCGGCCTCGGCGCCGATGGGCATTTGCACCATGATGGGTTTCGGCGTAAAACTCTGCTGGGTATCCTGGAAGGCGCGATTGAAGTCGGCCCGTTCGCGATCCAGTTTGTTGATGAAGAGGACGCAGGGAAGGTCATAGGATTCAGCGAAGTCCCAGACCTGCTCGGTCTGCACTTTGACCCCGTCGATGGCGTCGACGACAGTGATAATGCTATCGGCCGCCTGCAGGCAGAGCTTGGTATCAGAGATGAAGTTCTGGTCACCCGGGGTGTCCATGATGTTAAGGGTATGCTTGTTCCAGGAGAACTGGTGGAATGCCGTGCTAATGCTGCTCTGGCGACTGAGTTCCTCCGGCTCGAAGTCCATCACGGTATTGCCCTCTTCGACGCGGCCGATACGGGTGGTTACGCCGGCATTGTAGAGCATCACTTCTGCCAAGGAGGTCTTCCCAGCGCCGCTGTGTGCAGCCAGGGCGATGTTTCTTAACTTTTCTGCCATCTCACTCACTCTGCTCCTCTCTAAGATGAAATTTCTACATCCGACACCAGCGGCACTCCGTCCAGGAGGGCTGAATGTCGGTGTTCGCCCCTGGATTTTTATTCGACGAGCGGGTCGTCAAGGCGCTATCCAACGCCGCATTGACCCTGCGTCATATGGATCCAAGGAGTACCGTTTCAGAGGGTGTGGGATACTGCCTTCAGCATGCCAACAGACGCCCCGCGTGGATACTGGCGGCAACGAAGTGCCCGAGGGCGCTAAATTTTTGACATTAGCGGCTCATAGTCTAAAAAGCAAGCCAAAACAGTCGGTTTTTCCACTGCGGAGCTATCTACAGGATCGGTGAGGGGGTGCTAGTCGACGGGCGTGCGCCGGAGCATCATCACGAACTCCTGGTTGCCTTTGGGGCCTTTGATGGGGGAGGGGATCACTGGACCGCAGGTGAGCGCCATATCGGCGAAGAAACGTTGCAGGTCTGCGATAACGGTCTGGTGTTGGCGGGGGTCGCGGACAACGCCCCCCTTGCCGACTTGGCCGCGGCCCACCTCGAACTGTGGCTTGATGAGGGCCAAAATGGTGCCTTTGGGGGCGAGAAAGGGCAGGGCAGCCGGCACAACGATCTTCAGTGAGATAAAGGAGGTATCGATGGTGATCAGGTCAAGATGGGCGGGCACCTGCGCTCTGGTGAGATGGCGGATGTTGGTGCGCTCGATGACGGTAACGCGGGGATCTTGGCGCAGTTTCCAAGCCAATTGGCCATATCCGACGTCCACAGCGTAGACATGGTTGGCGCCCCGTTGCAGCAGACAGTCGGTGAAGCCGCCGGTGGAGGCGCCCACGTCCATGCAATTGAATCCGTTGACCGACATACCCGTAGCGTCCAAAGCGCCGGCCAATTTGATACCGCCACGGCTCACGAAGGGCTGGTCATCGCCGACGAGGACGATGGTGGCGTCGCGATTCACCCGAGCACCGGGCTTGTCCACCCGCTGTTGGTCAACGAGGATCTTGCCGCCCATGATGAGGGCCTGGGCCCTTTGCCGACTGGCGGCCAATCCCAACGCCACGACGCGTTGATCCAGCCGGGGCTTTTTGCCGGCCGTCATCGGTGCATCGCCAGCATCTCGCGCACAGCCGTCGTCACCCCATCCACGTCGAGGCCGTATTTGCTGCGCAACAATTTTTGCGGTCCGTGTTCGACAAACTGGTCGGGGATGCCGAGCCGACGGAAGGTCTCGACCCGAACACCGGCATCGGTCAGAGCTTCCAAGACAGCGCTGCCGAATCCCCCCTGAAGCACATTCTCTTCGATGGTGACAACGCGGGGGATCCGTTCGGCCAGCTCGGTGATGAGATCCATATCAAGCGGCTTCACAAAACGGGCATTGATTACCGTGGGTTGAATTCCATCGTCGGCCAGTATTCGGGCTGCCGATTCCGCCACTGGCACCATGCTGCCGATGGCCATAATGAGAAGATCATCCCCTTCACACAGGACTTCCGCCTTTCCCAACGGCAGGGGCGCCGGGTTCGGTTCCAATTCAACCCCTTCGCCGATCCCCCGTGGGTACCGCAGGGCAATGGGACCAGAATGATGAATGGCAGTCACCAGCATTCGGGCCAACTCCCCCTCATCCTTCGGCGCCATGACCACCATGTTGGGCAGGGCGCGCAGATAGCTCAGGTCAAATAGCCCGTGATGGGTGGGGCCGTCTTCGCCAACGATGCCGCCACGGTCAAGTGCGAATACCACCGGCAGCGATTCGATGCAGACATCGTGGACGATTTGGTCGTAGGCGCGTTGAAGAAACGTCGAGTAGATGGCTACGACGGGTTTGAATCCCTCAGTGGTCATGCCGGCGGCGAAGGTAACCCCATGCTGCTCGGCGATGCCCACGTCGAAAAAACGTTCTGGATGGGCCTCGGCGAAGGCTGTCAGACCCGTGCCCTCGGGCATGGCGGCCGTAACGGCGATGATGCGCTCATCATCCCGAGCGATTTGGGTCAGAGTGTCGCCAAACACCTGTGTGTAGCTCGGTATTTGGCTTTCCGGGCCGATGCAGGTACCTGTGTCTGGATTGAAACAGCCCACGCCGTGAAAGTAGACGGGGTTCTTTTCCGCCTGGGTATAGCCCTTCCCTTTGACAGAGGTGACGTGAAGAAGGACCGGCTCATCCAGTTCTTTGATATTATTTAATATGTCGATTAAATGGTCCAGTTTGTGGGCGTTGATGGGGCCAAAATAGTCGAAGTTGAAGGCCTCGAAGAGCATTCCTGGTGTGATGAAGGCCTTGAAGGACTCTTCGGAGCGCTTGGCCCAATTGTAGATATTGTCACCGATCCTGGGTACAGACCGCAGGAATTCACCGAACTCCTTGCGCCAGTTTTGCAGACGGGTGGCCGACAGGGTTCGACTAAGCAAAGAGGAGACAGCTCCGACATTCTGAGAGATGGACATGTCATTGTCATTAAGGATAACGATGAGATCCGTGTCCTTATGCGTGTCGCCGCCTTGATTGAGCGCCTCGTAGGCCAGGCCGGCCGTCATGGATCCGTCTCCGATGACGGCCAGCACCTTTGAACGGTCCTGCTTGAGCCGTTTGGCGCAGGTGATTCCCAATCCGGCCGAGATGGAAGTGGAGCTGTGGCCGGTGGTGAAGGCGTCGTACTCGCTCTCGCTGATCTTCGTGAACCCACTCAAGCCCTTGTATTTTCGCAACGATTCAAAACGGTCCTGACGACCGGTGAGAAGTTTGTGGGCGTAGGCCTGGTGCCCCACGTCCCAGACGACCTTGTCGTTCGGTGTGTCGAATACATAGTGAATGGCGATGGTCAACTCCACAACGCCCAAACTGGAGGCCAGGTGACCGCCATTGTGGGAGACCACTTCTACGATGCGCTGCCGAATCTCATCGGCAAGCGCCGGTAATTGATCTCGGCGCAGCTGTTTCAGATCTCGAGGAGATTGAATCTTTTCAAGAAGGGTCACTGCAGAATGCCTCTCTCATGTCGGGTCGGCCAACTTTCGTGTCAGCAAATTCAGCGGTTGCGGTCGACAATGTATTGGGCGATGGCTCGCAACGGATCTGCCTTGGTATCAAAAGCGTCAATCGCCTGCAATGCCTTCGCTACCAGACGATTGGCGTATCGACGTGATTCCACCAGTCCCAAAAGGGCAGGGTAGGTATTCTTTTCTCGGTCGGCATCGGTACCGACGGCCTTCCCCATGATTTGGGGATCCCCGGTCACGTTGAGTAGGTCATCGGCAACCTGGAACGCCAGGCCAATATGATGGCCGTAAGCCTTAATGGCGGCCAATTGGTCTTCCCGAGCCCCAGCGATCAGCGCGCCGCAGGTGACGGCGGCCTGCAGTAGCTTACCGGTTTTCAGCGTGTGCATCGCCTGTAGCGCTGCCAGATCAAGGCGTGCACCTTCAGCGGAGAGGTCGCGCATCTGACCCTCCACCATTCCTTTGAAACCAGCGGCAGCAGCAATGGATGCGATCACCTGCAGCCATACCTCGGCATCCCCATCGCTGCCCGCCTCCGCCAACACTTGAAAGGCCAGCGTGAGAAGGGCGTCTCCCGCCAAAATGGCGGTGGGTTCATCGAAGCGGCTGTGGCAGGTCGGCTGACCACGACGCAATTGATCATTGTCCAAGGCTGGAAGATCGTCGTGGATCAAGGAGTAGGTGTGGATCATCTCCAAGGCCAACGCTGCCGGCAAGGTGATCCGACCGTCAACGCCCAAGGCTTCGGCCGTGGAAATGCAGAGCACTGGCCGTATCCGTTTGCCGCCTGCCATGAGGCTGTACCGCATGGCAATCACTATCTTTGGCTGCGCCTCTGGTAGATACCCAGCCAACGCCTGGTTGACGAGTTCCGCCTTTGCCTTCAAATAGGTTTTCAGATCATTTGGCCCCATCTGTATCTCAGGCCTTGCCATCCGAGGTGGGCTGCTCTTC
>JASJCL010000079.1 GCA_030066015.1 Desulfosarcinaceae bacterium | reverse complement strand
GGGGTATGGCCGGAGCGGCCGTCTTTCTACAAGCTCACATCGAAGCAAAACGCCAGGCGCTCGGATTGGACCACCGCACGATTGGCTGATGGGGGTATGGCCGGAGCGGCCGTCTTTCTACAAGCTCACATCGAAGCAAAACGCCAGACGCTCGGATTGGACTATCGCACGACTGGCTGATGGCGGGTGGACGCTGCGGCTTCGGGCGGCGTCTGGCAAGCCTCAATCGACGGATCGCTTGACCCCTTCCCCTTTGATGACGGGCGATGCCGTGCCTTGCGCGCGGCATCGCCCGTGTGATTTCGGAGGGCGGCAAACCGTTGGGAGGCCCGGCGCAGCTAAAGCGCCATTCTGGTCATCGTGGAACGGATGCTTATCTTGTAGCCTTTACCAAACAGGCCTATCCGCCACCCCTGGCCGGATAAAGGAGTATGACATGCAAAAATCAGCCAGAAATATCGAATGGAAAACCGTCATCACCGTACCGGAGGCAGCGCGCTACCTGGGGGTTGGCCGCAGGGTGATCTACCAACTGATCGATTTCGGCGAGCTGCGCAGCGCGCGGCACCGGGGTAAAATTCTCATCGAACAGGACAGTGTGACCGCCTTTCGCGACAGCGGGAAACTCACCTGATGGTTACTATCACCGCGCTGCGTCGATCGAATTCGCGCACACCTGGGGCGGCATCGACCGGGGCGCTGATCGGCCGCTTAGACGCGCCGCATATTTACGGTGGCGGCTGTAGTGCCGCGGTCAGCGGCTCACGATAGCTGTCCAACCGCCGGTGCCATCCGGGCAGCCAGCGCCGCTCCTTGGCTGGATCGGGGGCGTTGGCCACCCGTTGGGTGAGGGTGGCCTTGGCGGCATCGACGAATTGGTTCAACGCCCCATCGGCGTTCCAGGGGATCTCCATGGCCTGGAGCACCTGCAGCAGTCCCCACCCTTGTTCGCCATAGCGCTCCTTTGGATTGAGCCCTTCGCCCTTGAAGTTGACATAGTCGATGAGGGCGAAAACCCCCAGGGCCGAGCGGTTCAGCCAATACAGCTTGATCGCCAGGGCGAACCGTTCACGGGGGAGCGCCTGGGAGAGCAACACGCTTTGACCCTCAATGAATCGACGGTGGGCGAAGGCGGCCTGAAGATGGGTGGTGCGGGCCAGAAATTGCCGCAGCGAGCGGGCCAGTTCGCCGTCGGCCTGACGATAAAAGGTGGTTCGATCGGGCCAGGGGCATCCAGTGCGCAGGGCGTCTAGGATCCAAGGCGGCACCGCCTGTCCATTCGCTTGGCAGAAATGGATGAAGGCGGGGAAGGTTTCGCGATAGGATTGCGCCGCGCCGCCGGGATACCAGAGCATGTGCAGAATTCCCAGCGAGATGAAGGTTTCGCCGCGGTTCCAATGGGTGAGTTTGGCGGGGTCGCTGCCGCATTCATTGCGGAAGAAACGCTCCCCCACCAGGACCAGTTCCCGCTCCGTCAGGTCGCCGGCCAAAAGCGCTCCCGTATCGAGAGAGCGCCAGAGCAGGGCGCCAGCCACCGCCAGAATCCCCACCACGATGAGCAGCCGCTTCCTTCCATGGCGGGTCGCTGCGTCAGATCGTCGCGGCGTCATCCAGACTCTCTTTCCCGTCCAGCTCTCTGCGCACCGCGATCCCCAGGGTCTCCATTCGATACGGTTTCTGCACGAAGCAGCCGGCGCCCAGACGTTGGGCTTGACGCACCCGCTCGCTGGGTGAGTAGCCGCTGACGATGATGGCCTTCTGGCCGGGTCGGCGTCGAGCGATGCGGCGGTAGGTTTCCAGACCATCGATTCCCGGCGGCATGAGCATGTCGATGATGGCCAGATCCACTGGATGGGCGTCGAGATAGGCCACGGCCGCCTCGCCGTTGTCAGCCGTGGTGACCTGATATCCCAGAGCGGAGAGGATCTGACCGGCAATCTCACGCTGTTCGGCCACGTCGTCCACGACGAGCACCGCCTCGCCCCTGCCCATGTAGGCGGCCACCGGCAGGGGTCGGTCCTCGGGCAGGCGGGATTTGCGCGACGCGGGGAGATAGAGCTGGAAGCAGGTCCCTTTGCCCACGCTGCTCTGGATGTCGATGAAGCCGCCATGGTCCTTGACGGTCCCCCAGACGACGGCCATGCCCAAACCGGTGCCGCTGCGGCCCATGGTCTTGGTGGTGTAGAAGGGTTCGAAAATGCGGTCCAGCGCCAGGGCCTCGATTCCCATTCCGTCATCCTCGATGGTCAGCACGACGTAGTTGCCCGGCGGTATCTTTTCGTAGCCGCCCATGGCCGCCTGGCAGCGGACCTCCTTTGTGGCGATTTTCAGGCAACCACCACGCTCGATGGCCTCCACCGCATTGGCGGCCAGATTCAAGAGTGCCTTGGCGATATGGACGCGTGAGCCCTCAATGGCGGGCAGATCGGTGTCCAAATCGGTTTCCAGCGCTACCCGCGGATGCTCCGCCATGAGCTGCCGGAATTCGGGGCTGTCGATTTCACTCTCGATCAGCTGCGTGAGATCCAGCACCTCCCGGGTGGTGACGCCGCGACGGGCCAGGGTGAGCAGGTCCTGGACGATGGCCCCGGCCTTGAGGCCCGATTCACGGATGGTGGCCAACGATTTGGCCATGGGACTCTCTTCGGGCAGTTGCATGAGAAGCAGGTCGGGGTAGGTGACGATGGCGGAGAGAATGTTGTTGAGGTCATGGGCCACGCCACCGGCCAGGGTGCCGATGGCCTCCATTTTCTGGGCCCGCTGCAGCCGCGCCTCAAGATTGGTGCGGCGGTTTTCGGCGATTTTGCGTTCGATGATCTCATGGCGCAGATCGCCCACCACCTGCTGCAGCTCTGCGGTGCGCTCGGTCACCCGCTGCTCCAGCTGGTCTCTGTGATCGCGCAGGGCCTGCTCGGCCTGGCGGCGATCTCTGAGTTCGTTACGCAGGGTGGCCGCCATCTGGTTGAAGGCCTCTGCCAGGTCGCCGATCTCATCATCGCTGACGGGCGCGATGCGGACATCCAGATTCCCTTTGGTCAGCGCCTGTGTGCCGACCCTGAGTGCCTGGATCGGCGCCGTGATCAAGCGCGACAGCGCCATTCCCAGCCCGACGGCCAGCAATACCATGCCGATACTCAAGAGGCCGATCTCTCTTCGAACGGCGCGCAATTGTCGGTCCAGCGAGGTGAGCGCGTATTCCACCGTGAGCAGGTAGCGCACCTTATTGAGGGCCACGATGGGGGCCGTAATCTCCAGATAGGACCTGCCATCGCGGCGCAGCTGGCGCTGCTGGGGTTCTCGGTTTTCGATCACCAATTCGTGGTGAGTCTGGCGCTCCAATTGGCGCGGTGCGTCGCCATGGGTGGAGAGCCACAAGTGCCCATCGGCGGACCAGATGCTGATGGCCTGGATGTCGCTGTCGGCCAATACAAATTTGGCCGTATCCAGGACGGAGATGTAGTCGGAGGCCAAAATGAAAGGGGTTGCCATGCGGCTGAAGGTGGCCGTTACCGCCATTCCGCTGCGCTGGATCTCGGTCATCAGCGCACTGGCGATATGACGGTGCACGATGGTGATGAAGAGGGCAAAGATGAGGATCACCAGGGCGGTGATGGTGATGACGATCTTGGTGCGGATGCGCATGCGGGGCAATGGCATAGGGCAGGGTCTCTGGGTCGGGTCTGGGTGATGTCGCTAGCGTGCTGCCGGCGCGGATTGCATCGTCAAGCGACGCACCTGCCGGATGGTGTCGTAATCTTGGTCTTCCCCCTTCACAAACCCCTTGGTGCCCAGGTTGGCGAAGATCTCGGCCGCCTGGGGGCTCTGGCTGATGGCCAGGAGTGCGGCCCGCAGCTCCTGGACGATCTGTGCGGGCAGATCTCGACGGGCGACCCAGGGCCCACGGTAGATCGGCGCCGACCGCCACAGGATGCGCAGTTGGTTGCGGTCCACCTCGACCTTGTCGAAGGCTGTGCTGGAGACGGCCCCCGCCGGGACATGGCCGTTGACCACGGCCAGCAATGAGTTGGCGTGCCGTTTGAGAAACTGCACCTGCCCCAGATCGTTGCGGCTGAGGTTGTGGATCGTGAGGCCCATCATGGGGAAGAGGTAGCCTGAGGTGGATTTGGGATCGGTGAAGGCGAAGGCGCTGCCCCTGAGGTCGGCCATGGACTTGATGTCGGAGTCCCGGCGGGTGACGATCATGCTGCGATAGTAGGCCTTGCCACCCTCGCTAACGGTGCGGGCGATGAGCTGGACCTGGTAGCGGTCGCTGGCGTCCACGTAGGCGAAGGCGCCCAGATAGGCGATATCCACCTGCCCGGTTCCGATCAATTCGACCACGGCATCGTAGGTGGGGCCGGCGACCCAATCGATGCGATAGCCGGTGGTGACCTCGAGCGCGTCGATCAGGGGGCTGTAAGCCGTTTCGTTGCCCATGTGAGAGCGATGGGGGATGATGCCGATGTGCAGGTGCACGCCCGTGTCGCTGCGGCCCACGGCGGGTGCATTGAGGCAGCAAAACAGCATCAGGAGCAGGTGCAGGAAGCGCTTCAAAAGGCGGTTTCGCATGCTGTCACGCTCTTTCGTTGAATTTTTTTAAGATCCACCCCTCGATCCGGTGGTGCAGTGGCCCCTCTAATGCGGTTCGACCGAGGGTGGATTCCGGTGGCGGTTGCTTTGGATAGCACGACCCTCAGCCGGGTGCAAATCCTAACCCGCGCCCTTGCCGCTCACCCCCCGCAGGTTGCCCATACCGGCGTTGGATCTGGGCGGGTCGATTTGCCGCTTGACAGACAGGGCAACACCGCTTATGTTCGAAACATGTCGAACAATGAGATATACGATCTGGACGCCCTGGCCGACGTCTTCAAGGCCCTCGCCAATCCCAATCGCCTGCGTATCTTTTATCGGCTGGCCTCCTGCTGCACCCCCGGTACGGTGGGATTCATCGACGGACGGGACTCCGTCTACGTGGGGGAACTGGGGGAGGAGCTGGCCATCGTCAAATCGACGGTATCCCACCATATCAAAGAGCTGCGCCAGGTGGGTCTCATCCGTACCCAACGCCAGGGGCAGAAGATCGCCTGCTGGGTGGATCCCGGTCTGGTGGAGCGGCTACGGGCCTTCTTCACCTTTTAACGCGGGCGAAACGGATTTACCGGCGGGTGGATGCTCAGCGCCAGATATTTCGAAATATTTCGATATATCTAACAAACAGTGACCCGCGAAGCATTGCCTTCACCTCGCCGTGCCAACCGGCCGCCGCGCCGGCCATCGCGGCGGTGCACCCGCCCGTTTAAAGAAAGGAGTTCCCATGTCGTCATCCATCTCCTGCTGTGACAAGCAGACCGACCTCCAGCGGCCATTTGTCGTCAATGCACACCTGACACCGGCCACCATCACCCACCTCTACGATCGGATCGCCCCCTTTTACGACCTCTGGGCGGGATTGACCGAGACGCGGGCCCGGCGAAGGGCCCTCCAGCTCGCCGACATTCACGACGGTCAGCACCTCCTCGAAGTGGCCGTCGGGACCGGCCTGGCCTTCGCGGAATTGGTGCGGCGCAATCCAAACGGCGTCAACCTGGGGATCGATTTATCGCCCGGTATGCTGGCCCGGGCCCGGCGCAGATTGGCGCGCCAGAATCGGGGCAACCATACCCTCCGGCTGGGGGACGCCCGGCGTCTCGAGGTGGGGGACGCCCGCTTTGACAGCGTCCTCAACAGCTATATGTTCGACCTGATTCCGTTTGAGAAGATGGGCCCCATATTGGCCGAATTTAAGCGGGTTCTCAAGCCAGGCGGAAAGCTCGTCCTGGTCAATATGACCACGGGCGAGCGATGCGGCAGCGGTATCTTCGCGTGGCTCTACCGCATCTCGCCCAAGCTGATGGGCGGCTGTCGCGGCGTCCGGATGGCAGCCTTACTGGATCGGCACGGATTTCAGGTGGTGACCCGGGAGTATCATCAGCAGCTGGGATTTCCCTCGGAAGTGATCCTGGCCCGCAAAACGCTGCGTGCCTAATCTCCCCTAATAGGACGAAGGAGGACGATCATGCTGGCGCTTACCCGTGAACTAGATCCCGAGATCGAATTGTTGGTCGCCATCGGTGCCGCGGTCGCCTGCGGATGTCAGGCTTGTCTGCGGAAACTGGTCGAACGGGCCGTGGCGGCGGGCCTCTCCCGAAAGAAACTGGCGTCGGCCGCCATCATCGGCCAGTTCGTCAAGGATCAACCGGCAGAGGAGATGCGGGCCTTGAGCGATGCACTGCTCGGGACCCATCTCGGTCGCAGGGACGGGGCGGCATCGGTATGCCCGCTGGAGGATGCGGCCGCTGGCGGTGATCACGGGTGCGGGCGTTAGACGGGCGATGGGGTCGCTGGCTGGTGCGCCGGCCTGACACCGGGGCAGCGGACCCGCCGGAGAGATTCCCACGGCGGATCAGGGCAGGAGGGTGTCGCCATAGGTGTCCAAGATCAGCTTGAGAATCGTCAGCCCCACCACTGTGAGCAGGAAAAACCGCACCAGGCCGACGCCTCTGAGGATCACCAGACGGCTGCCCAGATAGGCGCCGATGACCTGGCCGATGCCCATGGTGATGCCGGCCGTGAAAACCACTTTGCCGCCGAGAAGGAAGAAGATCAGCCCCGCAAGATTGCTGGTGAAATTGGTGATTTTCGTGTGGGCGGTGGCTTTTTTGAGGTTGTAGCCCATCAGCATTACGAAGGCCAGGGCCCAGAAGGATCCTGTTCCGGGTCCGAAAAATCCGTCGTAGAATCCCAGCAGCAGCCCCACCGGCAGATAGAAGGCCAGGCCCCGCAATCGCCCCGGGGTGTCGTGATAGCCGAGCTCGGGACTGAAGAGCGTGTAGAGAAAGACCACGACCAGCATCACCGGGATAAGGGTCCTCAGCACCGTCGCCGAGAGAAGTTGAATGGCGATGGTGCCTGCGGCGGCGGCGATAAAGGTGACCAGTACGCCCCAGACCATGTCGGTCGGTTGGACCAGTCCCTTGCGGCTATAGTTCAGCGCTGCGGTGAAGCTGCCGAAACTGCTCTGCAGCTTGTTGGTGCCCAGGGCGAGGTGGGGTGGCAGACCGGCGGTGAGCAGGACCGGAACGGCGATCATGCCGCCGCCGCCGGCGATGCTGTCCACAAAACCGGCACAGAGCCCCCCCGCCCAGAGCAGCAGCAGGGTTGCGAGCGAAATGGGGTCCATGTCCCTCCTTTCGAAACACCGACCTATACGCCATCTCTTTCCAGGAGACAAGCCGCCCGTGCCGCCGGATCTCCCGATGATCCCAAGGTAGCGCAGCGGCGATGGGCCGGCACCACCGCTGGCGGTTGCGGGCGAAGCGTTCTTCAGCGCAGCGCCCGGACGGTGAAAAAGCCATTTGCAGCACCGCGCGATACGGTAGTATAGACGGACAGATGCCTTCAGGCCCGCCGGCGTCCCGATCCATAACGCCCGATTTGGGAACCCCTCCGCGGGCACCACCACAACCAAGGAGTGTCACATGCCAGATGTCGTCATCGTCGGCGGCGGCTGGGCCGGCTGCTCAGCCGCCCTGGCGGCCCGCAATCAAGGCGCCGAGGTCCTCCTCGTCGAGCGTACCGATATGCTCCTGGGAACCGGGCTCGTGGGCGGCATCATGCGCAACAACGGCCGCTACACCGCCACCGAGGAACTCATCGCCCTGGGGGGCGATGAGATCGTCGCCGCCATCGATGGTAACCTGCTCCACCGGGATATCACCTTTCCCGGCCATGCCCACGCCAGCCTGTACAATGTGGCCACCATGGAACCCGTCGTCCGCCGCCTGCTGTCCGCCAAAGGGGTCGGGCTCTCCATGACCACCCGCATCACCGATGTGCAGATGGAGGGCCGCGCCATCCGATCGCTCAAAAGCCGCCAGAAAGGGGAGCGTATCGAGATCGAGGGACGGGTCTTCGTGGAGGCCACCGGCACTGCGGGACCCGCCGCCAACTGCACCAAATACGGCAACGGCTGCGCCATGTGCGTCCTGCGCTGCCACAGCTTCGGGGGACGGGTCAGCGTGGCGGCCAAGGCGGGCGTCAAAGAGATGCGGGGCCGCAAAGGGGATCAGACCGGGGCCATCAGCGGATCCTGCAAACTGCATAAGGAATCGCTGGCACCGGAAATTCGCTCCCGCCTCGATGCGAAGGGGGTGATGGTCATTCCCATTCCCCGAGATCAGCGGCTGGCAGGCAAACTGGCCCTGAAGGCGTGCCAGCAGTACGCATTGGCCGAATTCGAGCAGAATGTGATTCTGCTGGACACCGGACACGCCAAACTGATGAGCCCCTTTTTCCCTCTGGACGCCCTGCGCTGCCTGCCGGGCTTTGAAAACGCCCGCTATGAGGACCCCTACGCCGGCGGCATGGGCAACTCCGTCCGCTATATCGGCATGAGCCCCAGGGACGACGGCCTCCGGGTGGAGGGGCTGGACAACCTCTTCTGCGCCGGTGAAAAGGCGGGACTCCTGGTGGGCCACACCGAGGCGATCTGTACCGGCGCCCTCGCCGGCTACAATGCCGTCGGATGGCTCAACGGGGCCCCGTCCCTGGTGCTGCCCGATACGCTCGTCATCGGTGACGCCATCCGGCATGTGCGCGAAGAGATGTGCGAGCGGGGGGAACTGGGGCAGAAGTTTACCTTCTCCGGTTCGGTCTACTTTGAGCGCATGCGGCAACGAGGGCTCTACACGACGGATCGGAACGCCATCGCCGAACGGGTCGCCGCCGCCGGACTCGAAGCCGTCTTCGCCTAGCACCCCGGAAGCAATTTCATCAACCCCATTCGAAGAGGATATCAGTGATGCACCCTCACGGTCGCCGTCCTGGACGCCGCCCCAACCACCACCTGGCAGTCATTTTCGGGCTTTGTCTCTTCATCACCGCCTGCACCCCATTCACACCTGTCTCGCGAACCGCTCCGCAGGGGCGCCTGCCCGAATCCTACTCGCTCTACGAGGGGGGGGCAGCGACCCCAGAGCACTGGTGGCGGACCTTTGCCTCCACCGAACTGGATGGGCTGGTGGATACCGCCCTGGCGGAGAACCTTGGCCTGGCGGCCGCCTGGGCGCGATTGGAGCAGGCCGGGGCCCTGGCCCGCCAGAGCGCTGCCGACCTCTGGCCCCAGGTGGACGCCGAGGCCGGTGCCGGCGTCAGCCGCCGCCAGACAGACAATCGGGGTACCCGGGATAGCGAGGACTATTCGTTGGGGCTGATCAGCAGCTATGAGGTGGATCTGTGGGGCCGCCTGCGGGCCGCTCGCACGGCCGACCTTCTCGAAGCCACCGCCTCACGCGAGGACCTGTATACGGCCGCCATGTCAGTGGCCGCCAGCGTAGTGGAACGCTGGGCGGAGATAATTGCCAGCCGGCGTCAACTCGATCTGCTGCAGGAGCAGCTCGAGGTAAACCGCACCTTTTTGGATCTGGTGGAACTCCGCTTCGAGAAGGGCATCGTCAGCGCCCTGGATGTTTACCAGCAGCGTCAGGCCGTTGCGGAGGTGGAGGCGGAGATACCCCTGGTCGAAGCATCCGAGCAATTGCTGCGCCACGAGCTGGCCTTGCTGCTGGGCAAACCGCCGGGAACCGTTTTCGAGATTCTGGAGACGGAAATGCCGCTGCCACCCGCCCTGCCTGCCCTGGGGCTGCCGGCCGATCTGCTGGCCGCCCGGCCCGATGTGCGCGCGGCCGGCTTGCGCCTGCGGGCCGCAGATTGGCAAGTGGCCGCGGCGCGGGCCAATCGGCTGCCGGCGCTGCGGTTGACCGCCGGCGCCAGTTACGGGTCGGACGATCTGGACCGTCTCTTCGACAATTGGCTGCTCAACCTCGCGGCCAACCTCACCGCACCACTGCTGGACGGCGGACGCCGGACCGCCGCTGTGGAGCGGCAGGCGGCCGTGGCTGCCGAAAACCTGGTCCGCTATCGCGAGACAGTGCTGATCGCCGTCAAGGAGGTGGAGGACGCCCTGGTACGAGAGGTGAAACAGCGTCAACATCTGGCCGGCCTCCAGCGACAGATCGATGTGGCCGACAAGGCCCTCGAGCAGGCGGTGGAGCGTTACCGCAAAGGCCTCAACGACTACCTGCCCGTTCTGACCCAGTTGGCCTCCACGCAGCGCCTGGCACGCGATCTCATCACCCAGCAGACGGCCCTCATCCGCTTTCGCATCGCCCTCCACCGGGCCCTGGGGGGGCGCTGGACCGAGGACCTCTCGGCGCCGCCGCTCTGACCCGCCGCTGCCCTTGCAAGGCGTCTCGTGCCCGCCGAGGCGTCGCCCGCCACCTTGGCCATCATGATGGAGATGCTGGTGGCCGGGAGCGGGGTGCGTGACGGTTATGCGGTTGATGAAGGATGGGCCGATGCCCCGGTCGGCGTGTACCTCGCGGGAGCTGTGCGGTGTGAAGCTGGCCGCTAACTACACGGCGAAGCAGATGCGCCTGACGCGGTTAATGGGATGGGCGGCAGAGAACTTCCAAACCGCCGCCCATTTCCGCAGTTTGAAACACCGGTTCTCACGCGCGCAGAAATACTGAGGGTTGAATGCCGACGTAACCGCGTTTTCATTCAGTTTACCCTCCGGCGTGAAGCGGTCAATCCCGGTAGAGCAAAGATGTCCCTTGGTGAAACAAGTGCACCTTATCCATCGCAGCGGACATGCTGACCTGTTGGCGGCGGAGCGACGCGTGGACGCCCGGAAGCTTGGCGATGACGGGCGGATCGTCACCTTGGGGGCTGAAGTAAAGGATCGTCACTTCACCGAGCGCTTCGGTGTAATCGACTTTCGCAGTGTAGAGGTAGTCCTCGTCACAGGGTTGCAGATCTTCCGGACGCACCCCGACATTTACTTCCAACCCCATGTCGGTATCACGGGTCGGCACGGACGAGACGGCCTTGCCGCCATGGTGAAGGCTCACCTCGGTTCGTTCACCGACACCCGTAATTTTACCCTTCAATATGTTCATCGCAGGCGAACCGATAAACTGCGCCACAAACTCGTTGCGCGGCGTTTCGTAAAGCGCCATTGGTGAGCCGACCTGGGCGATACCGCGGTTGGCCAGCACCACAATGCGGCTCGCCAGCGTCATCGCCTCCACCTGGTCGTGGGTCACATAGATCATGGTGCGATCCGGCATGGCTTCCTTGAGCTGGGCGATCTCGATCCGCGTTGCGACCCGCAAGGCAGCGTCGAGATTCGACAGCGGTTCGTCGAACAGGTATACTTGCGGGTCTCGGACGATGGCGCGGCCAATGGCCACCCGCTGGCGCTGACCGCCAGAGAGCGCCTTGGGCAAGCGGTCGAGGAACGGTTCCAGTTGTAGAATCTTGGCCGCATTGCTGACGGCCGCATCGATTTCAGCCCGCGCTTTTTTGGCGATCTTTAGCGCGAAAGACATGTTATCGCGCACCGTCATATGCGGATAGAGCGCATAGGACTGGAACACCATGGCGATGCCCCGCTGCGCCGGCGGTACGTCATTCACGACCTGGCCATTGATCTTCAGCGTACCGCCGGTGATGCGTTCAAGTCCGGCGATCATGCGCAGCAAGGTAGATTTACCGCAACCCGACGGTCCGACAAACACGATCAACTCACCAGTATCGATATCCAGGTTGATATTGCGCAAGACATTCACATTGCCCGGATAGGTTTTATCGACCGCGGATAAATTCAATTCAGCCATATTCCGTCCCCCGTTTTGATGACGATCGCAGCGTGCCGGGCGCCGAGATCAAACAGCCCGTTGGCCCGAATCTCTTCGATTCCGACCACTTTTTATTTGACCGAACCGGCGAGTAGTCCTCGCACCAGGTATCGTTGCATTAGAAAAAAAACCAATAGTGGCACTGCAATCGACACGAATGCGGCGGTTGCCAAAATCTCCCAGTTACCGCCACGGGTGCCGAGTAATTCGACGATGTGGTTGGTCATCACCGTGGTTTCACCGGTGGCGTCGATGAGAAAAACTTTGGCCACCAGTAGATCATTCCAGGTCCACAGAAACTGGAAGATGGCAAAGGACGCCAGCGCCGGATAGGATAGCGGCAGGATGATGCGCGTGAATATCTGAAAATCGGTGGCACCATCCACCCGCGCGTTTTCGATAATGTCGCGCGGCAGAGAGGCCATATAGTTGCGTAACAGGTAGATCGCCAGCGGCAAGCCAAACCCCGTGTGCGCCAGCCAGACGCCGAGATATCCCTTGCCGATGCCGATCCCGAGATGCAATTTGAGCAACGGGATCAAGGCCAACTGCAGCGGGACCACCAGCAAGCCGACCACGGCGGCAATCAGCAGTGAGCGACCAGGGAACTCCATCCACGCCAGTGCGTAGGCGGCAAAGGCGGCGATGGCGATGGGGATGATGGTCGCCGGGATCGTCACGGTCAGGGTGCTGAAGAAGGCGTTTGACATGCCTTCGAGATTGTCTTCTTCGAACAGCATGTTGTCGTAATTGGCCAGCGTGAAATCGGGCGGCGTCTGAGCCGTCACGAAGACGCGCTGGCCGCGCCCTTTCATGCGCTCTTCGGGGCCTGACCAGAGGTAGTTGCCGACGGCGTCGACGGTGATGGTCTCCCCTTTTTTGAGATCGGCCACATCCCCCGGTTTAAATTCATCGATGCGTCTCGAGGAGGTGCCCCATACCGTGATCTTCGCCGCCACCCCTTCTTCAAAAAGAGTGCCTTCGACAACGTAGCGACCGTCCCGCTCGACGCGAAACTCGTCCGGGTCAGCGGCGCGCAGGACCAGGTTTTGTTGCACCTCTCCAAGCGACGACCACCAGCCACTGGAGGAGATCTGGTCGGCCGTGCGAAACGATGAGACGAAAAGGCCCACGGTGGGGAAGAGCCACAACACAACCAGCAGCCCCACCGAGAGATGTACGGCCCAGACCAAAGCAGACTTTCCGCCGACAATATTCTCCATGACTCCCCCTAGCGCATCTCTCTGCGGGCGTTGACGATGTTCCACACCAGGATGGGTGTCACCAGCAGCATGATGATGATCGCGGCCGCTGAGCCGGTACCCCAATCGTTGGCGCGAAACAACTTATCGAACATATAGTTGGCCAGCACCTGGGTCTGCCACTGGCCATTGGTCATCGCGAACACAATATCGAATACCTTGAGCACCGTCAGGGTGATGGTGGTCCAGACCACGACGATGGTGCCCATGATCTGCGGCACCTTAATGCGGAAGAACACCTGGAACGGGTTCGCACCATCGAGAATTGCCGCCTCGACGGTTTCCTCGGGTATACCGCGCAACGCCGCCGACAGAATGACCATGGCGAATCCGGTCTGGATCCAGATCAAGACCACCATCAGGAAAAAGTTATTCCAGAATGGCAGGGTCAGCCAGGTCTGTGGTTGCCCGTAGACATGTTCAATGCGGAAAACCTGAACGGTATTGATCACCGCCAGTATCGCGAGATAAATACCCAAAGCGGACAGGGCGGTCTGCAAGGCCGACAACCACCAGCCACTGCGCCGCCGACCCGTCAGGATCGGCCGCAGCACGAGCCAGACGGTATAAGCGACCACCAACGCGAATCCGAGCAAAATGATCGCCGGCAGTAGCCGGAGGAACAAAAAGGACCCCACGCCACCTTCGAACTGCAACCACACCGCATTCAGCACGCCAATCTGCTCCCGGCCCACCGGACGGGCATCATAGATCAGCTTGAAAATGACGGAGGCGCCGACAAAGGAAATCGCCATCGGCATGAATATCAGCGATTTAGCGATATTGCCCCAGGCGATGCGATCGGTCAGTTGCGCCACCAGCAGGCCAAAGGCGGTGGACACCGCCGGCACCACGATGAGCCACAGCATATTGTTGCGCATGGCTTCCCAGAACTTGTCTTCACCGAACATTTGCTGGTAGTTGGCCAGGCCGACGAAAGCACCGTCCTGCAAGCGATCGGTCAGCGACAGGCGCAGGGTTTCGAACACCGGGTAGGCGAGGTACAGACCCAGCGCAAATATGGCCGGGAATAGAAACAACCATGGCCGGACCATGTTGGCGCGGTTGATATTGCGCCCCGCATCGTCCAGGCGCGGTGGAAAAATCACTTTATCGAGTATCTGATTGGCCAGGTAAAAATACCCCAAACAGCCACCGACCCCGAGTATGATGGTGATGAGCCCTTGTAATGCAGGATGCATGCTGGCTTATCTCCTCTATCCGAGCAGGGTTCACAGAAGAAGATGTCCGGTAATCCGTTGAGCGGCCGGTATACGTCTTCTGCGATGATGGATGGATTACTTCAGCGCGTCCCAGGATTTCTGGATCTCCTGGGTGACCGCCTCCGCCGATTTGCCGCCCGTATAGTCGACCATGCCGGTCCAGAAAGTGCCCGCACCAACGCCGCCCGGCATCAGGTCCGAACCATCAAAGCGAAACGTTGTCGCGGTGAGCAGGATGTCGTTCATCTTGCGCAGCGTGGGGTCGCTGAATTTATTGGGATCAACGCCTTTGTGCGGGGTTAAAAAGCCTTTGAGTGCCATCCAGATCTCATGGGCTTTCGGCTCACGCAGCCACTTGAGCAGATCATGCGCCCCCTTGCTGTCCTTGGTGATCGCCCAAAGAGTGCCCGCGCCGAGCACCGGCTTGCCGAGCTCTTTGCCAGCATAGGCCGGAAAGTAGAAGAAATCGGCATCTTCACCGACGACCGCACCTTCAGGGAAAAACGCCGGGATGAAACTCGCCTGACGATGCATATAGCATTGTGGCGGTGACGAAAACATCCCTTTCGGGCTATCGCGGAAATCGGTGGAGGCCACGGTGGCGGCACCCCCGGCAACGTATTTGTCGTTGCGCGCAAAGTAGCCGAATTCTTCGATCGCTTCGATGACGCGTGGATCATTAAATTTAACCTGGTTCGTAACCCACTGGTCGTAGACGTCTGGCGACTGGGTGCGCAGCATCATGTCCTCAACCCAGTCGGTCGCCGGCCAGCCGGTAGCGCCGCCAGATCCCAGACCGATACACCAGGGCGTGTCACCATCGGCGACGATCTGCTTGGTCAGAGCCTTCAGTTCTTCCATGGTCTGGGGCACTTCATATCCGGCGTCTTCGAAATTCTCCGGCACATACCAAACCAGGGATTTAACGTCGACCTTGTAGAAAAAGCCGAATAATTGCGGCTTACCGTTTTTATCCGCATAGGTTCCCAGATCGACCCAGGAGTCTCCGGCGGCGTAGTTCTTGCGCACCCAGTCAGCGGTATCGGCCGCCAGCGGGGTCAAGAAGCCGCGTTTGGCCATATCCATGGCGAGACCGGGCTGGGGAAAGACCGCGACATTCGGCGCGGAACCGGCTTCGGCATCGACCATAATCTGTTGCTCGAAGGAATCCGAACCCACGTACCGCACGTCATGGCCCGAATCTGAGGCGAAAGCGGACAATACTTTCTTCACCATCTCCTGATCCGGTCCGAGCCAGGGGCCAAATACGGTCACCTGTTCGGCGACGACACTTTGCGTGGTCAACAACCATACCGCGATTGCAGCAGCGATCACCAATTTTTTCATCGCTCTTCCCCCCTGTAAAAAGTTGTTGCTGTGATATGGAGAATATACTTTAGGCGCATTTCCCATCTAGCGCGCGTGGCACCAGCCTTTCGGGCCATCCGGTGCATATCCGATTCGATAGACGCCCCCGTTCGCTGACAAGACCCTTACGGCAATCCATTTTGTCGAATCACTGCGGCATACCATTTGGCCGACGCCTTGGGCGTCCGTTCCTGGGTGGCATAATCAACGTAATGGATGCCGAAGCGCATGCTATAACCCAGGGCCCACTCGAAGTTGTCCAGCAGCGACCATGCGAAGTAGCCCTTCAGGGCGATCCCGTCGGCAAGGGCCTGGTGGCAGGCGGCGACATAACCGTTGAAATAGTCGATGCGCCGCTGATCATCCACCCTGCCGGCGACCAGGTCGTCGTCGACGGCGCATCCGTTTTCCGTGAGAACGATCTCCGGGTGATCGTAGCGCGCGTCGATCCAGTGCAGCAATTTGTGGCAACCCCATGGGACGATGCCCCACCCGATGGCGGTGACGGGCCACTCCGGATCCAGATGCAGCTCGAGATCCTGATCTTCGGCAATGCCGATATTGGTCAAATAGTTCCCCTCGGAGGAGGGGTTGTCGCAGTGCGCGGCCAGCATGGTGGTGTAGTGGTTCAATCCGAAGAAGTCCGTCGAGCCTTTGATCTGCGCCGCTTGCGCCGCCGTGAAGCGGGGCAGGCGATCCCCCAGGCGGGAGCGCATCACTTCCGGATAGCGGCCATGGTAGAGCGGGTCGCCGAACCATCCCAAGAAAAACGCCAGTGCCCGCTCGGCCGCGGCCCTATCCGGCCCCTCTTCGCTGGCGGGTTCGCGCCAGTCGCAGTTGTTGGCCATGCCGATGACGCCCCGTTGCCGCGGCTGATATTTGCTGCGATAGAGCTGGGCGGCTGCACCGTGGGCCAACAGAAGATGATGACCGACCCGGTAGGGCTCGTCATGGGAGGTGCGTCCCGGTGCGAAGATACCGTGCCCATGGCCTAAAATGGCCACCACCCAGGCTTCATTGATGGTGATCCAATGTTTGACCCGGTCGCCAAAATGAGAAAAGCACAGATCGGCATATTCGGCGAAGTAGGTCGGCATCTCGGGATTCAGCCAGCCATCCTGCGCCATTTGCAGCGCCAAGGGCAGATCCCAGTGGTAGAGCGTTGCCCATGGTGTTATCTCCTCCGCGAGCAGCGCATCGATGAGACGATCGTAGAAGGCGATGCCGGCGCGGTTTACGGCGCGGCGACCCCTGGGCAGCAGTCGCGGCCAGGAGATGGAGAACCGGTAGGCCTTGAGGCCCATGGTCCGCATCAAGGCGATATCTTCGCGATAGCGATGGAAGTGGTCGCAGGCACTCCGGCCGCTGTGGGCGTTGTGGATCTTGCCCGGTATGGTGGTGAACGCATCCCAGATGGAGGGGCCTTTGCCATCGGCCGTACTACCGCCTTCGATTTGATAGGCCGAGGTGGCGGCCCCCCAGGTGAAATCGGTTGGGAAAGTGCGCATACATCTGCTCCTGCACGGTCGGTGGGGCTGCGGAATCGATATTCGCTCTGCGAACTGCGCGGTCCGTTTCCGGGATGGCACGCCGCCACGGTTGGGCGCGTCTGGGTCGCTAACCTCAGCACGGTCCACCAAAAAAAGGTGTTGGAACAGGGTCGAAGCTGGGTTGGGAAACAGGCAGAAGGTAGTTCTATATACCCAATATGGCACCAAAAGTCCATATCGGAATAGGGCCAGGTCCATGGGGACCGGCAGTGCGTCACGCATGGGGGCGAGGGTGTACTGCTGCGTGCCGGAGACTTAGGCGTGAAGGTTGGCCATTTCGCCCACGATTCGAAAAATATCCTGGCAGGGGGTGGGTTTGTTGACGACCCGATCGATGCCGGCCTCTTCCAGCTTGGCGGCGTCGAGATGTTTGTCCAGGCCCGTATAGAGGAGAAAAGGGATTTTCGGCATGCCGTTGCGGTGGCTGTAGTCCAGGACCCATTTGCCGACCTCCAGGCCGGACATATCGTTCATGCTCAGGTCGCACAGAATCACATCGAAGCCGTCGGCCTGGATCGCGGCGATGCCATCGTGAGCCGTTTGGGCGGTGGCGAGGTCGATCTCCGTGTTCTCGAAGAACATCTCCATGGCCTTGAGGATATTGATCTCGTCATCGATCAGTAGAAAACGGATCGGCGCTCTCCGCTGATCCGGATGTCGATATGGATCCTCCAGGGTCTGCGCCGGCTGTGCCTTGGGGAAAGAGATGGTGAACTCGGTGCCCTCACCCAGTTGACTATCGACATGAATCTCGCCGTTGTTCTTTTTGACGATGCCATAGCAGGAGGACAATCCCAAACCGCTGCTGCGGGTACCTTTGGTCGTGAAAAACGGTTCGAAGATGCGTTGAAAGTGGGCCTCGGGGATTCCCATCCCGCTGTCTGAGATCTTCAAATACACCGTCTCTTCCACCACATAGGTGGCGATGGTCAGCACCCCGCCGCTGGGCATGGCTTCCAGTGCATTCTTGATCATATTGACCAGCACTTCGAAGAGTTCCGAGGATTGACCCTTGATGTGGCAGCGACCGTCGCTCAGGGCTTGCAGCTCATATCGGCCCGGTGCCGAGGGGGGGCGCCAGAGTGGTTTGGTGAGTTCGATGGCCTCCGCCACCAATGTCTGCAGATCGAAAATCGACCCACCGTCAAAGGTGTCCGGCGACAGGTGCGTGAAATCCTTGATCCGGCGGACGACATCCGCGCCGCGTCGCGAAGCGGCGATGATATTTTCGATGGCCGCTTTACAATCCCGGATGTTGCCGGCCTCCAGTTTGGAACGGGCCGCTTCGGCGCCCGCCATGATCATCTGCAGCAGGTTGTTGAAGTTGTGCGCGACACCGCTGGCCATCTCCCCCACGGCAGAGAGCCGCTCAGTACGAATGAGGGTTTCCTGAAGCTGCTTGCGCACACTCATGTCGCGGGCGACGCTGAGAAAAGCGGTCTTGGTGTGGTAGGAGATGAGACGTCCCTGAAATTCGAAGGGAATTGTCAGCCCCCTGCGGCTGATCAGGCTCAGCTCAAACTGGTAGGAGTGGTCCTTGTGAATGCGCTGACCCATTCGTTTCAGAACTTCGTGATATTGGGGGCTGGTGACCTCCCGCAAGGTCAACTCGAGAAATTGCGCGCGCGAATATCCCAAGCAGTCACAGGCCACGTCGTTGACCTCCAGAAAGTGACCTCGGTCATCGTTGATGAAGACGGCGTCACTGACGCTTTCGAAGAGCTCCTTGTAGCGGCTCAGCGCCTCGATCTGTTTGCGTTCGGTGATATCGCGGATAAGGGCCATAAAGCGTTTCTGGCCCTCGTAATCCATGATGGTACCGGTCACCTCGGCATCGACGATGGTGCCGTTTTTCTTCTTGAAACGGCGCTCCTGGACATAGACCACCCCTTCATCGACGGCCTTGCGGATATTTTCCTGGACGTGGTCGGCTCCCGGCGCCAAGATCTCCTCCAACCGCATGCGGCGAAGTTCTTCGCGCGTATACCCGAGCCACTTCTGGATATAGGGGTTCCCGTCTAGAAAGCGGCGGGTTTCGATGTCGATGATGTAGATCGCCTCGGGTGCGTTTTCGAAAATCGCCCTGAAATTGGCCTCGGAGACCTGGATCTTCTGGAGTGTCTGTTCGTATTCCGATCCGGCTTCCTTGAGGAGGTTGGTGAGGATGTCGGCCTTGCGCTCGGAGACGGTGAGCAAGGCCTCCAAGTCGCTCACTTTTTTCCGAAGCATGATGGTACGATTCACGGCTTACACTCCGATGACCGAAATGGTAGCGGTTTCGTTGTGGAACGCACTCGGCGCCCCGGTGCATGGACGGCAGTACTCGCCGTAAGTGTAAAACCCAATTACCGGCACCTCTGCCGCGATGTGGTGACGAATGCGCGCGAACTCTTCCCGGGTGCGCAGGCCCAGCAGCATTTTGCGCGCCATGCAGGAGTAGAAGAAAACCAGCACCGGGGTGGAATCGCGCCCCAGATCATCGATCGCATGCCGGATGGCGGTTTCGGTGGCGTCCAGGATCGAGCTGCGGTCACCGCAGGTGAGATAGACCATGGTGCCCTCGGTGATCTCACCGGCGAAGCGGATGGCCCCTGCCTCCCGGTCCACCGACATGGTCGCCCGCAGCAGCATCGCGTCGCTGCTGTCGGCCGTCTGGGTGGGGTCGATGATCCCCAGCGGATATTCCACGCCTACTGCCGGCAGGTCTTTGGCATGGCGACCGAGAAACCGCTCATAGACCTCGAGGGCCGACTCGCCGTTCAGCTCATAGAGGATGTTGCCTTCGGCGCGGGTCACCTTTTTGGGCAATCCGATGGGTGACCAGCCGCTGTCGACACCGGTTCCCAGATGGAAATCCCCGCTGAAGCCGACCGCCACGGCGGCGTTGGTGAGAATCTCCCTGCCCATAAACTGCCAGGTCTGGCGGAAGCGACCGGCATCACCGGATGTACCGCCGGCGATGGGGATATCGCCGGCCAACTCGGTCCGCATTCCCCGCAAGAGGGCACTGCCGTCTCCGGTGATGCCGTCGGAGAACAACTGGATATAGCGCACCGTGGGGGACAGTTCGGCCGCCAGGGCCCTGCCGCTGCGTTCACAGTTCTCGCCGATATCCTCAACGGCCGCCACTTCAAAGACGATCTGGTCGGACACCAGGCCGCCGATGACGGCGGACCCCGTCGTGAAGCCGGCGCTGGAGATCTCACCGTCGGTGGTACAGCCGATGAGGGGCTGGCCCTCGATGGCTTCATGGACCCCGACGACCAAGTCGGCGAGCCCCTTGTTGGGGGCGCAGAACAACCAGCAAACGTCCGGTGGACGATCCAGGTTGGCCACCAGCGCCTCCCCCAGGCGCTGGCCTTTTTTACGACTGAAGGTATCCTGCAGGTGTGCAGTGTGGGATCGAATCATACCAGCATCCGATAGCGGCACGAGGTGCGCCCCAGATGGGATTGACGGTCAAGTGAACAGCGATGCTGCCCCAGCGAAGGGTGCCCACTAGCGCTGGAACGGGGGCCTGCATGAGGTAGAATGGTGGGCGGCACCCCCATCCGCCCATTGATGTGCACACATCGGCGGGGCAACGGCTCCTTCGACGGCTGCGCTTTACAATTGCGGCGCCGTGCCATCCAGACAACCACGCTTGTCGGGCGAAATCAAGCCCGGATCATCCCGTGCGCGGCTGAGGTTGGCTGCACGGCGTTACCCCGTCGAGCGACGGACCACGTGCGCCGGTGCCCGGAGGGCGGCTGGGCACAGCAACCCGCCGTCCGGGCACCGCTGCCGAGGGTTTCCCTCGGCATGGCTACCAGTTGAAGACTTCGTCCAGTTCCGTGTCCTTCACGGCGAAGGTGACGTCGTGGGGCGGCAGCTTCTCCGTGTGGAAATAGTCGGGCAGGCGGTCATGCTGGGCCG
>JASJCL010000078.1 GCA_030066015.1 Desulfosarcinaceae bacterium | reverse complement strand
CGAGCCGTTTGGCGAAGCGCACGGCACCGGTTTGGAGGATGGGCAGGTTGGGCGGCCAGGTGGTCACCATCTTCCAGCTATAGGTTTTGCCCTTGGCCCACACGGCGGGCGCCGACACCGCGGTGGTGGCGACGGCTGCAGCGGTGGCCGTACCCGCCTTCTTGAGAAAATCACGTCTCTTGATCATGTGCAGCTCCCTTCCTGAGTTGGTGGTAAGGAACATCATGACGGCCTCCGGCCGTCCCTGTTCATGGTCCTCCCGACGGGCGATCCGATCTCGGTCGTCCGAAGGGTGCGCCTGCCTATTGCATTATCCCCCGAACACCACCTGGGGCAGCCAAGTGACCAAACGGGGAAAGAAAACCACGATGAGCAGTCCGATCAGCTGAAAGAGCACGAAGGGGATGATCCCCTTGTATATGTGTCCGGTGCGGACCTCCGGCGGCGTCACCGCTTTTAAGTAGAAGAGCGAGAACCCGAACGGCGGCGTCATGAAGGAGGTCTGCAGATTGACGGCGATGAGGATGCAGAACCAGACCGGGTCGAAACCGAACTCGATCATGATGGGCGCCAGAACGGGTACGTGGATAAAGGTGATCTCGATGAAATCGAGAAAGAAGCCGATGATGAAGATCAGCCCCATGACGATGGCCATCACCACCCATTTGCCGTGTGCGTCGGCGATGCCGCCCAAAAACTCCCGCACCAGCTCGTCGCCGCCCGTCCCCCGGAAAACCAGGCCGAAGGCTGCCGCGCCCACCAGGATGATGAAGACCATGCAGGTCAGCTGCATGGTGGCGTGCATCACATCGCGCAGGATGTCGAGACTGAACTTGCGGTTGGCGACAGTCAGCAGCGTGGCCCCCACGGCGCCCACGGCGGCGGCCTCGGTGGGCGAGGCGATGCCGGCGAATATCGATCCCAGCACGGCCACCATCAGAAAGAGGGGCGGAAAGAGGGCCCGCGATACCTTGCGGAAGAGGACCGCCGGGGTGAGTTCGGCCAGCTCCTCCTTGGGAATCGCCGGGGCTGCGTCGGGCCAGATGAAGGTGGCGATGAAGATGTAGAGAATGTAGAGCCCCACCAGCACCATCCCGGGTAGAACGGCGCCCATGAAGAGATCGCCCACGGGCACGCCGACGATGTCGCCGATGAGGACCAGGACGATACTGGGTGGGATGATCTGGCCCAGGGTGCCCGAAGCGGAGACTGTACCGGTGGCCAGCGGTTTGGAGTAGCCGCGTTTGAGCATGGTGGGCACGGCCAGCAGGCCCATGGTGACCACGGTGGCGCCCACGATGCCGGTCGATGCCCCCAACAGGGCGCCCACCACCACCACGGAAACCGCCAGACCGCCCCGGATGCGGCCGAAGAGCAGGCCCATGGTGTCGAGGAGCTCCTCCGCCAGGCCGCTGCGTTCGAGCATTACGCCCATGAAGACGAAGAGGGGCACGGCCAATAGAGTGACATTGGTCATCACCCCCCAGATACGCAGGGGCAGCAGATTGAAGAAAGACCAGCCGAAGCCGATCAGGCCGAAGCACAGGGCCGTCCCCATGAGGGTGAAGGTGACCGGGAAGCCCACCATGAGAAGAATGGTGAGGGCCAGAAACATCCAGCCGGGGAGAAATTCCATGAACCATTCCATATCAGCGCCCCTCTTCCATGCCAGTGGTGAAGGGCTGGCCGATGATGGTGAAATAGCTCTTGATGCCCAGGGAAAGACCCTGCAGCAGCACCAGGGTAAAGCCCACCGGAATACAGGCCTTGAGCACCCAGCGGTACGGGATGCCGCCGGGATCGGGAGAGCCCTCCATCACGGCGAAAGCGGCCTGGACGAAGTTCAGGGAGGTGGAGATGATCATGTAACAGCCGGGGATGAGAAAGAGCAGCACGCCGACGAGGTTGACCCACGCCTTGGTTTTCGAGCTGAACTGCTGGTAAAAGATGTCCACCCGCACATGGCCGTCGCGCAACAGGGTGCAGCCGGCGCCGATGAGAAAGATGAATGCGAACAGGTGCCACTCCATCTCCTGGGTGAAGACGAAGCTGGTTTTGAAGGCGTAGCGCATCACCACGTCCACGAAGACCACCACGACCACGAGTGCCGTGGTCCAGGCCACGAAGCGCCCAACCCAGGTGTTGAGGGTGTCGACGCCGTAACAAAATTTCTTGAGGAGTTCCATTCCAGTCCTTGGTCGCTGCTCCGTGCGCCCACATCCAATAAAAAACGGGTAGAGTCGCCTCTCTCCCGTTACACACCTTGGTTTTTAAGCGCCGGTTGCACGCATTTTGATCTCAGCCGCAAGCCCACTTTCACTGCCGGTGCATCACAAACAGAATCCGATTCAATAAATTGATTTATATAGAATATCATCAAAAAGTCAACTCCCAAGGCGGTCCGGCAGCGACGGCGGCGCACCGATTTTCACATCTAATCTTGCACGAAGCAGGGCAAGGGGCTAATAGTGCGCAGGCAGGGGCAGGTACCTGTGATCCGCCTCCCTTCAGCCGCGTATCGTGCCGTTGCGATGCGTGCGTTTTCCCAAGCGATACCCGCCCTTGACCCTTTTCGTTGAGGGGCTCTGGCACATGGAGGTCGGCGCATGTCGAACACATCCTATTGGGCAGATGCCTACGTGGAAAAGCAGGTCAGTGCGGGGACGGCCATCGGCTGTATCCAGCCGGGCCAGCGGGTATTTATCGGATCCTCCTGCGGTGAGCCGCAGCATCTGGTGCGGGCCCTCAGCGACGCCCGAGACAGCATCGCCGACCTGGAGATCCTGCGCCTCATGTCCATGGAGAGCACGCCGCTGACAAGCCGGACCGCCGAGGCGTCCCCGGAGGATGACAGCGGATGGAACGTTCGGCAGTTCTATCTGGGCTCTGCCCGCCCGCGGGCCCTGGCCGAAAAGGCGCGGTTTATAACGCCCATGAACCTGTCGGCCATTCCGGGTCTCTTCCGGAGCCGGCGCATGCCGATCCACGTGGCGCTGATCCAGACCACGCCCCCCGATGATTTCGGCTGGCTCAGTCTGGGCGTGTCGGTGGACATCAGCCTGGCGGCGGCCCTCTCCGCCGACCTGGTCATCGCCCAGATCAACCCCCGCATGCCGCGGGTTCTGGGGCGCAGCTTTCTGCACCTCAACGAGGTGGACCTCCTCGTCCCCCACGAGGAGCCCCTCCTCACCGTGACCCCAGGCCCCGAGACCGACGCGGGGCGCACCATCGGCAGGCTCATCGCACGCTTGGTGGAGGATGGTGCCACTCTGCAGATCAATCCCGGTACCACGCCGGAAGCCACCCTGTTGGCCCTGGCGGACAAGAACGATTTGGGGGTTCACAGCCAGTTCCTCACCGAATCGATCATGCACCTTTTCTCCCGCGGCGTGATCAACAACCGCCACAAGGGCTTCAACAACGGGAAGATGGTGGCCAGCACCGCCATCGGCAGCGAAAACCTCTACGAGTTCATCAATGACAATCCGGCCATCGAGTTCCACCCTTCGGACTATGTCAACCGAACGACCGTTATCGCTCGCCACCACCGCATGCTGGCCCTCAATGTGGCCATGGCCATGGACCTGACCGGTCAGGTGGCGGCCGACGCACTGCCCTACAACCATTTTTCCGGCGTCAGTGGAATGCTCGATTTTGCCCGCGGCGCGGCCCTCAGTGAGGGCGGGCGGTCCATCCTGATGATGCCCTCCACGGCCATGCGCGGTGCCAAGAGCCGCATCGTCCCGCAATTGAACGATATCGCCGTGGTGGTGCCGCGCGGCGATGTGCATTACATCTGCACCGAGTACGGTCTGGTCAACCTCTTCGGCAAGAGTTTACAGGAGCGGGCCCTGGCCATGATCAGCATCGCCCACCCCGATTACCGCGACGAGTTGTTCGACGCCGCCCGCGAGATGAAGCTCCTCAACAAGGAGCGCGTGGTCGGTGACGCCATCCACGGGGTCTACCCCCTGCGGCTGGAGGAGAGCTTCGAGATCGACAACATGAGCGTCACCATCCGACCGGCCAAGCCGGTGGACGAACGCCGCATCCAGGAACATTTTTATGGTCTGGACGCGAAGGACGTGCGCTCCCGTTTTTTCCACAACAAGCGAAGCTTCACCCGCGACGAGGTGGGAACCGTGTCCCAGGTGGACTACGTCAACAACCTGACCATGGTGGCCGTGGTGGGGGAGTTCGGATTCGGTCAGGTGGTGGGCATCGGAGAGTATCTCCTCGATCCGGCCACCAACCTGGCCGAGATCGCCTTCTCGGTCAGTACCGCCTGGCAGGGCAAAGGATTGGGGCGTCTTCTGCAAAGCAAGCTGGCCGAAGGCGCCCGGGACAACGGCATCGCCGGTCTCGTGGCCTACACAACCCCCGAGAACCATGGCATGGTCCACCTCTTCCAGTGCCTGCCCTACACGGCCCACACCGCCTTGGAGGGCGGCATGATCCGCCTGAGCTGCCGGTTCGACGAACCGCTTGCGGGTTGAGCCGATCGTGGGGTGACGCCGCCGATACCCCCCGACCGCTCCCGGCCTTTTGGGATCGGCGGGCTTGAATCGAACCAAGCGTGGTGTCTCGGCGCCGCGGCCGATATGGGGTTGTCGCATTTAGGGGCTGCGGCAAAGGCAACCACTGCAAGATGATCGGATCCTGCGCTCCGGATCCTTATTATATTTGGATATAGCTCGCATCGTTCTGCCCCGGCGAAGCGATGCAGTGATGCATCACCGCAATTGACGAACCCACGAGAGAGGGCCGCATGCCAAACGTCACCGTCACCTTTCTTCCCCATGAGAAAAAGATCGCCGTTTCCGCGGGTACCCGCCTGATCCGGGCGGCAATTGAGGCCGGCGTTCATATCAACGCCAGTTGCGGCGGCGACGGGGTTTGCGGCAAATGCCGGGTTCAGATCGAGGCGGGCCAGGTCGAGGGCGGCCTCAGCGAGCGCCTCAGCGAGGCGGACCGCTCCGAGGGCTTCCGGCTGGCCTGCAAGGCGACGGTCGACACCGATGTAACGGTGCGCATACCCGTCGAATCGAGCATCGACACCAGTGTCTTGAACATGGCGGCCACGCCGCGGCGGACGGCCCGTATCCAGCAGCTCGATTTTAACGCCTTCAAGGAGGAGGGCCTATTTCTGCCCCCGGTGGAGGAGATTTACATTGAACTGCCCGAGCCCGACGCCCAGGACCACCTGCCCGACGTCACCCGGTTGATCAGTCACCTCAAACTGGCCCATGGCGAGGGGCGCATCACCTGCAATATCGAGGTGATCCGCAAGCTGCCCGATATCCTGCGGGCCAGCGATTTCAAAATCACGGCCATCATCGCCCGGCCGGTCTTCGACGTGGGCAAGAGCGAGATCATCAATGTCCAGCCGGGGGACACCACGGACCGCAACTACGCCATTGCCGTGGATATCGGCACCACCACCCTCTACGGCCAGCTCATCGACCTGATCACCGGCGAAGTGGTCAGCGCTTACGGGGTTTTCAACCCCCAGATCAGCTATGGCGAAGACGTTATCACCCGCATCATGTACGCCGAAAAGGGCGACGGGCTTGAGACGCTTCACCAGGTGGTGGTGGGCGCCATCAACGACATCATCGCCAAGCTGCTCAAGCGGGGCCATGTGGACCGGGAGGATGTCTCTTCCATCACTCTGGCGGGCAACACCACCATGACCCAGCTGTTTCTCAAGGTGAACCCGCGCTACATTCGGCGTTCACCATATGTGCCGGCGGCCACCCTCTATCCGCCGGTACCGGCCCGCACGCTCGGCATCGACCTCAACGATTTCGCCAACGCCCTGGTCTACCCGGCCGTGTCCAGCTACGTGGGGGGCGACATCGTTGCGGGGGTGATGGGCTCCCAGCTCTACCTCTCCGACGAGCTGACCCTCTTCATGGACATCGGCACCAATGCCGAGATCGTCATCGGCAACAAGGATTGGTTCGCCTGCGCGGCCTGCAGCGCCGGTCCGGCCCTGGAGGGTGGCGGGATCCAGCACGGCATGCGCGCCGCCCGGGGCGCCATCGAGGACTTCTCCATCGACCCCCTTACCTTAGAGCCGATGCTGATCACCATCGGCAACCAGCGCCCCAAGGGGATCTGCGGTTCGGGGCTCATAATCATGGCGGCGGTGATGTTCGAGCTGGGCATCATCAACAACTTGGGCAAGTTCAACCGGGATCTGGACACGCCGCGGATCCGCGCAACAGACGGTGTCGTCGAGTATGTCCTCGCCTGGGCCGATCAAACCCAGATCGGGCGCGACATCACCCTCACCGAGATCGACCTGGAGAACCTGATTCGTGCCAAGGGCGCCATCTACAGCGGCTGCCAGACCCTGCTGGCGGAGGTGGGCATGAAGATGGAGGATCTGGACCGCATTATCCTGGCCGGTGGTTTCGGCAGCTATATCGACCTGGAGAAGGCCATGGTGATCGGCCTGCTGCCCGAGATCGATCATCGCAAGGTCACCTTCATCGGCAACGCCAGCCTCCTGGGAGCCCGCATGAGCGCCCTGACCAACCGTATCCGTCGCGACGTGGTCACTGTGACCCGCAACATGACCAATTTCGAGCTGTCGGAGACGCCCTCATACATGGACAATTACGTGGCAGCCCTTTTTTTGCCCCATACCAACATCGATCAGTTCCCTCGACTGCAGCGTCGTCTGGCCCAGCGACAGGATGGCGTCGAGGGCACAGGCGCCCGATCTTGAGCCGGCCTCAGGGCGGATCGGCGGAGCTGTCCAAGCGAACCTCGCTGCGCTGCTGGTGGCGGGCCCGTCCGACCCCGCTGCGGACCGGCCGCAGACGCCGGTTCAACGATGCCGCCAAGCCGCCCAAATCGGCCGCGGGCGCCGGTTGCCGGCGCCCCCAGAACATGAAGCCGGTTTAGTTTCAAATTGCGATTTACAGATACTCATCTATTGACAAAAAACGTCTCCATCTATAATGAATACCTTTGTCTATTCGCCACTCTCTGGTCTGTTTCCCAGACCCATTTTCACAGATAGCAGCACCGACTGAATCGGGCCCCGAGCGGGGCATACCATATACGGAGAGGATGTTCCGCGTCGTTCGCGAACGAGGCCGGCATTGCACAGAGAGCTTTCATACACGACAACCACCCACCCACCCCACCCCATGCCCCGTTCAGGGGCCCGCCCTGCACCCCTATATTTCAAACGGCAGCTGCCAGCCGTTGACGAATCTCAAGTTACAGCGTTTAAAAAAACGAAGAAAGGAGGCTGATAGCGCGTAGTTTCGAAAGGTTCTGCCCTTTTTGCGTGTGCGTTTGAGTTCACATATCGTTAACCGACAGCACGACACATTTCCGGTATTGCAACAAGGAGGTTACATTGGGTTTCGAATTCGAAAAGGAGACATACTCGGGCGTCATCAAGCCGATCACCCTCGGTCAAGGGGATAAGGCGGTGACCGTCGGAGGGGAGTCCTGTTACCCGTTCTATCAATTCGAGGGCGAGATGCCCAACAAGCCCCGCATTGCCATGGAGATTTGGGACACCAAGCCTGAGGACTGGCCAGAGGCTGCCGTGGCCCCCTTCAAAGACGTCATTGGCGATCCGGCCGCTTGGGCCAAGAAGTGCGTGGAGGATTACGGGGCGGAGATGATCGTCCTGCAGCTCAAGAGCACCGACCCCAACGGCGAAGACGCTTCACCGGCCGACGCGGCTGCCGGTGTGCAGACGGTCTTGGACGCCATCGACGTGCCCCTCATCGTGTGGGGAACCGCCAATATCGACAAGGACGAAGCGGTCCTCAAAGAGATCGCCGAAAAGTGCCAGGGCGCCAGCCTGACCCTCGGCCCGGTGGAAGACAAGAACCACAAGGGGATCGGGGCTGCCTGCATGGCTTACGGCCATACCGTGATCTCCTCCTCGCCCATCGACGTCAACCTTGCCAAACAGGTCAACATCCTGCTGGAGAACCTGGGCGTTCCCATGGACAAGGTGATCATCGATCCCACCACCGGTGGCCTCGGATATGGTCTCGAGTACAGCTACTCGGTCATGGAGCGCCTGCGCATGGCGGCCTTGGCCCAAGGCGACGACAAACTCCAGATGCCGATCATCAACAATCTGGGCAACGAGGTTTGGAAGTGCAAGGAGGCCAAGCAGTCGGCCGATGAAGCGCCCACCCTGGGCGACCCCGAGAAACGCGGCATTCTCATGGAAGCCGTTGGCGCCATCAGCTACCTGGTGTCTGGCAGCGACGTGCTCATCATGCGGCATCCCGAGTCGATCCGCATGGTCAAGGCCTACATCGACATCTTCATGAATGGCGGCAGCGCTCAGGAAGTGGCCGGCATCGCCAAGCAACTCGATGATGTTGACCTCGACCTGGCCGCCCTGGCGCCCGAACCCGATCTGACCATCGCCGAAGAGAAGAAAGCCGCCGCCCCGGCCAAAAAGGCCGCCCCGGCAGCTCCTGCCGCAGCCGCCAAGAAGGAAGCGCCGGCAGCACCGGCCGCCGCGGCTGCGCCCAAGGCCGAGCCCAAGCCGGCAGAGGCTGCCCCGGCCGCCGCGGCACCCGCCGTGGACGACGCCCAGCTGAAGGCAGATGCCGAGGCCAAGGCCAAAGCGGAGGCGGAAGCGAAAGCCAAGGCCGAGGCGGAGGCCAAAGCCAAGGCCGAAGCGGAGGCCAAAGCCAAGGCCGAAGCGGAGGCCAAAGCCAAGGCGGAAGCCGAAGCCAAGGCCAAGGCGGAGGAAGCGGCCAAGTTGAAGGCCGAGAACGAAAAGCGCGAAGCCGAAGAGGACTCCCTTCGCCAGAAACGGACCGCCGAGCGCGAAGCCTTGCTGGCCAAACGCAAGGAAGCGGCGGGCGATGAAGAGGTGTCCAAGACGGCGGCCGAAATTCAGACCGATCCTTTGGAGAGGATGCTCAGCCGGCTGGACCGTGTCCACCGACGGGTGCCGCTCTACTAGACCTGGCCCCTGTGCTGCAATCGTTGTTGTGAGAGCTGTTTGCGACTTCAAATAATTACGAGGAGGAACCTCTGATGGCAGAAGCAATCAAAGCCAAAAAGGCAGCCAAAGCACCCAAGCTGGCTGACCCCATCGGCGCATCCATCGATCCCGCCACCCAGGAGATGATCAAACGCGCCCAAGCCCTGGGCATCGACACCGTATTCGATCGCGCCGAGCAGATGAAGCCCTGCAACATCGGCATCCAGGGCATCTGCTGTAAAAACTGCGCCATGGGCCCCTGCCGCCTGCCCCTGCCCAAGGGGGGCATCGAGGGTGAGGACACCCGCAAAGGCCTTTGCGGCGCCACCGCCAACACCATCTCGGCACGCAATTTCGCCCGTATGGTGGCCGCCGGTGCGGCCGCCCACTCCGACCACGGCCGAACCGTCGCGGAGGTGTTTGTGTCCGCCGCCCGCAAGGAGACCGACGCCTACAAGATCAAAGACGTGAACAAACTGCTGGCGGTCGCCAAGGTGATGGGCATCGACACCACCGTGGAGGTCGACGGCGAAGTGATGGATCGGGACACCGACGAGATCGCCGTAGAGGTCGGTGAGAAGGCGCTGGCCGAGTGGGGCAAACCGGAAGGCGAGTTGATGTATCTCAAACGCGCGCCCGAGCCGCTGTACGAGAAATGGACCAAAGCGGGTGTGAAACCGCGCAACATCGACCGCGAGATCGTCGACATCATGCACCGCACCCACATGGGGGTGGATCAGGACTACAAGAACATCGTCAAGCAGTGCAGCCGCGCCTCACTGGCCGACGGCTGGGGCGGCTCCATGCTGGCCACCGACCTCCAGGACATCCTCTTCGGCACGCCCTATCCCCTCCAGGCCGAAGCCAACCTGGGCGTGATGAAGGTCGACCACGTCAACATCATCGTCCACGGCCATGAACCCGTGCTCTCCGAGATGATCGTGGCCACTGCCCAGAAGTCGGAAATGCTGGATTACGCCAAGTCCAAGGGTGCCAAGGGGATTCAGCTCGGCGGGATCTGCTGCACGGCCAACGAGATCTTCCAGCGCCACGGCGTGCCCCAGGCCGGCACCTACCTCCAGCAGGAGCTGGCCATTATCACTGGCGCCTGCGACGCCATGGTGGTCGATGTGCAGTGTGTCTTCCAGAACCTGGCCAACGTGGCCAAGTGCTTCCACACCAAGCTGGTCACCACCCATCCCATGGCGAAGATGGAGCAGGACAACGTGGTCCACATCGAGTTCGATGAGCACCACGCCTTGGAGGACGCCGAGAAGATCGTCAAGATGGCCATCGACAACTTTGGAAATCGCGGCAGCGAGGTGATGATTCCCCAGCACAAGGCCTCGGCCATCGGCGGCTTTGGCGTGGAGTCGATCGAGTACCACCTGGGCGGCACCTTCCGCGGCACCTACTATACTCTCAACGACAACATCATCAACGGTCGTATCCGGGGCATCGCCGGTGTGGTGGGCTGCAACAACGCCCGTTCGCGCCACAACGAAGCCCACATCACCCTGGTCAAGGAGCTGATCAAGAACGACGTCATCGTCCTCACCACCGGCTGCAACGGCATCGCCTGCGCCATGGAGGGCTTGCTCACACCGGAAGCCGCCGGCGTCTACTGCGGGCCGGGCCTCAAGGAGGTCTGCGAAACGGTGGGGATTCCACCCGTCCTGCACCTGGGCTCCTGCGTTGACAACAGCCGCATCCTCCTCGCGGCCACGGAAGTGGTCAAGGCCGGCGGTCTGGGCAAGGATCTCTGCGACCTGCCGGCGGCCGGCGCCGCACCGGAATGGATGAGCGAGAAGGCGATCGCCATCGGTCAGTACTTTGTCACCTCGGGTGTCTACACCCTCTTCGGCATTACACTGCCCATCAGCGGTGCGCCGGTCTTCGGCGATTACCTGCGGAAGGACATCGAGAAGCTCTACGGCGGCAAATGGGATATCGCCCCCGATCCGCTCGAAATGGCACGTCTGATGATCGCCCATATCGATCAGAAGCGCAAAGAGCTCGGCATCGACAAGGCCCGCGAGCGCCAGCTGATGTCGATGGAAGATCGTCAGAAGCTCGAAGCCTAAGAATTCACTCCAAACAATATCCTCAACGAAGGAGGACTTTATGTCTCGCTTAGTTGCATTCGCCGCCATCCAGGGTGGTTACAACATTATCTCCAAGGTCGAAGGGCGTCTCAAGAGAGCTCTGGAGACCTATGACGCCGACACCAAGGTTGGCTTTCCCAACACCGCCTACTTCCTGCCGGTAATCTACTCCCTCCTGGGCCTCAAGGTGGAGACCCTGGAGGATATGCAAAAACCGCTGGGCTTCGCCCGCAAACTCCTCCCCCCGCATGTCAAGGGTCACAACCATCTGCCCTACCTCGGGCCCCTACTTGACGCCGGTATGGCCGGCCTCATCGGCTTCGAACTGGACGAGGCCCTGCGCTACCTCGAGGATCCCGACTTCTACCTGCCCAGCGAGGATGTGGATGAAGACGCCGGCAAGATCTGGCTGGGTGCCGCCGACGACACCATCATGCGCAAACGCGGGGTGGAGTTCGTGGACGGTTCGGCCCCCGGCTTCGCCGCCATCGTGGGCGCCGCCCCGACCCCCGAGATCGCCAAGGAGATCGTCGAGGAGTATCAGAAGCGCAGCCTCTATATCTTCTGCGCGGCCAACCAGAACGGCACCACCGTCATCGACCAGCTCCGTGAAATGGACGTCCAGGTGGGCTGGGGAACGCGTATCGTGCCCTTCGGTCCCGACATCTCGTCGGCCATCTTCGCCCTCGGCTTCGCCAACCGTGCTGCCATGGCCTTTGGTGGCGTCACCCCGGGCGACCACAAGAAGATCCTGATGTACAACAAAGACCGTATCTTTGCCTTCGTCAACGCCCTGGGCGACGTCAACGCCGAGTGGGCCGCAGCGGCGGCCGGCTGCGTGAACTGGGGCTTCCCCACCATCGCCGACACCGACATTCCCGAGATTCTGCCCACGGGTATCTGCACCTACGAGCATGTGGTCGCCAATGTGCCCCATAGCGAGATGGTCCAGAAATCGGTGGAGGTGCGCGGCCTCAAGACCACCGTGGCCGAGATCGACATCCCCTTGGCCTTCGGTCCGGCCTACGAGGGTGAGCGTGTCCGCGGGGCCGACTTGTACAGCCAGGCCGGTGGCGGCAAGACCAATTGCACCGAGTTCCTCAGGATGGCCGAGATGAACGAGATCGAGGACGGCAAAGTCACCGTCGTCGGCCCCGACATCGCCGACATCAATGAGGGCGACACCTTTCCGCTGGGCATCTTTATGCAGGTGGCCGGCCGTGAATTCCAGGAGGACTTCGAACCGATCCTGGAGCGCCAAACCCACCACCTGATCAACTACATCCAGGGCGTCATGCACATCGGCCAGCGCGACATCGCCTGGGTCCGCATCAGCAAGGCCGCCGTGGAGAAGGGCTTCACCCTGAAGGACATCGGCGTGGTGCTGCACGCCAAGTTCCATCAGGACTTCAACAAGATTCTCGACAAGGTTCAGGTGACCCTCTACACCAACCAAGAGGATGTGGAGAAACTCACCACCGAAGCGCGCGCGGCCTACAAGCGCAGGGACGAGCGCGTGGAGAACATGACCGACGAGGATGTGGAAACCTTCTACAGCTGCACCCTTTGCCAGAGCTTCGCGCCCACGCACGTGTGCACCGTCTCCCCCGAGCGCACCGGTCTCTGCGGCGCCTACAACTGGATGGACTGCAAGGCCTCCTTCGAGATCAATCCCACCGGCCCCAACCAGCCCATCGAAAAGGGCGAGGTCCTGGATCCGGTTCTGGGCCAGTTCGCCGGGGTCAACGAGTTCATCAAGAAGGCCTCCCGCGGCGCCATCGAGAGCTACAACTTCTACTCCATGGTGGTCGATCCCATGACCACCTGCGGCTGCTGCGAGTGCATCGCCGCCATGCTGCCCTCGTGCAACGGGGTCATGACGGTCAACCGCGAATATGCTGGCGAAACTCCTTGTGGAATGAAGTTCACCACCCTGGCCGGTGTCATGGGCGGCGGGGCTTCCTCACCGGGTTTTGTGGGCCATAGTAAGTTCAACATCACCCAGAAGAAGTTCATTCTCGGCGACGGTGGGCTGCTGCGCATGGTCTGGATGCCCAAGAGCCTCAAGGATGAGATCAAGGAGCGCCTGGAAAAACGCGGTGCCGAATTGGGCCACCCCGATCTGATCGACAAGATCGCCGACGAGACAGTGGGTATCACCGAAGAGGAGATTTTGCCCTACCTCCAGGAAAAGGGTCATCCGGCCCTCTCCATGGATCCCCTCATCGGGTAATGAGACCTCATTGGTTGATGAGGCCTCAATGGTCAATGAGGCCTCAATGGTCAATAAGGCCTCATTGGCCAATGCGCACTGCGATCAAGCGGTATCTGGTGTCAATTGGACAAACACCCCGGCAGGATCTGCCGCCTGCCGGGGTTCAGACAGCCGGCTGCCGCTATTGAGCCCAGCACAAGATCCTGAATGCGTGAATTCGTGATCCGGAATAGAATAAGGAGACGATAATGGCATTAACCGGTATTCAGATATTCAAACTCCTGCCCAAGACCAACTGCAAGGAGTGCGGCGTGCCCACCTGTCTGGCCTTCGCCATGAACCTGGCGTCGGGCAAGGCCGAGTTGGACAGCTGCCCGTATGTATCCGACGAGGCCCGTGAAAAGCTGGCCGAAGCATCGGCGCCCCCCATCCGCCCGGTCGTGATGGGCAACGGGGTGCGCAAAGCCACTGTGGGCGGTGAGACCGTCCAATACCGTCACGAGAAGACCTTCTACAATCCGACCCTGCTGGCGGCCCTGGTGGGATCCGACACCGGGGCCTCCGATCTGGAAGCCAAACTGAAGATCTGGAACGCCTTTCAGTTCGAACGCGTGGGGCTCAATCTGCGCCCGGAACTGATCGTCCTCAAAGACGTAAACGGGGACAAGGACGCCTTTGCCGCCGCCGCCAAAACCATTGCTGAAACCTCCGAGTTCAACCTCATCCTCATGAGCGACGACGTGGAGGTGCTGACGGCCGGTGTAGCGGCTAGCGCCTTCAAACGGCCACTGGTCTACGCGGCCACCGAGGCCAACGTGGATGCCGTGGGCGAGTTGGCCAAGGCCAACGACCTGCCCGTCGCCGTCAAGGCCGATTCTGTCGACGGTCTGGTGGCGCTCTCCGACAAGCTCACCGGCATGGGGATCAAGGATCTGGTCCTCGATCCGGGATCCCGCGAGATCAAGCAATCCAACGACGATCTCATCGCCATCCGCCGCGCGGCCCTCAAAAACGGCAACCGCTCGGTGGGTTTCCCGGTGATCACCTTCCCCTGCGAAATGGCGTCCAACCTCGACATGGAGACCATGATCGCCGCCATGCACATCGCCAAATACGGCGGTATCGTGGTGTTGTCCGAATTCGCCGGTGAGAGCCTCTTCCCCCTGCTGCTCGAGCGCCTCAACATTTTCACCGATCCCCAGCGGCCCATGACGGTGACCGAGGGCATCTACGAGATCGGCAACCCCGATGAGAACTCCCCTGTCCTCGTGACCACCAACTTTGCGCTAACCTACTTCATCGTCAGCGGCGAGGTGGAGGGCTCCAAGGTGCCCACCTGGCTGCTGATCAAGGATGCCGAGGGCCTCAGCGTGCTGACCGCCTGGGCGGCGGGCAAGTTCGCCGGCGACGATGTGGGCATGTTCGTCAAGAAGAGCGGCATCATGGACAAGGTCAAGCACCAGGACCTGATCATTCCGGGCTACGCTGCCGCCATCGCCGGTGATGTGGAGGAGGAGCTGCCCGGCTGGAACATCGTTGTCGGGCCGCGTGAGGCCGCCCATATTCCGGGCTTCCTGCGCGACAGGTAGTATTTGGATTACGTTGCCTGGGCGTCCCTGCGACGCCCAGGTTCCCTTGGTTTATTTGCAACAGGAGGCGTTATGCTACTCATTGGTGAAAGCTTGAACGTGATCTCCACCAAGATCGGACGGGCCTTCAAAGAGCGTGACCCGAAGCCGATCAAGGAGGAGGCCCTTTTCCAGAAGGAAAAGAAGATGGACTACATCGACATCAACTTGGGTCCGGCCAAAAAAGATGGTCACGAGTTGATGCCGTGGGTGGTCGAGGTGGTGCAGGATGTGGTGCCCGATATCCCCCTCGCCCTGGACACTTCCAACATCGACGCCATCGAAGCCTCACTCAAGGTGATCAAACAGGTGCCCAGCGGCACCCCCCACATCATCAACTCCATCATGGTGCGGCCCGAACGCTACGAGCGCATGGTACCCATGGCGGCCGAATACAACGCCGACTTCATCGCCCTCATGTGGGGTCCCGAGGGACTGCCCCGCGACGAGAACGAGCGCGCCGCCCTCTGCGTGGAGCTGCTTTACTTTGCCAACGAGGCCGGCATCCCCAACGAGAAGATCTGGGTTGACGGCATCGTCACACCGGTGAACATCCAGCAGCCCCAGGCCCTCAGCCTGATGGAGTTCCAGAAGATGATTCCCGACATGTCGCCGGGCGCCCGCTCCACCTGCGGCCTCTCCAACATCTCCAACGGGCCCCCCGAACACCTGCGCCCCATGCTCAACATCACCTACATGGTGATGCTGGAGAAATGCGGCATGGAGTCGGTCATCGCCGACCCGCGCGACGACGCCCTCATCGCCGTGGCCAAAGGCGAACGCCAGGATATCGTCGATCTGATCTACGGTATGTTGGACGGCAATGAGCCCGATCGCGGCAGCCTCTCCAAGGAGTTGCTCGACTACGCCAAGACGGTGGACGTGATTTTGGGCAAGACGCTGTACTCGGACAGCTGGCTGGAAGTCTAAGCTTAAAATCGTCTTTAAGGCCAATATCTGGGTTGGCGCCAAGTTTCAACTCCTCGACATACAGACGTATGCCACCGGTTTGAAACTTGGCGCCGAATTGATCTTGGCCCTAAATCCCAATTTTAAGCGCCGCTTTTTCGTCTTACAAGATGATGGCCTCCCCTCCGTAACGGAGGAGAGGCTTTCTTGTTAAAGAACAGGGCCCTTCGGGCCATTCGATGGAAAGGGAGGAGAAATTTGGCAAGAACGGACGACTATCAGGGTGCCATCGATCTGGCGGCGGTGGCGCTGACCAAGGTGCCTCTGGCGACCCTGGTGGAGCGCTCTGGATTTACCGCCGATGGCGACAAAGGATTGGTGACCCCTTTTCTGGACCGCACCTATCACCTCTCCTATCCCGACTTCGCTTTCGGCGATCCCGCTGCACCGGACAAGGAGATCCCCCTCCAGGAGCAGGTGTTGATTCTGCACTATCTACAGGGGGCGTTGAAGGGCCAGATTCTCGGCCGCTGGGTGGCCTATCGTGAGATCCCCGGCGCCGGCTTTTACTTCAGCGTTTTCGCAAAGCGCGCCATCGATCCCCTCAAGAAAGTTTTCGGCCAGCGCTTGGACGGGTTTCACGCTGCCGCCGCCGCCCTGCAGGGACGGGCGGTCGCGGCCGGTGACGCTGGTTATGAATTCACCCTCTTCCCCAAAGCCCCCCTGCAGCTGATCCTCTACCTGGGGGATGAAGAGTTTCCTGCCGAAGCCAACATTCTCTTCGATGCCGGCATCAAAGAGCTGCTTTCACCCGAGGATGCCGCTTGGCTGGCCAGCCTGCTGGTGTATCGATTGCTGGCCAAATCGCATGGCTGAGGTGCTGGCTGCGCCGCGGGGCGCAGGCGGTGACGCTGCGCTGGGCGCTTGCGACGCGCACGGGGTCTCCCGGCGCAGCGGTGCGCGGGTGTCGACCCGGCCTTGATGCCGCGCCCCGCTTGTCCATCTGGCCAAGCAGCGCTGCCAGCGCTGGTGGGATTCGGATTCATCTATCGGGAATTATTGCAGATGATCGGTCAGGCGCTTCTCCCCCCAGCGCATTGGGTAGAGGATGATGGAGAGATGGATGACCAGCGAGAGCCCGAAATTCATGAAGACCCAGATCTGTTCGCGCGCCACCAATTCCCGTCCCAGGAAACCGGCGCGCATGATGGTGTAGACGGGTCCCGCCGCGAGTACCAACACGGTGCCGATATAGATGGCGGCCAGCATCATGAAGAGCAGGCCGCCAAAACCGGTGGCCGCTTGCGCTGGTGTTTCGGCCTTAAAGTTGGGATAGGCAGCGCCCAACCCCACTGCCAGTGAGACCACACCGGGAACCACGAGGAGAATGGTGATGGTGGAGATGGCCATCATGAAGGGCGTGACCTGTAGCAGCAGGTTGGTGACCACGACCAGGATCTCGGTCAGAAGCAGAAGGGGAACTAGATAGGCCGCAAATTTGATCCACAGGAAACGCTTCAGGGAGAGGGGCGCGGCGCGAATGATCCAGATCGCCTCGCGCTCGTTGCTGACGGCAGGGAAGGCGAAACGGGCCGCTATGGCGGTGAGAACGAAGCTGGCCAGGCCGACGTTGAGAAAGCTGAGCAAGTTCTGCAGGTAGATGGTTTTGATCGGGGCCCTCTCCAGGGGCAGGGCTTTGAAGTTGAACAGGTAGATCACCACCAGGGCGCAGATCAGGAAGAGCTGGGTCCATTGCGCCTGGTCGCGCAGAAAGCTGCGGATCTCTTTGAGGGCGATGGCCGTTTGGGGCCCCACGACCCAGCGCTGCAGACCTCGGCCGCTGAAAATGCCTTGGCCCAGCGGTCGCAGGCCAGCGGTCTGGGATTTAGAGTAGCCGGGGTAGTAGAGCCGTGCCGCCGCCCATACCATCAGGCCGCACAGCGCGCCGGCGCTGCTGAGCAGTAGGGCCAGGTCCAGATGGGGAAAAGCGGTCGCTCTGGTGAGCGTGCTGTGCAGGGCGCTGAACGCCCAGGAACTGGGCAGATAGAGGGAGTTGGGGGCCTGGAGGGTATCCAGATAGGCCACCACCGTGGCAAAGGCTTCGGGATCGGCCAGTCGTTCGGGCCGCAGCATGCGGAAGGTGACGAGCAGGATGATGAACAGGATCACGCCCAACACCAGAAAGAGGGTGCGGATCCTGCTGGCGGGGATCCATAATACGGCCAGCATCACGGCACCGGAGCTCAGGGCTGCGGCGATCAGGGCCAGACTCACCTCCGTCAGCAGCATGATGGGATAGTATTGCAGGGGCGCGGCGAATACCATGCCGTAGGCGATGAACACGGGCATGCTGTAAAGGAGAACGGTCCACGCACTGTCGACGGTGCCCTCGAGCCAGCGGGCGGCGAACAGCAGATGGGGCGGCAGCGGCAGGGCGTGCACCAGCTGCAGGTCGCGGCTGAGGTAGAGCTTGGTCAACGCCGCCAGGATATTGCTGAAAATGAGGAGGGAGAAGAGGGTTACCAGCAGCATGGCGAGCAACTTGAACGCCAGCAGATCGCCCAATAGTTCGATATTCTTGAAGTAGGTCAGTACCCGCCGACTGATGGTGAAGATCAGCGCCCAGAAGAGTACGCCGATCAAGGTGATGACGACCTGCCGGATCCCGTGTCGGGTCGACAGGCGATCGGCGCGACCATCTCGACGGATACCCAGGGACCACAAACGGGGTTTGAGCAGCGTGGTCAGCGTGCGGGGGGAGACGGGCGGGCGCTCAGGCATGGTCCGCGCTTCCCGCCTCGGCCGTCAGCTGCATGAAGACCGCCTCCAGACTCTCCTGGATCTCTGTGGCCCCGGCGACGGTCTGACGCCGCAGCTCTTCCGGACTTCCCAGCGCAATCAGCCGGCCGCGGTGGAGGACGCCGATGCGGTCGCAGAGATCTTCTGCCACCTGGAGGGTATGGGTGGACATGAAGATGGTGGTGCCCTTTGCGGTGAGCTGGCGGAACAGCGTCTTGACCTGGACAATGGCCGATGGATCCAGGCCCACCATCGGTTCATCCACCACGAGCACGCGGGGTTCGTGCAAGAGGGCGGCGGACATGATGAGGCGCTGTTTCATTCCGTGCGAGTAGGCTTCCACCAGCTCATGTCCCCACTCCGCGAGACCGAAGCTGGTCAGCCATCGCTCGGCCCGCCGAAGCGATTCGGACGGGGCCACGCCATATAGATCACCGATGAAACTGAGGAATTCACGTCCCGTCAGCTTCTCGTAAAGGTAGGGACGATCGGGAATGAAACCGATCTCCTGCTTGGCCGACTCTGGCTGCCGGGCCATATCGAAACCATTGATCCGGACGCCGCCCCGAGTGGGCGCGAGAAGCCCCGTCATCATCTTGATGGTGGTGGTTTTGCCCGCCCCGTTGGGTCCGATAAAACCGAACAGCTCGCCAGTACCCACCTCGAGATTGAGATCGTCCACCGCTGTGGTGCGGCCGTACACCTTGGTGAGGTGGGTCAGAGAAATCATGTGGGCGTCTCCAGAACTTTTACCCGCAACCGCCCGAGAACGCCGAGGAGATTCAATTGATCCGCGGTTGATCCTCGGGCCAGGCGGATGTGGGTGACGTCGGCGGGGAACTGCTGGAAGAGGGCGTCCACCGTCACCCACCGCTGCAGAAAGACCCGATTCCAGGCGTGGTAGTAAAATCGCCCGTTCAGATAGGTCACCCCGGTTTCCACTTGGGTGGGGATGCCCATGGCCCTCGCCAGGGCGGCGAACAGGACAGCGTGCTCATTGCAATCACCGACGCCCTGTACCAGGGTGGCCAGAGCGCTGGGGACCGACACCACCGGACGCCGCTCAATATGTGTCGCCATCCATCCCATGATCGCCTGGACCTTCTTGCGGGTCGGGTCGCCAGGGGCGGCGAGGCTTTCGGCCAACTTGCGGATCTCGGGATGATCGCTCTCGATGAGCGTCTCGGGGCTGAGGTCGACCGGCCGTGGACCGGATTCGGCGACAACGGCTGCACCGGCGGCATCTTCGCGTTCGATGGAGAGCCGGCGGCCGTCCCAGTACTGCCGACCGCCGCCCAGGCCGGGGTAGTCCGGTGGCAGGCCGAGGACCTCCACCTGGAGACGCCGGCGAGTACCGGCGTCGGCGATGGGGCGATCCGGCACGATGGCGGCCAACTGGATCAGGTCCTCGGTGGGGTCCGAGTCGCTGGGAAGCAGCGCCTCGTCACGCGTGGTACGCTCCAAGGTGATGCCCAGAACACCCTCCTCCTTGAGGATCTCCCCATCGGGCCCCAGCCACACCGACTGGGAGGCGCCCTTGAGCGACAGCCGCCAGTGATGGGCCGACACCCCCTGACCGGACAGGGTGATCTCCTCTGGACCCAGGTAACGGGCAATCAGTGTCGCCTGGCCCATGGTGGCGGGATCGAAAAAGGGGTAGTGGCGTTCCTCGCCCACCTCGGCTTGGGCCGTTCCCAGAGCGGCGGCGACGCCCGCTGGCAGGTAGAGGGGCATCTGCAGGGGCAGGAGGACCTGCCGGGTATCACCGCCGGAAGTGGTCGTCAGCCGCAACCCCTCCGGTACAGCGGTACCCTCTATGCGGGTGTGGAAGCTGCCCGAGTGAAGGCCGAAGGTAAAGGTCTTCACGGTAAAATCGGGATTGAGCCGCGCCTCTGTCTGCATGCGAATCTCTTGCACGAGGCCGAGGGTTTTAAGCCGCATCTGGAGACGCTGGCGCAGGTCCAACCCATCCTCGGTGCGGGTCAACACCTCGTGTCCGAACCCGATTTTTTGGTCGCGCTGGCGGATATTGATCCACACATCTCTGGCCGGAGGGCCATCGGTCAGCGGATCCGCGACGATCACCGCCGCGTCGTTTGACCATTGGGACGGCGCCAACCAACCGGCTTTCACCCCCAGCAGCCCGATGAAAAGGGCGGTGCACAGGATGCCGAAGATGCCGAAATTTTTGGCCTGCATAGCGGCTCTTTTCCTTGTGGGGATGCGTTGAGATAGATTGTAAAGGCTTTCGGCGTGGTGTCAATGGGAGAGGGCGGTGGGGCAGGCGGGCAGCAGTGGCGCCGCCCCGGTAAGGGGGATGGGCGGCGCCGCCGATATGTCGTCGATTAGGGCAGATGTGCGGGCGGGGCATTCGGGTGCCC
>JASJCL010000152.1 GCA_030066015.1 Desulfosarcinaceae bacterium | reverse complement strand
GGAAATATTCATAAATTCTGAACATGCAAATGGGTATGCGGACTTTAGAGTTTATCTTGAACCTTCTTGACAGAGCCGGTAGCAGCAGTGGTTGCGGAATTGTTATCCACCGCCGGGTATCATCCTGTGTGATGCAGGATGCGAATGGTGCAGATGACAGCGTCCAGCAACTTGGACCGCCAGCGCTGTCCAGCCTTGGTGTTGGGCAACTTGGTTTCTACCGATGCGCTTCACTCCCATCTATTGGTATGCGGGTGTATTCTGAGAGGCGAGCCTGTCGATCAGGCTGTGAAGATCGTCTATGCGGAAGGGCTTTGCCAGGGCATCCAAAAACCCATGTCCTGCAGGGTCTTTTAATACCGCAGCGGCGGTGTCACCACTGATGGCCACTGCCCTGGCATCTGGATCCAGCTCGTGGATCTCTCTTAGCACCGACACGCCTCCATCGCCCCCGTCGATGGTGAGATCTAGAAGTAACCCGGTGTAGGGGCGTCCACCCGACAACGCATTTAGATACAACCGCAGGGCCTCGACTCCGTTTGCGGCAAAATCCACTTCACACTCCTTGCCAAGAAAAACTTGCTCTAGATAGCCCCACAGTTCGGTCTCGTCATCCATGATCAAAAATCGAGGCGCTGGTGCGGTGGTGCTTGCATCATTCGTTACAGCCGGCAGATGGATGGTGACGGTCGTGCCTTTTCCTGGAACGGACTGGATCTTGATGTGGCCCTCGTGTTGCTGGAAAATCGAGTAGGCGATCGCCAGCCCCAATCCCATCCCTCTATCCGTTCCTCTGGCTTTGGTGGTGTAGTAGGGATCAAATACTTTATCCACTTCGGAGGCGGGGATGCCGCAGCCCTCGTCCGCTATCTGGATCTCATTGAAATCACCGAGCCGGCGATCCTCGCTTGGACTTGCAGGCGCCCTTACCTGACGGAGCCGTATGCGCAGGTCACCGCCCTGCGGCATGGCCTCCCTGGCGTTGATAAGAATGTTGCGCAAGGCGATTTTGATCTGCAGCGCATCGACACTGGCCGGCAGCAGCTTCCCTTCGGTCGATACCTCCAGCTTAACGTTTGAACCGCTGAGCCCCAAAGGGGCGATCTCTTCCACCATCTTTTGGAGATCGGCTGGCATTCTGTGGGGTAAACCACCACTGGAGAAGGTGAGCAACCGACTGGTCAACTCCCTAACATGCCCGAGGGTGTCTGAGGCGTGGTCCAGATAGGTCGCCGCCACCGCTTCATCTGCGCGGTTGACCTTCGCCAGCTCGATATAGCCCATCAGACTGGTTAACAGATTGTTGTAGTCGTGGGCGATACCACCCGCCAGGCAACCGATGGATTCCAGGGTACGTGACCGAAGGAGTTCCCGCTCTGCCTGCTTGCGCTCGCTGATGTCGCTATAAACGACGATGCCCCACTTTTCAGATAGGTCTTCCGGCGTGAAGGGGGCGGCAAATATGCTGAAATGGCCGTTCAGCTGTTCGATAAATCGGTCGCCCCGCACGGGCGTCCCACTTTGCCGAGACTGAAAATGGGGACAATCCGTCGGGCAGGCAGGCTTCCTATAAATCACGTCATGGCATTTTCGCCCCACACACGCTTCTGGCGGGCGTGACAGGCGCTGAGCAAAGGGCTGATTGATGCGGCGGATGACCTGATTTTCATCGATGATGGCGATCAGATCCGGCACCGCGTCGAAGGTCTGCTCCCATTGCCGCTTGGCGCTCAGGATCATGCGTTCCGCCCGGCTGCGGATGGTGACATCGACAACGCTGATGAGCAATTGCGGCGGCGGCTGGTGAATCGCTTGCGGCGACGACAATTCGGAGCGAATATGGCTGCCCGTCAATTGGCCAATAAAAAAGCTCCCGTCCTTTCTTTGAAAGCGGATCTCAATCTCTTTGCCCACTGGATCCTGGTAGAGCGCCAGGTAGCGGGAGGTGAAGCGCTGTCGATCTGTGGGGTAGATGTAGTTGGACAATTGGTTGAACAGCAGTTCGGAGAGCGTGACCGCCAGCATGGTGCCCATGGTGGCATTGGCATGCAGAATCCGGGTGTCCTCGTCCACCACCAGATAGCCCACCGGCGAGCGATGGTACAATTCTAAGCAACGGTCGAGGGAACGTTTAATGCGAATGTGAGCCGAGTGTGGTTTTAATGTGGGTGGGTTGCCCAATAAAGTCGTCTGCCCCGCCGCCAAATTGGAAGGCGGTTTGGATGAAGATGCCATAAGCTGTGCCTGACAGGTGTGATGTGCACGTGTGCTGCCTCTTCGGTGCTGCTCAGTTTCAATTCGGCGCAGCGTTAGAGTGCATCGGGAGGAGGATAACGAATTTGAAGAGGGGACGCTTGAACTTCGGTCTACCTATCAATTCAAGGCATTGGCCCACAGGGACTTGGGCAGACCAGGTTCAAGAAGATACTTACTTGATCCATACCTTAGCACATTCGAAATTGTCAAATATACTGTGCATGAAAATCCTATTATAGATGAGGCATACTTAGGGTTTGCTGAACAACGCAATGCGTCTATCATTCACAGGCACTTTCAACTATGTGCGACCCCCAAAAGTGCATAACGAACAGAGCGTAAAGCTTGCATCTGTTCTCTGAGAAAAGAAAAAAATAGGGTGGCGAGCCACCTCTTCAGATTCATTACCAGGAAGCTCAACATGATGGCGGTCTCACTGGTACCAGACAACTTGGTCATGATTCTGTTCAGGCTGTATCGTCGTTTACCTTGGCCGAACTTGCCCTCCACCGCATTTCTATCGATTTCATCTTGCCGGGCTTGTTGCTTTTGAGCTTTTATACGTTCGGCATCTGCTTCGGTTATCTTCGGGGGGCGGCCTAATTTTGGGCCCGATAGGCGAATGTGGTGCTTTTTACAATAGCGACGGTTGGTCCGATTGCGATAGATTTTATCGGCATGCACCGATTCCGGGTAGCAACCAAAACGCATGCGATAAAATTCTATCTGACCGATCAGATCAAGCCCCTCATTGTAATTGCTCCAGCTGATTCGATCTACGAAGCTGACGCCATCGATCAGGCTGATACTGAGTTTGGCGCCAAATTCTGTGTCCGATCCAGCCTTGCCACGTTTGATGGGGCGCACATGCGGCTGGCTGATACTTACGATCCGGTCATCTATACGGCGAGCGTTATTCTCGTGCATCCACGTCTGCTGACGAAGCACTTCGGAGATGACCAGCAGATTTTTGTATTGACGCCGATCGAGCACCGTCAGATCGACCTGTTCGGCGAGTTTACCAATGGATTTGAGGTTACGTCTCAAGTACCCCAGCTGCTGACGACGACACTTGCGTAGCTTTTTCCTGCTGAGCCGCTTGCTCTTGGCCGCCGATAGGAACTGCCTTCTGGCACGCTGGCGATACGTCCGAGGTTTCTTGTGGCCAGGACCACGGGCTTTATGCAGTTCATCTATGATCTCTTCGCTTTTCTCACGAGAGGTGTTGAGAAGCTTCAGATCCGTCGGGTAGGTGATGTCCGCCGGCGCGCAGGTGGCATCAACGAGCAGCTTGCCTTGATTGGCTGGTGGCGCACCGGTCTCACTGCCTTTTTTGTCATTGGCTGACGGCGGCTGGGGATCCTCTGGATCGTCCGGCGGTGGCTGCGCCTCACGTATCTTGTCCGCAACTACATCGTTGACATGCTGGACCACATCAGCTGGAAAGCGTTTGCGGAAATGAACATACATGGAAGGATCAAACGGCGCTTCGGTGATAAAGGCTTTGAGACCGCAAAAGTACTGTAAATACGGGTTCTCGGTGATCTGTTCGACACAGTCCCGATCACTCAAGCCCAGATCTTCTTTGATAATCAATGCAGCCAGTGCCATCCGAACGGACAAGGCTGGGTTGCCAACACCACTATCGGAAAAGTTCTCCTGGTAACTCTCTTCGAACTGCTCCCAGGGAATGAGTCTGGAGAGCTTTATCCACTTGTTGTCAGGTGAAAGTCGCCCCTCGAAAGGTAAGGAGAACTCGACCAGTTCAAGCTGTTTCAAATTGTGTCGGTACATGATTTTCGCATCGGAAGGTGCAATGTTTTTGGGGATAAATCGACTTTTTGCGTGCACTTACGATAAAAAATATAGCAAATTTTTATATTTATTTCAATAATTTGATCGCTGTTCAGCAAGCCCTATTTGGGCGCGTCGATCAAACGGTTTTCAAGCGGATAGTCAGTTTCGGGCTAGCGTGTCGCCAGAGATCTTTGAACGGGGACTAGGTGGGGATAAAATTCAGCGGACAAAAGAAAAGGGCCTACAAAATACCTCGTAAGCCCTTGTTTATTTGGCAGGCCAGGAGGGATTCGAACCCCCAACATCCGGATTTGGAGTCCGGCGCTCTACCAATTGGAGCTACTGGCCTACTGGTTTTCAAGGTTGCCGTCGATGGTACCGGTGCAGGGCTTCAGGATCCCTCGGCGCCGGGCAGCGAAAACCCCTTTTAGTGGATTTCGGGTTGAATTGCAAGGGGGATGGACGCTATCTCCAGGCAGCTGCAGGAGGGCGCAAGCCGGCATGGGCCAGCGCCCCAGCAGCCGCAGGAAGGCCTCCCGTCCGTCGATACCCGGCGCCATATGAGCGCCTGTCGAGCACGCCTCTCATTCGAATACCCATCTCCAGCAGACCGCCTGGATGGCGCCTCATTGTGGCCCCATGGAGACCTCACGGAGGCCTCATTGAGGCCTCATTGAGGCCTCATCGGAGCCTAATCACGCGCTAACTTGGGGTGGGTAAGGTTGGGCGGAAGAAGGTGAAGATGACGATCGTCAAAAACGGGAGGTCTACCATGCACATCGATTTCGCCTGGATGCTGCTGAGTTTGTCGGCCGTTTGTGTGGCCGCGAGCTTTTATCTTTCATTTGTCCATTGACCCTTCGGATCGCGAGCGGCGTTCCAGGACCCCAGCCGACGTAGCCCGCCCCACCCTATCCATGGGCCCCTCGTAGAGGGCTCACAAAGGCCTCAAAAGGCCCCCTAACGCGTCCGTCCAGATCAGCCCTCAAAATCAGGTACCCACTCGACCACGGTCTCCGGTGAGCCGGGAGGGCCACTGGCACCCTGGTAGCGCAGGAAAAGGCCATCTTCTTCTCGGAACCAGTAAGTGGCCGACCAGAAGGGCGCTTTCCAACCGGCCAGACAGACCCTTATCTTGTGCGCATGGACGGGTTTTCCATCGATCTCCAGCGTGTCCATCCCCTTGCGACTCGCGATCAGTTTGTGCGCGGTGTACTTGCCCGGCCGCAGGATCCAGAAGCGAGTCTCTGCCGCCCTCGATTGGGCAAAGCCTCTCAGGGAGAGGGAGCCGGCCTGGTACCAGGGGTCGGCATCGATCTTCAAGGTACGCTCGACCTTAAGCCCCTTGTGCGTTCCGGTCAGATGAATTTCGCCTGCCACCCGCTTGGCCGTCAGGCGGGTGTCCTGATCCCACCGCTGAATCTGCCACTGGTGGGTATCGAAGCGGTCATCGATGCGACAGACACTGGTTTCGTCCGCCATAGTTGAGGTTAGAATATGCATCTTCTCCCGTTCCAAACGCCATCCGATCTCAAGGCGCTTATCATCGGTGATCTCGGTATAGCGGTGGGTTTCCATCAGCACCGGCGCCGCCCCGGATGGTTGCCAGGACAGGAGTAGACAAGTGATCACAAGATACGTCAACCAGCCGCGGCCGCGGTCGGCGCCGTAACGGCGCTGGCAGACCGGCCTTCTTGCATCGCTCCCCTGCATGCACTCTCCTCATTGACCGTTTACCAGCGACCGGCTGTCGCCATTGGCGACAGACCCGCTTGAAACCGCAAGTCGCCAGGATGGTTCGCCGCTTATATACGCAGTTCGCTGATCACGCCAAGCTTTAATAATCTTCTCACGGTATCTTAACGCAAACCTAGCAATCGGCTGACAGGTTCACGCCAACAAGATCCGCAAACCCATTGGATGGTTTGACAATTTTCACTCGTGACTGCGTTGTCAGGAAATGACGTGACCCCATGACCCCAGCCGTCGATCTTCGTCAACACCTCACCCTGGTGAAGGATCCGAATGCCGATCGCTCCCGGCAGGGTCAACCAGTGTCGCTCACGCGATTGGCGGAGCTGCTGGAGATGAAGGATCCGCGCAGCGAGGCCTACGCCGCGACCCTGCCCTTTGCCAAGGGAGACACCACCGCGGGTGTGGAGAACGAACTGCAGACGGTGGTTTGCGGCGATCAGCAGCAGGTTGACCTGCCCCTGGTGATCCGCAACTCCAACTACTTCAAGAATATCACCGCCAAGACCCGCACGGGG
>JASJCL010000077.1 GCA_030066015.1 Desulfosarcinaceae bacterium | reverse complement strand
TTCGAGTACGAATCGGTGCAATCCCGCGAGAGCATTCAGACCTTCCTGCAGTCCCTGCTGGACGGTTTCGCCAGCCAGCGCATTAGTCTGAAATCGGAACGCGATGAGATCGTGCTCTCCCCCCAGGAGCTGCTCAATTTTACCATCAAGGCCAAGCGCAAGGGGCTGAAGAACAAACTCAGCCTGAAGATCTCCTGGAAGGAGGTGGAACCCGGCAAGTCGCCCGGTCCCATCTCCATCGAAAGCGAATAAGCCACGATGCTGCGCCAGCGATGGCTGTGCCCGTCAGCGTCCGTAGATGAGGATTCCCTGACATGTTAGACATTATCCTCGAAAACTTCCAATTTCTTGTGGTGGAGGTCGACAACCAGATCCGTTCCGCCCGCAAGTTGATCTCGGAATTCGACTTCGAGCTGATCGACAAGCTCGAAGCCCGGGACGATTATATCGACAACTTGAAGACGGTGGTCGAGAATAAATGCTTCTCGCGCATCCATGCCGCTGAAGAAGCGTTAGCGGAGGAAGAGGTGAACGCCATCCGGGCGGCCCATGTGATGAGCGTCAACCTGGAGAAGATTGCCGACTTCTGCGTCAACATCGCGCGCCAGACCGATTTCCTCTCCCACTACGCCTTCCTGCACCGCTACCCGATGGAAGAGATGTTCGCGGTGATTCTGGAGGCGATGCCCAAGATCAGTATTGCCTTTCGGAAGCGTAAAATGGAGCTGGCCCTTGAGATCTGTAATGCGGAATACCAGCTCGATCAGATGTACAAGGCCACCTTCGACCGCATCATGGCCGACTTGCAGGAGGGCCGTGAAGCCGGCAACCACGTGACCGCCATTTTCATCGTCCGCTACCTCGAACGCATCGGTGACAGCCTGCTCAATATCGGCGAAGCCCTGCTCTTCGCCATCACCGGAGACCGCATTAAAATCCGCCAGTTCGAGGCGCTGCGCAGCAGCCTGGCCAAATCGGGCATTCAGGTCGCACCGGAAGATATCCAGTTCACCTCCATCTGGGGTTCCCGCAGCGGGTGCCGCATCAGCCGGGTGAACAACGCCAATCTGCCCCACATGCAGGTGCCCATCCTTTTCAAGGAAGGCGCCATCCAGAAGGTGCGGCGGGAGAAGCTGAATATCGAACGCTGGGAGAAGCGGTTTCCCGAAGTCACCCCGGAGATCATCGGCTACGACGAAAAGAAGGACAAAGCCGCCATGCTGCTGGAGTTCATGGACGGCAACACATTAGAAGAGATCGTCCTGAACGCACCGCCGGACACCGTGGACAAGGCCTTCAGCGCCCTGGCGGCGGTCCTCGACCGCACGTGGCCCCAGTCCACACGGGAGCGCCCCTACCAGAGCGACTACATGGCCCAACTGGAGGCCCGTCTGGGGGGGGTCTTGCGCATCCACCCCGAGTTCCAGCGTCAGCAATTGCAGATCGGCCGCGTCACCGTGCCCTCTTTCCGCGATCTGGTGAAGGTCTGCGGCCGGATCGAATCGCGCATCCGGGCCCCGTTCATGGTCCTGCTGCACGGCGACTTCAACCTCAACAACATTCTCTTCGATGCGACCGCCGATCAGATCAAGTTCATCGATTTCTATCGATCCGACTTTGCCGATTACGTGCAGGACGCATCGGTATTTCTCGTTTCCCACTTCAGGCTGCCGGTGAGGAACGGCACCGTCCGGGATCGACTCAACGCCAATGTCGAGCGCTTCTACCGGTTTTTCAGTTCCTTCGGCGACGTGCGGCAGGACGATACCTTCCAATTGCGGATGGCCATGGCCCTGGCGCGCTCCTTCTTCACTTCGACGCGCTTCGAGATGAATCGCGGCTTTGCTCGTGACATGTACCTGCGCGCCGTCTACCTGATGGAGACCATCAGCCAACATGAAGGCAGGCCCTGGGAATCGTACGCCCTCCCGGAGGCAGTGCTCTACTACTAACGAGGAGTCATCCATGCTCAAAATTGGCGTAGTCGGCACCAGCGGCGGCTGGTCCTCGGAAAAACTGGCGGATACGGTGGCGGCCAAGACCGGCTACCGGCTGTTGGTGGATATGGAAAACGTCGCGGTGGATCTGACCAGCGGCAGGGCCACCTTCGAAGATACGCTCCTCAACGACCTCGACGCCATGATTATCAAAAAGATCGGCGCCTGGTACTCCCCCGATCTGCTGGATCGCCTGGAACTGCTGCGCTACTTGGAAACGCGCGGCCTGAAGTTCTTCTCCTCTCCCTATGCGATTTTGCGAGTCTTGGACCGCCTGGCCTGCACCGTCACGCTGCGGGCCCACGACATCCCCATGCCGCCAACGACAGTCACCGAAAACGTGAGCGCAGCCCTCAAGACCCTGAACACTTACGGCGAAGCGGTATTTAAGCCCCTTTACAGCACCAAGGCGCGCGGGATGCAGGTGATCCGTGCCGGGGCCGACGCCCGGGCCATGATCGCGGCCTTCCAGCGTGAGAACCGCATCATGTATATCCAGCAGAAGATCGACCTGCCGGGCAAGGATCTGGGGATCGTCTTCATGGGAGGCCGGTACCTGACCACCTATGCCCGCTGCGCCGGTGAAACCGCCTGGAACACGACCACCCACTCGGGCGGCAAGTATGCGGCCCATGATCCGGAGCCCGCCGTCATCGAGCTGGCCCGCCGTGCCCAGGCTCCCTTCAACCTCGACTTCACCTGCGTCGATGTGGCCGAAACCGATGCAGGCCCCATCGTCTTCGAAGTCTCCGCCTTCGGCGGTTTCAAAGGGATCATCACCGCCCGCGGTATCGACGCCGCCGCACGATACGCCGATTACGTCATGGAAAGGGTCTCCTGATATGGCCGCCAGTCCCGCCAGCGTCGCCCAACGCATCGCCGCCATCCGCACCGCCACACCAGCCCCCTACGGCGTGGGACTCCAATTCGAAGCCTGCCATCTTCAGGTGGACTGCAGCACCACCGCGCTGCGCGACGGCTTGATCGCCTACTTCGCCCCCTTTGTGACGGCCGAACCACCGAGGAAGAGGGAGATCTGCATCAGTGTGCACGAGGCGCCGCCGCCGGAGATCACCGAGACGCTGACGGTCAAGCAACCCGATCCGGGCAAGACCAAGATCAAGGAGGCGTACCTCGATCTGACCGACGGTCGCATCGTTCGCAAGCGCCTGACCGGCATGTGCTTCTATTTCAGCGATCGGGAGCATCTGGCCGTGGGACCCTGCCAGGAGAATCTCAATCAGGTCGTGAATTTCATCAACAACCGCTTCATCCAGTGGCGCCTTTGCCAGGGGGCCCTCCTGGGCCACGCCGCCGCCGTGACCAAGCTGGGGCGCGGGCTCGCCATGGCGGGTTTTTCCGGGGCGGGCAAATCCACCCTCAGTCTGCATGTCATGGCGGGCGACGCGATTTTCGTGAGTAACGACCGGTTGATGGTGACGCCCAGCGGCGACGGCTTGCGGATGAGCGGGGTGGCCAAACTGCCACGCATCAATCCCGGCACCATTCTCAACAACCCCAAACTGGGCGTCCTGCTGAGCGCGGCCGAAAAAGCGCAATTCAGCGCGCTGGGCCGGGAGGAACTCTGGAACCTGGAGCACAAATACGATGTGCCCATCGAGACCTGTTTCGGCGCAGACCGCTTCGTTCTCTCCGCCGAAATGACGGGATTGGTGATTCTCAACTGGCAGCACAGTGACGCCCCGACCCGGGTCGCGGTGGTCGATCCGGCCCAGCGCAGCGACCTGCTGCCGGCCTTCATGAAATCCACCGGGCTCTTCTTTCTGCCGCATGCGGAGTGCCGCATGCCGGCGCCGACGCTGGAGAACTATACCGACCTGCTCTCGCGCTGCACCGTGATCGAGATCAGCGGCGGCGTCGACTTCGCCAAGGCCGCTCAGACCTGCCTGCGATTTCTGGAAAGCGGCCGGCCGTGACCGCGACAGATCGGACGCAGCCGACAGCCCCCCGGCGCATTCGGCTCACCCGCAGCATCCCGCTACCCAATCCTGTCGCCGTGGCCCGCTGCCAGCGGTTGCCGGAACTGGGCCCGCGCATCCTCTTCTTCAGCGGGGGCACCGCCCTGCGGCAGCTCAGCCGCGAATTGGTGGCCTACACCCACAACTCCATCCACCTCATCACCCCTTTCGACTCGGGTGGCAGCTCCGCCGTGCTGCGCAGGGCCTTCGACATGCCGGCGGTGGGCGATATCCGCAACCGCCTGATGGCATTGGCGGACCGCAGTTTCACCGGCAACCCCCACATCGTCGATCTTTTCGCCTACCGCTTCTCCAAAGGGGCGGCCAACCAAGATCTGCACACGGCCTACGCCACCATGGCCGACGGCCAGCATCCCCTGGTGGCCGTCATCCCCGACCCCATGCGCAAAATCATTCGCCAGCATCTCTACGACTTCCAGCAGCGCATGCCGACAGGTTTCGATCTGCGCGGCGCCCCCATCTCTGGTCAGGGGCGCTTTTGGAATCGACTGCGGGAATGGAGGGAGCCGCCTCAGTGGCGGTGCAGCTCCTGGGGCGGTGTCTCTCCTCTGAGCGCCGCGAGGCAGTCGTCGACTGCGCCGGTGAGCAGATCGATCTCGGCGGCATTGAGGCCGGCCAGTCGCAGCGCTTCCCGACGGGTGATCTCCGCGGCGTCCAGACGGAGCCGGCGGGGGACGGCCGTATGGGTGACGTCGATCAACTCGGTCGCCTGCAATTGATAGATCCGGCCGATTTCGGTATCGAACATATAGGGGGTGTGGTCACAGGCGAAGAAATATTGCGTCATCGGGACACCTCGGTTCATCTCGCGGCACGGCGGGGTCAAAGATGTCCGAGCATCCGCCACAAAGATGTGGACAGGATGAAATCTGGGTTAGAAAATGATGAGGTGACCTGGAGGAAAAGATGCGCCGACATTCATCTCACGCCAGGGTCTGTTCCCATCGATACGCATGGCTGCTGGACAACTGGCTCCGACGCCTGTTCCAGGCACCCGCCCGCGTGATCGGTGACGATATCCGGAGGGGCGATACGGTTCTGGACATCGGCTGCGGCCCCGGTTTCTTCACCCTCGAAATGGCCCGCCTGGTGGGCGATCAAGGCCGTGTGATGGCCATCGACCTGCAAGTGCCCATGCTGGAACGGGTGGCGCGCAAGGCGATCCGCGCCGGGCTCTCGGAGCGGATTCGCCTGCATCATTGTCAGCCGGATCGGATCGGTCTCACGGTTCAGGCCGACTTTGCCCTGGCCTACTACATGGTTCACGAGACACCCTCGGTATCGTCGTTGCTGCGGGAGATCCTCACCATGGTGCGTCCGGGCGGCCGGCTGCTCGTGGTGGAGCCAAGGCTGCACGTACGCCGCAAGGCATTTGAGCGGATGTGCCGTCTCGGTCGGGAGCTCGGCTGGGAGGAGGTCGGTCGCCCCGGGTGCAAAGGCGGCCGCAGCGTTCTTTTCCAGCGCCGCCGCTGAGCTTGTGCGCACCTTTGCCGCCGGCAGGCGTCGCCAGGGCCAGAGCGCCGCGCCTCACCCTTGATCGGCGATCAGGTTACGGGCGGGATTCACCAGTGCGAAGAAGAGCGCCCCCCCAAGGGTCACCACCGCGCCCATCAGGAGAAAGCGGTCATAGCCGCTGTTGCCGATGATCCACGCCCCCAGGAAAGGGCCTGCAAAGGTACCCAAATGGATGGAAAGCATCATCATGTTGGCGTTGTACCCCCGGTGGTGCGGGGCGCTCACCAGGTACATCAGCGAATTGAGCGGGGGAACGCATAAACCCATTCCGATCCCGAAGACCACCGCCAGGGCAAAGGTCCAGACCGGGTCCGTGATGCCCCAGAGGAGGAGGAAGCCGGCCGCCGTGATGAGCATCGCGACGGTCACCAGTCCCACCTTGGAATAGCGGTCGAACAAGCGGCCGCCCATGAGCCGAATGGCGATCATGATGCCCATCTGGATGCTGAAAAAGCGCCCGGGATGAGACACGCCCCGCTCCACTGCGAGCCCTTTAAAGAGAAAAAACAGCCCGGAAAACACGATGAAGTAGAGGGTGTTGGCCACGAGGATGGAGAGCACCGGCTTGCGCAGCAGGTTGCGGTGCCGGCCGCCGGCTTCGACGTCCTGGCGGTTGGGCAGGGCCGCGTCGCGATGGTGGGCGCCGATATGCCGGCCGATCCGGGGCAAGGCAGCCAGGATGGGCACCAGACAGCAGGCCGTGGCGAGGTAGATCTGGTTGGGCGCCATCACCGGGGCCAGGATCTGCTCCGTCATGGTGGGCATCAGTGCATAGGGGGAGAGGAGGGCGACGGAATAGAGGCTGAAAGCGCTGCCGGTCCTTTCCGGTGGGATGGTCGCCACCAGGACCACCATGCAGGCGGCCATGACGAGAAAGATGCCGATGCCGTTGACCAGGCGTACCAGCGCCAGCGTCCAATACTGGTCGGCGGCCAGGTAGCCGAAACCGCAGGCCAACACGACGAAAATCCCCGCCGCCATGCAGCCGACGGCATTGGCGGGCCGGATCGACTTGCTGGCCAGAAGGTATAGCAGCATGGCGGAGAGGGAGTAGAGACCGATCAAAAAGCCGGCCCGTCTGCCGTGAAAGCCGAGACCCGCCAGGTAGAGGTGCAGGTTGTAGAATACCGCCACGTTGCAGACCGCCAGAAAGGTCACGCTGCAAAGCCATATGAATTCCTGGGAATAGAGGGTGTTCTTCGGCATCATCGTGGCTATGGTTTGGGCGCGGACCATCCCCGCGCTCTCAGCCGCCGTCGGCGCGGCGGCTGTACACGCCCAGGCGCGTCTGACAGCGGTCCTCGACCGCGTAGAAGTCACCGTAGGCGGCGAACGCCCTGCCCATGCAGCCCGCCCGGCAGGTGGCGTTGAGGCGGCATCGACGACAGGCATCGATCCGGTGCCGGCGGTCCCTCTGGACCTGCTGCAAGCGGGCCCAGGCATCGATGGTATCGGTGACGGCCGCCGTGACACCGCGCTCGAAGAGCCCATTGGCGGCACTCTCCGAGGCGTGCAGCATGACACAGGGATAGAGTCGTCCGTCGGCGGTCACGTATGGGGTTTCGATGAGGCGGCAGCAGCTTTCGGCGCTGTCGGCAGGGGCGCGCAACCACTCCAGCGCGGCGATATTGCCGATGCGGTCGTAGCGCGCCTTAAAGCCGGCATCGGTCTGGTAGCGCGACACCAATTGTTCGGTCTGTTCGGCCGTTGGCGGCGCCATCCCGACAGATGCCGCCGCCCGCCCGCCCGGCACCAGGGTGCCGGTCACAAATTGTTCGATACCCATCCGGTCGACGAGTGACAGCAGCTGGGGGATGGCGTCGAAATTGTGGGCCATCTCCGTGAAGGTGATGCAGATATGCGCGGCCAAACCACCGGCCAGCAGCAGATGGATCCCGGCCATGGTCTGGTCGAAGCTGCCCTCACCGCGCACCCGATCATGGTGGACCGCGTCGGCGCCCTCCAGGCTGATTTGGAGGACAAGCCGGCAGGTGGCGAGCGTGGCGAACTTCGCCACCGTAGCGGGGTCCAGCAATATGGCGTTGGTCTGAAGCCGCACCTCTGCGACGCCGGGGTGGGAACAGGCGTGACGCAGCAGTGTCCACCACTCCGGATGGGTCAGGGGTTCACCGCCGGTCAGGGTGATGTGGGAGGCCCCCAAGGCCACCATGGTGTCGATGAGGGCCAGCGCGTCGGCCGCAGGCACCTCCGGGGCGTTGTCCAGCGGTCCGCTTTGGGGCCAGCAATGGGCACACCTGAGGTTGCACCGGTTGGTGATGGCGAAGGTGACCGTTCTGGGCAGGGCCAGCCCCGCCTGCTGCAGCCGGTGCCGGAGCTTCTGGATGGTTGGTGTCGCGTCAGCCATGTGATCGATCCCATGTACGCCAATCGGACCAACTGCCGCAGCCGACCATCGCCCGCAGCACTACGTGTGCATCGAGGGAGGAGACCGGTCGGCGCACCGGTTGGCGCCCTTGGCGGGTCCCTCCTCGATGGAGTGTAGGGGATTGGCCGGCGGGTGGCCAGTTCTTTTTGGTCGGACCGGCGATCCCCCTGCCGCGGCGCCCGCGCTTCATCAAGGAGGGGGCACCGCATTGGCGGGACGAATGGGGATGGCCCCTGCCCTGTTCCCGTCGGACGTCAGCCTTCCGCGCTGGTGGGGTCGATCATGCGCCGCACCTGAGAGATGCGATTGGCCGGAAAGCCGCCCGCCTCGGCGTGCTGCTTGACCATTTCTGCGTTGGGCGCAATGTAGACACAATAGATTTTGTCGTCCGTCACGAAGCTTTCCACCCACTGAATCTGGGGGCCCAGATCGCTGAGTACCTGACACGACTTCTGTGAAATACCCTGGATCTGATCGTCCCCAAGGTCGCCGGCTCCCGGCAGATCGCGTTCGATGATGTACTTTGGCATTTTCGATCTCCTCATCAATTGTGTTAGTGAACGTATTTATGCAGTCCCATGTGGTGGTGCATCTGTAAGAACCGCTTCTTGCCCATCACGGGAAGCAGGGAGAGGTACCTCCAGCCTTCACATGTCAGGCTATATCGTTCGAGTCCTGGTTCGGTGCAACGGCTGCATTCGGGCAGTCGGCCGGCTTGGCGACGAATTCGAATGGCCGGCTTCGATGCCAAGAGCGTTTCAATGTCGGTCCGCGTCACGTTGCCTGGGCTGACATCGATCATCGGACAGGGAAACAGTGCCCCTTGGCTACGAATGAAAAAATAGTTGAACCCGCAGGTACACGGCTTTTCCATGCGGCCGGTCTGAAAATATCGCACCAGCTGCTGCTCGTGAAACGACCACCGCGACGCCGCCTTTTGAAAAAAATGGGTCATCTGCTGCACCTGCCGCGGCGTGAACGTCAGATCCGCTCCCCGATCGGGATTTAAATACCGCCCCGGGGTAATGATGCAGGGCGAAATGATGGTGAACAGGTCATTTTGTTTCGCATAGCGGACGATGGCGTCGAGCTGCCCGACGGTTATCGGCAAAACGGTGGTTTTCAGGCCGATGATCAAGTTGGCAAATTCAGCCCCCAATCGTTTAAGCTCCTGAATGGTTTGATCGACCCGGCGCCAACCACTGGGATAGTTTCTGACCGTATCGTGTAATTCACCCACAGCATCCATGGCGCAGACCATGACCAGTTCCAGGCCTACCCGCCGGGCCGCTGATAAGATGATGCGGCATTGGTCCACGATCCGGTGGGTCAGAAACCCATTGGTGGTAATGGCGACTGATCGGAGTGACCTCAGATGGTTCTTTCTCAACCCACAAACAGCGGTCAGCAGCTCGGCTAAATCGGTTCGTAGAAACGGCTCCCCGCCGGTAATATCAAGTTCCACCAGATCGGTGAACACATCCTTTGAGAGCAGGGCCAACCAAATTTCGGCCGAAAGTAGGGGCGTGTCCCGCGGAATCCGCCAGATATTGCACATGAGACATCGGGCAACGCAGCGGTGGGTGACCTCTATGCTCAAGGCCTGGGGTTTTGGCACCCTGCCAGTGGCCCGCAAATACCGGTACCGGATTCCGTTTTTAATCAGCTGTCCAGCCAATGATGTCAGGGATACAGCCACGGCAACACCATTACGGGGTATTGCTTGATATTGGGTATTTTGGCCTTAAACCTATGCCCTTCAATGAGCACCCAATCGCTGTTTGAAAAATACATCACGGCAACAAAATCAGAGGTCACTCTTCAACCGATCCGTTTATGGACGATCCTCGGTAACACCGGTCTGAAGTTGAGCCCCTTAATGCAGGCCCACCATACCCCGCACTGGTAGGATACCTGTTCCAGCGTAAAAAAGAACAAAAAAGAGAAGGGATTCAGCAACGGTTTCTTCACCACGTATTCCACCATACCCGCAACCAGATGCATCGCCATCACAATGAAAGCGACCAGCGGAAGCCACCCAACGGCCACCGGAACCATCACTAGATAATAACGGGAAATAAAGCTACAGCAGTGATAAACGAAAGCGAGATAGCCGCGTAGAATTGCCAAGACAACCAGACGCCGGGTAGCTGGAACCTGCCGTTTCCTAAGCTTGATGTGTTTTTTAATTCCATCCGCCATCAGCCAACCGGCACTTGCCAAGAGAAGAAGTCCGCTTTTTAGCACAACGGAGAGGGTGAACATCAACCAGAAGATGGACTCGGACCATGGAAGATACAGGGTCTTCACCCGGGCAGAATGCAAGCGCTGGAGCAATGGTTCGGAAGTACCGTAGTCGAACCGCCGTGAACAAAAAGCCCCCAGGCGGTTCCGGTGTTTGTGGGCCACCCGCCCTATGGGCCGATATTCCATCTCATGACCGGCATCCTGCAGTCGCCAGCAAAAATCGACGTCTTCGCCCACATGCAGGTACTCCCGGAGCCCTCCCAGACGTAAAAAAACCGATCGTCGTACGAGAAAATTGCATGTGGGCAAATAAAAAAAACGTTCTGCCTGATCGGACCGCTTGAACCAACCGCCAATCTTGAGGGCCGATTTAACCTTCTCATAGCGGTCCAACCCGTTGTTCTCATTGGCCGCATCGACCAAGCCTCCCAAGGCACCTAAAGAACGGTCCCGGAATGCGGGCACCAGCTCCCTGAGCCAGGCAGGGTCGGCCATACAATCCGAATCGATGAATGCCAGGATATCGCCCCTTGCGATTTCGGCGGCTCGGTTACGGCAAAAAGAGGCTTGGCGATGCCGTTGCATGCGAAGCAGGCTCACGTTGGTAAATTTGGCGATGGTCTCAGGGGTCTCGTCCTCGGAGGCATCGTCTACGGCAATAATCTGCAATTTATCTTTTGGATAATCGAGGGCGTTCAGTGAGCGCAGACATGCCGCTATCTCCGCCGGTCGATTTCTAACGGGGACAATGACCGATACCGATGGATACTCCTCATCCATGAGCCGGATGAAGCCTTTTTGGGCCACGTATCCTTTTTGGGTCAGGGTTTGTAGGAAATCTTCAATTTGGTCTGAAATAAGATGGGGCGCTGCTGCGGTGATGTGCTCCAGGGAAACCCATCTGGTATGATCCAGGCGAGACAAAACCGGATGCCAGCAGGGATGGATAAATATTGCCCGCAGCGGGTAACGTAACACTAACACCGTTTTCCCGTTGCCCAGACGGTGGTATTGGGTAGAAGGTCTCAGTTGGAAGGTCAATGAGCCCTTATGTATCTGCATGGTCCGACTCGAGAATGCCATTGGCCTTGAGGAAAGTGATGATACCCGCGACTTGGGATTCTGTATCGCCGGTCAACATTTCGCCCGACTTCTCAATTGTACTGCCAGTGAGCAGCTGCATAATTCGATCATAGGCATGCAGCCGGCTGTCCGGTGCTGGGATGATCTTCGGCCTCGGTCGTGGTTGGAAGCGATGGGTACAGCGAAGTTTGGGGATGTCACTGTCGGTGGCCATCTCCAATTGCCTGGGAACATAATCCCTGGCCCATTGCCGTCGAGAAAATTTGGGCATCCGCAATTCCGTGCCCAGATCCACGCTGAATACGGCTGGTAGCTGGCACTCGATAATCTCCCGCACCCCACGCCCAGCGCTTCGCTGAACCCGCAGAGTGCCGCCAGTTTCGTCCATGGAAAGGTCGGTAATCGCCGACACGAACGGCCGGTCGAGGCGATGGGCCAGTAAAGCCCCCACCTGACTGCTGCTTCTATCCAGAGACGCTTTGCCACAAAGTGCCAGATCGCCGCCGAGATTTTCAACGGCCCGGGCGATCAGATCCGATTTGACCCAGGGGTCGGGTTGATTGAGGGGATCGGACGCCGACGCCTCATTTTCCGGCGGTGGCGCGCCATTGGGATCGACGACCCGAACCAGATCATCGGCCCCGGCGGCTAGACACCGCCGGATCTCCGTTTCAGCAATCATCGGTCCTAATGTCAGTAAAGTAACCGTTGCATCTTCACGCTGATCCTTGAGTCTAAGGGCCAGCTCCAGGGCCGCTTCATCGTGTGGGTCGACACGATAGATATTGTCCTCTGGGGATATATAATTCGATTCAGGCAGCGTTCCCGTGCGTGCATAGGTGTGTTGGATTTGCTTGGCACAGACGATTATTTTCATTTTATCCTCGTATAGAGACTGATTGCATAATCGAATTTACAGTCAGCATCATAGTGATGAAAGTCATGGTGACTACCCCATCGCGTCGGCGACGATGTCGATGATGTCTGCGACCTTCGGCGTCTTTTCCATTTCGAGGGATTTCACGCCGTCATCCAGCATTACGAGGCAATAAGGACAGGCGGCACCGATCATATCGGCCCCGCTATTCGCCATCTCCTCGGCCCGGACCACATTGATGTTCTGGCCGATGTTTTCATGCAGCCACATTCGGCCGCCGCCGCCGCCACAGCAGAAGCCTTTGTCTCTATTTCGTTCTGCCTCCTCGAGTTGGACACCCGGCACGGAACGGCAGATGTCCCGGGGCTGCTGATATACCTGGTTATATCGCCCAAGATAGCAGGCGTCGTGTACGACCATTTTATCCGCCACGGGATATTTAAGGACAATCCGTTTATCCCGAATCAGCTGCAAAACCATTTCAGTGGCGTGGATCACTTCCAGATTGCATCCCAGTTCCGGATATTCATTTTTAAGTGTGTTAAGACAATGGGGGCACATCGTGACGATTTTTTTCACTTGATAATGATTTAATCGGTCGATGTTTGCCCGGGCTAGCTTCCGGAAAAGGATCTCATCTCCGATTCGCCTGGCCGGGTCGCCGCAGCAAATTTCTTCTTTTCCCAAAATCGCGAAACCGATGCCGGCGGCGCTTAGAATCTTCACCATGGCACGGCTTGTCTCCTGGTTCCGTGGGTGAAATGCGCCAGCACATCCAACCCACAAGAGAACATCCAGATCAGAGCCGTTCAAGGGTGGCGCTTGGGACATCTGGGGTACACCCTGGTGCATCGCCCAGTCTGCCCGGTGAGCCACGCCCTTACCCTGGGTGTCGCCGTAGATTTCCAGATCCCTGATCATGGGGCGGGCTTCGGCGGGAAGCCGGGCTTCGCCCATAACTTGATAACGCCGCATCTCGATGATTTTGTCCAGCGGTTCAACACAAATCGGACAATGCTCCACACAGGCCATGCAGGAAGTGCACGCCCACATTTCATCAGCAGATACGCCTGTTTCCAAGAGCGGCGCGTCCGGCTGATTCCTGAGGCCTTTATGATCGGCGGCAACCGTCTCCATCTGCTCCCGGATGTTTCGGATGACCTTTCGAGGGGACAAGGGTTTGTTTGAGATTGACGCCGGGCAATTCTCTTCGCATCTACCGCAGGCTACACAGGCCTCTGCGTCCAGCATCTGCTTCCAGGAAAGATCTTCTACCGATTTGGCGCCGATCTGGCCGGCGTCAATCGAGGGGAGCGTCAAAGCGGCGCGAGGGCCCCTCTTTCTGTAAAAGACATTCAGGGGCGAGGCTGCCGCATGGCGCATGAACGTAAACGGGACCGCCACGATGAGGAGGAGCACGGCAAAGAAATGCAGGCGGATCATCATCTGCATGAAGAGCGGCGAGGAAGGCGATACCACGGAAAAAAGCCACCCTGCGGGAGATTGCCATGGAATTGCTGCCGTTTCCAGAATGCTCATGCGGGCGCCTTCGGCCAGAAAACCCGATAAAACAATGATTAGAAGCAGAACCATCGGCACAAGGGTGCGCGCGGGACCCTGTGAATCTGCGCCTCTAATACGCCGGAACATTAGGTACAGGATGCCGACCAAAAGCGCGAATCCCGCCAAATCTTGAACAAGAGATAACAGGTCGGCTGGGGCTTGCGGAATGATGAATCCGAATTGGGCGGCAATGATCACGATCAAAGGAATGACGACGCCCCAAAATGCGGCCAGATGAGCTCCACCAACAGAAGGCCTTTTCAAGATGTCGCGATGCTTCACCAGAGCGTCTGCCAGCCCCCCCCAGTCGCCGGAGGCGCTGGCGGGCTTTTTCTTCCGCCACAGCGACCATCGTCGTGCCAGACCTGCCGTCATGATGAGCAACGCTGACGCGATCAATAGTAAATCAAACGAGGTTAACAATGCCTTCAACGGTTATCTCCTTGGTAACGCAATTCGCGTTTGTTGGTTAACGCCCCTTTTTCGACGCTTTGATCTTATCGCTTCGATCGACCCGGCACGCGATTGAACACGAAATCCAGAAAGGTGCGCAGGAACATGATCAGGCCGAGAACGATAAAGACCGCGTAGATCGATGCGGCGGCGAAGACAGAAGGCTGCTCATCAGCATCCGCCTTGGGATGCGCGTATCCCCACATGGCGCCAGGCTGGTCCGGAGACATGTGGCACTTGTCACAGTTCTGATCGTCGATCCGTTCTGTTCCACCGTGAACCGCAGCGGCTTGGTGACAGCCGATACAATTGTCATTTTCATAAGCCTGAGCGAAATCCCCTTTGGCGTGAGAAGCGATCTGGAAGGATGGAAACCAGGAAAAAAGATCAATGTTACCGGTCGCTGCTGGATGACATTCTGCGCAGGTGACTGGCAGGTTATCCGGATGAACGGGTGATGCCGGGTCGGTCTTGGGGCGCATCTTGTGGGCGGTATGACAGTCGTGACATTGGGGACGCATCTCTTCCAGACCATCCATGCCGTGCAGGTTTTCCTGTTCGTGACAGTCGCCGCAATCTACGGCTCCCGATCCCTCGACATCTTGGTGGTCGTCGTCAATCACCCCGTTGTGACAATCCTGGCAAGAAATTTCTTGTGCATGGACGGATAGTTCGTATTCATCAACAGAAATATGCAGTCCGCTGTCCTCACTTCCTGTCTGGTGGCACGCGATACAATCTTGATCGGTGTAGTAAGGTTCCTCGGTTTCAGTCGCAAAAGAGCGCCCGACAGTCGATAGAGCGATCAATATTGCAATCAACATTGCGTACCGGCAACTGGACGTAAATGGGTATCGATTCATTCCTGATCCTCAATACGGGAGATCAACAGCGGCAAAATTTGATGGACATCGCCGACCACCCCAAGGTCCGCAAACCGGAAAATGCGGGCTCTCGGATTTTGGTCGATGGCGATGACCTGTTGCGATTTTTCCATCCCTGCCGTGTATTCATTGGCCCCAGATATGCCACAATTGATGATTAATCGGGGCGAGACATACTTTCCGGTTTGGCCGATCTGCCGATCGTAGGTCAGGTAGCCCCAGTCGATGATGGGCCGGGTCCCTCCCACGGATCCGCCGATCGCCCGAGCAAGCGAATGGATGACGTCAAAAGAGTCTCCCTTCCCGACGCCACGCCCGCCAACTACGATAATATCCGCCTCCTCCAGGTCCAGATCTTCCGGTGCGGCTTCAATGACCTCGACGGTTCGGGTCTTCAGATCCTGTGAGTCTGGCAGCGGAATTGTCGTCACCGCGGCCAAGGTGTCACGGTCTGGTATTGTGTCTAACAGCACGGCAGGTAGAAATGACACGACAGGGGTCGGCTGGGAGTCAAGGGTCACTTCCTCGAAGAGGTACCCATTGGCTACCGGACGCACAGCACGAGCAGTACCGTCGGGTCGCATGGAAAAATCCATCGCCCGGGTGACCAGGGCTGCCTGCAGAAGGGCGGCCAGCCGTTGGGCCAGATCTTCCGTTTCCGCCGACTGGCACATGAGCAGGCAGGTCGGTTCTTCGTTATGGGCCAGATTGAGGAGTGCCCGGCTGAAGATTTCGCCCTGGTAACGGTGCATTTGTTTGCCGGTAACCTGCAACACGCGAGAGACGCCATAAGTACCCAGTGCAGACAAGGTCGATTCGTCGGCAGGTCCCAGGGCGACAGCGGTGATCTGACCTGCCGCGTCCAGCTCGGTCATCAGCCGCTTGGCTTCGCTGACCAAGCCAAAGGTGGGCGCCTCTATATCACCGTCTTTTTGTTGAACGTATATCCAGATATCTACCATGGCCCCTCCTAAATGGCTCTGCCGATGCGGTGGCCTTCGATAATGGCCATGTCCGTTTTGCGGGGCGCCACACAATCACCGACCCGATAGATCTCGTTCACCTTATCTTTTAGCTCGAAGTATAACCTGTCATTGGCAGTGTTGCCTGAGGCCAGCACCACCGTGTCATAACCATCGAAGTCGATCATCTCATTTGAATAGACGTTTAACCCCTTGACCAGGGTTCCCTGAATCTCAAGCACGGCGATGTCAGGGGTGAACGTCACCCCTTTTTTGGCCAATCGGTTTCGGGTGAGGTAGAGGTCCTGTAAAGGGCCTAGGGCCGATCCGATAAACAGGGCCGCGGTAAGCATGTGAACCTGTTTGCCGCGATCGGCCATGAGCTCCGCTGTCCCGGTTGCCTGGTGGTGACCATCCTGGTCGATGAGCAGAACTTTCTCGCCAGCCTCGACCTCATCGGTGAGAATCTGGACGGTAGTGACCACCTGCGGCGGACCATATTCACCAGGGAACGGCGTTGTTTTGGGGGTGGATCCGGTGGCAATAACGACCACATCCGGTTTTTCGTTAAGTACCATCTGCGCAGTGGCCTCGACCCCCAAACGCGTATCTGCATCGAGCTTGTTCAACTGGCTCACCAGCCAGCGGGTGACACCCGTAATCTCCTGACGACCGGCAGCCTTCCCCGCAAGGATGTTCTGGCCACCGACCTCATCGGACTTCTCGAAGAGGGTAACACGATGTTTGCGTAAGGTGGCCACCCGGGTCACCTCAAGACCGGCTGGACCACCACCCACCACAACGACCCTTTTGGGGGTCTCGGCCGACGTGAGGGTGCCAATGCCCAGGGTCTCCTCTTCACCGACTGCCGGGTTGTGCAGACATCCCAATCGATAGCCGAGTCCCATGCGGGCAATACACCCTTGATTGCAGGCAATGCAGTTACGGATGTCATCCGTCCGGCCCTCCATCGCTTTGTTGGGAAGTTCCGGATCGCATATCAGGGCCCGCACCATGCCGATCATGTCGGCTTGTCCGTCTTCCAGGATTTTTTCCGCCAGATGGGGATCGTTGATTCGGTTGGTGCAGAATACGGGGAGTTTGACCACCGAGCGCATACCGGCGGAAAGTGGCGCAGTGTAGGCCAGGGGGGTATGCATCGAGCCTTCCACCAGGAAAAGATTATAGAAAGTGCCAATGCTGAGGTCCAAGAAATCGAGCTGTCCGGAAGCCTCGAGTATGACCGCTGCCTGCTTGGCATCTTCATGGGTCAGCCCGCCACGGGGATGCATTTCATCAGCGTTGAGGCGGACACCCAAGGTAAAATCGGGACCCACCGCTTTTCGAACCGCGTCGATCACTTCCAGAGCGAATCGACAGCGGTTTTGCATACTGCCACCGTAGTCGTCTTCCCGGTGGTTGGTCAGCGGCGAGATAAACTGGCGCAGCAAAGAACTGTGACCCAACTGCAGCTCGATGCCGTCGAATTCGCCTTCAACTGCGTTTTTGGCACAGATGGCAAAGTATTCGATGCACTCCTGGATATCCTCCAGTTCCATGGCTTTGCAGGTTTCCCGAAAAATGGGATCCTTACCGGTTGACGGTCCCCAGACCGGTAATCGGGAGATCTTGCCATCTCCCTGCATGCCGTTGTGATTCAGCTGCGCAAATATTTTGGTGTCATATTCATGGATGGCACGACTCAGTCTCTTGAAGCCGGGGATCACCTCCGGTTCATAGACGTCCACGAGTTTGTCGTAGGGGTGATCCGTGGGATGGATTCCCATCTCCTCGGTGATGATCAATCCGACGCCGCCTTTGGCCCGCTCTTGGTAGTAATAGATGTGCCGGTCACTGATCAGATTATCCACGGCATAGTTGGTCATGTGGGCGGCAAAATTGATCCGGTTGGGCACTACCGTGCTACCTATTTTTAGCGGTGAAAAAAGATATTTGAAGTCGCTCACAGAAGTTCTCCCACTTGTCTTCCTTCCATAATCGCCATGTCAATCCCCCTCGGCGCAACGCAGTCTCCGGCTCGGTAGACTTCTTTCACCCGTCCCTTGAGCTGATGATAAAGGTCTTCATCGGCCGTGTTTCCGACATCCAGGACCACGGTGTCGTATTCGTCAAATTGGATGATGTCGTTCGTGTAAATGTCGCGCGCCTTGACCTTCAGCCCTTCTCCGCCGGCATCGATTTCCAGAATATCCAGATCGGTCCTGAAGGTGGCTCCCAGCTGCAGCAGGCGTTGACGCCCAAGGTAGAGTTCTCCACGGGGGGCCAATTCGATGCCGATAAACAGGTCACTGGTCACCAAATCCACTTTCTTGCCCTGCTCGGCAAGCATCTCCGCGGTCGCCATTGCGTGATGTCCACCATCTTCGTCGACGTAAAGGACCCGATCGCCCACCACATGCCTGCCTTCGATCACATCGTATCCGGTGAGCACAGCCGGAGGTCCGTAATTGCCGGGATACGGCTTCGATACGGGCACGGAGCCGGTAGCGACCACTACGGCATCCGGTGCGTGGTCCAGGATCAGCTCCGGCGTTGCGATCACGCCCGTTTGAATCGGCACTTCACCTTCACTGAGCATGTGCCGGAGATAGCGAACCACCCCCTGCATGGGGCCCCGCCCCGGACGTTTACCGATGAACTTGACCTGCCCACCAACCGTATCCGATTTCTCAAACACCGTCACATCGTGGCCTCGCTCGTGGGCCACCCGGGCGGCCTCCATTCCAGATGGCCCGGCGCCCACCACAATGACCTTTTTCTTTTTTTGGATGGGCGGATGCCCACCTTCGCCTGTCAGCGGTTCGCAGCCGACTTGCGGATTTTGGATGCACCCCAATGCTTTAAACTGGTTGATGCGGCCGATGCACCCTTTGTTGTCTTTCACGCAAAAGCGAATGTCGGCCGATCTGCCTTCCCGGGCCTTGTTGGCCATATCCGGATCGCTGATCATCGCCCGGACATAGCCCACCATATCCGCCTTGCCCTCCGCGATGATATTTTCGGCTTTTGCTGGAAAACCGATCTGATAGCTGGCCATCACGGGGATGCCAACACTGTTTTTGATCTGTTCCACCGTCTCAACCGTAAAGCCAAAGGGGGTGTGCATAGACGGCATAATGAGATGAAGATTGTAGTAAGTGCCAACGGCGACATTGATGAAGTCGACATCACCGGTAGCTTCCAATGCCTGGGCCATCGGAATGGATTCTTCGGGTGTGATGCCGCCCCAGAATTTTTCATCCGCACATAGACAAACGCCGATGGTAAAATCGTTTCCCACCGCCTCCCGAACGGTTTCAACTATTTTGAGCGGAAAGCGCATCCGATTGTCGAGGCTGCCACCATATGCATCGCTACGGTGGTTGCTGATCGGTGATAAAAACTGACGCAACAAAGATTCCGGTCCCATGTCAATTTCAAGCCCGTCGAAACCGCCCTGTTTGACCCGGATGGCGGCTTTACCGAAAGCATCGGCGATTTCGACCATGTCCTCGGGCTCCATAGGTTTACAGGTTTCACCAAAAACGATGTCGGCGACGGCAGAAGGCCCCAGCACCGCTTTACGGGTCACATAACCGCTGCTCTGAAATCCGTGATGGTTTACCTGGGCCATGATGCGAGTGTCGAATTGATGGACCGCATCAGTAAGTTTCTGAAAGTCTGTCACCGACTCGGGGTGATGCACATCGATAAGGGTTTCCCATGGGCGGTCATCGGGATGTACTGCCAGTTCTCCCACGATGATCAAGCCGCAACCACCTTTTGCCCGCCGTCGATAATAGGCAATATGCCGGTCGGAGAATCGACCGGTATTGCTGAAATTTGTGCGGTGGGCCAGCAGACCGATACGGTTCGGCAGTTGGATACTCCTTAGTTTCAAAGGAGAGAATAGATGTTCATGCATGATTAAAGTCGCTTTTTCCCGTCGGCTATTCGGTACCCGCCCACAAACGCCTCGTTGGTCCGAATCTTGGCGACAATCTATCTCGCTCGCCTTGGCCTCGGTTCCAATGGTACATTTCTGGACGGTACGAAGTTGAAAGGTTGGGTGGATGATGGCCACCTGAGTGGTGAAACCGCATCCTCAGCAACTAATATGCCACGGATGGGGATAGGGATCTGATTGGAAAATAAAAGGGCTGGACAAGTAGGCTGAGCGTATTCAAAAACTTCAATGTACTATTGGAGTTAGCCAACAGCGGCGTTGAAAACTACAGATTGCTGAGGTGACCCTCATTTGGCGCTGGCGTCGGGATGATTTTCGATGGGCCAACAGGAAGATGTCCAAAAGTGGGACATCAAACCCCACCTTATTCGGGGAATTTAACGGTCGTCGTTTTCACTGGTCATCCGTTGATTCTATCGAATCACCCGATATCAACGCGGCATAAGCCTTGACACACTGAAGCGCTTTCAGTTATTGATTCCCAGTAACAATCCTCATGTATCACCGTAACCGTGCGGTTCAACGATCTGTTGTGCCTTCCTCGATGGACAAAAACGGGTACCCGAACAGATCAGAACGTTTTGTCCACCTCTTCATCCACCGGTCAACCCATGATTTCTTCAATTAAGTGGCAAGCCAGGATCAAACATGATGAATTGTGATGATGACGCTCTACTGAAATTCGACATTCCGGAAATCATCTACGGGCGGGGCGCCCTATCCGGCCTCGGCCACTGCGCCGAGCGGGTCGGGGGGGAGAAGATTTTCCTGGTCACCGATCCCGGCATTATCGCGGCCGGATGGGTGGATCAGGCCCTGAAGCACCTCAAGCAGGAGGGGCTGCATTGTGTGGTTTACGATAACGTCGTCAGCAATCCCCGCGATTTTCAGATTGAACAGGGGGCCCAGCACTATGCCAAGACGGGCTGCGATGTGATCGTTGCGGTGGGCGGCGGGAGCCCCATCGACACGGCCAAGGGGATCGCCGTCATGGCCACCAACTATGGCTCCATCAAGGAATATGTCGGCTGCAATCTGGTCTCCCATCCGATTCCGCCGCTGGTGTGCGTGCCCACCACGGCGGGCACCGGGGCGGATGTCAGTCAATTCGCCGTGGTACTGGACAGCCAGAAGAAGATGAAGCAGTGCATTTTAAGCCGCGCCATCATGGCCGACATCTCCATTATCGATCCCATCGTGCTGCAAACCAAGCCGCGGGAGCTGATCGCCGCCACTGGCATGGACACCCTGACCCACGCCATCGAGGCCTATGTCTCTTCGCTCTCCTGGCCGATGACCGATCCGCACGCCGTGCACGCCATCGAATTGGTCAACGAACACCTGATCATGGCGGTGGAAAACAAACATCTGCCGGCATTGGAGGGGATGGCGGTGGCCTGCCTGGAAGCGGGCATCGCCTTCTCCAACGCCATCCTGGGCGCGGTGCATGCCCTCGCGCATCCCTTGGGCGGTTTGTACGACCTGCATCACGGGCTGGTGAATTCGGTTATGCTGCCGGTGGTGGTGCGACAAAATCTGAGCCACGCCGAAGACAAGTTCGCCCGCATGGCCCGGGCCTTGGGTGTCGAGACGCGGGGCATGCATCCATCCGAAGCGGCTGCGCACGTGCCCGAACGCATCGAGGCGCTGATCAACGCCCTGGGACTGCCCAAACGACTCTCGGAGCTGGGGGTTTCCCGTGAGGATATTCCCGCGATGGCGCAGATGGCCCAGGAGGACCTCTGCATGCTCACCAACCCGTGCATCTATGCCACCAGCGATATCGAAGCCATGTATCATGAGGTCTGGTAGGCAGGACAGCGATTCCCATGAACGACGCCAAAAAAAGCGCTGCCCCTGATTTCAAGGGCTTGCGCCATTCGAAAATCGGCTATTTCAAAGAGGTTCGTTCCAAGATCAAGGAGCTCGAGAAGCTGAATCTGCAGCTGGCCAAACGCCACAACCGGCTGGAGGCGATCTTCAACAGCATGAGCGACGGGGTCACCATACTGGACAAGGACCTCAACATCGTTTTTGCCAACCTGGTACAGAAGAGATGGTTCCCCGATATCTCCGAGCCGGGCATGAAGTGTCATCAGCTTTTCTACCAGCGTGCGGAGCAGTGCCCCCGCTGCCCCGTTCTGGAGACACTCAGCACCGGAGAGCGTCTCAGCGGCGATCACCTCTTCAAAAAGGGCCGTCTCATGGGCCGCTGTTTCGAGTGGACCACCTCCCCCATCGCGGATGCTTACGGCAAGCTGGCCGAGACCATCCTGATCATGCGCGATATCACCCGCCGCAAAGAGTACGAGTTCAAATTGATGCAGAGTGACCGCATGGTGTCGGTGGGATTCCTGGCCAGCAGTTTGGCCCATGAGATCAACAATCCGCTCACCTCCATCGCCGGCTTCTCTGAGGGATTGCTCAAGCGCATGCGGGCCACGCCGTGCGTCCTGGACGACAAGGCGATCGCATCCATGAAGGAGTATCTTCAGATCATCAACAGTGAAGCCTACCGCTGCAAGGATATCATCCAGAATCTCAGGGAGTTCAGTAGCGGTCAATCCGATGTCGTCGAGCCGGTGGATATCGACCATATCATCGCAGCGACCATCTCACTGATCCGGCAGCATGCCAAAGACAATCGCATCCGCATCAACTACAGCAACCACCTCTCGGCCGGATTCAACCGAATCGCGGGCAGGAGCGGCCAGTTGAAGCACCTCTTTCTCAACCTGTTCAAGCTCTCCTTCAACGCCCTCGCGGCGGGCGGCGCGATCGACATCGTGGCCCGCAACGATGGCGATCGCATCGATATCAGCCTGTCGGATCCCACGGGCACTTTGTTCGAGGAATTGTCCGGCTGCACGGCCTACCCCCTCATCAACGGCGCCGAGGTCAACGGGCAGTCCCATGTGGATCTGTCGATCTGCTACCATATCCTTTCTCAGCATCAGGGGACCCTCAACCGTCTGGCGACCAGCGATGGGAGCCCCCTGCTGGTGCTGCGGTTTCCGGTGGCGCTGACGTGAGGCGGGCATGCACGACATTACCGCCGGGGAACTGACGCGCTATGGCGATCGGTAAGATACTGGCCATCGACGACGAGAAGCACATCCGCCACCTCATCGAAAGCGAATTCAGCATCGAGGGATTTGCGGTGACCACGGCGGGCAGCGCCGAGACGGGATTGCGCCGCTTCGAGGAGGACCATTTCGATGTGGTCTTTTTGGATATCAAACTCCCCGAAATGGACGGCATCGAGGCCCTCAAGCGTCTCAAGCAGAAGTCTTCGGCCACCGACATCATCATGATTACGGGCCACGGCGACATCGCTTCCGCCGTCACATCGATGAAGCTTGGGGCGCGGGACTATGTCACCAAACCGTTTAAGCTGGACGAACTGCTCACCCTTACCAAACAGACCGTCGCGGACCGCAAGCGGTGCGATGCGGGGCCGGCCCACAAAGCCGGCGCCATCTGCCGCACGCAGAGCAACGTCGTGCGGTGCCCCAGTCCGGCCATGGCGGAGGTGTACGCGGCCGTCGAACGGGTGGCCCCTAAAAACGTCAGTGTCCTGATCCAGGGTGAGACCGGTGTGGGCAAGGATGTGTTGGCCAGCCATATCCATCAGCGCAGCGCGCGCCACCAGGAAGCCTTCGTGGTGCTGGATTGCGGCCTGCTCAATCAGAATCTGGCCGAGAGCGAACTTTACGGCCACCGCAAAGGGGCCTTCTCCGGAGCCGGCGAAAGAAAACTCGGCCTGGTGGAGTTGAGCCACCACGGCACCCTGTTTTTGGATGAGATCGGGAACATCGATCTCAATCTGCAGAAGAAGTTCTTGCGCTTCATCGAAACCGGTCGATTTCGACGGGTCGGCGAGACCAAGGAGAATCAGGTCGACACGCGCCTGATCCTGGCCACCAACGTCGACCTCTACGACGCGGTACAGAAGGGTCAACTGCGTCAGGACCTGCTCTACCGAATGGATGTCTTTTCCATCACCATCCCGCCATTGCGGCGCCGGCGCGACGATATTCCCGTCCTCGCCGCCAAGATGGTGGAGGTTTACAGCGACGGCGGGGCCGACAGGGATATCTCCGGCGAAGCCATGGAGATCCTGTGCCAATACGACTGGCCGGGGAACATCCGCGAGCTGCGATCGGTCATCACCAAAGCGCTGATCTTCGGAGACACCGACGTGATCTCCGCCTGCGACCTGCCGCGTCACGTCACCGCCAACCGCAAGCTGTCCGGCCGCAAACCCAAAACGCTCGAGGAGATGGAGAAGAACCATATCATCGCCGTTCTCGCCGAGACCGCCGGCAATCAATCCAAAGCGGCGGAGCTGCTGGGCATTAACCGCAAAACACTCTACAAAAAGATCCAAAAGTATAAAATCTTCTCCTGATCCCGCGCTGCGCCCCGCTGATCGCGCCCGATGGCGATGGGATGCCGGCGTGCCGCACAGCGCCCCCCCACGGGTGTCCCATTTGACCCCAACGGGTGCCCCAGGTGGCCCCAATAGGGACAGACCTCAATTATTCTATTTGATACCAATTAGTTAAGCGCAATCCCCACCGACCGTGACCGCCCGGCACCCGCCAATCAAGGGGGGGCGGCAGCGCCTTTCTCCCCCTGGCCCCCGCCGGATCAGGTGCCGGCAATTCGACCCATATCTTATCGTTTTTTCATGAAATTTTATCGATCAACATCAGGTTCCCGGTCCAATCCCGACAATCCCCAAGAGACCGGTACGTTCCTTGCTCAGTGAGGTGGAATGCGGATAGCGACGTCTTTCTAATGATGAGCGAAGAAAGGAGGTGAATCGCGTCGACCCACCGCGGTGCGTGGCGTTTTTATTCGAGCGATCGGAGAGATGTCGCGTCTTTCGTTAACGTCTCCATCGACAAGGAGGTAAAAGCTACATGGTTGAGTACAAGTACGATCCCACCAAGTGGAACGAGATGAAGGGTCCCGTGGTTGGGGGACGTGACACGTATCAGTCTACGAGCTGGAACCCCACCAAAAAGAAATGGGGCCCTTTCACCGAAAAAGGTCCCGCTCCGGTGTGGTTCTCGGAAGCCAACTCAACCAACTGGGTTGAGTCGATGATTTGCAAGTCCAAGGACCTCTTCTACGAAGCGAAGCTCAATGAGTGCTTTGAAAAAGGCGATGAGGTGGCCATCAAGATCCACTATGGCGAATGGAACCGCACCGCCATTCTGAGGCCCGAATACATTGCGGCGATCGTTGAGGAGGTGAGAGCTTGTGGTGGCAATCCCTATGTCGTCAACGACACCACGCTCTCTTACCACACCTACAACAGCATGGCGATTTCGCAATACCAGATGGAAGGCGCAATTCGCCATGGTTACACCGACGCAACCTTCGGATGTCCGGTGCTGATCGCCGATGGGTACTCCGGTGAGGACGACTATCGGGTCGAGATCCCCGAAGGCAACATCCTCAAGGAAACGTACATCGGACGTGCCATCGCCGAAGCGGACGCCATGATCGTCCTGGCGCATTCCCGTGGACATGCCATCACCATGTATGGCGGAATCCTCAAACAGTTGGGGATTGGCTGTCAATCCAAGCGTGGCAAGTACATCACCCACCTGGCGCACTGGGGAGATCCCCATGATGCCATCGGTTGGCCCAAGTTCTTCGACAAATGCCCGGGTAAGGCCTGCATCTGGCACGAGATGTGCGATGATTCCTGCCCGCGCGACGCCCACAAAGTCATGGAGCACGGCAAGGTCTGGAATCCGGAGAAGTGCCGTCTGTGCTACTCCTGCCAGGTGACTTGCATGTGGTCCGGTATGACGGGGATCGGGTTTGAGGACATGTACTTCCCCAACGCCATGATCGCGCATGCAGATGCCGCATTAGGGGCTCTGAAATGCTTCGATCGGGGCAAGGTGGGGTACATCAACCACGCCATCGATGTCGTTCCGGAGTGCGATTGCTTCCCCTGGGCCGGCTTAGCGGTTTGCCCGGATGTGGGGCTGTTCGCCGGCAAGGATCTCCTCGCCGTCGAAGAAGCCACCCTGGATGCCATCGACAAGGCCCCGGTCAGCCCGGGTTCGGTCCTTGACGAAAAGGGCGGCAAGCCGGGAGATGACAAGTTCCGCATCGTCAACGGCTTCAGTCCGCGCATCACCCAAGCGGCTGGAGAGAAAATCGGCCTTGGTACGCGGGAATACACCCTCAACACCTGGGAACCGGTGCTGAGTCCCGAAAACGCCCAGAAATGGCAGATTCGCAAGGGCGGCATCGCGAACCACAGACCCACCACGGTTCGCCTGCGAGACGTGTTCCAAAAACATGACCTGGCCACTGAGGTCATGCCCTTCAAACGGGTGGACTATGACAAGGAGTGGGTCTGGAACGAATGGAAGAAGTACGATCCATTCGACGGCGAGACCCTCGACGCTTAACGACAACCTCTATCATATGGGAGGGTCCCTGCACCCTCCCATTTTCAAGTCTTTGCCAACAGCACGCTTTAGAAAGGCAAGCGGCATGAGTCGAGTGATTTGGGTAGACGCCCAGCACATGGCCTTCGACAATTCGGTCCCTCACAAGCTCCACCAGTTGATCCATACATCGGGAGCGGTCGCGGAGTTGTCCGAAGGGATGCGCGTGGCACTGAAGATCAATACGGCCGAAGAGGGGTATGAATATGGTTTACGGCCCAGCTTGCTGCGGATAGTGGCCGAAGCGGCCCATGCAGCGACCAAGACGCGGCCGATCGTCTGCGACGGCCTGAAACTCGTCGATTATTGGAAGAAATCGATGGGCAATCTCTACATGCAGGTGGCCAGCGCCAGGGGGTACTCCAACGAAACCCTGGGCGGCCATTTCGTCATCAATGGCGGCTTCAGCGGTGATGAAGGCGATCTCTTCGCCTGTAACGACGTCGATGCCGAACTCGGCGGGGTAGAAGTGGGGACCGCGGTCTGCCGCAGCGATGCCCTTTGGGTATTGTCACACGTCACCCTGCACCCGCTGTTCGGATTGAGCGGCGCCCTGCTCAACGGGGGCTTCGATTGCCTGGTGGGCCGGGCCAGAACCCGCGTACTGGACGGACTCAACCCCTACCCTTTCAATGGGTATCGGCCAAAGGCTGAAGATGTCCATACCTTTCAACGACGCGCATTGGAGTGCCTCCAAGGGGTCAACAAGGCCGTCGAAAATCGGGTTTTCTACATCAACTATCTCTGGGATGTCACCCCGCAACCGGAATACTTCCCCTACAGCGACAGCCCCCTGGTCCAAAATTTGGGTTTTCTGGCCGCGTCGGATCCGGTGGCCCTGGATCATGCGACCTATCATGTGCTGCAGCAAGCAGACGCCGACCTGGCAGAGGCCGTTACGGCGAAGTTTCCTGACGTGCTGAGGGCGGCCGAGGCCATGGATTTGGGCCAGCGCGACGGGACGCTCGAACGGCTGTCTTAGAGGTGATTTCATTCGAGGAGGAAGCAATGGAAGTGAGTCAACAGGAGTTCCAAGCACTACAGAAGCAAAGACTCGTCGAGGAAGGTGCCATCGCAGAGGCGTTGCAATACGTTAAATATAAAATCGCCGTCATTTCCGGCAAGGGCGGCGTGGGCAAAACCGCGGCCACTGTCAATCTGGCCACCGCCTTGAACAACGCCGGCTATCGCGTAGGGGTGTTCGATGCCGATCTGCACGGCCCCAGCGTGCCGAAAATGCTGGGTATCAAAAAGGAGGCCAAACTCAACGGTGCTTTCTGGCTCGATCCGGTGATGACCGACGCCGGTATCAAAGCGCTCTCCGTGGCCCTGTTTTGGCCGGGTGACATGACGCCCGTTATGTGGCGCGGACAGACCAAAAGCCGCACCATCCGACAACTGCTCTCCGCAGCGAAGTGGGGCGGACTGGATTTTCTATTGATCGATCTTCCACCGGGCACGGGCGATGAACCGATCGCCATCCTGAAATCGATTCCCGATTTGGACGGCGTGGTGATCGTGACCACCCCTCAGGAGGTATCGACCCTGGTGTGCTCCAAGGCGATCAACGCGTCTCAGACCCTCGGCGCTGAGGTACTGGGACTCATCGAAAACATGAGCATGTATGTCTGCCGCGACTGCGGGGACACGGTCTATCTGTTCGGCAAGGACAAGGGCCAGCAGCTGGCCCGAATGATGGAGATCCCCTTCTTGGGGTCGATTCCCATCGATCCCCTCTTCTCCGAGGCGGCCGATTCGGGGGTGCCGGTGGTCAATCTCCATCAGGACAGTCCGACGGCCAAGGCCTTTGTGGAAATTGCCGGCACCTTGACGGCGAAGCTCCCCGCCAAGGAGGTGCCCGAAGCCCCTCCGGCCGAAGAGAGCAAGCCCTGCCCGGGGGCCGGCTGCCATGGCCACCACCATCATCACGGCAATGCGGGTGACCACGGTCACGACCATGCCCACGGGCATCCGCCGAACCACCCGCACTCCCACGGGTGACCGAAAACCGGCGGCCTTCGTCACCGAGTCGGCCGCCGTGGAGAATAACCACTGTAGTTTGATGGGCATCATCGAATCGCCGGTAACGGGCGATTCCCACTACTCACCCAATGTGTCAGTAAGGAGAATGTACCTTGAGCCAACAAAAGATGGGAACCCATTACGTTCGTGAAATCTGTCAATCCTTCAGAGAGATCGCTTCCAAATCGTCGTTCTCGGAAGTCAACGACAAACTGGTGGCATTGGCGGATGAGATGGAGCCGATTGCCGGCAAATTGTACTTCAAAACCCAGAAAGGCACCGAGGAGATGACGGAGCTGGCCGGAGAATTGCCGGACATTATCTCCAAACTCGACGAATGCTCGGATAGCGCAGCGGCTGCGGCGCTCTGCGATCCATTTCTGGAGAAGATCGCGCAATGCGTCAAAGCCGCCAAAACGATGAAGGTCCGCATGACCTAAGGAGCCGGACATGAACTTGGATCCCGCCGATCAAGAGATGGTGAAGGAGATCACCCGCATGGGGGTGCGTGCAAGTCTACTGCTGCGCGGCGTGATGCTGAAAAAGGTCGATGAGGCCACCCTCAGGTGGGGGTTGGGAGAGTTGGCACCGGGCGAGCTGATGCAGCGCTACCTGCCGGTGCTCCTGGACCGGCCCGAGTATGTGCAGCTGCTGAACATTCTGCATTTGATCTTCAGTCTCGAAGGGCAGCTCGATTTTCAGATCGCGGAATACGGATTTGATTCGCTGAAGGACGACTTGCAGGAGATCAACTTCAGCCTTCAACAGATCAGCGCACAGTTCGATATGCGCGCGCTGGCCGAAACGGCCTAGGGCCGATGGATGATTGCTGGGCGGTTTTGCGTCGCTCTCCACCGATGGCGCAAGACACGCATCGGCAGAAAGGAGCATGGGAATGGAGTTAAAGGGGAAGGTGGCCATCGTTACCGGCGGTGCCCGGGGCAATGGATTGGCGATTGCGAAATGCCTTGCTGAGGCGGGCGCCGCCATAGCGATCGCCGACATCTGCGAAGATATGCAAACCCTGCCCTATTCGCTATCGACGCCCGCTGTCATGGACGAGGCGGTAGCGGCCATCGAAGCGATGGACCGCAAGGCGGTGGGGATCAAATGCGATGTGCGCAAGGCGGCCGATGTCGCCGCCATGGTCGACCAAGTGCACCAGACCTTCGGTCAGATCGACATCCTCATCAACAATGCGGGCAACACCTCCATGGTGGCCATCGCCGAGATGGAGGAAGCGGTCTGGGATGAGGTCGTCGACACCCATCTCAAGGGCATGTATCTGTGTTGCCGCTATGTGCTGCCCCATATGATCGGCCAGCAGAGCGGCAAAATTGTGAGCATCTCCTCGGTCGGCGGACAGCGCGGATTCGGCATGGGCGGGCACTACTGTGCCGCGAAACACGGCATCATCGGGTTGAATAAATCGATCGCCATGGAGGTGGCCGACCACAACATCAACACCAACGTGGTCTGCCCGGGCACTGTCTGGACCCCCATGATGCAGGGCATTGCAGAGAGCTTCGGCATGGATGACGAGGAGGGCAAAGAGCAGTTCTTCGCGGGCCATATGTTGAAGGAGCGTGAACTCGTGCCCGAAGATATCGGCCGGGCCGTCTTGTGGCTGTGTTCGTCGGCGGCCGCCAATATCACCGGCAACATTATTACGGTCGATCAGGGATGGACGGCCCAGGCCCCTTGATCCAAGGGCTGAGCCGTCGCCAAGGCAGACGCGGCCGCAGCAGTTCCCTGCGGCGCCAACCATAAAAACACAACAAAGGATGCGTGACAGATGTCAACACCCGAAAAAGAACTTCCCGAAACCATTGAGCAACCCAACGATACCGACGCCAAAGAACCATCCAGCACGGCACCGGCCATCCTCGCGGAGATTACGATCGAGGAGCTGGCCGTGGACGGTATTTGCGGGATTTACTAACCACTGACGACGGGAGACGCCAGATGCGGGAGACGGGGTTTCGCTTGGCCGCCGGTGTGCAGGTTCGTCGCGAAGTGTTCGGCTTGCTCTTTTACGACTATCGGGGGCCGCGGCTCTACTTCGTGCCCTCGAGAGATTTGTTGCCAGCGGCCTTTTTCGATGGCCGCCAGACGGTCGCCGACCTTCTCGAACGACTGCCCACTGTGGCCGCATCCACGCGCGAGCAGGTGCGCTCCCAGTTGCTGCGACTGTTGAACACCTTGCGCGAAAAGGGGCTCATCCATGGGGAATAGATACGTGGAGATGGGCCTCAGCGCGCCCGTCAACGTCACCTGGGAGGTCACCTACGCCTGCAATTTGGCCTGCATCCACTGCCTGTCGGATTCGGGGGCCCGTCGGCCTCAAGAGCTGTCCACCGAGGCCTGCCGGGCCGTCATCGACGAATTGGCGGCCCTGAAGGTCTTCCAGTTCAATATCGGTGGCGGAGAACCCTTCATGCGGCCCGATTTCCTGGATCTCATGGACTACGCCCACCAGAAGGGCATGGTGACCTGCATCAGCACCAATGGCACCTTGATCGATCGGGAGACGGCCCGTCGGCTGGATCATCCCCTGGTATATATCCAGGTCAGCCTGGACGGCGCTTCACCTGGATCCAACGATCCCATTCGTGGCAAGGGCAGCTTCGACAAGGTTCTCCACGCCCTGGACTGCCTGCGCGAACGGGATATCGAGGTCAGCATCAACACCGTCCTGACCCGTCTGAGCTATCCCGAACTGGATCAACTGAAGGCGCTGGCGGCGCAATACGGCGCCAAATTGCGGGTCTCCCGCTTCCGCCCGTCGGGACGCGGCAAACGCTCCTGGCAGCGGCTCAATGTATCCGCCGAGGAGATGCTGCACTTCTCCGCCTGGTTGAACCGCAATCTGGGCGTCTCCACCGGGGACAGCTTCTTTTCGGTCTCCACCGAAGAGCGGCGGTCCTTGGGGCTGAACATGTGCGGCGCCGGCAAGTTGACCTGCTGCATCGCGCCGGAGGGCGGGATCTATCCCTGCGCGTTTCTGCAGGAACCGGAATTCAGGGCCGGAACGGCCGGTCAGGGGCTTTTCGGGGAGGTCTGGCGAAACGCCCCGGCCTTCAACGCCCTGCGCCAGCTGGAGATCCGCTCCTGCGAATCGTGTCAGCGCTTCGATCTGTGCCACGGCGGCTGTCCGGCGATCGCATTCCACACCCAGCGCAAACTGGGCGTGCCCGACCCCGGATGCCTCGAGAATTGTGTTCGACTGAAACCGGGGTGCGAGGTGGCCGCCTGATGCGAGCGACCCCGACCGTCTCGGCCGAATGCCGCGCAAAGTATCAGCAGTTGCGGGCCATCCTCAAGGAGATGCCATCGGTCCTGGTGGCATTCTCCGGTGGAGTGGACAGCAGTCTGCTGCTCCAGGCGGCTGCGGAGGTATGCGGCTCTGGGGTGCTGGCGGTCACCGCCGTGTCGGAAACCACCGCCGAAAATGAACGGCAGACGGCCGTGGCCATCGCCCAATCGCTGCAGGTGGGACATCTGGTGTTGCCCACCCGTGAACTCGACAATCCGGCCTTTACAGAGAATACGGCGGAGAAATGCTACATCTGCAAACGCTACCGTTTCGGCCTTCTGGTCGAGCTGGCGGCCGAACGCGATATTCGCTGGGTGGTGGATGGCCAGAACCAGGATGACGATGCGGACTTCCGGCCGGGCAGCCGTGCCGCCGCGGAGCTGGGGGTCCGCAGCCCGCTGCGCGAGGCGGGACTGCGCAAGGCCGATATCCGGGGGTTGGCGCGCCTGCTGGGATTGCCCAACTGGAATCAGCCCGCTCAAGCCTGCCTGGCTTCCCGCATCCCGTACGGGGAGGTAATCACGGCGGAGAAGCTTCGGCAGGTCGACGCCGGGGAGCGCCATCTGCGGCGCTTGCAGATATCTTGGCAGGCCCGTGTCCGCCATGAGGGCGATACCGCCCGAATCGAGATCGACCCAGCCGCCATGGAGCGCCTCCTGGATGTCGACCTACGCCAGCGAATCGTCTCCCATTTCAAAGCGATTGGCTTCAAATTTGTGGCATTGGATCTGGAGGGCTACCGCACCGGCAGTCTCAACCGGAGCTTGGCGGTGCCCGACGGACCGCCATCGCCACCCTAGCAGAGGGACCGAATATGGACAACCACCATCTGATGAATCTTCTCCGGCAAGTCCGGGACGGGCGGATCGACGTGGCCGCAGCAATGCAGGATTTGCGCGATCTGCCGTTCGAAAACTTGGGGTATGCCAGGGTCGACAATCACCGCTGCGTCCGCACCGGTGTGTCCGAGGTGATCTATTGCGAGGGCAAGACCGTCTCCCAGACCCAGGGTATCGTGCAGCGTCTGATGCGTCACCACGACAACATCCTGGCCACGCGGGCCAGCGAGGAGATTTTCGAGGGCATCCAGGCGATCACCGACGATTGTGAGTACCATGCCACCGCCCGCATTCTGGTCATCAAACCGCGGCCCATGGAGCTCAAGGGCCACATTGCCGTCATCACCGCCGGAACCTCCGATATCCCGGTTGCCGAGGAAGCGGCCGTCACCGCGGAGACCCTCGGCAATCGGGTTCAGCGCATTTACGATGCGGGGGTGGCGGGCATTCACCGCATCCTGAACGTCCGCGAAGATCTGCAAGAGGCTCGGGTGGCGGTGGTGGTGGCCGGCATGGAGGGCGCCCTGACGAGTGTGGTGGGCGGCCTGGTGGCTTGCCCCGTCATCGGTGTGCCCACCAGCATCGGCTACGGCGCCAGTTTCGGGGGGGTGGCCGCATTGCTGTGCATGCTCAACAGTTGCGCGTCGGGGGTATCGGTGGTCAATATCGATAACGGTTTTGGGGCCGCCTATCAGGCCAGCCTGATCAACCAGATCGGTCTGCGCCCGGCGGAGACCGACGACAGCGAAAATGAGGGTAAGGCCCCAGGTGACCACCGGCCACGCCCCAAAGCGGCCAAGGTTTCCCTGGTGCAGGCCTCCTGACCTTACCATCGGCAGGCATGCAGAGGGCGGAACGCGATGCGAGACGCTTCACACGAAAACGGGGGAGAAAACGTGCGGATTGCCTATTTTGACTGTTTTGCCGGCGCCAGCGGCGATATGATCCTGGGGGCCCTGCTGGATGCCGGGCTCTCCTTGGAACAGCTCAGGGCGGAGTTGGCCAAACTGCATCTATCCCACTACGAACTGGCAGTTGAGCCCGTTCTCAAAAAGGGGATTGCCGGCAGCCAGGCCCGTATCGCCATCGATCAGACGCATCATGGCCACCACCATCGCCACCTCTCCCAGATCACCGATATCATTATGGGGAGCGATCTGGCCGATACCGTCAAGACGCAGAGCACTGCGATCTTCAAGCGCCTGGCTGAGGCGGAGGCGCGGATCCACCGCACCAGCGTGGAGAAGGTCCATTTCCACGAGGTGGGGGCGATGGATGCCATCATCGACGTGGTTGGCAGTGTGATCGGTCTCGCGGCGCTGGAGATCGAAGAGATTCACTGCTCTCCCTTGCACGTGGGCTGCGGGACGGTCGCCTGTGCCCACGGGACCCTTCCGGTGCCCGCACCGGCCACCCTTGAGTTGATTCGGGACAAACCGGCGTATGCCAACGGAATGACGGGAGAATTGTTGACGCCGACCGGCGCGGCCATCTTGACCACGCTGGCCGTCGACTTCGGCCCCCTGCCGGCCATGACGATCCGCCAGATCGGCTATGGCGCCGGCACCGGCGATCGCGATCTGCCCAACCTGCTGCGCGTGACCATCGGTGAGCGTCTTTCGCCCCCCCTCACCGACACGGTCGCCCATCCGCCGCACGTCCACCGAACAACGCCACACCACCGACACGACCACGACGGGAATGGAGCGGTCGCATCCACATTGGCCGCGCTGGAAACGGAGACTGTGTAACGGGCGGCCGCTTCTGGCTGCCCCAACCATAAAGGAGGAGGGATCAGCATGGACAAGATTCTAAGGATCGATATGGGCGCCGCAGGCGGCCCGACAACCACCGAAGCGCCTGTGGGCGAGTATGCCGGCATGGGCGGGCGCGCCCTGACCTCGATGATCGTGGGCCAGGAAGTGCCGCCCACCTGTCATCCACTCGGCGCCGAGAACAAGCTCGTCATCGCACCCGGATTGTTGAGCGGCACCGCAGCAGCCATGTCCGGTCGCATTTCGGTGGGCTGCAAGAGCCCCCTCACCGGCGGGATCAAGGAGTCCAACTCGGGTGGTCAGGGAGCCCAGGTCCTCGCCCGACTGGGCTATGCGGCCATCGTGCTGGAGGGCAAACCAGCGGATGACACCCTCTATACCGTGGCGATCAACAAGGACGGTGTCTCCATCGAGGCCGATGCGAGCCTGAAGATGCTGGGCAACTACGACCTTGTCGACAAACTGCGCGCCAAATTCGGCGAAAAGGTGGCCTGCATCTCCATCGGCCAGGCCGGTGAGATGAAGATGAGCGGCGCGTCGATCGCCTTTACGGACATGGAGCAGCGGCCCACCCGGCATGCCGGCCGTGGCGGCGTCGGCGCCGTCATGGGCAGCAAGGGGGTCAAGGCGATCGTCCTGGACGACAGCGGGATGAAGATGCGCAAGCCGGCCGATCCCGAAAAATTCAAAGCCGCCAACAAAGCCTTCGTCGCCGGACTGAAGAAGCATCCCGTCACGGGCGAGGGGCTGCCGGCCTACGGCACCAATGTGCTGACCAATGTGCTCAGCGAAGCGGGCGGCTATCCCACCCGCAATTTCAAGGAAGGTGCCTTTGAAGGCGCCAGCAAGATCAGCGGTGAGGCGCAGGCGGAATTGGAAAACCAGCGCGGCGGTGAGGGATCCGCCACCCACGGTTGCCACCGGGGGTGCGTCATCCGCTGTTCGGGAACCTTCTATGACAAAAACGGCAACTTTCTCAGCAAACAACCGGAGTATGAGACCGTCTGGGCCCACGGCGGCAACTGCGGTATCGACGACCTGGACGCCATCGCCCAGATGGACCGTCTGGACGATGACTTCGGCTTG
>JASJCL010000076.1 GCA_030066015.1 Desulfosarcinaceae bacterium | reverse complement strand
CAGAAAACCCTGGTCATCAGCAGGGGCACCCTTTCTCTTCTGCAGAAAATGGCCGAAACCTACGATGCGCCTCGCGATGCATTGGTGGAGATGTCCATCCAGCGCTTGAAGCCGGTCATTGCCCAGGAGAAGGCCAAGCTTGCCCAGCGCAAACGGATCGCCGCCAAGGTGAAGAATGCCGTTGCCGCCCAGAGGCGGCTGTTGACGGAAGCGAGTGAAACGCTGGGGCCTGAGGATCCCCTCTGTGATCACCTCTCCTGCGCGCTCGAGCGCCTTGAAAGCGCCCACACCGCTATTGCGGCCTTTGTTCAAAAATCGGAGCGGGTGATGGCGCTGGATCTGTAGACCGGCTGAGGGGATAGCCGCCCTTGGCGGTTTTCCGCCAAGGCGCACAACGGTGGACTGGGGTCGCCCTGCTTGACCACCGGCACGCCGGCTTTCCGTGAAGGTTCGGGACACCGCAGAACGGGTCCATCGAACGCCCCAACGGCCAACAACTGCTGCTGAATACGTCAGAACGGCGATGTAAAACGTAACGTCGAATAACACTCGGTGAGCTGGGGGACCCGCGACATTCGTGGCGCTGCGCCTGCGAAATGCGATGACCCGCCAGCACGCCGTGGGTGGCGTGGTCTGCCCGTTTTTGACCCATGCTGGAGACGCCTGGACGGATCGTCCGCAATGCCAGCACCGCAGGAGAACGGTCCGAGATCGCGTTCGGTCGTCCGCCGCTGGCAGCACCCCTACAGAGAGCGCGTCCACTGCTGGCGGCGCCTGACAAACGCTTGACAAAACTGCCCATCCAGAGAACAATTTCCTTGAAGCCAAAGCTGCCACTGCCGTCGTGCGCTTCTCACCTCCCCTGAATTGGCTTTCCCGCCCACCCATTCCGTAAACGCACCATAGCCAAGAAGAGGATATCATGCCGAAATATCCGAGGGGTCGTTGTGTGGATTGCTTCTGGATCATGTTGATGGGGTGTCTCTGGGCCGTCATCACGCCCACTACTTGGGCCTCGGTACCCATCGAGGGCATGGATCCGGGTGGCTATCCAGCGCCGACGGTCGGCTGCCTTGCCACGGACAAATGCCACGCCGGCATCGAACCGATCCGGGCCCACGATAGTCAGATGGCCCAGCAGATATACGCCAAAGGCGCCGCATTGGGGGATCCCAACGGCTGTGTGGTGTGCCATGGCGGTAATCCTGCGGAAGAAAAGGACGCCAAAATCGCCCACACGGGGGCGCCGGAGGGGGGAACGCTGAGAACCTTCGTGGTCCATTCCGGGTCGGTATGGGTCAACGAGAAGATATGTGGCCAATGCCATGAGGAGTGGACCTATGCGCAGTTTCGCTCCATCATGCAGACCGAAGCCGGGAAGATTCAAGGCGCACTGTGGGGGTGGGGACCCGCCAGCACCGGCTATGCGAAGCGCTATGGCAATTATGACGTCAGCGACCCGGACGGAAGCGAACCCATCTTCGGCACCGCGGCTTACAAGGCTTACACCCAGGCGCTGATGGATAAATTTCCCGACAACTTCCCCACAGAGCTGAAACAGGTTCCCAAAACCGATGTGGACGCGCTGGCGGACAAACCTTGGGAAGCGATCTACACCTATCTGCGGACCGATTGCCAGCGGTGCCATGTGGGTGTCAAAGGGCGCAACCGGCGCGGTGACTATCGGGGCATGGGCTGCAGCGCCTGTCATCTACCCTACAATAACGCCGGTCTCTACGAAGGCGGTGATAAGACGGTCAAGCGGGAGGAAGCCGGCCATGCCATGGTACATTCGATTCAATCCTCCCGGAAAGTGAAGGTCGTGGCCAACGGCAAGGCCTACTCGGGCATTCCCCACGAAACCTGCGTTTCCTGCCACAACCGCGGTAAGCGAATCGGGGTTTCCTATCAGGGGCTGATGGAGTTCCCCTACGGCAGCCCGTTTACCGGGAAAGGCGACAAACAGCCCAAGCTTCACACGAAGTACTACCAGTTCATCAAGGACGACGTGCATCATCGCCGCAAAAGCCGAGAGGGCAATCCCGAGGGCGGCCTTCTCTGCCAGGACTGCCACACCACCACCTCCATGCACGGCAACGGCAACATCACCGGCACGCTCCTGGCCAATGTTGAAATTGAGTGCTCAGACTGCCACGGGACCGCCACGCAATACCCGTGGGAACTCCCTCTGGGATGGGGCGACGAGTTTGGCGAAGCCGTCGATGGGCAGGCGGCCCGCGGCCTCTCCAAGGAACCGCTCGCCACCCACGCCAAATTCAGTACGACCTATCCAGCCCAGGATGGATTTCTCCTGACGGCCCGGGGGAATCCCTTCAACAATGTCGTTCGAGACGGTGAGAAGGTGGTGGTCCACTCCGCTTCGGGGCTCGACTTCGAGGTGCCCACCCTAAAATCGCTGGCAAGGGCCAACAAGTGGCGCAACCCCGCCAAGGCCGTCGCGGCGAAACTCCAGGCCAAAGAGCATTTGACAAAGATCGAGTGCTACGGCTGCCACTCCTCCTGGGCGCCGCAGTGTTATGGCTGCCACGTCAAGGTGGACTTTTCCGGTGACAAGAAGGCGACAGACTGGGTTGCCGCCGGCAACACCCACTTCGAGAACGGCCATACGGCCGAATCGATGCGGGGTGTCGAGCCACCCGTCGCCCCGGGTGTGGCCTATGGCAAAACAAGTGAGAACCGATCCTACCTGCGCTGGGAAGATCCCGTCCTTGGCATCAATGGGGAAGGCCGGGTGAGTCCCATCATCCCCGGCTGTCAGCAGATCACCACCGTTGTGGCACCGGACGGAACGTTGCTGGTCCACAACAAAATCTGGCGCACCAAGGGCGGGCTGGAGGGCAGCGATGAAAACGGTCAACGCAGTCTCGACATGGCGCCGGCGGCACCGCACACCGTTGACTGGCGCGCCCGGGACTGCACCTCTTGCCACGCCAGACCAAAAGCGCTTGGCTACGGTACCCATGACGGCCGCTACCTCAGAGGCTACGCCGAGGGGGTTTTCGTCGATATCATGAACGAAAAAGGGGAGCTGGTCACGATGACGGCCGAATACCAGATCAGCCCGGTACGGGATCTGGCCATGGACCTCGACAACGTGGTCAACCGGGCAGATATCCAGCTTCAAACCGTTGGTCACCATTGGCCACTGGATGGTCCCCTGCCGAAGGAGATGCGGGAGAATATGGAGCGGCAGGGCGTCTGCCTCTCCTGTCACCAGGAGATTCCACACGGACGTTTTGTCTACCGCATCATCGCCAAAGTCGGCGATGCACTGGGAATGGTGCCCAAAACCGATGCCGAACACATGCGGCTGATCGGCAAAGCGATGTTCATCGCAGCGAACCTGCAGATCTTCGGTCCACTGGTCCTTTTGCTGATCGTGGCGGCTTTTCTGGTGGTCGTCAGGAGAAAGTAGGCGTCACCGGCCGTGGCGACGGACACCTTCGGCAGGCCAAACCAGCAGCACCGGTGCCGCCGCCGGGTTGGCCGGTGATTCGCGGCATGCCGCCCCCATCGGCGGCAACGGCTCTCCAGTGGGCAGGGGCGGTGATCCGGCGCCGGCCGGCCGCCGTCGCCATCCCGTTCACCATGCGTCCCTTCGACCACCCCGCCGCCTGTTCCTGCAGGCGGCCGAAGATGGTCCTACCCCACCGCTATCACCTTGCTATCGGCCGAAGAGAAATCCTCCAGACCCAAAAAAGCGGCCCCAAGCCGCAACAGATGACGCGGCGGTTTCTCCGCTACGCGGTGGCGCTTCTCAAGCGGTTTCCTGCGCCGGTCAGGCGCATATTTTTAGGGAAGACAGAGATGCTCAAATCGGGTCCACGCGGGCGCCGGTGGCGTTGGTCGCCGGGCATTGTCGATCGAAGGACAGGGCTTTAAGGCAACGAGGCTGCGGAAACAGCCAACATCGCCGGGTTGCGCTAAACGCTCGCGGCGGCTGTCACCACGCGGGGATCCAAGTCGGCGGCGATGCGGCGCACGGCCTGGGCGGCAGGCCCGAAGTGGGAGGCCAGCACAAAGGGTTTCTGCCGGCGGACCGCCTTGCCGACGAGGGGATCGCTGACCACGGTACCCAGGTGATTGAGGTCCACGTCCAGGAAACTGCCGGCCACCATCTGAAACTGGTGGAATACCCGCGCGCCTTCCTCCGTGTCAGCCACCTGATTGACAACGATCTCGAATCGATGACGACGGTGCTCGGTGGAGAGCACCTTGACCAGCGCGTAGGCGTCGGTGATGGCCGTGGGCTCAGGGGTGAGAACCACTAAGTTGTCGCCCACGAAGCTGTTGAACCACAATACCGAGGCCCCGATGCCGGCAGCAGTGTCGATGAGCACCAGGTCGAAATGGTCGAAGAGGCACTGCAGGTATCCGCCCAGCTTATCCTGGTCGCCCGGGCCCAAGGCCACCATCTCGGGCACCCCCGAAGTGGCGGGCAGAACCCCCAGGTTGTCGAGGGGAAAGCTGACGCACGCCAAGGGATCGCTGCCGTTGGCAAGAATGTCGAGAATGTTGGTGTCGACGCTCAGGCCAAAGAAGATATCGACGTTGGCCAGACCGAGGTCGCCGTCGACGATGAGGACCTTGCGATCCGTCCTGGTCAAGGCGGCGCCGAGGTTGACGGCCAGACTGGTTTTGCCGACACCGCCTTTGCCGCTGGTGATACACATGGTGAAGGGGGGGGTTCCCATCTCAGGATCGTCCTTGTCTGTAGCGTCTGCATTTCATAGAGGTGCCTCGTCATCGCCAGCGGCGGTGATGCGGGTCAAGAGCGCCTTCTCAGAGGCACTCACCGCCGTCTCCTGGAGGGCCAGCTGGCTGCGGTCAAAGGCCACCTGATTGCGGCCGGCCTGCTTGGCCTGTAACACGTAACGGTCGGCGCGATCGATGAAGCCTTCGACCGACATCTCCTCGCCGCGGCGATAGGCCGCCACGCCAAAACTGGCGGTGAGGTTGAGGCGGGATCCGTCCAGCTCGAGGGGTGTCCGGGCCAGCGAGATGCGGAGTCTCTCGGCCGCCCGGGTGGCCATGCCGAAGCGAGTGCCGGGCAGGATGAAGACGAACTCCTCACCCCCGTAGCGGCAGGCCACATCCACCTGACGGATGGCGGCGTGCCATACACGGGTGGCCTGTTTGAGCGCGGCATTGCCGATTTCGTGGCCATAGGTGTCGTTGATCTGCTTGAAGTGGTCCAGATCGGTCATGATCACTGAGGTGGGGACACCCGAGCGGCGGGTCCGCTCCATTTCTGCTGCGAGGGCTTCCATGAGGTGCCGGTAGTTGTAGTAGCCCGTCAGCGCATCGATGCGCGAGGAGGCCTCCAGTTGGCGCACCTGTTCGCGCAAGGCGACGATTTCGGCGGCCAAGGAACAGCCATTGTCGCCATGGGGACAGAGGGGTATGGGTTGCGTTGGGTTCCTCACCGGGAGATCACCATATCGATCCACGAAGTTGGCGCACTGACGTCATCGGAGTGAATTATCGGCAGCCAGGTGCGCTGACTCAAGGAGAGGTGTCCGTAAAGTCTACGAAAACGCAAACCGGCCGGAGCGAACTCCGGCCGGTGAACAGGAGCGTGGGAACACCTTCAAGATGACCCGGTGGTGGGGTGTGACGCTTCAACCGCAGCAGCAACAGCAGCAGTCGTCATCCTCCGCGACGGTTTGTGCCGCGCCGTGCTCCTGCGTGGTGCCACAAACGGCATCTTCATCCTCGTAACAGGCCCACGGGTCCTCCAGATGGAGGGCACGGTGGAGCCGACCATGGGTTTTCTGATTTTCGCTCATAGTCTCCCCCTCGTTGATGATGGCCACCGAAAATGGGGTGGGTGACCGCCGACATTCGGACACCCGGCGATCGTTCTTCTTTTACCGGTTACCCCAAAGATAAGACGGGTGCACGGGAAGGCTACCCCAAGAGCGGTCAGCGGCCGTGGGGTGGGGATCCCTCATCAAGGCGGTCGTACTTGGCGGCACGGCCCTTGGCCAGATTTACCGGGTATTTACGCCGATTGAGCGCCAGCTTGGCCGCGGCGGCGGAGAGCGGATCGATGCCCAATGCGTCGCTGATGTTGAGGAGGTAGATGAGAATATCGCCGATCTCGGAACGGATGCGTTGGCGGGTGTCCTCGTTGGGGTGTCGGCTCTCCGCTTGGGTCATCCACTGGAATATCTCGGCCAGTTCGGCGGATTCCACCATCAGGGCGGTCGCCAGGTTCTTGGGAGAGTGGAATTGCTGCCAGTCACGCTGGGTGTTGAATTCACGAATTTGGGCGGTTAATTCGGTCAAGGGCATGGTCGTTCCCCCGTTCTCCTTCTACGATTTGGCTTTTCGCGCTTTGGCGCGGGCCGTGGGTGCTGCTGCACCCGGATCTTCAGGCCAGTGATGACGCGGATAGCGCCCGTGAAGCTCCTTTTTAACCTGCGGGTAGCCCGTGCGCCAGAACTGCGCAAGGTCCTGGGTGATCTGCATGGGTCGCTGGGCCGGCGAGAGCAGGTGCAGACGGAGTGGCTGGCGGCCGTCGGCTATGGTGGGGGTCTCGTCGGCACCGAACATCTCCTGGATGCGGACCCTCAGGATGGGTGGATCGCTGCCATAGTCAATGGGGAGGCGGGACCCGCTGGGAACGGTCACATGGCTGGGCGCCATGCGGTCCAATGCCCGCTGTTGGGACCAGCTGAGGCGCGCCACCAAGGCCCGGCGCAGGCGGTCAGCGGTCACCTCCCTCAGCGCCCGACAACCCTGCAGAAAAGGTTCGAGCCACAGATGCAGCTCGGCCATCAGGGTGTCGGGATCGAATTGGGGCCAGGGGTCGCTGTCCGCCCACCGCTTGGCAACGAATTGGGCCCGCTGCACCCATTGGGTCAGATCCCGGTTCCACGGCAGCGCCTCGACGCCCGATTGCCGCAGTCCATCGGTGAGGGCGGCCGTCACCCGCTCCTGCGGCGGTGACGGCCAGACCCGGTCCGTCAGCAAAAGGGCACCGAGGTGTTGGGTCACCGTTGCCATCACCCGCTGTCGGTCAACATCCCAGCGGACTGTCCGACGGGTTTCCAACTGGTCCGCGAATTGCGTTTCCAGCAGGGCGCGGTCGTAGGCCGCGGCCAGAAAGACGCGCGCCTGGCGACGCTGGCCATCCAGGTGGGCGGCCACCAGCATCTCCTCCGCGGCCAGCGGATCTTCTGGATCCACGCGGGCGGCCCTGCCGTTGGCCAATAGAAAGTGGCCAGGGCGGCGCCGACGCCTTAGCGCGAGACGCTCCGGGTAGGCCCAGGCGAGGAGTCGCCCCACGGTGGCGCCCGAGGGTGGTGCGATGGCGGCACCGGGAAGGCCAAGCTGTCGTTCCAGATCGGCCGCTATCCGGCGAATGCGCGTCAGGGTGTTCGCCCTGGCGCGCAGGTCTGCCGCCGCCGGTGCGGCAGGGGTATCCAGGAGGAGCGCCAGCCGCATCTGCAGATCGGCGCTGTAGTTTCCCGCTTCGAAGCGCAAGGGATCGCGTTCGTCCAAGAGGGCGGCGATGCGGCAGGCCACTTGGCCCAGATCCAAGGCGGCGGCCTTGACGACCATGTGGGCCAGACGCGGATGGAGGGGCAGTCCCACGAGGCGACGGCCGTGGGCCGTGATCCGGCCCTCTGCATCCAGGGCCTCGAGATGGTGAAGCAGACGACGGGCCTGGGATAGGGCCGCTGACGGTGGCGGGTCGAGCCAGCGAAGTTGGGCGGAATCGCCGCAGCCCCAGGCCGCCAGTTCCAAGGCCAGCGGCGCCAGATCGGCCGCCAATATCTCCGGCAGGTCACTGGTCACTAGCCCCGCGTGGACACCGCGGTCCCAGAGGCGAAGACAGGTCCCGGGCCCGTTTCGCCCGGCCCGACCGCGGCGCTGACGGGCGGATACCCGGCTGATGCGGCGGGTGATCAGGCGGCTCATACCGCTCTTGGCATCAAGACGCGGAGAGCGGCAATAGCCGCTGTCCACCACCACCTGCACGCCGTCGATGGTCAGGCTGGTTTCGGCGATATTGGTGGCCAGAACCACCTTTCGGCGAGGGGCCGGCGCGGGGGCCAGGGCGGCGCTCTGTTCCCGCTGGGAGAGCTTGCCGTAGAGCGGATGGAGATCCACCTCGTCGGGCAGCGGGTGCTGTTTCAGACGCCGCGCCGCCGACCGTATCTCCCGCGCCCCCGGTAGAAAGGCCAGAAGACTGCCCTCGTATTCACCCAGGGCTTGGCGGATGACCCGGCAGACGCCCCTTGTCAGATCGACATTGGGGGCCTGCGGAAGATAGCGGGTCTCGACGGGGTGTTGGACGACATCGGTGGTGACGACCCGCGGATTCGCCAGCAGTGCCCGGAGGGGGTCCACGTCGAGGGTGGCCGACATGACCAGCAGCCGCAGGTCGGGGTGCAGGACGCTCTGGAGATCCAGACAGAGGGCCAGGGCCAGATCCGCTTGAAGGTGACGTTCGTGAAACTCGTCGAAGATCACGCAGGCCACCCCCTTCAGGTCGGGATCACGCTGCAGACGACGGGTCAAGACCCCCTCGGTGAGCACCTCGATGCGCGTGTGGGGACCAATGCGCCGATCCATGCGGATCTGGTAGCCCACCGTGTGTCCCACCGGCTCCCCCAGGAGTCCGGCCATAAAGGCGGCGGCGTTGCGGGCGGCCAAGCGGCGCGGCACCAGGACCAGGATGGATCGCGCGGCGCACCATTCTGCCCCCAGCAGCGCCAGGGGTACCCGGGTGGTCTTGCCGGCGCCCGGCGGCGCGCAAAGCAGCGTACGGGAGGAGGTCGCCATGGCGCGCATCAGTTCGGGGAGTGCCGCATCGATGGGCAGGGCCGGGGTGGGTGCCGGCTTGTGGGCTGTGAATCCGAATGTCATGGCCCCTAGATAGCGACCCGACATGCTTCTGACAAGGCCCTGGCTCCCATAACCCTGAGTGCCAGGCTTTGTAGGCCAAGGCCTTGTCTTCACCAGGCGGTCGGGGGTATAGGTGGCGGCAGTCCCGGTGGAGATGGCGCCTCCCAGGCAAGCCGCCGCTGCTCACCGGTTTTTCGATGCGAAGATCGATAGGGACTGGAGCTGTCGCAAATGCACCTCTTTCTGACCCCCAACGCAATGAATAGTGGCGAATGATGCTGAGTTGGCTCATCATCGGTGGCGGTCTGCACGGCACCTATCTCTCGCGACTGCTCACCGCCCGCCTGTCCATTGCACCACATCGCCTGCGGGTGGTGGACCCCCACGCACGGCCTTTGGCCGTATGGCGCAGACGAACCCTGAACTGCGGCATGACCCATTTACGCTCCCCCGCCACCCACAACATCGATCTGGGCATCATGTCCCTCCACCATTTCGTTCGCGGCCGCGGTGGCCCCTCCGCAGCGGACTTCATCCCGCCCTACTACCGCCCCCGGCTGGCGCTCTTCAACGCCCACTGCGATGCGGTCATTGAGGAGAACGGACTGGATGAGCTGCGCTTGGAGGGGTGGGCCCTGAGTGCGCAGCCGGTCAACGGCGGGCTGCGCGTGGAGACGACAAACGGCGACCTCACCACCAAGCGCTTGGTGTTGGCGACCGGTAGTGCGGATACGATCTGCTGGCCCGACTGGGCCGTGAACCTGCGAGGCGCCGGTGCGCGGGTGGACCACATCTTCGATACAGGATTTCGGCGGCTGCAGATGCGGGACGATGGGGACCGCATCACCGTGGTCGGCGGTGGGATCAGCGCGGCGCAGAGCGCTCTGGCCCTCGTGAAACAGATGGGTCGGCCCGTCCGCCTGCTGTCGCGCCACCCACTGGCGGAGAGCCAGTTTGATTTCGATCCCTGTTGGATCGGCCCCAAGTGCCTGACCGACTTCAACCGGCAACCCTACAAGCAGCGGCGCACCATCGTGGATGCCGCCCGCCTGCCGGGAACCCTGCCATCGGAGGTGCTTCAGGAGCTTCAGGCCGCCCTTCGGCGTGGGGAGGTGACCCTCATCACCGGGGAGATCGAAGCGGCGCGCTACCATGCGGGACGCATCCAATTGACAGTGGCCGGCGAACACCTGGAAACGGATCGGATAATTCTGGCGACAGGATTCACTCCAACGCGACCAGGTGGTGCCCTGGTGGACCAGCTGATCGCCCGCTTCGGCCTGCCCGTGACGCCCGAGGGGTATCCGGTGGTGGACCGATCGCTGGCTTGGAATGCGCGGATTTACGTCACCGGCGCCCTGGCGGAGCTGCAGGTGGGGCCCTGTGCGCGCAATATCGTCGGCATCCGCAACGCGGGGCGGCTGCTGTTGGGGAGCGTTGAAGTGGACGGTCGGTGACGGCGGCTCACTCCCGCCAGCAGCGGTGGATGGGGCCGGAAGCGCCGTAGAGGGGATCCTGGGCGGGGAGGGGTACCCGATCGATATTGCGATCCGCGCCGGGCCTTTCGCCAACAGCGCCGGTGCAGAGATCGGGCCGCTGGCCGGCTGGGTAAGCGCCGACGACGGCGAAGTCACCACTGGCGGAGAGACACTCGTGGGCCACACCAGCGGGGAGGATCAGCAGGTCGCCGGGGCGGACACCGATGCGCGTGCCGGCCTTACCGCCCAGCCGCAATCGGGCGCTGCCGCTCACGACGCCCAGTGCCTCGTGGGCGGTGCTGTGGTAGTGGGGATAGCTGTAAACGCCACTCACCCAGCACCCCCGCCAAAGATGTTGATTGAAGAGCGCTGCCACCGCCAGCGAGGCATCGAAAGGCGGCAGTTCCAGGCCGCGGGCGTAGACCAGCACCGGCAAACGATCGTTATTGGGAAAGGTGCCATCGTCTCTCAGCAGAACCGTTTCCGCATCGACCTGGCCGGGTGATAATGCCGGAAACTGCCGCACGTCCATGCTGCCCCCCTTCCGGACTGCTGATGAAAAGGATCCCTTCGACCATCATAGGCGCGCAGGTGGTGGCTGACAAGCCCGCCCCCCGTTTTTGTCGCTCCGAGCCATCCATCGCCGGCGTGCAGCCCTTGATCGCAGTGCCCACTTAAGATATGCACTGATGATCAGGAAAGCTTGTGCAGCGCGTAGAAGACACCGCCCTGGCACCCCTCGAGTTGGATAGGTACTGACATGATCACCCTCCTTGACTACGGCGCCGGCAACGTCCGCAGCGTTATCAACGCCATCGAGAAGCTGGGCCAAACGGTAAAGATCGTCGCCTCCGCAGCAGACATCGATAGGGCCGAACGGCTGATTTTCCCCGGCGTGGGGGCTTTCGGCAGCATGATGGCGATCCTCGAAGCCAAGGGCTACGTGGCCCCGCTCCAGCGTTACCTAAAGGCCGACCGGCCATTCCTCGGCATCTGTCTGGGCTTTCAGGCGCTCTTTGAGGGCAGCGACGAAGCGCAGGGGGTCGCGGGACTGGGCATTCTGCCCGGAAAGGTGGAGCGATTCAACGCCGACCGCATGCCGCAGCCCCTGGCGGTTCCCCACATGGGCTGGAACGGCATCCGGGCCCGCCAAGCCTCCCCCCTTTTCGCGGGCCTGACGGGTGACGAGAAGTTCTACTTCGTGCACACCTACCACGTCAGCGCCGATCGGGATGCGGATGTCCTGACCCTCACCGACTACGGCTATCCTTTCGCCAGCGGCGCCCAACGCGGCCGCATCATCGGCACCCAGTTCCATCCGGAGAAAAGCGGTGCCGCGGGCCTGCGCATACTGGCGAACTTCATCGCCGATGACACGCCCGCCGCAACCCTGACAGACGGACCGTCAACCACCCAACTGGCCAAGCGCATCATCGCCTGCCTGGATGTGCGCGCCAACGATGCGGGCGATCTGGTGGTCACCAAAGGGGATCAGTACGATGTGCGTGAGTCGGGGAGCGTCCGCAACATGGGCAAGCCGGTGGAGCTGGCCGGGCGCTACTACACAGAGGGCGCCGACGAGATCACCTTCCTCAACATCACCGGATTCCGCGATTTCCCGCTGAAAGATATGCCCATGCTCAGCGTCCTGGAGCACACCAGCCGCAGCGTTTTCGTTCCGCTTACCATCGGCGGCGGCATCCGCGACTACATCGATGCCAGTGGAAGACGGTATGCTGCGTTGGAGGTTGCCGCGGCCTATTTCCGGGCCGGGGCGGACAAGATTTCCATTGGCAGTGACGCGGTTGCCATTGTCGAGGCGTATCTCAAATCCGGCGCCGCCACCGGTGAGAGCGCCATCGAGAGCATCGCCCGGGTCTATGGCAACCAGGCGGTGGTGATCTCGGTAGACCCCCGCAGAGTGTATGTGGCGCATCCCGAGGCAGTGCCCCATGTGGTGATCCCCACGGCGACACCGGGCCCCAACGGCGAATCCTACTGCTGGTATCAGTGCACCGTCAAAGGGGGGCGCGAAGGACGGCCTCTGGATGCCGTCACACTGGCAAGGGTGTGTGAAAAGCTTGGCGCCGGCGAGATTCTGCTCAACTGTATCGATCGCGATGGCACCAACAGCGGCTTCGACCTGGAACTGATCCAGGCGGTGAAATCCGCAGTGGGCATCCCGGTGATCGCCTCCAGCGGAGCGGGGTGTGAAGACCATTTCGCAGCGGTATTCGAGCATACGGCGGCGGATGCCGCACTGGCGGCCGGCATTTTCCACCGTCGAGAGGTCTCCATCGCGGCGGTCAAGCGACACCTCACCGGACGGGTGACGGTCCGTTAGCGCCGCCGTCCAAGAACGGGTCCCCGAAAGCGCACGGACCGATCGGCAATCGGCAGGCGCCGGCGCGCCACGGTTCGAAGACCCAGCACTATCCAGTCGCCGCCGCCGCTGACCGCTTCATTGGTGCGACGCGGCGTCGGCAAAGCTATCACCAAACGCGGATCCACCGAGGCCGGTATCCGCAGGTTATCCAATGGAGGAGCGCCAGAATCCCTAACCCAGAATTGATGATGGACTGATCAAATGCGCAGGTACGCCATTGAATGCCCATAGACCCTTTCATCACTGTCTGGTACTCTTCATCACCCTCCTTGCGGCGGGTTTCGTCGCGGCCGCAACCCCTGCGGACAATCCCCCCGGAGGCGCCGACAGGCCCAACACCATCCTCCTCCTGCACAGCTACCATCCGGAGCTGCCCTGGACCCAGGCGATCAACGACGCAGTGGCGGCAGCGCTCACCGCCGCGCCCCATCCTATCGCCATCCTCAGTGAGTATATGGACGCCCAGCGGGTCTTCGGCGCGGCCCAACTCCTGGAATTGCGCAGCATCTATGCCCACACGTATCGCGACAAACAGATCGACCTGATCCTCACCTCCGACGACCACGCCTTCGATTTCATCCACACCCACGGCGAGGCCCTTTTCCCCGGGGTGCCGGTCATCTTCTGCGGGGTCAACCATTACGATCCGCAGCGCATTCGGCCGGACAGCGCCATCACCGGCGTGGTGGAAGCCATCGACATCGCGGGCACCATCGCCGTCGCCCGCCGCCTGCACCCCGCCGCCAGCCGCATCGTCGGCATCAGTGATCAGACGGTCACCGGCCGGGCCAATCGCCAATTGTTCGAGAAAGCCCTGGCCCGCCTGCCGACACCGCTGCCCAGCGAAATCTGGGACAACCTCAGCATGGCGGATCTAAAAGACCGCCTCTCCCGGTTGGATGATCGACACCTGCTCTTTTGGCTGCATTTCACCAGGGACGCCGTGGGCAATCGCTACACCTTCGAGGAGAGCGCTTCGCAAATCGCTGCCGTCAGCCGGGCACCGCTCTACTCCTTCTGGGATTTTCTCCTGGGACACGGCATCGTGGGGGGCAACCTCATCAGCGGGGACGCCCAGGGGGTCACCGCCGCCGCAATGGCCCTGGAAGTTCTGTCCGGCACCTCACCCGCGACCATCCCCGTTCACAAGAGCAGCCCCAATCGCTACATGTTCGATTATGCTCAGCTCGAGCGGTTCGGCCTCACCACGGCCGATCTACCCGCCGGCAGTGTCATTCACAACCAACCGGCCGGGCTGACCGCACAGGCCACCACCATCCTGTGGGCGGCCGGGCTGCTTTGCACCCTTCTGGTGGCGGTCATTCTCACACTGCTGGCCAGCATCCACAAGCGTCATCAGGCCGAGCGGTCCTTGGCCGGCAGCCATGACCGGTACCAGCGCATCTTCGATACGGCGACCGTCTCCCTGTGGGAGGAAGACTTCACCGCCGCCAAAGCCGTCATCGATGAGGTTCGGCAAGAGGGCGTTACCGACTTCAGGGCCTATTTCGAGCAGCATCCGGAAGTGGTGGAGGCGGTGAGCCGGAAAATTAAAGTCGTTGACGTCAACAGCTCAACCTTGGCGCTCTACGGCGCGAAGAGCAAAGCGGAACTTCTCGGATCCCTGGACAAAATCTTCACGCCGGACACCCTGCCCATGCTGGCCGGCCAACTGGTGGCGATCGCTGAGGGGCAGCGCACCCTCAGCGCTGAAGGGATCAACCGCAAGCTCAACGGTGAGCTGATCTATATCCACCTGAGCATGACCCTGGACGAGAGCGAACGGCCATTTAGCTCGGTGCTGGTGAGCATCATCGACATCAGTGACCGCAAACGTTCCGAACAGGCCTTGGAGGCGTCGGAGAGTCGCTTCAGGGGCGCCTTCGAAAATGCCGCCGCCGGCATGGCGCTGATCTCGCTGCAGGGGGAATTCATTCGCGTCAATCCGATCCTCTGCGACCTGCTCGGCGCATCTGCCGAGGCGCTGCAGGGCACGTCCTGGGAAACCTATCTGGCCACGGAAGATCTGGCGCGCCATCGCGGCGCCTTCGACGATCTGCTCAGCGGCAAATCCAACACGCTCCAACTGGAGATGCGTCTCCTTCCGCCAGAGGGCCGTCCGTTGTGGGTCCTGCTGACCGCCTCCCTGGTGCGAGATGCCGAACAGGCACCCGATCACCTGATCTGCCAGGTGCTGGATATTCAGCAGCGCAAGGAAACCGAACGGGATTTGCGCATCAGTGAGGAGCGCTACCGCCAGTTCTACCACGACGATCCATCGGGCGTTTATATCGCCGCGCCGGATGGTCGGATTCTGACCTGCAACCCGGCGTTCCTGCGGATCTTCGGCTTCCGTTCCATCGAACACGCCCTGGTCACCAATCTCGTCGAACTTTACCCGTCTGCGGATAAACGCCAGGCATTCCTGAAAAAACTGACGCGCGAAAAGCGCTTGAATAACTATCTCATTGAACTGCGGCGAATGGACGGGCAGGCGGTGCATGTGCGTATCAACGCCATCGCCATCTTTGACGATGCCGGCGAGCTATCCGGCATACGCGGGTACCTGGTGGACATGACCCGCCAGCAGCATCTGGAGCAGCAATTGCTGCATGCCCAGAAGATGGAAGCGGTGGGCACCATGGCGGGGGGAGTGGCCCACGATTTTAATAACCTGCTCATGGGAATTTTGGGCAATGCCTCGCTTATGCGCATGGACCTTCCCAAGGGCCACCCCTACCAAGAGCGTCTCGAACTGATCGAAAAACACGTAAAAAGCGGTTCCGACCTGACCCGTCAGATGCTCGGCTTTGCCAAGGGGGGCAAATACGAGGTGATTCCCACCGATCTAAACGAGCTGATACGGGAAAATACCCGTGTCTTCGGTCGCACACACAAGGAGGTGCGCATTGAGACCCGCCTCGCCGAGGATTTGGCCACCGTCGCGGTGGACCGCAGCCAGATGGACCAGGTTTTCTACAACCTCTATGTGAATGCGTGGCAATCCATGGAGGGGGGCGGCCGCTTGACCATCACCAGCCGTAACATCGGATTGAGCGCGGCAGAGGTCAGCGGTCACGAGATACCACCCGGCGACTATGTCGAAGTCGCAGTGGCCGATACCGGCGAAGGCATTCCCCCAGAGAATCTGCCCCGCATTTTCGATCCCTTTTTCACCACCAAAACCCTCAGCCGGGGGACGGGGTTGGGGCTCGCCTCGGTTTACGGCATCGTGAAGAACCACATGGGCATGATCACCGTGGAGAGCGAACCGGGTCAGGGCACCCGCTTTCGGATTCATCTCCCCGCGACGGTGCAGCGGAAGGACCAGCGTACCGGGCCCGAATTCGGCGGCGCACTGCTGCAGGGCAACGAGACCCTGCTCCTGGTGGATGATGAACCGCTGGTGATCCAAGCGGCCGAGGGCATGCTGACCCGTCTGGGGTATACCCTCCTCACCGCCGAGAGCGGAGAGGCAGCCGTGGCGATCTTCGAAAGAGAGCAGGAGCGGATCGATCTCGTGATCCTGGACATGATCATGCCGGACATGAGCGGCAGCGAAACCTTCACGCGTCTGCAGGCCATCGACGCCGATGTCAAGGTGCTGCTGAGTAGCGGCTATTCGCGATCGGGACAGGCCGAGGCGATTCTCAAACGCGGTGCGCTGGGCTTTATTCCCAAGCCCTTCGACATGATGGCGATTTCGCGCAAGATCCGTGATGTGTTGGATGCGTCCTGAGCCGTCCCTGCCGGCGTTGTCCGGCGGCGGCATCCGTTCAGCCGATGCGCGTCGGACGCAGCTCCCCCCCGAGGCGCGATATCAGTAGACAGGATCGGTGGCGGCAAATCGCGATCGCATCGCCACCAGATTTTGATTCAGCTGAAAATCCACTGGAAATCCGCTGATGGCCGTGTAAAAGGCGCGCGAGCACCCCATGGTGATGCGATCGTGCATCTCCGCAACGATGATGCCCACGTGGTCGATCCATTCCTGACTGTGATCGAAAACGCTCTTCTCGGCCCCCTCGATGTCGATCTTCAAGAGGTCAATCCCCGTCAGATGAAAGCGGTCCATTAGATCCGGGACCCCCAGCGCGTCGACTGTCTCGGCGCTGCGCTCACAGCCATCGGTGTTGTGGATGGAAAAGCCCAGGCTGCCGGTGTGGCGGGAATAGATCTCGATGGCGGCCTTCCGGTGCCACAAGGCCGCTTTGAGGGGCGTAATCTGCGGATAGGCGGCGGTGTTTTTCTGCAGCTGTGCGAAATTCTCCGCCTCGGGCTCGAGGGCGAGGATGGTGGCATGGGGAAAGCGGTGGGCGAAGTAGATGGACGCCAGGCCGATATTGGCGCCGGCATCGATGATGGACCGCACCTCGCTACTGACGTCGAAGCGATACTCGTGACGCTCGATGATCTCGCGGTAGACGAGGATATCGGGCGTGTTGAGCCGCAGGTGGAGCGGATGCCGGAGCTCCCGCCGGCGAAGGGTAGCTTGCGCGCGGTCACCGCCAAGCTCCCGTATAAAAAGCAGGAGCCCTTTCGGTCCGTAGGCACGCAGGTAGGTCTTAAGGCGCAATCTACGCCGTTTACGGATCTTCTTGGACGGTTTCGGCGGCATGTCCGGTTTCCCTCGGGCAGGCGATGTCGGCGGCAGCACCCATCGCCGGGTCAGTGGCGAGCGCGGTATTCGCGGCGGCCTCAGAATATCTCAGGGGCGCCACCCGAAGTCAATCCGCAACTCCCCGAGTTCTGCCCTCTTGGGGCGGTACCGACGGTCTGGAGCCGGCAGGCGACGCGTTGATCCGCGCAAATACCAGGAAGGGAAAGGCGCAAATACGTTGGCGGGTCGTGGGCGGGGCGACCGGCCGGTCTGGCGTATGCCTATAGATGCGGCGGATTCAGCCGGGGAAACACGCTACCGGGGTGCGGAAGTGGGATGCCGGTTGACGGCGCGTGGATGGGGCGGGTCAGTGAGCTTTGCCGAAGAGACAGAAGCGCACGTATTTACGCTCGGCGATTTTATAGTCTGCTTCGGTATAGTGGTTGATGTTTTCCGGTTGGCGAAAGATCTCTTTGCAATAGCGGATCAGGCGCTTGGTGCCTTCGTTACGCTCGGATTGTTTTTCCATGGCGCCTCCTGTGATGGTTGAACGCCCCTGGATTGGCCGCCAGCGGTACCGGCGGGAGGTGGCACCGCGTATAGGCCATCCCGGTAGATGGGGGTGCGTGGGATCGATGATGGCGAGAGCCGGTGTCAGAATTTTTCGGATCACGCTTGTTTGCTGAATGAGCAAGATCGATACCAGTTCCCCACGCCCCTCCGAACGCGGCCCTGGTCGCCCCTCTAGCGCAACTGCGCCCGCAGGGGCACGGGCCGACCAGCTCAAATTGGTGCATTTAGGTGCGATTGTCTATGACCTTTTCTTCCAAACTACCCACTTCGCGGCTGGTGGTGCGAGCCGCGTTCGGGAGTGCGCTACGCCCCTTTGAGCATCCGCATGAGGTTACGATCCTTATCGATGAAGTGATGTTTCAGGGCAGCGCCGGTATGAACGACCACCAGCAGGCCGAGTAGAATGGCGGTGACCGTATGGCATCGGCGAAAGAGTTCCGCCAAGGCATCGCTGTGCCAGACAAGGGGGGGCAGGGTGACCACACCGAAAACCGAAACAGGGTACCCGTAGGCTTGGCTCATGAGAACACCGGAGAGGGGTTGCAGCAGCAGCAACACGTACAGCCAGAGATGCACCAGGTGGGCGAGGTAGTTTTCCACGGAGTTGGTGCCGAGCACTCGTGGCGGGGGATTGTAAAGGCGCCAGAGCAGGCGGGCTCCCACGAGGAGCCCGACCAAAACGCCGGTGGACTTGTGGGCGCCGATGAGGACCGATTTGAGGCCGCCCGCGGGCAGGAACTGGAGCAGACTGCCGCCCAGCAGCATGCCCAACACCAGCAAGAAGGTCAACCAGTGCAGCGACCGCGCAACGAGGCCGTATTGGTCACGGGTATTGCGAAACATCAACACCTCCTTTGCGCCCCCATAGACGCGAGGGGATCCAGAGCGATTTCGATAACGGCCGGATGCGGATTTCCCAAACGGCACCCCATGGTAACGAAAGCCCTTCGGGTTGGCAAGCAGGGGGTGGCGGATGGCCGGTTGTGCCGACGCTCACCTGGCGGCGGAGCGTCGCCCGGCCGATTCAAGCGGAGGCCCCCGTGGGCAGGCAGAGGGTGAAGGTGCTACCCCGATGAAGGGCGCTGCGGACGGTGAGAGAACCGCCCACTGATTCGGCCAGCGCCTTGGCCAAGCTGAGGCCGAGCCCCATCCCGGCCTCGCTGCGGCTGACATCGCAGCGATAGAATCGCTGAAAAATCTTGCCCAGCTCTTCGGCCGCAATGCCCCTGCCGGTATCACTGACCTCGATGCGGGCCTCCTGGAATTGAAGCACCACGCGCACCGTCACTTGGCCGCCAGGGGGAGTATACTTGATCGCATTTTCGAGCAGGTTGCCGACCATGCGCTGATACTTGGCCCGATCTGCCACGATCACGGCCTCGAGCGGGGACTCCCGGTGCAGATCGATCTGCTTATCCCGGGCCACATTTCCATAAAGGGAGAGCGCGTCGTCAACGATGGCGGCTAGGTCAAAGGCCTCAGTCGCGACGGGCGCAATGCCCGATTCGGCCTCGGCGATGTCGAGCATGGTGTTGATCATCGCAATGAGGTTGTCGCACTCCTCCACCGTGTTTACGGCCATCTCCCGAAAATCGTCCGGCGAGCTGTCGCCGAGGAGGGTCATTTCGGCATATCCCCGGATGCGGGTCATGGGGCTGCGCAGGTCATGGGCGATGTTATCGGTCATCTCACGCATCTGGCCGAGGAGGGCGTGTAGTTGGTCCACCATGGCGTTGAAGGAGGCTGCCAGCCGGTCGATCTCCGCGAAATGTCGGCGAACCTTGACCCGTTTTTGGGAGTTGCCCCGGGCGATCTCTTCGGCCGTGCGGGTGACGGCATCCACATCGGTCAGGGCCTGACGGGCCATGAACCAACCGACGACGCCCGCCAGCAACACCAGGGGAAGCAGCATCCACAGCAGCAGTTGACGGAATATATCCAGATACGCTTCGCTTTCCTCCAGGGAGATGCCGACCTGCAGGATCACCTGGGGGCCGATGGATTGCGTGACGGTGCGCATCTGGGTGGAACGGTTGTCCAGATCGAGGGTTTCATAGCTGGCCTCGCTCTGGCGAAGCTGCGCTGGACGCCCGTGCGCCGTCACCGGCACCGATCCCCCCCAAGGTGCCGGATCGGTGGTGGCCAGCACCTCCCCTTGGGGAGAGAGCAGCCGCAGGAATATATCTCCGGGTGCTTCGCTGGCCTCTTCGATGGCCATCTCGGCCACGACGGCCGAAAGCCCATCCGCCGCCATGATGACGGCGAACTCGCCCGCCTCCTCCGCCAACTCCTCGTCCACCGCCTCCCGGGTGACCTGGACCACACGGGTATAGAAAACCAGCAGGAGGAGAAGTGTGCCGATGGCGAAGATGATCCCGTACCAGAGGGTCAGCCGAAAGGAGAGCTGACGGAAAAGATCACTCCGCTTCCTTGAGGACATAGCCCACTCCTCGAATCGTGTGTATGAGCTTCACTGGCGCGCGGCGATCGACCTTCTCCCGCAAATAACAGATCTTGGATTCCACGACGTTGGTACCTGGATTGAAATTGTAGTCCCAGACATTTTCGATGATCATGGTCTTACTGACAATTCGGCCCGCATGGCGCATCAAGTAGGCCAGCAGCGCAAATTCGAGGGGCTGCAGCCGAACGGCCGCTTCACCGCGGAATACGTCTCGGGTGTGGAGGTTGAGACGCAGATCGGCCACTTGCAGCTCAACCTGCGGCGCCGCCATGGTGCTGCGCCGCACCAGCGCCTGCACCCGGGCCAGCAGTTCGGTGAACGCGAAGGGTTTGGTCAGGTAGTCGTCGCCACCGCTGACGAGACCCTCCACGCGCTCATCCACCGAGCGCTTGGCGCTCAAGATGAGAATCGGCGTTGCCACCCCTTGGCTGCGGATCTCTCGAATGATGCTGAGACCGTCCAGTCCGGGCAGCATCAGGTCGACGATGGCGGTGTCATAGGTCTCCGTCACCAGATAGTGAAGACCATCCTCCCCATCGACAGCGTGGTCGACGACGAAACCGGCCTCCCGCAAACCGGTTTTCACGAAGCGGGCAATTTTGCGATCATCCTCGATGAGCAGCAGTCGCATGGCGTATGGACTCTCCCCTTGGGTTGGCGATCGTTTGCGGAATAGCGGCGGTCCCCTGCTTCACCGCATGGCGTGAACGGGGGTCTACTGCATGCGGCCAGGCACCAATTGTCCGCGAGTGTACCCGAGTAAGCTTAGCGCAAGCTTATACCAAGATTATACCCGCATAATCTTGTGGACGCAAAAGAACCGGCGCCGCTCTGTGGGGCGAGCGGCGCCGGCGGGAGGGCGCGGCGCTGCCCATGGGCAGCGCCGCTATGTGGATCAATGGGAAGGCCGCACCGGTTGGCGACGGGTTCAGGCGGCCGATGGGTGCCGGTAGAAGGGTGCCGAATCCGGCGCCAGCAGGGTGTTGCCCAAAATCATGTCCGCGGCCTTCTCGGCAATCATCATCACCGGTGCGTAGATATTGCCGTTGGTCACGTACGGCATGACCGAGGCATCCACCACCCGCAGGTTTTCCACGCCGTGTACGTTGAGGCTGGCGGGGTCCACCACGGCCATGGGATCCACGCCCATGCGGCAGGTGCAGGAGGGGTGCAGGGCGGTCTCCCCGTCGGCCGCCACCCAGTCGAGTATCTCCTCGTCCGTCTCCACCGATGGACCGGGAGAGATCTCTCCGCCATTGAAGTCGTCAAAGGCCGGTTGGTTCATGATATGGCGCGCGCAGCGGATCGCCTCGACCCACTCGCGCCGGTCCTGATCGGTGCTCAAATAGTTGAACCGCAAGGATGGGTGTTGACGGGGGTCCGCAGATTTGATCTGGATCGACCCACGGGCGTCGGAGGAGTTGGGGCCCACGTGAACCTGATAGCCATGACCACCGGCCGGCGAAGAACCATCGTAGCGCACGGCCACCGGCAGGAAGTGGAATTGGATATTGGGGTAGTCCACATCGTCGTTGGTGCGCACGAAACCACCGGCCTCGAAGTGGTTGGTCGCCGCCGCCCCACGACGGTGAAAGAGCCACTCGTAGCCGACCTTGGGCTTGTTGTACCAGATCATGGCCGGATATTCGCTGACCGGTTTCTTACAGGCGTATTGGACGTAGACCTCCAGATGATCCTGGAGGTTCTCGCCCACGCCGGGCAGGTCGTGAACCACCTGAATTCCCAGTGGTGCCAGCGCATCGGCGTTGCCAATACCGGAGAGCTGCAAGAGCTGGGGCGAGTTGATCGCCCCCCCGCAGCAGATCACCTCGCTGGCGAAGGCCTTTTGCGGTTTGCCCCTGCCATTGGCTTTGCCATATGCAACCCCCACCGCCCGCTTGCCCTCGAAGAGAATCCTCTCGGTGAAGGCCCGGCAGCGAACGGTCAAATTGGGCCGTCGCATGACGGGGTGCAGGTAGGCCCGCGCCGCGCTGAGCCGCCGGCCGCGGTAAATGTTGCGGTCGAAAGCGCCAAAGCCCTCCTGCCGATAGCCGTTGACATCGTCGGTGAGCGGGTAACCCGCCTGCTGAACCGCCGTTAAAAAAGCGCCAAAGAGCGGGTTGGTGCAGGGGCCGGTCTCCAGCTTGAGCGGGCCCTTGTCCCCGTGGTAGGCGTCCGCTCCCATGAGGCGGTTTTCCGCCCGCTTGAAATAGGGCAAATTGTGGGCGTAGTCCCAGTCTTCGAGACCCGGGTCATTGGCCCACTTTTCGTAATCCATGGCGTTGCCCCGAATATAGATCATGCCGTTGATGCTGCTGGAGCCTCCCAGCACCTTGCCCCGGCCATGGAAGATGCGCCGGTTTTTCATGAGGGGTTCCGGTTCACTCTCGTAGCACCAGTCATAGAGGCGATTGCCCAGGGGCACCGTCAGCCCGGCGGGCATGTGGATGAAGATATCCCAGATATAGTCCGGCCGGCCCGCTTCCAGAACGAGGACCTTGTTGGCCGGATCGGCGCTCAGACGGTTGGCCAAGGCGCAGCCAGCACTGCCACCGCCGACGATAATGGTGTCATAGGTATTGTTTCCCATTGGTTTTCGTTCCCTTTGATGTGGTGGACCGCCGATGGATGGGGGCAGTCCCCACCGCAACGGTCAAGGTGGAGCGGCAGCTCCTCCGGAGCACCCCGATGCCATCCGGGTGCGCGTGTACTGTATCGGTTCTCCAATGAACCCACTCTTGGAGGGTTTGGCTGGCCCGGCGTCCCGCCGCGCTAAGGCCCGTCGGCTGAATGGGTATCCGCTTCATCTGGAAAGGGCTGGGGCCCGCAATCGAAGCGGCGCTTCTTATCCAGTCCCAGCAACTGCAGTTTGGCGGCCGTTGGGCGGCCCTGATCGTCCCAGCCACGCACGCGGTAGTAATCGCCCCGCAACGTGGCCATGTCCGCCCGGCTAATCCGCCGGCCTTTGTGGGGACCACTGGGCAGCGGCTCGGCCACGATTCGGCGCGGGAGACGGTCATCGGCGGCGGTGAGACCCTCCCGCAGGTTGAAGAGCCGGGTGAGGTTCCAGATCCGTTCACCCAGGTGACGGAAGAAGTTCTCCGTGACCGTGCGGCCGGTGGCGGCGGTCAACAGCCGCTGGTACTGGACCTCCTGAATCCCAAAAGCGCCGAAATCGCACTTGACCAGGGTGTCCAATCCAGCCAGATAGTCCTGCTCGCCCTTGAGGATCTCCGCCTTTTTCTCCAAAGCGTAGGTCTCCACCGGGTGTCCGTTATACGACGCTCCCCCCACCTCATAGGCCACCATAAAGCCCCGCTGGTGGCAGGCGCCGCGATCGGCCGTCATGTAGGCCAGACCCATCCCCGGCGTTCCGCGGGGCGCCCAACCGGGCACCTCCAGCCCCTTGACGTGGAGGGCGTAGTCCTCGCTGCCCCGCCCCAGTTGGGCGGCGGCCCGTTTGACACCCTGGCCCAGCAGCCGGCCCAGCTCACTGTCCTGGAAAGCGATGGCGCGGATGAGAAACTCGGCGCCGGCCACGCTGCCGAAGCGCAGGTCGGCGTCCACACCGGTCGGGATCTTCAAGGCCCCCTTCTCCACGGCTTCGAAGGCGAACCCGATGACGCTCCCGGTGGACATGCTGTCCAGGCCGAAGCGATCGCAGAGTTTCACCAGATGGGCGACAGCGCGGATATCGTGAATGTCGAGGTTGGCGCCCATGAGGGCGGCCGACTCGTATTCAACGATGTCGGTAATCAGGTGGGCGTATTTGCCGGTCCGCACGGCCCCCATCTGGCTGCAGCGAATCGGGCAGCCAAAACAGGCCGCTTTGCCCAGAAAGAGATGCTTCTGCTGCCCTGCGTCGCCGAGGCGGTCGGCCTTGGGGGAGACCTGGTCGTAGTAGTTACGAACCGGCAGGGTCCCCACGGTGTTAGACCAGGGGACGGCATTGCTGGTGCCGCTGTGGGTGAGGGCTGCACACGCCTCGCTGGCCAGGATGTCGGCGTTGGCCGCCGCGCAGGCTGTCGCGAAAGCGTCTGGATCGTGGAGCCGCACCAGCCGGCTACCCGAGACGGCCACCCCTTTGAGGTTCTTCGATCCCATGACGGCCCCGGCCCCCCCGCGGCCCGCCTGGCGGTTGTACTCACAGCAGATCAGGGCGAAGCGCGCCAGCCGCTCACCCGCCTGGCCGATGGTCACCACCTGGGCCTCCGGGGCGTTGACATCGGCCTTGATCCAGGCGTTGGCGGCCAGGGCGTCGCTCCCCCACGCGCCGCCGGCCGGGCGGAATTCCACCGACGCGTCCCGGATCCAGAGGTAGGTGGGTCGCGGCGCACGGCCCAGGATGACGAGTCCGTCGTAACCGGCGTATTTCATCTCCGGCCCGAAGCGGCCGCCGAAGTAGGCGTCCAGATAGATACCGGTCAGGGGCGATTTGGTGACGACACAGGCCCGCATGCTGGGGGCCGCCGTGGCGGTCAGGGGCCCGGTCATGAAGAGGAGGGGATTCTCCGGTCCCAGGGGATCAACGCCGGCCGGGCACAGGTCGCTGAGCAGGCGGGCGCCGAAGCCCTTGCCGCCCACGTAGTCGCGCTTCAGCCAGTCGGGAAGCGGCACCGTGTGGGAGCGCTGACGTGTCAGGTCCACCACCAGAAACTGGCCTGCGTAGGCGTCATGTCCGGACCGGGCTTCAGCCATTGTCCACCGCCCCCTCCCCGGTTTCCGCCGCCTGATTCAGTGGGGCGGGTTCATTATGGGCCAGTTCCAGGGCGCCGGTGGGGCAGGCCCCCACGCAGCGGGGGCTGCCGCCGCACAGGTCGCATTTCACCGATTTTTTCAGCGCCGGATCGACGCCCACCACACCAATGGGACAATAGCGATGACAGAGATTGCAGCCCACGCAGCGCTCGCGATCGACGACCATGGCGCCGGTGGCGGCCTCCCGGCTGATGGCACCCACCGGACAGACGTTGGCGCAGTATGGATTGCGGCACTGGTTGCAGACCACCGGGTGGTGGTACAGATTCTCGCAACTGTGGGTGATCTTGAGCACGGCCCGGTGGGGATTGTAGCCCCCCAGCAGGCGCTGGCTGCAGGCCAGCTGGCAGAGGCTGCAGCCGGTGCACAGATCGAAGTTGGTCTTGATGAATCGCTGAAGCGCCATCACGGTGTCCATTGGATGCGATCGGGTCGGCGGCGGTGCGGCAGGCGGCCGCACCGCCGGGCGCGGTTCATCCGCGCTATTTGATCCAGCGCGGAACGATAAATGTCGAATCCTGGTAGGCCTTGGTGGGCGGATCGGTGTAGATCGCCATCAGTTCACCCCCCTGGACCTGGTAGTGCACCACCGGGGCGGCCGCCTGGGCGCGCAGGACGTTGTCCGCGTCCCACTTGATCAACCCCTGATGCCCCTCGTAGCCGTTCTCCTTGAGGTATTTGTTGACCGCTTTGAAGTTGTAGGCGTCCCCCACATTCTTGACGGCGTTGGCCCAGGCCATCACGCCGGTGTAGGTGGCCCAGGAGCCGGCCGGAATCTGGTGCTTGTAAAGGCCGACGAACTTGTCGATCCAAGCCTGGCCGGCGGCGTTGGGCGCCTTGGGACCGGGCAGACCGGTGGGCATCTCGCCCACGATGCCATCGGCGGCGGTGCCCAGGTTCTCCACCACCTCGCGCGGCGTAATGCCCCATCCCAGACTGATGATGGAGGGCGTCGGTTTCTTGATGAACTGGCGGAAGAAGGTGATGTTCTCCTGTGCGCTGGGAATCTCGATGTGGATCAGGGCCGGCTTGATCCGCCGGATGCGGGTCAGAATGGCGCCCCACTCGTTGGTGCCGTATGGCACGGTCTCGCGCTTGGCCACCTGCCAGCCTTTCTCCTTGAAACTGGCCTCGAGGGTGTCGCCCACCTCGACGCCCCAGGAGTCGTCGGTGTTGATGATGACGGCCTTTTTGTTGGGGTATTCGTAGGGCAGCGCCATCAGGACACGGAACATGCTCTTGGCCTGTTCGATCCCGACATCGGTGAGCTGGAAGATATTGGAGTATTGCTCGGGATTCTCCTTGTACACGTCGACGGCGGCCTGTGAGCCGTCATCGGCGAAGAAGGGCACCTCGTATTTGCCGTAGGCGCGCACATCCTGCCCCCAGCCTGCCCAGCCGGCGTGCACCGAGGCGACCTTTTTCTGCCCGCAGAGGTAGTCGGCCCCCTGCATGACCACTTCGGGCGCAAACTCCTTGGAGTCGTAGCGGATGATCTCCAGCTGCTTGCCCAAGAGGCCCCCGGCGGCGTTGAGCTCGTCGATGGCCATCTTGATCCCTTTGAAGTAATCGTCGCCCGAGCCGGTGTAGGCGCCCGTCATGGCCAGGGGCACCCCCACTGGGATGGTATCCGCCGCCATGCCTGCGGAACCGAACATCAGACCGATCGTCACGATAACTGCCAACCACTGATCTCTTTTCACCTTTTGCCTCCCATCTCATCCTGAACCGCGCAATTAATGATAAGGGCATCTCGGGCGATCGCCTGAGATGACCGTCCATCCCGCTTTACTGCTGCCTTCCCTGCCCCACCGAAGCGGACCGGGCCGCTTGGGCAGGCCAGGCGCATCAGGTCGAGGTCGCCCCCGCCTTCGACCGTCGCAGCCAGAAGCCCATCACCCCATTGGGCAGCAGCAGCACCAAAATCACCACCAGCGCCCCCATGGTCACCGCCCGGTAGGAGCCCAGCGGCGCCAGAAGTTCGTTGACCGTTACCGTGATGAACGCCCCCAGGATGGCGCCGGGGAACTTGCCGATGCCGCCCACCACCAGCATCACCATCAGGGTGACGAAGAGATCCAACTCGAGCATGCGGGTGGAGAGCATACCGATGTAGTGGCCGTAATAGGCCCCCACCACGCCGGTCAGAAAGCTGGTCAATGCAAACACCATGAGTTTGTATTTAAACGCGCTGATCCCCAGGCTGACGGCAAATTCCTCCGAATCCTTGAGGGCCAGGAAGGCGGTCCCCCAGTAGGAGTTGATCACCACCAGGATCACCACCGAACAGGTGACGGCCAGGGCCAGGGTCAGGTAGAAGGTGGGGATGATATTGGCCGAGCTGAAGGCGTAGCCAAACAAGGTAATGGGCGGGATGGTGAGAATGCCCACGCTGCCGCCGGATCCCAGGGCGATGCCGATGTCGCCGCGCAAGAGGGGCATGAGGGTCATGTGCACGCCGAAGGTCACCAGGGCCACGTAGGGACCGGCCAGCTTGAGGCAGGGCAGTCCCACCAGAACCCCCATGCCGGCGGTAAACAGGCCCGCCATCAATATGGCCAGCACCGCCGGCACCTGCCAGCTGACGGCGAAGATGCCGGAAGTATAGGCCCCGATGACGAAAAACGCCACCTGGCCGAAGGAGAAGATACCGGCGAAGCCCATGATCACGTCCCAGCAGGAGGCCACCACGGCCCAGATCAGGCAGATGATGAGAATCTGCATGATGAAGCGGATGTCCCCCACGAAGAGGGGCAGGATCGCCACGATCCCGTAGACCACGCCCATGATCGCTGCCATGCGTTGCCAACTCATCGTCTCTCAAGCCCTCCCCATCAGACCCTGGGGCCTGAGCGCCAGGGTCGTCAGCAGTAGTATGAACAAGGCGATCATGCTGTAGCTCATCCCCAGGGTGTAGCCGACGAAGGCTTCCAGCATGCCGATGATGAAGGCGGCATAGAGGCCGCCGCGGATCGAGCCCATGCCGCCAAAGGCGGTGATGACCCAAGACTTGACCATGATGGCCCCGCCCGACATGGGAGAGATGAAGTACTTCTGGCTGAGCAAAATGCCGCCAAATCCCACCATGGCCGTGGAGATGGCGAATGTGGCCGCGAAGATACGCTTCTCGGGGATGCCGACGATCTTGGCGCCCTCGGGATTCTGGGCCACGGCTTGCACCGCCATGCCGATGCGGGTGTTGTTGAGGATCCAGCCGAACAGAAGGATACCGCCGATGCTGAGAAAAAAGATCATGATATCCTGGTAGCTGAAGACCAGATCGCCCACGTCGAGGGTCCCCTCGAGGATGGGGGGCAGGGATTTGACCCGACCGCCGAAAACCACTGCGTAAAGGTTGTCCATGAAGAGGGCCAGCCCCAGGGTCATCATCATCACCTTCATCTCCCATTCGGGGCGTTTGCGCAGCGGGGCCACGAGGCTCTTCTCGAGGCCGTACCCCACGATGAACATGATGGGGATGACGGCGATGAAGATCGACACATAGCCACCCACGGCGCCCACGACGGGAATCATCAGCCAGGCCAGATAGCCGCCCAGATTGAAAAAGGAGCCATAGGCGAAGTTGAAGGCCTTGGTGACCCCGTAAACCAGGGTCAAGCCGACGGCCATGAGGGCGTAGACCGATCCGTTGGTCAGCCCGCTGATGATCACGTCGATCAGTTCGTAGATCAGAAACAGCGTGTCTTCGCTCATCCTCTCGACCCTAATTCCCTCTGGTGTTGAAGAACAGTGTGCATCTTCTCCGATTCCTGGACCATATGTGCAGATACGGTTTGAAAATGGTACGTCCCGCCATTTGCGCAGCAAATTGCCAAGCTGACCGGCGCAAGCCGGTCAGCCCTACATGCCCAGAAATATCTCTTTCAGATGCTCGTTGCTCAGCGCCTCCTCCTTGCTCCCCTCGAAACTGATCCGCCCCTCCTCAATGACGTAGATGCGGTCGGCCAGCTCGGTGATCTGGGGGATGTTCTGCTCCACCAGGAGGACGGTTTTGCCCTGCTTGTTGATCTTCTGGATGATGCTGAAAATCTCGAAGCGCAGGCTGGGCTGCAAGCCCAAGGAGGGCTCATCCACGCAGAGCAGTTCGGCATTGGACATGAGCCCGCGGGCTACCGCCAGCATGCGGGCCTCCCCCCCACTCATGGTGGAGGAGAGCTGGTTGCGCCGATCGGCCAGCCGTGGAAACAGGTCGAACACCATCTCGAGATTGCGCTTTTCATGGGCCCGGGCACTCTTGGCGTAGGCCCCCAGTTTGAGATTTTCCAGGACGGTCATGTGGGGAAAGAGCTCGCGGTTTTCGGCGATATAGATCAGCCCCTGGTTTACGATCCGGTCGGTGGGCTGACCGAGAATGTTCTCCCCCTGGTAGATCACTGCGCCGACCACCCGCTCCACCAGGCCGCAGATCGACTTGAGGAGGGTGCTTTTGCCGTGGCCGTTGGGCCCCAGAATCACGACGACCTGCCCCGCATCCGCGGTGATCGACACCTGTTTCAGCACCTGGGCCTGGCCGTAGTAGGCGTTCAAATCGGTCACCGTCAACATGGGACGCTCCCACCAATGCAGTGCGCCGCGCGTGTGCTGCACAGCGCGCGGATATTTGTAAAAAAGGGCCGCCTAACCATAGGATTCTCCCAGATAACACTCGATCACCTCGGGATCGTTGACCACCGTTTCAGGATCTCCCATACAGACCTTGGTGCCCGTCTCGATGATGAGCAGGGTACTGGTCAACTCGGTGAGCACCTTCATGAAGTGCTCGATGATGATGATGGTGATGCCCATCTCCGCATTGATACGGCGAATGCTCTCCATGAGGGACCGGATCTCGTTGGAGTTGGAGCCCGCCATGGGTTCGTCGAGCATCAGAATCTTGGGCCGCGTGGCCAGAGCGGCACCCATCATGAGGCGTTTCTTGTCGAGAAGGCTCAGCTGGCCGGTGGGTTCATGGCGGACAGGGGTCAGTTCCATGAAGGCCAGGATCGATTCGACGTAGGCGGGGTCGAAGCGTCCCCGCGCACCGAAGCGGTTGCCCACACCGACGCTCTGTTCCACCGTAAGGCTCGGAAAGGTCTGGGGAATCTGGAAGGTGCGGGCAATGCCCAGTTTGGAAATTTCATGGGGCTGGCGTCCGGCGATGTTGCGCCCTTCGAACGCAATCTCGCCCTCGAAGGGGTAGAAGCCGGTGATGAGGTTGTAGACCGTCGATTTACCGGCACCGTTGGGGCCCGCGATCCCGAACACCTGCCCCGCTTCAACCGCGAAGCTCAGATCGTTGACCGCCACAAGTTCGCCGAACTTCTTGGTCACATGATTCAGTTTCAGCATCTCTTCTTGACCCGATTTAAGTGAACATTGGTTCAGACGGAAACAGCACCGACCCCGCTCGGCGGTGCCCCATCCCTGCCGCCCCGGGCGGAGGGGTCGTCACCAGACGAACTCCCCGGCGGCGCGATCTGGTCGCCTCCCGAGTTGAAGACCTCCTCGCCGTAGCGTTTCAGCAGGCAGCGTTCGAGGAGGACATACCAGTGACCGAACCACTGCATGGCCTTCTGAATATCGCCCTCCATGAGGGCATCGGCGGTGCAGCGCCAATTGATGCCCACCTCCCTGCGGGCGTGCGGATCCTCATAGAGAACGTGGTCGTAGGATCCGAAGCTGAGTTGAATGGTGCGCATCACCCACTCGTAGAAAGGATTCTTGGTCATCTCCACCAGGCAGAGGTTAATGTCGCGGTCCACCGCCGAGATGGCGGTCATATCCAAGGTGTCGGCCTGGCAGAGGGCCAGCAATCGATCGGCCAGCGCGGACATCTTGCGGCACTCCACCTCGGTGGCCTCCTTGAGGGCCACGCAGAGAACGGCCTGGTCGATGCCGTAACGGAATTGGAGCAGCTTGCGCAACGGCAGCTGCTTCTGTCGAACCATGAGGGCCAGGTGTTCACTGGCCTGGCTGATCTCGATCTCCTTGATGTAGTGACCGCCCTGGGCGCCCTTGCGGGTTTCGATGAGGCCCTTCTGGCGGAGGATGCGGATCGCTTCACGGATGGCGCCACGGCTGGCCTCAAAGCGACGCTGCAATTCACGTTCGCTGGGCAGTCCGTGCCCCGGCCGCAGGTGCCCGCTGACAATCGCCACCTCAATCTGGTGGACGATCTCCTCGGATACCTTATCGCCGTTGACCGGTGAGAAGAGGGTCATCAAAGGTCCTGCCTGCGGGCCGGGCGCGCACCGTGGCGGACACTGCACGCGACTGATGCCGATGTTGATGTCGAAGGGGATTAGAATCGTTGTTTGGTTTGACCATTAAAACCATATTCAACGACTTCATCTGTGTCAATAAAAATATTGCACACCAATGAAATGACGGTCAAAATTCAATATTTTAATATTATTTTTAGTATTTTAAAAACGATAATACATATTCGGAAATTCCAATTAAGACCCATCTTTCTCAATTGTATCCGGCCGAGATGCAACCCATTGGTTCGACCAAATACCCGCTCCAACGGCCCGTCTGCCGATCTGCGTCCAGCGCCTTCGGGTGTTGATGCACCCATAGGTGTCGGCCAGCGCCAGCGGCGCCGTCCGCCGTGTCCGGCTGCGGTGCCGACGGTTGAGGCGGCATCCACGATCGTGTTAGGAGTGAAGCGAGGTGGCGCACATGGCGGCGGAGGCGAGGTGGTGAAGCAGATCACAGAGGCGGCCCGCAAGACACCCGTGCTGACGGAGACGGATGTGCTGGTGATCGGCAGCGGACCGAGCGGATTGGCTGCCGCCCTGGCCGCCGCCCGTGAAGGCGTTGACACTATGCTGGTGGAGCGTTACGGCTGCTTTGGGGGCTGTATCACCCAAGCCGGCGTGGAATCGATCGCCTGGTACCGGCACATCGGCACGGTCGACATCCAGGGCATCGGGGTCGAATTCGAGCAAAGGGCCAGAGCGATGGGGGCCAGTGATCCCGAACCTCAGTCCCGCAGCGATGCCCTGAATACCGAGCTGTTCAAGGTGGTCGCCGACACCTTGGTCACTGAGGCCGGCATCACCCCCCTGCTACACTGCTGGGCCGTCGACGCCATCTTGGCGGGTGACACCATCCGCGGTGTTGTCACGGAGAGCAAGTCGGGACGCCAGGCGATCCTGGCCCGGCGCGTGATCGATGCCAGCGGAGATGCCGATGTGGCCCATCTGGCCGGCGCCCCCTGGCGGATGGCCCCCGTGAAGGAGCGGCTGGGGGTGACGGTGAGCTTCTCCATGTGTGGGGTTGACCGCCAGCGCTTTATGGCCCATGTGCGGGACCGCCCGGCAACCATCACGGATTGGGGGGTGGAAACCACGGGCAAGGAGGACCATCTCTTCAGCCCCTATCTGGCCGAACCCTTCGCGCGCGCCAAGGCCGCCGGTGAGATCCCCGAGGGGGTGAATATTGCCGGAACGTGGAGCCGCATCAGTGCTCACGGGGACGCCACCTATCTCAATCTCGTGTATATGCCCGGTGTTGACGCCACCAACGTCCGCGATCTCACCTACGGCGAGATCGAGGGCCGCCGCCAGGTCATGTGGGCGGCCCAAGCGCTCCAGAAATACACGCCGGGTTTCGAAAAGGCCCAGCTGCGATCCTTCGGCGCCGCTTTGGGGACACGGGAGTCCCGCAAAATCATCGGTATGTACAACCTCACAGCGGATGACGTGCGGCGTCAAGGGCGCTTCACGGACGCCATCGGCATCTTTCCGGAGTTCATCGACGGGTATGGCGAGTTGGTACTGCCGTCGACGGGACGTTACTTCCAAGTTCCCTATGGTATTTTGGTGCCCGCCGAGGTGGAGAACCTTCTCGTGGCCGGCCGTTGCGTGGCCGGCGATCAGATCTCCCATGCCGCCACCCGGGCGATGATGTGCTGCGCCGTCACCGGGCAGGGAGCCGGGGTGGCCGCCGCCCTCTCCATCCAGGACGATGTGACCTGCCGCCAGGTGAACATCAAACGCCTGCAAAACCGCTTGATCCGCCAGGGCGTGCGCATCCATTGACCCGCTTCGGCGGAACTATCACCTGCCAGCTTTACGCGCATCGACGTATTCCCGCAGGGAGGCTTCGATCGCAGGATCGATGGCCGGTGCTTCGTAGGCGGCCAGACGCGCATCCAACATTTGGGTGGCTTTTTGATCGATCCGCCGGGCACCGTCCGCAGCCCATCCCGCGTGATTCTGCCGCCCGAACAATTCGGTCTGATAGAACTCGGTCCGGCAACGCTGGAGGGTCTTGGGCTGGGTCAGATACTGGCCGCCGATGCCCACGTCCGCGATCGCGTCCAGGTCGATGGTGTCGGCGCTGATATCGATGGGTGCCGTCAGTTTCCGGAGCAAGCCGCACATCTCCTCATCGATGAGGAACTTCTCAAAGCTCATGGCCATGTAAGCGCTCACGATACCAGCGGCATCAAGGATAAAATCGACACCGCTGTGGACGGCGGTGGAGAGGGAAAGCGCGGCTTCCACCGCCGACTGGGCATCGGCGACATGGGCGTCCGTCAGGCTACCGCCGCTGCGACAGGGAAGACCGTATAAGCGGGCCATTTGGGCGCTGGCCGACACCGCCTGGGAAAGCTCCGGGCACCCCACGCTGAGCCCGCCGGAGCGCATGTCCATGGCGGAGGAGAGGCCGCCGTAGATGACGGGTGCACCGGGGTGGATCAACTGTGCCAGGACAACGCCGGCCAGGATTTCGGCGTTTTGCAGGGCCAGCACACCGGCGAGGGTGACCGGCCCCGAGGTACCGGCCATGACCAGCGAGTCGATCACGCAGGCTTGACCGGCCTGCGCCAGTTCGACCAGGGCACCGGCCATGTCGCTGTGGAATTGAAGCGGCGACTGGGAACTGATCAGCGACACCGACACCGGCCCTGCTTCGATCAGTTCCGTGCGCCCCCCCCACAATCGGGCCGCCATCTCCGTGGTGTCCCGAGCGCCTTGCCGAGAGATCGGGCAGCCCATGAAGGGTTTGTCGCACAGGCGCATGCTGGAAAACAGCATATCCAGATGGGCGGTTGTGGTTGGCAGATCGCCCGGGACCACCATCATGAAACCGTTCACATCCATCGCCGTGGAGCTCTGCACCAGCCGACAGAAATTGTCATAGTCCGCCAGGGTGGCATTCCGCTGGCTGCCGTCTGGGCAGGCGATGAAGGGTGCGCCATAGCCGGGGGCGAAGAGCGGTTTTTCCCCGCCCACTACAACGCTGTTCTCCTGGCGGCGTGCCGTGATGGTGAACTGCGCAGGTGCCGTCCGAAGCGCCCGGTGAACCTGGGCTTCACCGATGAAGACCACCTTCCCGGCGACCGTGAAGCCTTCCCGATCAAAGCGGGCCAGCACCTCCGGTTCATCGAAGACGACCCCGACACGGGAGAGAATCTCCATGGAAGCGTCGTGAATTCGGGTGATCTCTTCCCCATCTAGATACTGTCCCACGTCCGCCATAGGTGTCCTCCTTGGGCAACGCCGAGCCGGCAAGGCTGGCGACCTCCTGATGCTGGCATGCCGCTGTGGAGCAGACCGCCGGACCCCTTTCGGCGTTGACGGCAAGGCCCCGAACGAGCGCCGGTCAGGAGATCAGGTGTCCCAGTGCCGTCAACAGGCGATCGACGTTTTCGGCTCTGGCCGTGTGACCCATGAGCCCGATACGCCATATCTTGCCGGCCAGCGGTCCCAGGCCGGCGCCGATTTCGATCTTGTACTGCTTCAGCAGGGCTGCGCGCACGGCGGTCTCGTCCACCCCCTCGGGAACGACCACGGAGTTGAGCATGGGAAGTCGGCTTTCCGGCGCCACCAGCATGGAGAGGCCCAGGGCCTCCAAACCATCCACCAAGGCCCGGTGATGGG
>JASJCL010000075.1 GCA_030066015.1 Desulfosarcinaceae bacterium | reverse complement strand
TGCGAACCAACAGGGTCGGCTGCGCCGCGCTGCCGCTCGAACAGAGTAACGAATGGCACCGCTGCGGCGCGCCGTCATCTGTCAAGCGTGGATCGGCGGATATATACAAAGATCACCAGCCGACGACCCTGGCGTTACCCAGAACGCGGCACGGGGATATCGAAGTGATACACCGCTTCACGCACACCAAGCTTGGTGTATAGAGCGATGGCAGGTGCATCCGTGGTGTCCGCTTGGACGAAAATGACATGCGCCTGGCGTTTGGCGCCCATGCGGCGAAGCGTCTGGATAAGGGCCGTCGCGATACCCTCCCGCCGGTGAGCGGCGGAGACAGCCAGGTCATAAATGTAGATTTCGCTGCGCGCCTGCTCGAATTTCGGCAGTTCATAGGCCGCGAGCCCGCCCACGACCGCGCCCTGCTTCAGGGCGACAAGGGCGATGAAAATCTTCCGATGCAGCAGGTCGCGCAGATAGGTTGACGCGGGCTGGCGGCGACTATAGGTATCTGTCTCGTCGAAAGCGTCCCCAAACACCTGCAACAGGGCCCGCAGGAGGTCGGTGTCCGCTGGGGTGAGATGGCGGATCTGGATGTCAATCGGCGGCGGTATACCCATTTACCCTACCTTAAGGTGACCGGTGGTGGCGACGGCGCAGCGCCGATGCTGGACCAACCGTATTCTCACGCCATTGGAAGATTTGGCGCGATCCGTGCGCAGCGATATCCTGGTTCACCAAAGGGTGACAATGGTTCAATGGTCGCCCCGGGGTCGAAATCGCCATGCGGCGCAGCGACAGCGGCCAGGATGCACCCATCGGTGACGGCCGGCATATAGCGATCCGCCGAACTGCGGCGCCTGCCGCCACACCTGGAACCGCATCCGCCGCGCCTACTGCGTCGATGCCATCACATCGATCTCAACCTTCAGCGTTGAAGCTGCCAAGGCGGTGACGTACAGCAGCGTCATGCAGGGTTGACTGGCGCCGAAGAATGTCTGCAGAAGAGCCCGCCGTTGATCAGCGTCCACCGATTGGGTGAGGTAGATGGTCACCTTTACGATATCGGCGACCCCCATATGGGCCGCCTCAAGATTTCGCCGGACATTGTCAAGGGCGATACGCATCTGTTCAAGCGGATCATCTGGTACGGAACCGTCTGGCCGCATTCCGATCTGACCGGAGAGTATCAAAAGCCGTTCGGTCGCATCCAGTTCGATCTGATGGCTGTAGGCGGCCAGCGGCGGATGAACACCGGCTGGATTTCGATGTGTTCGCATGGGAGGGTGCCCGTCTGATGGGGTATGCGGTGAACCCCGGTCAATGTGCTGCCCGCGCCTTTTCCGATCGGTCCCCAGCCGCATCCTGGTCGTAGGGGCGATGTCGAAAAAGCGTTCTAAAGGAAGGCGACATGAATCCGTAACCGCGGACTCGCTTCGACGCCCTGCTCAACATGGCCTCCCTCCAGCGGCCAAGGTGGCCAATTGGGGTAACGTCCAAGTGCATATTGCACTGCGGACGCCGCGTTCACGCCACCATAGCCAACTCTCCGCGCAAACACAAGGCGGCCAGGTGGCGCGCGATCCCCCGCTTAGATCTGAGTTTTCATCTTTTCTCCTTTTCTTCTATTCTAATTTGAAAAAAAGGCTTCGAAGGGAGGGGGCCCTCCCGCCGAAGCCCTCTGCCATCGCGCTCCATGTTCACCGCCGCCGGTTCGTCTTCTGGCTTCCCCAGTACCAAGCGCCCTACCCGCTTCCCGCGGGAAGCAGTGGCACGCTGTGCGCGGACCACTGTTGCGGGGCTACAGCGCCGGGTGGGCTGCGGAGTTGCACCGTGTTCCGTTAACCGGTGGTTTGAGTTGAAGAATTGGTCTATTCGTCGATTCGGCGGATGGCCATCTAATTCGAGGTCACCCCGGCCTCCTCCAAGGTCATCACCTCCTTGAACACCTTGAGAGCCCCTTCAATAACGCTCATGGCCATGGCACCCCCGGTGCCTTCGCCCAGGCGCATCCCCAGGTCGAGGATGGGCGCCAGGCCCAGGTGGGCCAGCATGAGCTTATGGCCAGGTTCCTCGCTACAATGTCCGGCGAACATGTACCCCTGGGCGGCCGGACAGAGGGCGGCGGCAATGAGGGCGCCAGCCGTGGAGATGAAGCCGTCCACCACGACCGGCTTGCGATGAAAGGCGCAGGCCAGGATGAGCCCGGCGATGCCGCCGATCTCAAAACCGCCCACCTTGGCAAGCACATCGACGCCGTCCTGTGCATCGGGTTGATTGACCTCGAGTGCCTGGGCAATGACCGCCTTTTTGTGCGCCAACCCCTCGTCGTCCAGGCCGGTGCCGCGCCCCACCATCTCCTCCAGACCCGTCCCGACGATGGCGGCGCCGATGGCGGCGGAAGGGGTGGTATTGGCGATGCCCATGTCGCCGGTACCGAGAACGTCGCACCCGCCGTTGATCAGTCGGGTTGCGTGGGCGAAGCCGGTGAGCAGGGCCAGTTCGGCGTTGGCACGCGTCATGGCGGGCCCCTCCGAGATATCGTCGGTACCCGCCGCAATTTTGGAGATGAGCAGGTGACCGTTGTTGGTGCAGGCGGCATGATCGATTTCGGATATGATGCCCATATCCGCCACATAGACGTCTGCCCCTACGTGACGGGCAATGGCGTTGATCCCCCCGCCGCCCACCAGAAAGGCCTGCACCATGGCCATGGTCACCTCCTGAGGGAAGGCGCTCACCGCCTTGCGGGCGACCCCGTGATCCCCCGCCAGTACCAGCACGGTCTTGCGGTCGATGGCAGGGGTGAGGCTTCGCTGAATGGCGCACATCTGCTCCGCCAGATGGTGCAGGCGCCCCAAGGCCCGCGGGGGGATGGCCAATTCGGCGGTGCGGGCCTCTGCCCTGGTCCGCCAATCTGCGCTGATGGGGGCGATGCCGGCCACAATCTCATTCACACTGCTGGGTAAGGTCATGAAGCTCTCCTTGTCACGCTTCCGGTTTGGCTGCCACGAGCCGTTAATGGTGTGCCCCCGCCGAAAACAAGAAGCCCCGCACCAACGATAGGCTGCAACCATATCGTCAGCCGGGGCTTTACCATCACCGCCAGGGCATACCACGCATTCACCGTCTTGGCAGGTCTTCTGACTCTCCCTTCGATCGGCGGCCTTCCCGTCCGTGAATGCGACAGTGGCCATCATCGCCGATCGGCACTTCGCGGCGCGGTCTGCTTGCGAATGCGCCGGCCCTCACGGGCATAAGGCTTGGGATTACAGCGGCGGGACCGTTCCCGATTTTCACGGGATTCCCTTTTCAGTCGGGGAGTGCCCCCGAGCACCAAGCGGTGGCATCTAGTTGGCCGCTGAGTAGAGAATCACCGCCAAAATGTCAAGCCCTTTCTCCAGTGGACAATAAGCTGCGGCACACACGCGAACCCCTCCGCCCATGGGTGATCTGTGACGACAGCAACGGCGCAAAGGCTAACGATAGGGAGCAATTCTCGCGCCCATGGGCCACACCCGTCCGACGGCCGCCCGTCTGCGGCCGTCCGGTGCGCTTGACAGGGCTCGTGGGGCTTGTTAGAGGTGCATATCAACCGCAGACTGAAGTCTGTTCACAGCCTCATCCGATACAATTGCACCCTACCGGCAACCCAATCGGTTGCCAGTGGCTCGACCACGAAGGCAGCCGCGTCCATGTGGACGTTCACGTCAAGAAGACGGTGGCCGATCGTGGTTTTTTTATGCCTGAAACCGGCGCTGCGAGCCGCTTCTGAATCATCTGCGCAAAGGCCATCAGCATGCACATCTCCGAAGGGGTGTTGTCCGCACCGGTTCTCATCTCCGGCGCTGCTCTGGCAGCCGCCGGCACCGCCATCGGCCTCAAGCGATTGGATTACGACCGGATCGCCCAGGTGGGCGTCCTCTCATCGGCCTTTTTCGTTGCCAGCCTGATTCATGTCAACGTCGGGCCTGCCAGCGTCCATCTGATCCTCAACGGTATCGTGGGGCTCCTCCTGGGATGGTCTGCAGTGCCGGCGATTCTGGTGGCATTGACCCTTCAAGCCATCTTTTTTCAATATGGCGGTATCACCGTCCTGGGGATCAATACCCTCATCATGGCGCTGCCGGCCCTGGCCTGCCACTACCTCTTCCGCGGCCTCCTTTGGCGGCGTCCGTCAGTCGCCGCGACAGCGAGCTTCGCCTGTGGTTTTCTGGCCGTCTTCCTGTCCGCCCTGCTGCTGGGCAGCGCCCTCTATTTTACGGAAAAGGAATTCATGGCGGTCGCCGCCCTGGCGGTGGGCGCCAACCTTCCGGTGATGGTGGTGGAGGGGGTGATTACGATCTTCTGCATCGCCTTTCTCAAAAAGGTCGATCCCGGTCTCCTGCCCGGCAAACGGCCGGCGGAAAATCGGCAGGCGCCGCCGGCGCCGGACCGAGAGGAGGTAGCCGATGCATCCTGACCAAATCCGACGGCCTCTTGCCACTTTGATGGGCTTGATGGTCATGCCAGCCATTCTGCTGACTGCCGCCTCGGCCTGGTCCCATGGACTCAGTGTCTTCGCATGGGTGGAGGGTACGCAGGTGCAGGTGGAGAGTAAATTCAGCGGTGGCAAGCGCCCCGTCAATGCGGTGGTACGGGTTCTGGACTTAGCCGGTAACCAGCTGCTCGAGGGTCGCACGGACAGCCAGGGCCGCTGGGTCTTCGACCTGCCGCAGCGAACGCCGCTGAGAATCGTCATGGAGGCGGGCTTGGGTCACCGGGGCGAGTGGCTGCTGCAAGCGGCGGAGACGAAGGCAGCCGGCGAAGAAAGCGGTGTGACGGAGACCCCGTCACCGCCGCCGGCGACCCTGCCAGCTGCCGAAATCACAACGGATCATCTGGAAGCGCACCTTCGACAGGTCGTCGAAGAGGCCCTGCAGCCGCTGCAAGCGCGTTTGGCCCGTTTGGAAGAGAGGCGCCGCAATCCCGGCCTACAGGAGATCCTCGGCGGCCTGGGCTACATCCTTGGCCTGGTGGGGGTCGGCGCCTATGTACAGGCACGGCGCATCCGGGCGAGACGGACCGCCGGCAGGGGTCAGGCCCCATGATTGCCGAACCCTTCGCCCGCGGATCCAGCCGGCTCCATCAGTTGGACCCACGCATCCGCGTGGTGGCCGCTTCAGGTCTGAGCCTGGTCGTGGCCCTCTCTCACCAGTTGCCCACCTTGATCGCGGCCCTTTTGGCCGGGGTGGGCTTGGTCGTCTTGGCGAATCTGCCGCTGATGGCCGTCGCCAAACGGTTGTCGGTGGTGACTGGTTTCCTGCTTCTGCTCTGGCTGGTGCTGCCCTTCACCATGCACGGCGACCCGATGTTCAATCTGGGACCGTTCACGGCCACCCGGGAAGGCCTTTCCTATGCGGGTCGCATCACCTTCAAGTCCCTTGCCATCCTACTACTCTTTCTGGCCATGGTGACCACCATGAGCGTGGCCACCTTGGGCCACACGCTGGCCCGCCTGCGGCTGCCCGATAAGCTTATCGTGCTGCTGCTGCTCACTTACCGCTACCTCTTCGTCCTGGAACAGGAATACCAGCGATTAAAACGCGCCGCCGATATCCGCGGGTTCCGGCCGGGCACCGATCTGCATAGTTATCGCACCTTTGCCTACCTGGTGGGGATGCTTTTGGTGCGTGCCTCGGCCCGTGCGAGAAGAGTTTACCTGGCCATGTGCTGCCGCGGGTTCAACGGCCGCTTTTACACCTTGACAGGTTTTTCGCCCGACGCCCAGCAGCTGCCCCTCACCCTCCTGCTGGGCGTCATTGGCATCCTGCTGCTGTTATTGGAGATGAAGTGGTGACTTCCGAAAAGAGTCCGAAACCATCCACCAAGAGCGCCGAGTTCTCCCCTGGCGAGCACCCCTCAACCCCCGAGAGCGTCGAACGCTCCCCTGACGAGCACCGCTCGCCCCCGGAGAGCACCGAGCTCTCCCCAGGCGAGCACCGCTCGACCCCGGAGAACGCCGAGCTCTCCCCAGGCGAGCATCGCTCGCCCCTGATCCAACTAAAGAAGGTCACCTTCGCCTACCCCGGCCGTGAGCCGGTTCTTCAAGACCTTGACCTGGCGTTCTACGCCGGCCAGCGTATCGGATTGGTGGCGCCCAATGGCAGCGGGAAGACCACCCTCTTCCACATCATCATGGGCCTGCTCAAACCCGACCGCGGACGGCTAACCCTCTTCGGACAGGAACGCAGACGGGAGAGGGACTTCGTCGAGGTGCGCCGTCGCATCGGTCTCCTCTTCCAGGACGCCGACGACCAGCTCTTCAGTCCGACCGTCATCGAAGATGTGGCCTTCGGCCCCCTCAACCTGGGTCAGAGCCGCACCGAAGCTCGCACCACGGCCGAAAAGGCGCTGGCGGATCTTGGTCTGGCGGATTTCGCCGATCGTGTCACGCACCAGCTTTCCGGCGGCGAGAAGCGCCTCGTGAGTCTGGCCACCGTATTGGCCATGGCGCCTGAAGTACTCCTCCTCGATGAGCCCACCAACGGCCTGGATACCGACACGCGTCAGCGAATCGTGGAGATCCTCAACCGTCTCGATATCTCCTTTATTCTCATCTCCCACAATCTGGACTTTCTCAGCCAGCTCACCGAAGAGGTCTACACCTTGACGGCAGGCCGCATCCTCACCGATCAGCCCATGGCCGCTCACCAGCACACCCACGTGCATGCTCACGGCACCGTGCCCCACGAGCATCGTTGATGCGGCGCCGGGGCTCGCTCCCGATCCAGGTCAGCTGCGATGGCTGTGACCGAAATAGAGCACTTCGAACTTCTTCAGGAGACGGCGCACTTCCGTGACGGCCTCCAGATCGACGCTCTGCTTGCACCGCATCAGGGCCAGCAGCATCTGGTGCAGCACCGTGATTTTTTCGGTATACTTCTCCGCGTCGGGTTTGATGCGCTGGGTCATGAAGTAGTAGCTGACGATCCGTTCCGCCTCCTCGGCATGGGACTCTTTGTTCATCACCCAGCGAACCAGTTGATTGCGATCCAGAGGGGTATCGGCACTGGAGAGTTTGGTGATCATCCGCATCGCTTTCTCGATGGTGGTCGCGTGCTCCGCAATCAGGTCGGACCGCAGTTGATCATCGTAGATACCGCACGGAATCTGGCAGTGGGCATGGAGCGTGGGGACATGCCAGGCGGCGAGGGACAAGAGGCACAGCGAAAAAACAAGCGTTCTTAATTGCATGGAAAACCTCCCTGAGATGGTAAGCGCCACGCAGCGAACCGGCGTGGTACCGGGTGCACCGCATGTCGGACGTCACCGGCAGCCGGTCACCCGACGCCGGCGAGGGTGCTGCCGGGGCAAGCTCGATGCGCCCTCAACCTGAATGGAGACGGGGAACGCGAAGAGGGACTTCAGCAGGCGCGGGGTATCGAGGGCTGAGTGGAAAGGTTGTACGTCCAAAGTGGGGATAGGGGGTGGCAAAGTCAATTCGCTGATGCCCCCGTGACGGTCGCATCGCTGACCGGGAGCGGGCCCAGCACCACCCCTGGGTTACCTCTCGATGCACGGGTGCTGCGAATCCTTTGCGGATACGAAACGGTTCGGCTGAATCCATCTGAACCGCAGGGTGTCCGCTTCTGAAGAGAGGTGTGCCGCAATCTGACGGGGAAGAAGGCCGTCGATCGCAGCGAGCGAATCGCTGAAATGACGTCGCTAGCATTGACAGGCACCGACGATTACCCTAAGAGAGGCGGTGCGAGGTGCCCACCACAGGGCGTAATAGGGAATCCCGTTCGAATCGGGAGCGGTCCCGCCGCTGTAACCTCCTGCCGATTCCGCCACCGGAATCGGTTTCCGAGCCGGCAAGATGCCACTGTCAAGCAGATGGGAAGGCACCGGCTGCGGGGAGGAAGCCAGAAGACCTGCCTTGCATGCTGCCGCTAGCAACCACGCGGGTGGGTTTCCGGCAATCGTGAATGGGTGAAGAAATTCGGGTGCAACCCTTCAAGTCTCGGCGCTTGAAGGGTTTTTGCGTTATGGCCCCGAAGTGGGGAGCGATCCAGACAGAAAGCAGGGGCAGGCGTCGCCCGAATCCAATGCTATGAGACGAGTGAACCGATATGGCGCGACAGCCATACAACCGCATCCCCAAGCGACAGCGCCAAAACGATCACGCTTACCGCACCTTGACCATCTCCTTGGGGATCAGCCTGCTATTGCTGGCTGCCGGTCTCAAGTGGGCGCCGGACCTGGACGCGTCCCAGCTGGCGCGGCGCCTGCTCTTGCCGATGGCGCGTTTGATCGGCTTCATCGCCCTCGGCTTGGTGGTGGGCCAGGCCATCGAGGCGGCCGGCTGGACCCGTCGGATGGCGGCCCTGACCGGCCCCCTGTTTCGCCTCAGTCGCCTGGGGCCTCAGTGCGGGGCGGCCTTCAGCGCTGCCTTTTTCTCCGGAGCGGCGGCCAATGGTATGCTGCTGGAGTTCTACGAGACGGAACGGATCACCCGGCGGCAGCTGTTTCTGGCCAATCTCATGAATCAGGTGCCAGTTTACTTCCTACACCTGCCGACAACGCTCTTCATCGTGTTGCCCATGACGGGCCGGGCCGGCGTCATCTACTTTGGTCTGACCGCCACGGCCTTGGTGGTCCGGACCCTGGCGGTGGCCCTCTACGGCCGCTCAACCCTGCCGCCGTTGGCAGAGGTGGTGCCGCTACCGGGGAAAGGACAGCACACCTGCGGCCCTGCGAAAACGATATGGGCGGCCGTGCGACAACGACTGCCCGGGCGTATCCAGCGGATCGTCGTCTATGTGGTGCCCATCTATATTGCGGTTTTTCTAGCCCATTCGATCGGATACTTCGATGCGGCGCGCCACTGGATGGCCCGGTTCATCGTCACCAGCGTCCTGCCGGTGGAGGCGATGTCGATGGTCATTCTCGGCTTCGCCGCCGAGTTCACCTCCGGTTTCGCCGCCGCCGGAGCGATGTTGACGGCAGGGGTTCTGACCGTCAAGCAGACCGCCCTGGCTCTGATTATCGGCAACGTGGTGGCCTTTCCCATCCGCGCCCTACGCCATCAACTGCCCCATTATATGGGCATCTTCTCGCCCCGACTGGGGGTGGAACTGCTGCTGATGGGGCAGGGCGTGCGCGTGGCCAGTTTACTACTGGTTGGCGCACTCTACTATTGGTGGGGGTAGCGTCCATCGGAGGCGAAGAATCATCGTGCCCGAACTGGTTTCACGCGCCGTTCTTGGTGCCGAGGCGACACCGCGTCCCGTCACTGGTCGGTTTCAGAGATTCGCCCCAAAGCGGTGTGGAGCACCCGGAAATCGTCGGGCAAACCGATGACGGCCCTCTCAATGGACCGGATGTGTCGGATTGGAAGGGTCATCGCAGCGAAAACATGCTATAGCAGGGGACGTCCAATGCGTCTGCCAAAGCGGCGCCACGGGATCATGACCAGCGCAGCAGGCAGGACCCTATGGTTAGCGGGTCGAGGGAAACACCTGACGCGCCTGATATAGCCGGGGCGGGCCCCCGGGCCGTTATCGTCACGACGACCACCGCTCTGCCGCTCCCTCAGGCGTCCCGACCAGCGCCAGGCATCGGAAGCGACCCAATGGATCGTCGAGAGCTACGGAGAATAAGGCAATGAAAGGCTACCTGCACGTCTATACCGGCGACGGCAAAGGGAAGACCACGGCCGCCATCGGACTCTCCATCAGGGCCGCCGGTGCCGGAATGAAGGTCTTGATCGTCCAATTTATCAAAGGCGGCCACTACAGCGAGATCAACGCCCTGAAGCCCCTGGGTGACCGCATCACGGTCCGTCAATATGGGTTGGGCCGCTTCATCAATGGGCAGCCAACCCCTGAAGATGTGCGCGCCGCCCAGGAAGGACTGGCCGAGATCGCGACGCTGATGAAGAACGGCTGCGACGTCGATCTGATCGTCCTGGACGAGGCCAATGTGGCTGTCGCCTGCGGTCTATTCGATACGGAAGCCCTGCTCGATGTGATCAACTGCCGCCCGGAATCGGTGGAGCTGGTCATCACTGGTCGCGATGCAGATCCCCGGGTGATCGAGAAAGCCGACTTGGTCACCGAGATGCGCGCGGTGAAGCATTACTACCAGAACGGGGTGATGGCGCGAGCAGGGATTGAAATGTAAAGAGCACTGCGCCCTCCAAGCGACGGCGGCCAGACCAAATTCGAGTTATCACCAGAATTCAACGGCTGGCGAACCGGTGCAGCGGCAGGCGCGCCGGCATCACCCGCTGATGCAAGCAACGCGGTTGGAAGCGAAGAAGGAACCATGACAAGTTCACCACCAGCCCCTCCCTTGGCCCGCTGCATCGCCGTGCTGGGCACTGGCTCCGATGTTGGCAAGAGCGTCATCACCACCGCCCTTTGCCGGGTCCTGGCCCGGCAGGGGGTCAAGGTGGCGCCCTTTAAAGCGCAAAACATGTCCAACAACTCGGGAGTCACCCCCGAGGGGCTGGAGATGGGTCGTGCCCAGATCGTTCAGGCCGAGGCGGCCGGCATCGCCCCCCACGTGGACATGAACCCCATCCTCCTCAAGCCCACCAGCGAGGTGGGCGCCCAGGTGGTATTGAATGGACGCGTGTGGGCCAACCAGAGCGCCCGCGACTATCACGACCGCAAGACCACCCTCTGGCAGTCGGCCTGCGATGCCCTGCGGCGGCTTCGGCGACGCTACGAGGTGGTGGTCTTGGAAGGCGCCGGATCCTGCGCCGAGGTCAACCTAATGGACAGCGACATCGTCAATCTGCCCATGGCGGCCGAGGCCGAGGCGCCGGCCATCGTTGTGGGCGATATTCACCGCGGGGGCGTCTTCGCCCAACTGGTGGGCACCCTGGCCTGTTTACCCGAAGAGCGGCAGGCGCAGGTGGCCGGCTTCATCGTCAACCGCTTCCGCGGAGATTTGCGTCTCTTTGATGCGGGTGTCGACTGGATCGAGAAACGGACCCACCGGCCGGTGTTCGGCGTTCTGCCCTGGTTCTCCGATTTTAGCATCGAGAGTGAGGATGCGGTGGTAATCGAATCACCCCGCAGCGTCAGCCCGGGCCGTATCCGTGGTCCCGCCATCGCTGTCCTGCGTCTGCCCCACATCGCCAACTTCACCGATATGGGCATTCTCTCGGAGGTTCGCGGCATGGCCGTTCACTATCTGGAACAGGTCCAGCCCCTGCGGGGGTTCAAGGCCGTGATCATTCCCGGCTCCAAAAATACCCGCCACGACCTGAACTGGCTCCACACCACGGGCTGGACCGCCCGGTTGCAGGCCTATGCCCGCGGCGGCGGCCACATATTGGGGATCTGCGGGGGCTATCAGATGCTGGGTCAACGCGTGGAGGACCCAGATGGCCTGGAGGGACGGCCGGGCGGAACGCCGGGGCTGAACCTACTGCCCTTGACCACGGTCCTCAGAGCGCCTAAAACCACCACCCGAACAGCGTTCACCTGGCAGCGTCGCAGGATTGCGGGCGCCGGCTACGAGATCCACATGGGCCAGACCGAAATCTCCGGCGGCCGCCCATGGTTTCAGCGCACCCGGCAAAACGGGGCAGCGGTGGACTCACCGGAGGGCTGCGTGAGTGACAACGGTCGTATCCGCGGCAGCTATCTGCACGGTTTATTAGACAGCGCCGAAATCTTGGGGCGCTGGCTGGCCGTCATCGGTCTGGCGCATCTGGAGATGCCCACTGAGGTCGGCCGCGGTGCCAAGCAGAAGGCCTATGATCGTCTGGCCGATCATTTCACCGCCCACATTCAGATGGATCGGATAACGGCGCTATTGGAGGGGTGAACCTCCGAAATCGACGGCCCATCAGAGATGAGTCGCCACAACCCAAGGACAATTCATTGGATACCGGTCGTGACACAGCCCTGCGTAAGATCTTGGTGACCGGCGGCTGTCGCAGCGGTAAAAGCCGCCACGCCCAGGCCCTGGCGGAGGCGGTGCCCGGCGGTAGACGCTGCTATATCGCCACCTGCGTGCCCCTGGATGCGGAGATGCGCGAGCGGGTGGCGCGCCACCAGGCCGACCGCGGCCCCGGTTGGCGGACGGTGGAGGCACCGCTCGATGTGGTGGCCGCCATTGAGGCCAACGGCCCCCAATGCGACGTCGTTTTGGTGGACTGCCTGACGCTCTGGATCAGCAATTTAATGGGCGCCGGCAAAGAGATGGATGCCGTGGTGGCTGCGGCACAGGAGCTGGCCGCGTGCGTGCGACGCTCGATCGCCCCCCTCATCCTGGTCACCAATGAGGTAGGCGCTGGTATCGTGCCGGAAAACGCCCTGGCACGCGCCTACCGCGACACGGCCGGGCTGGTAAACCAGATTGTGGCGGAGGCCTGCGAGCGGGTTATCTGGACGATGGCCGGCATCCCCGTGCAGATCAAACCATGGACCGGAGGCGGGGCGTGAGGCGATTTTTCGGGGCCGTCCAATTTCTCACCATCTTGCCGGTTGGTCATCATGTCGTCCCACCCGCCCGGATGACCCCCTACTTCCCACTGGTGGGGCTGCTCCTGGGCGCCATTGTGGGCGGTTTCGATCTGATCGCCGTCCATTGGTGGCCTCGTCCGGTGGTGGGAGCCCTGGACGTTCTCCTGCTGCTGGTGCTCACCGGGGCCCTCCACATGGACGGCCTGGGCGATACCGCCGACGGCCTCTATGGCCAGCGGTCGCCGGAGAAGGCCTTGGCCATCATGAAAGACAGCCGGGTGGGCGCAATGGGCGCCATCGCCATGGCGGCCTGTCTTCTCCTTAAGGCCGTCGCCATCGCTGCCCTGCCCGCACCGCGCATCATCTTTCTGTTCGTGGTACCCGCCCTGGCCCGCTGCACGCCTTTAGTGGCAATGTGGCTACTGCCCTACGGTCGACCGGAAGGCGGCACAGGCAGCGCCTTTTATGAGGTCCGCCCCCGTTTGCGCGATTTTTGGGGCGTTTTGCTCGTGCTACTGCTGGCGCTCTTTACCGGCATGCGGTTTGGTGCCCTCATCATCGCCTTCGTCATGACCCTCGTCGCCGTTCTCAGCTATTATCGGCGCAAACTGGGCGGCGTCACCGGCGATATGTTGGGAGCCCTCATCGAAGTAACCGAGGTGGGACTTCTGCTCGCCGCCACCATAGGAGAATCCTGAACATGTTGGTAGGACATGGCGGCAACATCCATGCGCTGGCCGACCGGTTGAAATGCCCGGCATCGGAGATCTGCGACATGAGCAGTAACGTCAATCCCTTTGGGCCGCCGAAGGGGTTAATGGATCACCTGGCGGCAGCGCTGGATCGCATCACCGCCCTGCCGGAGGTGGATGCCGAAACCATGACGCGCTGCTTCGCCACCCGCCACGGTCTGGCGCCTGGAAGCGTTTTGGCCGGCAATGGCAGCACCGAGTTAATCTACCTTTTGCCGATGGTCATGGGCTGGCGGTCGGTGGCCATCGCCGGGCCGACCTACGCCGATTACGCCGACGCTTGCCGTCTGGCGGGCGTCGCGCCGCGGCTGGTGACCGCACGGCGGGCGGATGCGTTTCGCCCCAACCTTGACCTGCTCTCCGCTGCGGCAACCCAGGCCGAGGCACTCTTCATCTGCAATCCCAACAATCCCACTGGGGTCCTTCTGGAGCGAGAGCACCTGGTGGCCTTGTGCGCCGCCCACCCGGATACCGACATCATTGTCGACGAATCCTACCTACCCTTCGTGCCCGGGGCGGCCGGGTACTCGCTTCTGGGCAGCGGTCTGTCCAATCTCTTGGTCCTGAGCTCAATGAGCAAGATCTTCCGGCTGCCCGGCCTGCGAATCGGTTTCGTCCACGGCACCGAGGCCACGATCGACCGCCTGCGCCAGCGCATGCCCCCCTGGAGTGTCAATGCATTGGCACAGACGGCGGTGATCTATCTGATGAGTGCCCGGGAGGAGATGCAACGCTTCGTTTCCGCCTCGTGTCGCCGTCTACACGCTGCCCGACAGGGTTTCCACCAGGCACTGGCCGACGTCCGGGGGGTGGAGATCTTCCCCAGCTGCACCAGTTTTCTCCTCATGCGCCTATCGGCGGAATGGACGGCCAGCGATGTTTGGGAAGCGATGGCAGAAGCCCGTATCCTGATCCGCGATTGCACCAACTTCGAGGGCTTGGATGACCGCTATATTCGCATCTCTCTGAAAGCGGAGGAGGCCAACCAACGGGCAGCGGCGTTCCTCCGACAACTTCTGGCCGGAGTGGGAGGGCGAGCGTGAACGCGGCCCTGATCCTGCTAGCGGCAATTCTACTGGACTTCATGGCGGGCGATCCCCGCTGGCTGCCGCACCCCATCCGCTGGATGGGCCTGGCCATCAAAAGCGGCGAATCCGCTTTCAGGCGGCTGCCCTTGCCGCCTGCGATCAGCGGCGCAGTTTTGGCGGTCGGCTTGATCTTAGGGTCGGCCGCCGCTGCTTGGGGGAGCGTTTTTCTGGCCGCCGCAGTTCACCCGTGGCTGGGGTCGCTTGTGGAACTCCTGCTGCTCTTTTACTGCCTCTCGACCCGCTCCCTGGCCGACGCTGCCACAGCTGTATGGCGCGCATTGGCGAATGATGACATGGGGGCTGCGCGCCGCGCCGTGTCGCTGATCGTGGGACGGGAGACCGCCGGGCTGACCGCGGCGGGCGTCGCCCGTGCAGCGGTGGAAACCGTGGCGGAAAACCTGGTGGACGGCGTCATCGCCCCGCTCTTCTGGGCCGCCATCGGCGGGGCCCCACTGGCTATGGCCTACAAGATGGCCAACACGCTGGATTCCATGATGGGCTATAAAAACAAGCGCTACCGCTTGTTTGGCAGGGCAGCCGCCCGGATAGACGATCTGGTCAACTGGGCTCCCGCCCGTCTGAGCCCGCCCCTGATCAGCCTGGCCGCCGCCCTCCTGGCCAAGCGCGGCAGGCAGGCCTGGGCGACGGCCCGTCGCGACGGCCGCCGTCACAGCAGTCCCAATGCCGGCTGGCCCGAAGCCGCCTTTGCCGGCGGCCTGGGGGTCTGGTTGGGAGGTCCCAGCCGCTACCATGGCGAGTGGGTCGCCAAGCCCACCATCGGTGAGGGAAACCGAAGCGTCGCGGCCAAGGATATCCCACGGGCCTGCGACCTGATGTGGCTCACCGCCCTAATGGCGGCCGCAGGGGCGATCGGCGTAAGGGGGCTGGTGGGGTGACATCCGCCAGCAACCCAGTGCGCCAGACCGCCATTCACACCGAACCGCAGGGTTGCGAAGAGAGGGTGAGAAGCAGCCGCTTGAGGTAAACCGGCCTTGGCAGCAGCCGTAAAATGAGGGGATCTTGATGGCGACCGACCGGCGAACTGGCTCGCCCACCGGAACGATAACGAATTCCGAGCATATCGCCGCCGCGATTGGCGGACCGGGGCGACCGCTGAAAAGCCGCTTCCCCTTCCGCCTGGGCACCACCTCCTTTGTCTATCCCGCCAGCTGGTCTGAAAACGCCGCTCGCCTGGCGCCGCACCTGGATGAAATTGAGCTGCTTTTTTTCGAAAGCCGCACGCCGGGCAGTCTGCCGGATCGTGGGGAGATCGATCGACTCGCCGCGATCGCCGCGGATCACGCGGTGACCTATACCGTCCATCTCCCGGTGGATCGGGATCTGGGAGCCGGTGATGCGGTGGCGCAGCGGCAGGCGGTGGAGGCCCTCACCGGCATTGTCAACCGCACCCGGCCGCTGCCCGTCACCAGCTTTACCCTTCACCTGGCCTCGCCCCGGCAGAGCCACCGGCGGGTGACAGATGTCCGCCGCTGGCAGGATCGCAACCGTGCCGGGTTGGAGGCGCTTCTGGCTGCCGAAGTCCCGCCCCAGGCGCTGAGCATCGAAACCCTTGACTACCCCTTCGAATGGGCCTTCGCCCTTGTGGAGGAGATGGACCTGCGGGTTTGCCTGGACATCGGCCATCTCATACTTTATGCCAGTGGGAGATCGGCCGACCATGTCCTAGCAGAAGCACTGAACCGCTATCTCGACCACACCACCGTGATCCATCTCCACGGTGTGTCAGACGGTCGGGACCATCGCCCACTGGATGAGCTGGCCGAGAACTTGCTTATGTTGGTGATCGACCGGCTGGTGCGGGACCGCTTCAGCGCCAGCCTCAGCCTGGAGATCTTCAACCTGGAAGCGCTGAACCGCTCGCTGGCCTGCTTCCACACTGCCTGGAAGCAATTGGCGCAGAACCGATGAAGCCGATTGGGAGTAGTGACGACCGCCATGAAAATCCATCCAACCGACATTGACGGCGCCTTGATCATCGAGCCCCAGGTCTTCTCGGACCGGCGCGGCTTCTTCATGGAGACCTATCATCAATCGCGGTATCGCAAGGCCGGCATCAACGCCGACTTCATCCAGGACAATCTCAGCCTGTCCACCCACGGGACCCTGCGCGGCCTGCATTTCCAGATCCACCACCCCCAGGCCAAGCTGGTTCAGGTCCTGCAGGGAGAGGTCTTCGACGTGGTGGTGGATCTGCGAGCCGGCTCCCCCAATTTCGGCCGCTGGATTGGCGTACCGCTCTCGGCCGCCAACCAGCGCCAATTATTCATCCCCGCAGGCTTTGCCCATGGCTTCGCCGTTCTGAGCGAGACGGCCCTCTTCGCCTATAAATGCAGTGAGATCTACCGCCCTGAAGACGAGGGCGGCTTGCTCTGGTGCGACCCAGCGCTGGCCATCGACTGGCAGGTGGTTCAACCGGGGCTCTCGGATAAGGACGCCGCCCTTCCACCCCTGGATCAGCTTTCACCCGACCAGCTTCCCCAGGTGCACTACAACGCCGGTGGAGGTGTCCCATGAAGATCCTGGTTACCGGTGCCAGCGGTCAGCTGGGCTGGGCACTGATGCAGCGCGCGGCTCGGGGACCCTTCACCGCGACGGGGGCTGATCTCCCGGAAGTGAATCTGGCCAACGCTGCCGATCTGCACCGGACCATGCGGGCGGCCCGACCGAACCTGGTGATCAACGCCGCCGCCTATACCGACGTAGATGGAGCGGAGAGCGACCGTGAGCGCTGCTTCCTGGCCAACGAAGCGGTGCCCCGTCGCCTGGCGATCGCCTGCCGGGAGGCGCGTATCCCCCTCATTCACATCTCCACCGATTTTGTCTTTCACGCCCCCCGGACGACGCCCTGGACGGAAACCGCCGGCGTTTCTCCAAGGGGCGTCTATGCCGAATCCAAGGCTGCCGGCGAAGCGGCTGTCCAGAGCGAACTGGATCGCCACCTTATTGTTCGCACCGCCTGGCTCTACGGTGTTCACGGGAAGAACTTCGTCAAGACCATGCTCTCTCTGGCGAGAGACCGGGAGGAGATCGGCGTGGTCGCCGACCAGGTGGGCTGTCCCACTTTCGCCGGCGATCTGGCCAAAGCGCTGCTGACCATTGCGGAGAGATACCGCAACTCCGCCGAACTGGACTGGGGCATCTATCACTACTGCGGCGGGGGCAGCACCACCTGGCACGGCCTGGCCGAGGCGACCATTGAACTGGCGCGGCAACGCAACTGCATGGCGGTCAAGGTTCGCCGTATCCGGGCCCTCACCACCGCCCAATATCCCACGCCGGCGGTGAGACCCGCTTACTCCGTCCTGGACTGCCGCAAAATCCAAGCGGTCTTCGGGATACCCGTCGCCCACTGGCGGACGCGCTTGGAAACTGTGATGGACGCGGTTATCGCGGCCTGGCGGGAGGGTCGATGACGCCGGGGCCGGGGGACGCGGCACCGTTGGAGCTGTTGGCGCCGGCGGGCAACTTCGAAAAGCTGGAGACCGCCATTCACTATGGGGCCGACGCCGTTTACCTGGCCGGCAAGCAGTTTAGTCTGCGCAGCTTTTCCGATAATTTCGGCCTCGCGGAACTGGCCGATGCCATCCAGCTCGCCCATGGCAGGGGCGTAAAGGTCTATTTGGCCTGCAACATCTATCCCCGCAACCATGAGCTGGCCGATCTGAGGGCCTACCTGGCCCAGATGGCCGGCCTGGCCATCGACGGCCTCATCGTGGCCGATCCCGGCGTGTTCATGGCGGCCAAGGAGATCTTGCCCCGGGTACCCCGCCACATCTCCACCCAGGCCAACACCACCAGCACGGCCGCGGCCCGCTTCTGGCAGGCGCTGGGCGCCCACCGCATAAACGTCGCCCGTGAATTGAGCCTCAAGGAGATTGGTGAGCTGTCCACCGACGTCGACCTGGAAATCGAGGCCTTCATCCACGGGGCCATGTGCATCTCCTACTCGGGACGCTGCCTCCTGAGCAACTACCTGGCCGGCCGCGATAGCAACCGCGGCGAATGCTGTCAGCCCTGCCGCTGGCGCTATGCCCTGGTGGAGGAGAAGCGACCCGGTCAGCACTACCCCTTGATGGAGGATGATCACGGCAGCTACGTCTTCAACAGCCGTGATCTGTGCATGCTGGACCACCTGCCGGCCATGGTGGCCGCCGGCATCCGCAGTTTCAAGATTGAAGGGCGGATGAAGGGCGTTCACTATGTGGCCACCACCGTCCAAGTCTACCGACACGCGCTGGACCGTTTTCAGGCGGATCCAGTGCACTACCAAGTGGATCCCCATTGGCGGTCGGAATTGGCCAAGGTGGGGCACCGCGGCTATGGTACCGGCTTCTATTTGGGAGCAAAGCAGGCGCAGGTGCCCAATTACGACAACCTGCAGGTGCCGGCCCGCCGCTTTGTGGCCAAGGTGCTGCGCCCGACCAGCGACGGCCGGGTCAACGTGGCGGTACGCAATCGGATCCGTCGGGGCGACACCGTGGAGCACCTCCCGCGGCGGGGGCATGTGCAACGGGGGCGGGTGGATGAGATCTGGAATGCGGCGGGGGCCAGCGTACCCGTGGTACAGCCGGGTGTCGAGGCCTGGCTTGGGGTGAACCTGCCGGCCTGCCGCCCCCACGAGATCCTGCGGCGACTGGATTGCGATGGAGGCGAACATGCTGCTGGTGGCGGATAACCTGCGAATTACCCAGCCCGCCGTGGCGGACGCTCTGGCGCGGCGCGATCCCGGCCCGATCCGGGCCTTGGTCCTGAGATGTGCCGCCGCCGGTGCGCAGGCCATCGACATCAACCCGGGTCCCCTCTCCCGCAACGGCGCCGCCCAGATGCGGTTTTTGGTGGAAACCGTTCAGCGCGCCTGCAGCCTGCCCATCCTGCTCGACACCACCAACCCCGAGGCGGTGGCGGCAGGGCTCGCGGCGGCCCAGGGACGGGTTCTCATCAACGGCTTCTCCCTGGAGCCGCACAAGCTGCGCCAGATGCTGCCCCAGGCGATCGCGTTCGGGGTGGAGATCGTCGGCTACCTGCTCACCGAACGGAGCCAGGTGCCGTCCACCTTGGAAGCGCGCATGGAGATTGCCGTTACCCTCTACCAGGCCGCCACCGAAGCGGGCCTGAAGGCGGAGCAACTGATCATCGATCCGGTGATGGTGCCCCTCACCTGGGAGGATGGGCTCCGTCGCAATCGCGAGGCGCTCACCTTGATCCGCCGGCTGCCGGAGCTGCTCGGCGTCCCCGTAAGGACCATCGCCGGCATTTCCAACCTCACCAGCGGTGCGCCGGATGTCCGGCGCCGCACCCTTTTTCAAAGCACCTATCTGCCCATGCTGGCGGCCGCCGGTTTGGACATGGCCCTCATGGAGGTCTCCGACGGCGTCACGATGCAGGTGGCCAAGGCCAGCCGACTCCTCACCACCGATGCGATCTTCGCCTGGGATGCCCACTGATGGGTAGACCTCCCGCGGATCGATCCGTCGAGCGGCACACCCTGGTAAGGGTCGGCCGATAGCGGCATTCTCGGACTAGGGCAGCGCCGTGCGCGCCGCCTCGAACTGACGGCCAATCTCTTCGCTAAGGTCGGCCGCTTTGCGGAGCCGGTCCGCCACTGCGGCCATGTCAGCGGCGTCAGCCTGCGCCGCCCACCCGCGATAGGTACTCGCGTGGTCAGCATTGTGGTCGATCCAGTGGGTCAGCAGACGCTGCAGTTTCTCTTCCAAGCTGAGACCGCCGCCGGCCGTGTGCCGATGCGGATGGCCGTGCTCGTGATGGGGGTGGCTCATGGGCTGGTCCCTCTCAACCTAAGAAACATGAAATTTCAAATACTAACGCTTGGTTATGGCGCGATCCAATCTACAGGCTTGCGTCTCCCGAGTCAATTCGTTAAATTGCGCCCACGGATCCATTGGAGATCCGTGGGAGCCTATTCATGCGCAAAACCGCCATTGTCCTGATCCTGATGGCCGCCGTGTTGTGCGGGACCACGGTCGGCGCCTTCATCGGGCTGACCCGCGATCTACCGCAAATCCGTGCTTTGGGAGATTTTCAGCCCGCCATGGTGAGCCGCCTCTACGATATCGAGGGGGAACTCATCGCGGAGTTCTATGCGGAGAAACGGGAGCCAGTGCCCCTCACCGCGATTCCCCCGCTGCTGGTGACGGCCCTGCTCACCACCGAGGATCGCAAATTCTATGACCACAGCGGTGTGGATATTCGCGGCATCCTGCGTGCCATCATAAAGGATATTCAAGCCCGCCGTTTCGCCGAGGGGGCCAGCACCCTCACCCAGCAGTTGGCCAAGACCCTATTTCTAACCCCGCGCAAAACCTTGGTCCGCAAGCTGAAGGAGGCAATTCTAGCGATCCAGTTGGAGCGCCGTTACACCAAGGCGGAGCTGCTGACGCTCTACCTCAATCAGGTCTACTTCGGTAGCGGCGCATATGGGGTGGCGGCGGCGGCCGAGACCTTCTTCGGCAAATCTTTGGAGGCGCTCAGCCTGGCTGAATGTGCCCTCATCGCCGGTATGCCCAAAGCGCCTTCCCGCTATTCACCACTGGTGAATCCGGAGCTGGCCCGCAAGCGGCGCGATGTCGTCCTCCAGCAGATGCTGGCAACGGCGGCCATCAGCCCCGAGGCCCACCTCAAGGCCACCGCCGAAGATCTGCGGCTGCGCAAGCGGCAAAATGGGCGACGCAAGGCCCCCTATTTTGTGGACCAGGTCCGCAACGAACTGGAAACCCTCGTGGGAACCGCACTGCTCTACAAGGGTGGCCTCACCATTTACACCACGCTCAGCTGGCGCCTCCAGCAGGCGGCAGAGGCTGCCGTTGAAAAGGGCCTTGACGCCCTGGCCACCCGCATGCTGGCAAGGGGGCAGCAGGATCTCACGCCGCAGGGAGCGCTGGTGGCGCTGGATGTGGCCAGCGGTGGCATTCGGGCCATGGTGGGCGGTCGTCACTACCCTGGCAGCAGTTTCAACCGCGTATTGGCCGCTCAGCGGCAACCGGGCTCCGCTTTCAAGCCATTGGTTTTCGCTTACGCCCTGGAACACGGCTTCTCACAGGCCGATATCCTCCTCGATGCGCCGGTTGCGTACGGCAGAGGAGAGGGGCAGGCGGAGTGGCGTCCGGAAAACTTCAACAAAGGGTATCAGGGCGAGATGAGCCTGCGCTACGCGCTGGCGGAGAGCGCCAACATTCCGGCCGTCCGCTTGATGGAGGCCGTGGGGCCGGCCTCGGTGGTCAGTTTCGCTCACCGATTGGGCATCTCGGCCCAATTAAACGCCAACCTGGCCCTGGCCTTGGGCGCCAGCGAGGTGAATCTGCTCGAGTTGACGGCCGCATACGCCGTCTTCCCCAATCGGGGAGAAGCAGTGACCCCTTACACCATTCTCGAGATCCAGGATAACCGCGGTGCCACGCTATACCGGGCACATCCCCAGCGGCGCGTGGTCATGTCGCGGGCCGGTGCGGCCATCATGACCGATATGCTGCAGGCGGTGATTCAGGAGGGCACCGGGCGACCGGTGGCCTACTTGGGCGCTCGCCTGGCCGGGAAGACCGGCACCACATCGGCGTACCGAGATGCCCTCTTCCTGGGCTTCTCACCGCACATCGCGGCGGGCGTCTGGGTGGGTGTGGATGACTTTTCCAGCATGGGCAGTGGGGAAACCGGAAGCCGCGCGGCCCTGCCCATCTGGGCCGATTTCATGGAGGCCCATCTGGCGGCAGCGCCGCTGGCCTATTTCGATCGGCCAGCCGATGTGGTCAAACGCCACATCGATCCGTTTAGCGGACAACATCGCGACCCCCTCAGCCGATCGGCGGTAGCGGCACTATTTCGGAAGCAGTAGTTCGCTCTCAACGGCGAGTAGAGGGATCAATCGGGCAACTGAATGCGTCGCTGCTCCGGATCCCGATGGGGCCGGTAGAAGATGGCCGTATGCCCGATGAGACCGGCCAGTATCGCACCGCTGTCGGCCGCTATCTGGGCCGTGATGGCGGCCTTCTGATCTTTCTCCTTGAACTCCACAAACTTGACCTTGATCAATTCGTGGGTGTCCAGCGCCTCATGGATGGCACTTGCCAAGGCCGCCGTGATTCCCTTCTGCCCCACGTAGACCACGGGTTTAAGCTTGTGGGCCAAGCCGCGCAGGTATTTTCGTTGCCGACTCTTCACACGCCCCTCCCACGCCACCGCCGGTGGGTCCGACTAGCGCCGTTTGACCTTCTGGACGATGTAATTGACATTGCCGTTGATCCCCTTGACACGCTCGTCCATATCGATAATCACCTTGTCGGAGCTCAGCACGACGCTCTCGATGGCACTCTGGGTGCTGATGATCTGCTGGCTGGCCTGCAGTGCGTTCCCGATACGCCCATTTAAGTAGAAGAGAAAGGCGGTCACGAACACCATCCAGGCGCCCACTGCGTAGGGCTTCCAATCAAAAGGCTTCATGCCGACCGGTTTCGTGGTGGATTTGATGTGTTCATTCTCCATGTCAGACCTCCGGTTGCTGTCGTGTCATCTGCCGGCCGATCGATTCCGGCACACTCATTATCGGTTTATAGAAGCGTTTGCAACACGCTTTCAGCCTCGATTTGATATCGGCCCTGTTCTGTGATATCTTAAACTATCTCAACACACTAGCCAGTGCCCATAGGTGCACCATGTCCGCCGACGCCCCCGTTGAAAGAAGAGCCGAAGCACGTTCCCCCGCCGATCGTTACTACAGTGTCCAGTTCACCGTTGCCGGTCTCAAACCCCAATACCAGTTTAAGACTTGGAACATCTCCCAGAAGGGACTCTGCATCCTTGTCAAAGAAGACTCCGCCATCCTCGACCATCTGAAAGCCGGCGATATCCTCGAAATGACCTACTACGCCAGTGAACCCCGGGGAACCCTGGAGAACCTCAGGACCCGCATCAAGCATATCACCATGAACGACACGGGCCGCTTCAAAGGCCACTACCTGGTGGGCCTCTCCATCGAATGACGCGATCCGGTTTCACCGCCGACATCAATGGCTATCATCCGAGCGAAGACCGCCAACAGGCGCTGGATGGGACCCCCCTTTTCTACCGCCGCTTCATACCATACGGCGACAGACCCACTGGTCGTCTGGATGTCATCCATGGCTGGGCCGATCACTCCGGCCGCTACACCCGACTCCTCGACGCCCTGCGGCCCCTCAATCTGGAGATATGCCTGCCCGACCTGCGTGGTCATGGACGCAGCGGCGGCAAGCGCGGCCACCTGAAGCGCTTTGACGACTATCTCGAAGATCTCGACCAGGTGCTTGGCCTGTCCGCAGGCGCATCGGACAACCCGGCACCCCGCTGGCTCCTGGGTCACAGCATGGGCGGATTGGTGGCCTTCCATCTGGCGCTGCGCTTTCCACACCGCTACCAGGGCCTCATTCTATCGGCACCCTTCATGGCCCCACTGCCCGCCTTGAGCGGGATCCAGAAACGGTTGATTCGCCTGGCGTCCACTCTGGTTCCCGGCCTGCCCTTCGGCAAACGGCTGGATCCACGGGGCATCAGTCACGACCCGGCCGTCGTGCAGGCCTATGCCGATGATCCCCTGGTGCACCGGGCCATCACACCGCGCTGGTTGGCAGAGATTCTGTGCGCCCAGGATGCGTCCTTAGGAGCAGCGGCCCGCCTGGCACTCCCCATTCTCTTGCAGGTATCCCCCGACGACACCGTTGTAGATCCCCATGCTGCCTTGGCAGTCTACCTTCGTCTACCGGCAGGTGGCAAAACCCTGCGCGTCTACCCTGACAGGGGCCACGAGTTGTACAATGAAACGCCTGCGAAGCGGTCGAAGCCATTGGACGATCTGGTGGCGTGGATCGGCATGCGACAAGAGATCTGCCTCCTTGGTGGCGCCACCAGGTGATGCACGCTTCAGGTGTAGATCAGGTTGACGGGCAGCGGTGGATAGCGGAAGACTCCGGGTTTGGGGAGGACGTGCTCACCGCCGACTGAAAGCCAGTTGACATCCGGGTTGAGTTCGCGCAGCTTGCCGTCATCCGGCGGACGCGAGTGGTCTGTGAAGGCGTAGGTTACCTGGAAGAGGCAGATGCCGGCCTTGCCCTCCCGAGCGACGCAGTAGTTCTTTTTAAAGGTGCGCACATTGAGATGGTGGGCAGCCGCCAATTCCTGCATTTCGGCATCTTTGAACCGGATTAGGACCGCTTTTGAAACGCCGCGTTCGGATATGCGGAACAGGGCCCGCGTCTCACTGCTACCGGCATACACGGTGGTGATGCACGGAATCCGTTTGAGGTACTGCGCGGCCACCATGGCGGCCGTGCGCCGCCCGCCGACCATCACCGGCATTCCAAAGTATTCAAAGAGCTTGCGCTGCATCAGTTCCGCGTATTTATCCCCCTTTTCATAAAGATCCTTGGAGATGTAGCGCAGACTCTGACCGAGATTCTCGGCGGCTTCGGCGATGGGCCAATCAATCCGCACGTGGAAATGGGAGAGGGAGTAGCGATCCTTGATACGCGACACCGGGTCGCGTTGGATCAGGAGGGCATAATCAACTGGCAGGAGAACTTCCAGAAAATTGTAGAAGCGGACAGCGTCGAAATACTTCTGATGACGATCGAAATCCTCCATCAATGGCAGCGCTTTGGATTGCAGCAAATTGGTTTTAGTGGTCTTGTTGACATCGAAGAAGCGAATATACTTCTTATGGCCCGCCGGGATGGTATCCTCCACGAAGATAACCAGAAAGGTATTCTGGTATTCGTATTCGTATCCGGGGATGCGGGCGCGCGGCTTGAGCTCGCGCTTCTCCACAAATGGATAGGACTCCCCCTTCGCACGGAAGCGGTGGTAGGAGTCGATCAGGGCGTGGGTCAGCATGAATTGATCCAGCTCATCGCGCAACAATTCGTAATAGGACCTCCGCAGGCGACTGACCTGGCTCAACTCTTCGCGTACGCTCCAAAATGCCACTGCTGACTCCTGAGAACCCAACGGCCATCGGACACCGTTGGCGGATGATATCGATTGCTTGACGCTCCTCAAGCACCGCCGCTCAACGTCGTTGGCGCTTCGGCGCTTACCCGCCTACGTGTGACCAGGGATGGTGCTTGCAGGTCTATCGCATAGGGATGGCGAGGCAGTGCCTCTTCTTATATCGCCCCAGAAGGGGGCGAAGATTAGCACAATCTCAATATAACTGACATGGATCGTTGTATATTATCACCATTAATAGCCGGAATCAACGCTTCTCGGCGGGCGGTGGGTTGATGCGGCCGGCCCACTCGTAGAGTCGATCCCGGTAGAAGAATGCCATCAGCACCACGATCAGACTTAGCGCCATCAGTGCGCCTAAAATGACGTAGTTCTGTTCGAAGAGATAGTGGCCTTGAAGACTCAGCATGAGGGTGCCGGGCATCCGCCCCACCGCCGCCAGGAAGACAAACACCCGCAGCGGTAGGGAGCTTAGACCGAGAAAAAGACAGAGCCAATCTTTGGGGAATCCCGGGAACACGAATAGGGAGAAAATGACCAGCAAGCCCTTTTGGTTGATGACCCGGTCATAGCGAGCGAATTTCTCTGCCGAGATCCAACGCCGGACGTAGCGTTCACCCAGGACCCGGCCGATGCCGAAATTGAGCATCGACCCGAGGCTGAGCGCGATGGTGGAGTAGAGGAAGCCTTTGACGACACCGAAGAGATAGCCGCCCAAGAAGCCGGTCATCTCCCCCGGCACGGGCGCCAGCAGCACCTGGAAGATCTGGAGCGCCATGAACACCAACGGTGCGGCGGGGCCAAATAGACGGATCAGCGCGGACACCCGGTCGCGGTCGCTGAGTGCGTCATAGGCGGATGTCAGCCACTGCAGAAGAAGATCGTTGAAGGCCACGCCCAAGAGGATCAGACCGGCGACGGCCATGAGTCCCCAACGGTGGTGTTTTAGGAAAGCAAACAGCGGTAGATCCTCAATCTATGGGGCATGCCGGCCATGGCCCCGTCAGCCACGGCCGGCATTTCGGATGCCCCGTTCACGGGCTCACCGGTAGAGAGGCCATCTGGTGTACTGGAGAGCCCTATGTGTCGGTCAGCGCCGCCACCCCTGGCAGGACCCTGCCCTCCAGGAATTCGAGGGAGGCGCCGCCACCGGTGGAGACGTGGGAGACCGCCGTTTCCAGACCCGCCTTCCGCACAGCGGCAGCGGAGTCGCCGCCGCCGATGATGGTGGTGGCGCCGGTCGCCGTGGCATCGGCGAGGGAGCGGGCCAGGGCCAGGGTTCCTTTGGCAGAGGCGTCGATTTCGAACACCCCCATGGGACCGTTCCAAACAATGGTGTTGGCGGATGCGATCACCCTGCCGAAGCGGTCGCAAGTCCGTGGGCCGATATCCACACCGGTCCAACCGGCGGGGATCGCTTCGACGGGGACCGTTTTGAGAGTTCCCAACTGGCGAGCGGCGAGATCGAAACGATCACAGACCACACAATCCTCCGGCAATATCAATTTGTCGCCTCCCCGTTCAAGCAGCTCGATCGCCATTGTCACGCGATTCGCTTCCAGAAGGGAATTGCCGATCTGCCACCCCTTGGCGCTGAAAAAGGTGAAGGCCATGCCGCCGCCGATCAGCAAATGATCCACCTGGGGCAGTAGATTGTCGATGACGTCGATCTTGCCCGAAATCTTGGCGCCTCCCAGGATGGCCACGTAGGGACGCCGAGGGGTGCGGGTCGCATCCCCCAGATAGCGCAACTCCTTCAGTATCAGGAAACCGGCGGCACATTGATCAAAGTGGGCGGTGACGCCAGCCGTGGAGGCGTGTGCCCGGTGGGCGGTGCCGAAGGCGTCATTGACATAGAGCTCCCCATGGTCGGCCAAGGCCGCGGCAAAGTCGGGTTCGTTCTTCGTTTCAGCGTCGTGATAGCGCAGGTTCTCCAGGAGCAGCACTTCGCCCGCCGGAAGTTGTTGCACAGCGGTGGCGGCCTCTGGTCCGATGCAATCGCCAACGAAATGCACCGGTGTATCACCCAGAAGGGTTTGGAGCGCCCGCGCACAGGGTTCCAGGGAGAATTCGGGCTTTCGTTCGCCTTTGGGTCGCCCCAGGTGGGACATGAGGATTAGGCGCGCGCCCTGATCGAGCAGGTGGCGAATCGTGGGCAGTGCTGCCCGGATGCGCTTATCGTCCGCGACGGCGCCATCTTCCAAGGGCACATTAAAATCCACCCGCATCAGTACGCGCTTGTCTCGGACCTGCAACTCCGCGACGCTTAGTTTGGTCATCTTGCCCCCCGTTCTCCGGTAATTGTACGAGCGATGGGTAAACATTTTTGGTGGAACGAGACCCGGGAATGACACCCCCGGCAACGGGCATCACTTCTTTCCCTTACGGGCCATGCGCTTCTGGTGGAGCGTTTTCTTCCGCGACCAGCGGTCCAGGAAGCTCATCGCCCCGGCTTTGTACGCGCGATCTATCCGCTCCGCCTCCACTTGCTCCCCGCCGCGTTGGTTGAGAGCGGCGCGCAGGCACTCGGTCTTGCAGTGACAGACCATGCAGGCCGGTGGTGTCTCGCGCAGACCGTTCGGCTGCTTGGGGAAGACCGTTGCCAGATCGGCAAAGCAATAGGGGCGGCGATTTGGGAAGGGACTCCTGGCCATTAGGTTGCGTCCAATTCGTGCTTTAAGTCTCGGGTCATGAGCTGGAACACCGCCGCCCGCGCCGGCAGATCTTCATAAAGGACCCGATAAATCGCGTGGGATATGGGCATCTCCACCTCGAGTTGGCGGCTGAGGTTGTAGACCGATTTGGCGGTCTTGATACCTTCGGCGACCATGTGCATCTCCGCCAAGAGATCCTGCAGCCGCTTGCCCTCGCCGATCTTCTTGCCCACGGTGTGGTTCCGGCTCAGGTCACCGGTACAGGTCAGCACGAGATCGCCGACGCCGGCCAGGCCGGGGAAGGTGCGCGGGTTGGCCCCCATGCGCAGCCCCAAACGGCGCATTTCGGTGAGACCGCGGGTGATCAAAGCCGCCCGGGTGTTGAGGCCCATCCCCAGCCCGTCGATGACGCCGGCGGCGATGGCGATGATGTTCTTGACACTGCCCCCCAATTCAACACCGATGACGTCGTCGTTGGTATAGACCCGAAAGGCCGGTGTGGCGAAAATCTGCTGCACCATCTCGGCTGTATCCGGGGAGGTGGCGGCCACGGTAACGGCGGTGGGCGCCCCCTGGGCGACTTCTCGGGCAAAACTGGGCCCCGAAAGGACTGCGTAGTTCTCCATGGCCATAGCGGGCAGGGTTTCCCCGAGAACCCCTGACATGGTCAGGTAGGTTTCGTTCTCGATTCCCTTGGAGGCGCAGGCGACAATGGTCGCGCGGCCCACGAGGGCGGCCATGCGGGCGGAAACCATCCGCATGACGTGTGAGGGTACCACCAGCAGGACGAGATCTTTGTCGCCCACGGCCTTGGTCAGATCGTTGGTCGGGTGCAGATTTTCCGACAGTCGTATTCCGGGTAGAAAGGATTTATTCTCCCGTTCCGTCTTCATCTGGGCACAGACGTCCGCTTCGAAAACCCAATGATCGACGCGGTATCCCTTGGTGGCCAGGAGATTGGCCAGCGCCGTCCCCCAGCTCCCGGCGCCAACGACGCCGAGGGTGTAGTCCGTTATCGCTTTTTGCATAGGTCAACCGTTTGCGCTTGGTATATCGAATCAACGATTCGACGATTTGGCGATTAATGCGATCCGCGATCAGGCCTCGGGGGCCGTATCCGCCTCGGTTTCACCGGCGGCCGATCCGCCGCCGCCATCTCCATTTCCATTGGAGTCATCCTCCACCAGGGAGGCCGCCCCAACCAGGATTTCGCCCGCCTCCATTTCGATGAGTTTGACGCCCTGGGTATTGCGGCTGATCACGCTGATGCTGCGAATCGGCATGCGAATCAATTTGCCGGCATTGGTGACGAGCATGAGATCCTCGCTCTCGTCCACCAGCAGAAGGGCCACCACTAACCCGTTGCGCTCGTTGGCCTTGATGGCGATCACCCCTTTGCCGCCGCGGCGATGGAGGGGATATTCGTCCACCGAGGTGCGTTTGCCGAAGCCGTTCGCGGTAGCCGCCAAGAGCGTGGCCCCGTGGCGCAGAACCTCCATGCCGATGAGGCGGTCACCCGGTGTCAGGTTCATCCCGCGCACCCCGCGCGACGTGCGCCCGCTGGCCCGAATGTCACTTTCCATGAAGCGGATCGCCTTGCCCATGGCCGACCCCAAAAAGACGTTTTGCGTGCCGTCGGTGATCCGCGCGGCGATGAGTTCGTCCCCCGTCACTAGGCTCAGGGCGATGATACCGCCGGCGCGCGGACGAGAGAAGGCCATCAGGTCGGTCTTCTTGACCGTCCCGTTGCGGGTGGCCATGACCACGTAGCGGCCCGGCTCATAGTCGGGCACCGCCAGGACGGTGGTGAGGTGTTCCCCTTCGGCGAAATTGAGCAGATTGACCACCGCTTTGCCCCGGCTCTGGCGACCGGCTTGCGGAATCTCGTAGACCTTGAGCCAGTAAACCTTCCCCTGATTGGTGAAGAACATGAAGGTGTGGTGGGTGGAGGCCACAAAGAGGTGTTTGACGAAATCCTCCTCTTTCGTGCCCATGGCGGTCTTCCCTTTGCCGCCGCGGTGCTGGCTCTGGTAGAGGGTGATGGGATTGCGCTTGATGTAGCCGTCGCTGGAGATGGTGACCACCATATCCTCTTCGGCAATCATATCCTCCAAGGTCAACTCGCTGGTCGCGTTGACGATCTCGGTGCGGCGCGGATCACCAAACTCGTGCTTCAGCGTGTCGAGCTCCTCCTTGACGATGTCGAGCACCAATTGTTCACTGGCCAGGATCTCCTTGAAGCGGGCGATATCCTTCATCACGGCCGCATACTCCTCTTCGATCTTGTCCCGCTCCAATCCGGTGAGCCGCTGAAGACGCATATCCAGGATGGCCTGGGCCTGAATGCGGGAGAGCTCGAAACGCGCCATGAGCCGCTCTCGCGCTTCGGTGGGCGAAGGGGAGCTGCGGATCAGCTCCACCACGGCATCGATATTGTCCAGCGCGATCTTGAGACCTTCGAGGATGTGGGCCCGCGCCTCCGCTTTATTGAGGTCATAGCGGGTGCGCCGCACGATGACTTCTCTGCGGTGATAGACGAAATTCTCCAGAATATCCTTGAGGGAGAGCACCTTGGGCCGCCCCGCCACCACGGCCAGGCAGTTGATTCCGAAACTGGTCGACAACTGGGTGTGCTTGTAGAGCTGGTTGAGAACGATGCGGCCCATGACGCCGCGTTTGAGCCCGATGGCGATGCGCAAGCCGCGGCGGTCCGATTCATCGCGGGCGTACTGAACCCCTTCGATCGTCTTGGACTTAACCAGATCTGCGATCTTTTCAATGAGACGCGCCTTGTTGACCTGATAGGGTACCTCGGTCACCACAATGGTTTCTTTGTCGGTCCGCTGGTCCTCCTCGATCTCCACGCGGGCCCGCACACGGATGATGCCGCGCCCGGTTTCGTATGCGCTACGAATGCCATCGCGCCCGTAGATCAGTCCGCCGGTGGGAAAATCGGGACCTGGCAGATGGGCCATCAGTTCGCCGCAGGTGATCGCCGGGTTGTCGATATACGCCTTTATGGCGTCGGCCACCTCTCCCAGGTTGTGGGGGGGGACATTGGTGGCCATGCCCACGGCAATGCCGGCCGAGCCGTTCACCAGGAGGGCGGGCAGCCGGGTGGGCAGAACGATGGGCTCTTCCAAGGATTCATCGTAGTTGGGAACGAAGTCAACGGTCTCCTTGTCTAGATCGGCCAGCATTTGGCCAGCCAGACGCATCATGCGCACCTCTGTGTAGCGCATGGCGGCAGCGGAGTCGCCGTCGATGGATCCAAAGTTGCCCTGCCCGTCCACCAGGGGATACCGCATGGCGAAATCCTGGGCCAACCGCACGATGGTGTCGTAAACCGCCGTATCGCCGTGAGGATGGTATTTACCGATGACATCACCGACGATGCGGGCCGATTTCTTGTAGGCCTTGTTCCAGTCATTCTTTAGCTCCCGCATGGCGAAAAGCACGCGGCGGTGCACCGGTTTGAGGCCATCACGGACATCGGGCAGTGCCCGGCCGATGATCACACTCATGGCATAGTCCAGGTAGGATTTCTGCATCTCCTTTTCTATGCTGATGACCGGTGCCGAATCTGTTTCGCTCATAGTCGCTCCTACACATCTGCCTGAACGCCAACTGGGTTCGTCCTGAGGGCATTTGCCAAAAAGTTGCCCCGCGGGCCAAGGGAACCGCGAGGTCGCTGACGGCCTGCCCTCGCAAGCAGGCCATCATCGCTTAAACGGCCTATTTTAAACTCTATTTCGGTCGGATTCAACCTGTTTCTGATAGCTCGTGCGGTAGATGTCGGCGAGGGTCAGAAAGGCGGTGGCGATCAGGGGGCCGTAGACGATCCCCAGAATGCCGAACACCTTGAGCCCCCCGATGATGGCGAAGAAAACCAGCAGGGTGTGCATCTTGACGCGCTGCCCGACCAGTCGCGGTTTGAAGAGATATTCAGTGCCACCGGATAGAAGCAGGTAGTAGACGAAAAAAAAGAGCGCCATCCCCACGCGGCCCTTGAGGGCCAGGAAGATGGCGGTGGGGATGAAGATCACGCCGATGCCGATGATGGGCAAGAAGGCCAACAACCCCATGATCACGCCCCAAACAAAGGCCGAGGGCAAGCCGACGACCCAGAACAGCAACCCGCCCAAGGTTCCCTGGATGAGGCCTCCCAGTCCGTTGCCGATGAGGATCGCCCCGGCCATGTCGTTGAACTTCTGGATCAGCTTGTCCTCCTGATCCTTGGGCAGCGGTGAGAGGTCAACGATGTAGCCGATGAGGCGGGGACCGTCGATGAGGAGGAAAAAGATCACCAACAGCATCAGGAAGAGATTGATCAGTGTGGCGAGTGTGTTGGAGGCGATGGCGCGCGCTTGCTCGTAGAGAAAGAGGCCCACCACCTTGCCCAGTTCGGCAATGATGGTCTGAAGCTGGTCGCCGGTGACCTCGATGTTGAAGGGCGCCAGAAAAGTGTTGGCACGCTCCAGCACCTCGCTGTTCTGCAGAAGGTTCTTGATCTGATCGTTGCGAACGGCATTGCGGGCCAGTTCGTATAGACCGAAGGCCTCCTGGGTCAGGACACCGATAAACAGGGCAATGGGCACGAAGAGGATAAAGAAGAGGATCAGACAGGTCAGAAACGAAGCCAAGGGCGGACGGACACGGTTATCAAATTGGAGGAGGCGGTACAGGGGATAAAATATCCCCGTGAGCACACCGGAGAGGACGATGATGGAAAAAAAGGGGGCGAACAATTTGCCCAACAGCAAAAAGGAGATCAGGAAGCAGATCAGAAAGAACCAGAGAATCAGGCTGCGTTGGCTGTCAGGTTCCATGCCGGCATCCTTCCGACGCCAGGTAGGGGCGGAACCGCGCAGGGGCGTCGACCCCCCTGAATCAGGTCGGGAAACAGCACCGCGCAACCACCCCCAGCCTGAAGCTTGCAGGAGTTGCGCGGCGTCGTCGTGATAAAATGTCAGCGCCGGGACGGGGCATCCATTTCAGCGGTCGGAGCGGCTGAATGCGCCGGCCTTGTCGACGGTCGGATACCGCTCGCTATTTGCTGATGACCGCCCCGGCCAGAGCGTAGAGCAAAATCTCGTAGATCCAGACGACGGTCCAGCTGTCCGAGAGCCAGTAGGCGATCCCACCGCCAATTATGGCCGGGACCGCGAAGAAAACCAATGTACCCAGTTTACGGCTGATCGTCATCTCCGACATGTGCGACACTTCTCCTTAAATACCGATTCGGGGATAGATGTGGCGGACGCAATGGACCCAGATTGGGTGCCCGGCACATGGGGCTAATCCGTATCAGTAAGCGGCTGAAAAGTAAATATGAAATCAGGCTTCGGCGCGCCCGCCACAACGCGGCCGCTCGACCGGATGAGGGCGGGCGCGCCATCCGCATCAGCGAGGGCGAACCGTCCGTCGACCCCTTCGGCGGATGCCGTAGTGCGCCTATCGACACACCGATCCGCCAGCGGGTCAGCTCGGCCGGCGCGTCAAGTCCGGTTGCTTCAAGGGGCGTTAGCGCTCGATCACCATCGCCATGCCCATCCCCCCCCCAATACACATGGAGATCAGGCCAGTGCGCAGGCCGCGCCGCTTGAGCAGATGGATAGCGGTGACCATCTGGCGTGCGCCGGTGCAGCCGATGGGGTGACCCAGTGAGATACCGCTGCCCACCAGATTGGGCTTGTCATTGGGCAGCCCCAGTTCCCGCAGGCAGCCGATGGCCTGGGCGGCAAATGCCTCGTTGAGCTCAATGGCGTCGATATCGGTCAGCTGATAGCCGGTGTCGGCCATCACCTTGCGAATGGCGGGTACCGGTCCAAGGCCCATGTAAGCCGGATCGACACCGCCGGAGGCGAAGGCATTGATCTTCGCCATGGGGGTCAGGCCCAGCTCGGCCGCCTTCTCGGCACTCATCAGCAAAACCGCGGCCGCCCCGTCATTGATCCCGGAGGCGTTGCCAGCGGTCACCGTTCCATCCTTCTTGAAGGCCGGACGCAGCTTGGCCATCTTCTCAAGGCTCGTATCCATGGGGCGCTCGTCGGTATCCACCACCGTATCGCCTTTGCGGCCGCGGACGGTCACCGGCACGATCTCCTCGTCGAACTCACCTTCGGTGATGGCGCTGCGCGCCCGAAAGTGGCTGAGCACACCCAGCTCATCCTGTTCTTGACGGCTAATGTCGTAGAGGGCGGCGATATTCTCGGCCGTCATGCCCATGTGATAGCCGTAGAAAATTTCGTAGAGGCCATCATAAACCATGAGGTCATAGATATCGCCCACACCGGTAAGCTCCATGCGGTGCCCCCAACGCGCCTTCGGGAGCGCCAGGGGAACCTGGCTCATGTTTTCCTGCCCGCCGGCAAGCACCACTTCGGCCTGTCCGGTCATGATTGATGCGGCACCCAAGGCAATCGCCTTGAGACCGGATCCACACACCTTGTTGATGGTGAAGGCCGGGGTCTCCTTGGGAATACCGGCCCGAATCATGGCCTGGCGACCGGGGTTCTGCCCCAGGCCGGCGGTCAGGACATGCCCCACCACCACCTCGTCGATGGTGATGGGCGTCGCCCCATCATCCCATTGGGCGGCGTCCGCCTCCAAGGCGATGGGGCCGGACGCCTTGAGCGCGTCCGGTGACCGTTGACCCATTTCGGCACTGGGAACGGGTCTCAGGCCCGCCTTCGAGACAGCGGCCCGCATCACCAGTGCACCCAAATCGATGGCGGGCACCGATTTGAGGGAACCGCCAAAGCCACCCACCGGCGTCCGCGCACCGCTCACGATAACGACATCCTTCAGGCTCATATCTTAACCTCCTACCATTGTTGCGTTTAATATCGATACTTGTTACGATCATCCGTCCTTCAGGGGTGCTGACAACAGTGAATATTCATACCATAGCCCCCACGAGGTGTCTATTGCGCCACCAAAGCCGATCCCGATCAGTCACCCCTTGACGCTATCCGCTCCAGGCATGGCTGGTCGGCACCGCCATCCGATTCGGAAGCCGGTCTATGTGCACACTCCTGCTCGCCATCCAACACCATCGCGACTATCCCTGGATCATCGCCGCCAACCGGGATGAATACCTCGACCGTCCGACGGCACCCATGAA
>JASJCL010000151.1 GCA_030066015.1 Desulfosarcinaceae bacterium | reverse complement strand
TCCCCGCCAGCTCTCCGGCGGCCAGCAGCAGCGGGTGGCCATTGCCCGGGGCTTGGCCATGTCGCCCAAAATCATGCTTTTCGATGAGCCCACCAGCGCCTTGGACCCGGAGATGATTGGCGAGGTGCTCGACGTGATGGTCAAGCTGGCCGAGGAGGGCATGACGATGTGCGTGGTCACCCATGAGATGGGATTTGCCCGTCAGGTGGCCCACCGGGTGATCTTCATGGATGACGGCAAGCTGGTGGAAACGGGTGCCCCGGACACCTTCTTCGACAGCCCCCAGACCGATCGTGCCGCCGCCTTCATCTCCAAAATTCTCACCCATTGACCCGGAAGGACGCCGCCACACCCCCAACTTCCGGTGGCACCGCCGGGGGCACCGGTGTCAGGTGTGCCCTCCCGAAGCGCCGCTACCGGGTCGCTTCTCCAGTGCGTCCATGGTCGCCACCACCATGACGATGCACCGGTGTCAGGTGTGCGCCACGGCAATGAGACGCTGGGCCCGGTGATCGTAAGGCGCGCCGTGGAGGTCGCCGTAGATGGAGACCCGGGCGAAACCCGCTTGCAGAAGGGCGGACCTGAGTTCTTGGGCCGAATAGATGCGGTGGGAGAAGCTGAAATCCCGTCGGCCGTCGTCGTCGATGAAAGTGCAGCGGTTGGTGATCCAACTCCAGTCCTCATCGACGATGCGTTCCTCCAGTAACAGGGTTCCATTCGATTCCATCCAGTCCCGCTCCCGGAAGCATCGCGCCAGTATCTCCTTGCCCATTAGGTCCATGACGAAGACCCCGCCCGATTTAAGGCTGCGGAAGACATTTGAGAGAACCTTGGCGTCGTCCGCGATCGCTCGAAAATAGCCAAAGGAGGTGAAGAGGTTGATGGCGAGATGAAAGCCGTCCGCCATGCGGAAGCTGCGCATGTCGCGCTGGAGGAATTGGGGCGTGACCCCGGCCGCCTCGGCCCGCTGCGCGGCCTGGGCCAGATATTCGGCAGTGAGGTCGACACCGGTGACGGCGTAACCGCGGCAGGCCAGGGCGACACTGTGGCGCCCCGGCCCACAACACAGATCGAGCACCTGGGCCGGGGGCCTTAATCCAACCAGCTTTTCGATGGCGGCGATCTCTCCATCGGCGCTCTCCAGACGTTCCTGCGTGAACAGCCGGGAAAAGTGGGCTCGCCAGAATTCGGGATTTTCAAACCATGCTGGCATGGCGCCGAGTTCTCCAATTTACAACGCCGCGTCGAAAAGGTCGTGATACCGGACCACACCCCCGACACCGGCCATGCGATCCCCGTCGAGGATCTTGACCATAAACGCCGCATCGGGCACGCTCTTCCACTGGCAGTGGAGGCCGTGGCGGGAAGCGGGCTCGAAACCGAAGCGCGGGTAATACTCGGGGTGCCCCAGGACGATGATGAAGGGGCAGTGCCCCTCGGCCAGGATATCCAATCCATGCCGCACCAGTGCGGATCCGATCCCCTTTTCCTGGTACTCGGGCAGAACCGCCATGGGCGCCAAGCCCATGCCAGCGGGGGGGTCTTGCGGCCCATCCACTGCGACGGGGCTGAACAGGAGGTGGCCGACGATGCGCTGACCGCCGCCGTGACGAACCTCTTCCGCCACTAGCGACAGGATGGGGTCGGCACTCCGGCGCAATTGGTCGACGATGTCGGCTTCGGTGGAGGTGTCGAAGGCGGATACATGGATCCGCCGAATCTGCTTGACGTCCTCGGGACCCTCTTTGCGAATGGTGATCACGGAAGCTCCTCGGTTGCGCTGAGCCTTCGCCCGCCCCTTGCGGCGCGGCGGATGACCGCCCCCCGGCGGCAAGGATCGCATCCCAGATCCGCCACCGGGGCGATCCGCTTTTTTAGTAGTAGTCCGGATCCATGATTTTGTCGACCCATGGGCGACCCCTTAGAAGCTCAACCCGACGCCCACGCCCGTCATCCAACCCTCGGCGTCGAAGAAAGCGATGTTTTCATCCGAGCGGGCATAACCGACCAGCCCGTAGAGCGTCAGCGGCGTCCAGCCAAATGGGGCAATGTAGCCCATCATGGCCGACCCTTCATACCCGGTGGCTTTGCGGGTCTTTCCGAAAGAGGGGTGTTCCGCGCGATATTCGCTATAGTGCACTCCTACCGCCGTCTCGAACAGCCAGGGGCCCCTTTGCCAGCCGTAGGTGACCTCCGCCCCGACGCCGTCACTGGCGTTGGCCGCTCCTTGCAGGTCCTGGCTGTCCACGCCAAGAGATGTGGTCAGCTCGGCATGGTCGCCCAATGCCAGGCGATAGCCGAAGTGGAACGCGTAAAGCTCACCATCGCGCCGCAGCTGTTGCCGACGGTCGCCGCTGAGATCCTGCGCCACATCCACCCCGCTGGCGGTAGCGGAGAGGAAGGCCCCCGTACCGTAAATCTCTTCATAGCGGAGACGCAGGCCAACCGTCTCCACTTCGGTTGTACGGCGCTTGACGTTGGTGACATAGGGATCCCGCCAGACCTCGTCTATGCCATATTGCAAAGCGAGGTCGATCACACCGGCCGGGCCCATCGATTGGCGAACACCGCAATCAAGATCTGCAGAACCATTGGCGGCACTTACATATAGCGTGGTGCCCAGCTCAGGCAGACGGTAGTGGAGTTTGCCGGATAGATCGGCATCGGTCATCGTCTCCCGGTCCGCCTGGGACGCCAGCCGGGTGACGGTTGCGTTGTCATCCCCCACCACCAATTGACTCGGTCGACCGGAAAAATAGATCGCTCCCACAGTGATCTCGCCGCCCAGTCCGCCGGTTTCCAAAGCGGTGGCCGGGGCGGTGAGCAGCAGCGTGAGGCTGCCGATCACCACGATCAACATGAAACCTGCTCTCATGTTCGGGTACATGGTGTCCTCCTTCTTACAGGGTTGCGAAGTGGGGTCCCGAAGGACCGCGCAACCGTATCGGGAGCACACCGGCCTGTCTGTGGAGAAACTGTACCAGAGTGTAACAAAGCGTTGCGGCCAGGCGATTTGGTGGACGCTTTACAGATTGTTACACTTGACTACAAATTTACCACGGACGCGGGCCCGGCGATTGGGTAGGGTCGGCGACAACGCAATCAGGGCTGGCGCAGCCACGGGGTCGATGGGCCGATCCCACGGGCGCACGGCCGTAGAAGATCTCATGATGGAAGCGATATGCGTCACCGTGCGGACAATCGATCGGCAAATCCCCTTTGGGTGATGGCCCTGATACTCCTCATCGTCGTGTTCAGCGTCGAACTGCGTCATCTCTGCCGGCGCGATCATCGTTTGACGGGTCGATCGCCATGGGCCGGCCATCTGACCCCGCCGGTCACCCGCTCCCCGACGGCGCACTCGGCAGGGTGAGGTCTCATCAAAGTGAGGTCTCATCAAGATGAGGTCTCAGATTGAGATGAGGTCTCAGATTGAGATGGGGTCTCAGATTGAGATGGGGTCTCAGATTGAGATGGGGCCTGCGCACAGGGAGGTGTCGGCCGCTGCGAATAGGCGGCGCCGCAGCGCCGTCCAGCAACGCTCCATCACGATCAGCCGCTCCTGACCGGATGGGGGCTAAGGGAAGCGAAGCGAAACATGGGCAGATTTCGAATGGCACTTGGTTCTTTGGCTTTGTGGGGCATCGCGCGTGTGCTGTTACTGGTGGGAATGGGGCTGCTCTGTATGTCAACCCAGGGGGCGGGTGCCGGTATTCCCCACGGTGAAACAGATCCGCTCTGGCAACGGGCGGCGGCTTATCTGACCCACCACATTTGGGTGCCTGGAGAGATGACGGTCACGGAGAGCGTTTTCACCATGGCGGGAGAGCTGGAGGAGGAGCGCAGGGTCGTCATGCGCCTTACACCGCACCGGGGCGACACGCTCCAGCGGCGTCTGATCACAGCCACTGAGAACGGAGAGGAGATCGCCGCGGCGATCCGCTCCCAACTCGAGGGACCGATAGCCCTCTCGGCAGTGCTGGGCGACTCGCCCTTTGCGCCCCTTGAGGGGCAACGGGTAACTCACTGGCGCACCAGCCGCCAACGAGAAATTGAGGGGCGTACCTGTATCGGCTTCGGGTATCGATTCACGACCGCCGACGCCGAAATCGAGGGGATGGCCTGGCTGGAGCGCGATAGCGGTCTGCCGCTAGCGGTGACGGCGGCGGTCGTTTCGGTTCCCTTCGAAGCGGATGGCGCCACGATCACCGCCTACAGCGAGACCAATCACTTCGTGCTCAGTGACCGGGGGGAGTGCCTGCTGAAGCGTTTGCACACCCGCATGGAAATTCTGGTGGGGGGTGCCCAGCGACGGGTGACGACCGATCACCGCTTCGAAAGACACTGGCGTTGGCAGGGGCTCGGCGATGGTTGACGCAGCCCAGCCCGCATCGTATGGGGTGGCGGACACGCTTGGCCGCGCCAAAGAGCGGCTTGCCGCGGCCATGGGAAAGGTCCACAGTGGTTCCACCGGTGCATTTTCAAAGGAGAGCTATCCATGAACCCGACCCATCGAATTTTGGTCGTGGAGGACGACAAACGTCTGGCGGCCCTCATCCGCGACTATCTGCAGCAGCAGGGCTTCGCAGTGCTGATCGAAGGCCGCGGCGACACGGCGCCGGAACGGATTCTGGCCGAGCGGCCCGATCTGCTCATCCTCGATCTCATGCTGCCGGGACGCGACGGCCTATCGGTCTGCCAGCAGATTCGGGCCGAATACGCCGGTCCCATTCTGATTCTGACCGCCCGAGAGGACGATATGGATCAGGTGGCCGGGCTGGAGATGGGGGCCGACGACTATGTCAAAAAGCCCGTGGAACCGCGGGTGCTGTTGGCCCGCATCCGCGCCCTGCTGCGGCGCTTCGGTCACCCACCGGCGGCATCCGCTGCCGGTACGCCACCGGCGGCGGCCCCGGCAGAGATCCAATACGGCGCCCTGCGCATCAACCGGGAAGCCCACAGCGTCCAGCTGGCCGGGGAGAACGTCCTGCTGACCACCAACGAATTTGAACTGCTCTACATGCTGGCGGCCAATGCCGGCAAAGTCCTGGACCGTCAGGCCCTCTACGCCGACCTGCGCGGCATCGATTACGACGGTCTCGACCGGGCCATGGACGTCATGGTTTCGCGCCTGCGCCGGAAGCTGGGTGATGACGCCCACGCCCCCCAACGGATCAAGACGGTCTGGGGACAGGGCTATCTTTTCGTCAAGGATGCCTGGTAGCGGCCCCCCAAGAGAGTGCGTATGAAACAGATCTTCCTTAGCTTCTTTCTATTCGTCATCCTCACCATTGGGGTGCTCAATTTCGGCTTTGCGCCCATTGCCGAAAAATTGATCGATCAATATCTGTCCCAGCAGCTCAATGCCTATTGGCGCGATCTGATCAGAGGCACCTTCCATATGGTGTTCGTTGACCTGGAGCGTCTCCCCCAAGCCCAATGGGACGCGCAGGTCAACCGCCTCCAGCAGCAGTTCGGCTACCCCATCGACCTGAAACCGCTTGCCGATGCGGGCCTTAGCGCGGCGGAGCAGCAGCGCGCCCTGCAAGGGGAACTGGTGGTCCAGGGCAATGGCGAGACCTTCTACATGCGGGCAGATCAATCCCCCTATGTGCTCATCATGGGGCCGATCACCGATCCGGAGCTCGAGCTGGCCCATGTCTACCTCCTCCTCTATTCCGCTCTGCTGGCGCTGCTGGCCCTACTGACGCTGCTGTACGCGCTGCCCTTCTACCGCAAGCTGCAGCGCATCGGCTCGGCAGCCGCCGCCTTCGGCGAGGGACGCTTCGAGACCCGCGCCCTAGTGCCGCGCCACTCGGCCCTGGCACCCCTGGCCGCCGCCTTCAACCGCATGGCCGATCGCATCCAGGAACTCATCGACGCCCAGCGGGAATTGACAAACGCCGTCTCCCATGAACTGCGCACCCCCATCGCCCGAATCCGCTTCAGTCTGGAGATGCTCGCCACTGCCGCCAGGATCGGCGACCGCCAGCACTACCTGGCCGAGATCGCCAAAGATGCAGACGAACTGGATGCGCTGGTGACCGAATCATTGACCTACGCCCGTTTCGACCGCGG
>JASJCL010000150.1 GCA_030066015.1 Desulfosarcinaceae bacterium | reverse complement strand
AACCGGATAGAGAAAACCAAAAGCGCGTTAAAGGCTCCTAGCAGCAGAGTCGCTGGAAAAATCATTGATGATGGGAAAAAAACACTTACCATGCGGATGGCCCAATTTCTACTGGAAATTCCACGAGATGCGATTGTCAAGACTGAAGACCTAAGCGATGGCGTTACGATAGTGGATTTGGAACCCGATGCAGAGATACTTATGTCAAGTGTCTTGCCCGTCGAGGATATGGTCGGCGCGCTATCAAGCAGAATCGTAAAAGACTCCTTAAATCCAGACTACGAATGCTGCGAGTGCATAGGTGAATGCAGTGTTTGTATGTGCCTTTGCGCTTATTGTCCCGAGGATATTGTTTTTGCCAACCAAAAAAGACTTCCCATCCAGCCTTCACGATTTCGTAAGATGACAAAATGATAAGGTCATGGCACATAAATACGCAGATACTGAGTAGGAAGTCACAAGAGCGAGGAAGCAGCAATCACCCCACGAAAGTCGCGAATAGGATGAATATTATTGAGCCTGCGGTACTGGGATGGTGCGGGCTCTTGGCGACATTGAAGAGCTGAAGGTTCGTATCCCAGCATCCGATACTGAAAGGGCGTAAGGTGTCTTGAGGGAGCGAGATATTCCAGGTGCCACCAGACGCATATTGGTGAGGATCCTCATGAAGCAATACCGAGAGATTGAAACGCTTCAAGCGGACTCGGCTAAATGGCTCGATTACGATATCCATAAGCGAACGCAATCGGGAAGATGAGCTGTGGCCGAACGGTATTTGATACGCTCAAGAAGGGCGAATAATACTGGTAGGAAAAGCTGGTAGCGTGATGTTAGCTGGACAGACACGCCATAAAATCGGCTCCTTCAGATCGGGTCTGAACAAGTACAACTCACTCTACGGCCGGCAAGATCAATGAATCGCCAATTTCTCAGTCACTGAATCCTACCGCGCTATATGGGAGATGGCCTTCGTTTTTCGGCAATGAGATACGCGGTGTTTCATCCCTTGAATTACCCACGATACTTCTTCATTAGTTCATACAGTCGCGCCCGTTTGAGCCCTGAAATCTTACATGCCTCATCGATGTCGCCTTGTGTCTGATGCAGCAGTTCACTCAGATATTGCTTCTCTGCAGCCTCGGTGGCGTGTCGGCGATACGTTTTCATGGTCGGGAGCTTCCCATCGGTTTGGCGGACAATCCTATTTTTTTCAGCTGAAGTGGATGGCTCCCGCCGACCCTTCTCCAATGAATGCGTACGAATATGCTCGGGAAGGTGTATTGGGTATAGCGTGGGACAAGTGGGATCCAACGCAACGGCACTTTCGAGCGTGTTGACCAATTCTCTGACGTTGCCCGGCCAGTCATATTGCTGCAGAATGTGAACGACTTCATCCGATAGGGCGCGTGAAGGCTGGTCTGCATTCTGGCAGAACCGCGCCATGTGGTATTTCGCTATTTCTTTGATATCATTGGGCCGCTCCCGCAGGGCTGGAAGATCAATCACAATGGTCCGAAGCCGATAGAGTAAATCTTTTCTAAAGCGACCTTTCTCAACTGCTGCCATCAGGTCCCTGTTCGTTGCGGATACGAGCCTAAAGTTGCTTTTAACTTCCTTTTTACTGCCAACGGGTCGGAAGCGTCGCTCTTGAAGTACACGCAGAAAGGTTTTCTGCAATGCCAGCGGCAACTCGCCGATTTCGTCTAGAAATAGTGTTCCGCCATCGGCCTCTTTGATCAGCCCCACGCGGTCGCTATCGGCGCTGGTGAAGGCGCCTTTTTTATGGCCGAAGAGGATGCTTTCCGTCAGATGCTGCGGTAAAGATGCGCAATCGACCACAATAAACGGTCTACGAAACCTTGCGCTGTTGTTGTGGATCGCCCTGGCGAACACCTCCTTACCCGTACCTGTCTCGCCGCTGATAATGACGTTGGCATCGCTTTTGGCGGCGTGTGCCATTAAGGTGATGCACATCAGCAGGTTTGCGCTTTCACCAATAATCCCGTTGCGCGCCGCCGACAACGGCTCTTCGTTCACCTTTTTTTGCTTGCGGTACTGGAGCGCCCGTTTCAGCGATAGCTTCAGTGTGTCAATGCGGGCCGGTTTTTCAATGTAATCCCAGACACCGCTTTTCAGGGCCATCTGAGCGCCGTCCCTATCGCTGAAGGCCGTAATAATGATGATCTCCGGTGGAGATGGACTTGCCTGTATTTCGGGTATGGCATCAATCCCACTGCCATCCGGCAAGCGCACATCTAAAAAAAGGACATCGTAATTACCGGATGCCGCCAGGGGCAGACCTTGGGATAAGCTGGCGGCGGTTTTGGCATCAAGACCCGCGTCTTGGGCCATACGAGCGAGGGTATAGGCCATGCCCTCATCATCATCGATGATCAGTACCTTTGCTTCCCTCTCGTCTTGCGGCGTGATCCTGTCCCTATTCATCCAACACCTTTCGGATCTCAAAAGCCAATTCCAAGCGGTTGAGGGGTTTGGCCAATAAACGTTGAACCCCCTCTGCCTTCGCCCGTGCACTCAGGCGACGGTCACACATGCCGGAATAAAGTACCACCGGGATAGCGGCGCGAACCTCGCGAACCTTTCTCGCCAGACCGATTCCATCCATGGGGCGCATGTGGTGATCTGCCAGAACAAGATCAAATGAACCCGCATCTGCTTGGAAGTATGCAAACGCCTTTTCACCGTCGCCGAAACTCTGCACGTCATAACCAAGCCCGGTCAGGATCCGTTGGATGATGTTGGCAAGGACCGCCTCGTCTTCGACCAAAAGAATCTTTTCCTTGCCGCCAGGTGGTTCGGAGGCGCTTTCTGAAACGATCTCAAAACCAGGGTGTTCAAGGCACGGCAGCAGTACCTGAAAGGTGGTGCCGTGGCCAGCACGGCTTTCCACTAAAATAGCGCCGGCATATTTTTTCACGATTCCGTGGACCACACTCAGTCCCAAACCGGTCCCTTCGCCAACGCGTTTGGTCGTAAAAAAGGGATCGAATATCCGATCGATGATCTCCTCTGGGATTCCCTGCCCACGGTCAGAAACCGTGAGGTTGAGATAGTTTCCGGGATTAATTTCAGTGATGCGCGCGGCGGCCTCGATATCGAATTCAGTTTCCGAGAGATGGAGGTGGATCTCACCACCATTCGGTGCCATCGCGTGCGCTGCATTGGTGCAAAGGTTCATGAGAACCTGCTGAATCTCGGTGGGATCCGCAAGAATGGCCTTGTCCGCCACGTCGCCTTGGAGACGAATTTCGACGCTGTTGGGCAACGTCGTCTGCAAAAATTTCGCAACCTCCTTAACAAAGGGCTGCATCATAAGCGGCTTCTGAGCGCTTTCGGTCTGCCGGCTGAAGGTGAGGATCTGACGGACCAATGACTTGGCGCGTAATCCGGCATCCAGCACTTTTTCCATATCTGTATTGGCGACATGGTCATCTGGAAGGGTATCCCTGGCCAGTTCACTGCATCCAATGATCACCCCTAAAATATTGTTGAAATCATGGGCAATTCCACCGGCCAACGTGCCGATCGCCTCCATTTTTTGGGTTTGGCGGAGTTGATTCTCAAACCGTACCTTGTCGGTGACATCACGGTTGACGGCCGCATATCCCAAAAAGCGCCCGGAGCCGCTTTTAATGGGCGAGACGATGGTATCGACGATGAAGAACTCCCCATTTCGGCGTTTGTTGGTGATCCGGCCCGTCCACACGTTCTCCTGTGAGGCCGTCTCCCATATTTCACCGTAGATGGTCGCGACGTGATCATCCGCCGCCAACCGGTCCGGTTTATGACCCACCAAATCGTCGTTCCCATACCCAGTGCTTTTTTCAAAGGCCGGATTCACATAGGCGAAATGGCCTTGATCGTTTGTGATAAAGATGATGTCCGCCACCTGTTCCACGGCGGTAGAAAGACGCAGCAATTGAGATTCGGCCTTTTTCCGCTGGTCGATATCCTGAACCATGCCTTCAAAATGCCGCAACTGCCCATCGGCGTCATATATGGGGCGTGCATTGATGGCGGCCCAGATGATTCTGCCGTCTTTGCGCCGCAATCGGGTTTCGAAGTCGCTGACGACCTTTTCAGCCTCTATTTTTCGTATAAAGGCCTTCCGATGATCGGGGTCCACCCAATGGGACGCCCCAATGTCGGCGACAGCCGTCAGGAGATCTTCCGGCTTGGCGTAACCCAGGATATTGGCGAAGGCCGGGTTGGCGCTTAGAATCCGGCCTGAAGGCGTGCTTTGGTAGATCCCTTCGACGGCATTTTCAAATATGCCCCTGTAATTTCGTTCTGCTTTGCGAATCGCAGATACCTGTCGCTCGATTTTTTGGCCCATGGCCGCGAGGGTATTGACCAAAGGCTTGAATTCAAGGTGGTGAATATCACGGTTCAGGGAGGGGCGTCTGCTCTCAGCGTAATCGTCCACAATCGAATTGAGGCGGTCCAGCGGCCTTTTCAGAGACATCCGCAGCATGAAACCGGTCATGATCAGTAATATGGCGAGGTTGATCAGGATGATCAATGAGAAGGACCAAAACAGCTGCCGGTTGAATTTGGTCAGGTAGCCTGGTGCCAGTGAGATTTTCACCGTTGCGATGGGGATATTATGGTGTGATAGCGTGGCGTCTCGGACCGTGGAGGGTTCAATTTCCGCTTTCGCCAGGTCTACCTTTATTTGACCGCGATGGTCCGCAACGGAGATCCCCGTGATGAGTTCATTCTGCAGGTAGGTGCGACAGACCGCGTCGATCGTGTCAAAGTCGTAGTTCCAGATCGGTAGAATTAACGTGTTTTTGAGAAAGACAATATACTCATCGGCCTTGGCATTCAGCTCGGCTTCCGCCTTTCTGGCGGAGATGAGATAGGCCGTTATCAGTGCGATACTGGATACGATCATCACCACCAATATCAATCCAATGGTGAGATCTCGGGAGATCGAACGTTTTGAGGGGTCCCTCCGCCACAGCATCTTCAGGCGTTCCTTCCGCCGCCATCCGCCATCTAGCCAAGATGTGAATATCGGTCGATTGCGTAGGGTTTAGCAACAAATCGAGAATGGACACACGCTCAGCATAGAGGGGCTTATTGGCTGCCGCAACCATCAGCTGCGTTTTTTACAGCGGGACGTTCAGCAAGGAAAGAATTCTATCAGATTAAGGCGTATTTGCAGCACCGATTGCGTGTCCCAGTTCCAATGCATCTCTATTCATCTCCATAAAGGCACTGGGGAACCGCTCTCCCAACAGCTTCAGGATGGATTCGGTCCTCACCAAGGGATTCAGGGCCAACAGCGCCCCCAGCACACTGATGTTGAAGACCACCCCCTTGCCGATCTTCTCCATCACCGCCCGGAAGAGGGGCAACTCCACCTGGCGGGCGTCCACTTTCGGTGTCGTGGTGACAAAGCGGGTGTCGGTGATCAGCAGTCCCCCTGGACGGATGATGCCGCGGAACTTGTTGTAGGCCTCCTGGGTGAGGCACAGCAGGATGTTGGGCTGGAACACCTTGGGCATGTTGATGACCTCATTAGAAATGATCACGTCACTGCGCGTGGCGCCGCCGCGGGCAGCGGCCCCATAGGATTGCGACTGCACCGCTTCCAGCCCCTCGTGGATGACGGCCGCTTCCGCCAGAAGGATGGCCGCACTGATCAGCCCTTGACCGCCTGATCCTGAGAATACAATTCGACACCGCTGCATCACACAACTCCTTTGATAACCCGATTTCAGGCCGCCTGGGCCCGCTTGATAACCTCGTCATACTGGGCGCAGTATTCGGGCACGTCCTTCTGGACGAAGATGCCCCGCTCGATCAACTCGGGATTGGCCTGCTTGGCCTTGGAGCCGATGGGGGTGGTGTTCTCTTTGAGCTGGGTCATCATCTCCACCGCTCCGCCCAGCTTGTTCTTGCGCCCGAAGTAGGTGGGGCACTGGCTGAGCACCTCCACCAC
>JASJCL010000149.1 GCA_030066015.1 Desulfosarcinaceae bacterium | reverse complement strand
ATGGTACGCCCGGCAGGATTCGAACCTGCGGCCTACGGATTCGAAGTCCGGCGCTCTATCCAGCTGAGCTACGGGCGCGTGTCGATGGGTGGTATGGCGGCCGCCCTCCCCTCATGTCCCCGAGGGGATCGGCCGTTTTTCGATCCTTATGCCAGAGAATGGCCCGAAAGTCCACCGGTGGGTTTGGGGGATTGTGAATGGCCTCGGCCGTCATCGTTGACCCATCGCTTTGACCGCAGTACGACCGACCCGGCACGAAGCCGCCGGTGCGCTCCGCAACACTAGCCCTCCACACTCACCGACACCGCTTCCGACGTCTTCTGTGCATTGAAATCGTAGCCGAAAAACACCTCGGCGATGGCGTTGTTGACCGCATTGAGGTCGATCTGCAAGTTGTCGGTGAACTCGTGCAGGCCCATCTTGAAGACGGCGGAGATGTCCATGTAGGCCAGTTCGGCGTACAACTTGCCCAGCAACTGCTCGGCCTTGTCGTGGAAGGTGCCGGGGGGGGTGCCGTTGATGGCGCTCAGCGACGTTTGGGCCATGGCCAGCGAGAAGAGAATGGCGCGCGGGAAGCTGCGCGAGAAGAGCAGGTATTCGGCCACGCTGGCGGGGGAGATGCGCCCATAGCGCTGACGGTAGGCGCTGTAGCCGCCGGTGGCGCGCAGCAGGGCGACCCACTGCACGTCGTCGATGGCGGTGCCCACGTAACTGGCGTCGGGCAGCAGTATGAAGTATTTGACGTCCAGGATGCGGGAAGTCTTGTCGGCCCGCTCGAGAAAACGCCCCAAGCGGGTGAAATGCCAGCTCTCACCATGGTTCATGGTGTTGTCGGTGATGCCGTCGATCATCATGCCGCGCAGACGGATCTGCTGGCAGAATTCGTCGGGATTGACCGACACCTGGGCGGGGTTCTTCCCGGCGCGCTCCACCAGATGATAAAAGGCGTTGATCTGTTCCCACAGATCGATGGAGAGGATGTCACGGATGCTGCGGGCGTTCTCGCGCGCCGCTCGCAGGCAGGAGATCACCGAATGGGGATAATTGGTGTCGAACATTAAAAAGGCGGTGACATTCTCTTCGCTGAAGGCGCTGTAGCGCCGCAGGAAGCCGTCCGTGTCACCGGTGACCTGCACCAACGCGCGCCACTCCTGGCAGCCGTTCTGGGGCTGATCCAGCGTCAGATGCCAGTTGACGTCGATGAAGCGGGCGATATTCTCCGCGCGCTCCAGGTAGCGCGCCATCCAGTAAAGGGCGTCAGCAACTCTGCTCAGCATAGGGGACGCTCCTGATCTGCTCGGTGTTGGTGGCGGCCGTCGCCGGATCGACCACCCAGGTGTCCTTGCTGCCGCCGCCCTGGGAGGAGTTGACGACCAACGAATCTTTCTTGAGAGCCACTCGGGTGAGACCGCCGGGCAGCACGTAGATCTCCTCGCCGTAGAGAATGAACGGACGCAGGTCCACGTGCCGGCCCTCGAAATGGTCCTCCACGATCACCGGGACGCGCGAGAGGCTCAGGGTGGGCTGGGCGATGTAGTTGCGCGGGTTGGCCTTGACCATCTCGCCGAAGCGCTCGCACTCGGCGCGGGTGGCGGCCGGTCCCACCAGCATGCCGTAGCCCCCGGACTCGTTGGCGGATTTGACCACCAGGTCGGCCAGGTTGGCCAGCACATGATCGCGCTCCTTTTTGCGCCAGCACAAATAGGTGGGTACATTGGGGAGGATGGGATCCTGATCGAGGTAGTATTTGATCATCGCCTCGACGAAGCTGTAGATGACCTTGTCATCGGCCACCCCGGTTCCTGGCGCGTTGGCGATGGCCACGCGACCCCGGCGGTAAACCTCCATCAGACCGGGGACCCCGAGGAGCGATTCGGGACGGAACACCTGGGGATCCAGGAAATCATCGTTGAGCCGGCGATAGATGACGTCGATGCGGCGCAGCCCTTTGGTGGTCTTCATGCAGACGAAGCCGTCGTGGACCACCAGGTCGCTGCCCTGCACCAGCTCGATGCCGGTCTCGTGGGCCAGAAAGGCGTGCTCGAAATAGGCTGCGTTGTAGGCGCCCGGCGAGAGGAGGGTCACCAGGGGGTGGTCGAGGCCCGGTGCGGCGATGGTGTAGAGCATGTCCAGGAGCTTGGCGGGATAGAGATCCACCGGCTTGACATTGGAGGCGGCGAAGACCTCGGGAAAGGTGCGCTTCATCAGGCGGCGGTTGGCGAGCACATAGGAGACGCCCGAAGGGCAGCGCAGATTGTCTTCGAGCACCATCAGGCGCCCGTCCCCGTCGCGCACCAGGTCGGTGCCGGTGATGTGGCACCAGATCCCGCGGGGCGGATCGAGATCTTTGCAGGGCGCCAGATAGCCATCCGCGCTGGCAACGATTTCGGCGGGCACCACCTTGTCCTTGATGATGTGCTGATCGTGATAGACATCGTCGATGAAGTGGTTGAGGGCCTCGATGCGCTGTTTGAGACCCGCTTCGATGGTCCGCCATTCCTCGGCCGGCACGATGCGGGGGATCAAATCGAAGGGCCAGATCTTTTCCGTTGCGTCGCTGTGGCCGTAGACATTGAAGGTGATCCCCATGTCGAAGAGGGCTTTTTCCGCCGCCGCCTGGCGGTGCTTCAGCTCACCCGGGGGCAGCGATTCGATCTTCTGGCAGAGCAGATCGATCCCCGGCCGGGGGGTGCAGCCGGGTGCAAACATCTCGTCATAAAAGCTGTCGATGGCGTAGGCTTTAAAGTTCATCTCGTTTCCCGGAAAGGGTGTCGGGGCCGTGATGGTGGCGGAGCGCCGTGTCGCCGGCGAAATCGTAGTAGACTGATGAGCAAGAAAGATACCAGCCTCAGGTACCTGCCGCGGTGGGCCGCCACACATGGCTAAGACGGTCGTGAGGCCTCTATTTGAAACCAAAACCGACCCAATGTAAACAACAAATTTGAATGATATATAGACCTGAAATACAATTTTGTATATAACCACTCCCCTACCCTAGCGTCTCTTCGAGGGCCGCCGTGCCACCGAACACCGGCCGGGGCCGTCGGCAAGGAGACCGCGGCATCCGCCGGTGACCGGCATGGCAGGTTTTTTGATAGCGGAGTCGCAAGGGCGTTTCAGAAAAAACAATCGGATGATATGGGAGAGCCGGTCGGCTGTGCCATGCGGGACCGACCGCTTCCACACCCCATCAACCCATGAGATAGGCCACTTCATGTCCATTCACGTCGCCATTCAACACGAGACGGCATATCACTACGACCGGCAGGTCGCCCTCTCCCCCCACGTCTTTCGCCTGCGTCCGGCCCCCCACTGCCGAACCCCGATCGAGGCCTACGCCCTTAAGATTGAACCGACCGAGCACTTCATCAACTGGCAGCAGGATCCCTTCGGCAACTTCATGGCGCGCGTGGTCTTTCCCAAAAAGGCCGATCGTCTGGTGCTCACGGTGGAGGTGATCGCCCGCATGACGGCGATCAACCCCTTCGATTTCTTCCTCGAGGAGGATGCCCAGAAGTGGCCCTTTGGCTATCCGCAGCAGCTGAAAAAGGAGCTGTGGCCCTACCTCCAGGTGGCGGAAGAGGGTCCCCTGCTGAACGCCTTCCTGGCCACGGTGGATCGTACCCCGCAGCACACCAACGACGCCCTCGTGGCCCTCAATCAGAAGCTGTGGCGCCACCTCGACTATACCGTGCGACTGGAACCCGGTGTGCAGAGCTGCGAGGAGACGCTCAAGCGCGGCCGGGGTTCCTGTCGCGACAGTGCCTGGCTGCTGGTACAGATCCTGCGGCACCTCGGGCTGGCGGCGCGGTTCGTCTCCGGTTATCTGGTCCAATTGACGGCCGACGTGGCATCCCTGGACGGACCGTCGGGGCCGACGGCCGATTTCACCGACCTCCACGCCTGGGCCGAAGTCTACGCACCCGGCGCCGGCTGGATAGGGCTGGACCCCACCTCGGGACTCTTCGCGGGCGAGGGCCACATTCCCCTGGCCTGCGCGCCCGACCCGGTGAGCGCCGCCCCGGTGACCGGGGCTTCCGACCCGTGCGAGGTCGAATTTGCCTACCGCAATACGGTGACCCGCATCCACGAGGATCCGCGTGTGACGAAACCCTATACGGATCTCCAGTGGGCGGCCATCGACCAGTTGGGCCGGCGGGTGGAAGCGGTGCTGCAGGACAACGACGTCCGCCTCTACATGGGCGGCGAGCCCACCTTCGTGAGCATCGACGACATGGAAACCGCCCAGTGGAACTCCGCCGCCCTGGGCGAGCACAAGCTGACCCTGGCGACCGACCTCTTCCAGCGGTTGCAGGCGGTCTTCGCACCAGGCGGCCTGCGCCACCATGGCCAGGGCAAGTGGTATCCGGGCGAACCCCTGCCGCGCTGGGCACTGGCCAGCTATTGGCGCAGGGACGGTCATCCCATCTGGCAGGATCCGGCCCTGCTGGACGACGGACGCCGGGAGGGGAATGCGGATGGCGCCGCGGCGGAGGCATTTCTGCGGGAGCTGGCGGGGCGGCTGGCGCTCGATCCTGGGACGGTGACAGCGGGCTATGAAGACACCCTCTATCTGCTCTGGTCGGAGGCGCGCCTGCCGACGAACGTGGATCCGTTGACGGCCGATCTCAAGGACCCGCTGGAACGCCGCCGCCTGGCCGAGGTGCTGCGCGGCGACCCAGGCGCACCGGTGGGATTCGCTCTGCCCCTTCAGTGGGACTTCGTCAGCGAGAGCTGGCGCGGCACCCCGTGGCGCTTCCGCGCCGGCCGCATGTACCTTATCCCGGGCACCTCCCCCATGGGCATGCGGCTGCCCCTCGAATCCCTGCCCTGGGTGGCCGAGACGTCGCGCGAGCCCTGGGTGGAACGATCGCAGATGGGGCCCTTCGATCCCTTGGACGATCCGCAGCAGTTGACGCAGACGGCCGCGCCGCCCCGGCACAATCCGCGGCCGTCGCCGCCGACGAAGCGGCCCGCCGAACGGCAGCCTGCAGCCGAGACGGTTCCCCACACGGCGGTGTGCGTGGAGCCACGCGACGGGCGACTCTGCGTCTTCATGCCGCCGACCCACTACCTGGAACACTAC
>JASJCL010000074.1 GCA_030066015.1 Desulfosarcinaceae bacterium | reverse complement strand
CAGAGATGTTTTCATCGGCTACCTGGAGGCTGAGCTCGAGAAACTGAAGTGAGGTTGCTTGCCGTATCGACGCGAGCACGCCCAAAATCGATTTTCGCAGCGCATTGCAAGCTGCCGTCCAGCGTACGGTGGTCGAATTGGTGCTGCGCCCATACCGATCCGTCCCTTACGATGAATCCGCCTTATCGCCCTGCTTTTCTTCCATAAGCAATCCCCAACTTTTTCATTTTGTTTCGCAGCGTGCTGGGATTGACCCCGAGGCGGCCGGCGGCACCGTCGGCGCCGTTTATCTTACCGCCAGCCGCTGCCAACACCTGCTGGATGTGGCGGGTGATGACGGCGTCCAGATTGTCGGAACTGCCCGCTGGCCTGGGGGCGACCAATACGTCCGTAGCCGGCACGATGGTGAAGTGCTCACGTGTCAGGGGGCCCTTGGGATTGAGGATCAGCGCACGCTCGATGACATTCTGCAATTCGCGGACATTCCCCGGCCAGTGATAGGCCATCATGGCGTCGAGGGCTCCCGGCGACAGCGTCGGGACGCTTGTCAGTTTCAGCTCCCGGGATTTGAGCGTGACAAAGTGTTGTACCAGGGTGGGCAGATCCTCGATGCGCTCCCGCAGCGGCGGCACCCGGATGGGAAACACATTCAATCGGAACCACAGATCCTCGCGAAATTTATCCTCGCCAACCATCTTCTCCAGGTCACGGTTGGTGGCGGCGAGGATACGGATATCGAGAGGGATGGTTTTGACGCCGCCCACCCGCTCGATCTCTCGACTTTGCAGGACCCGAAGCAGTCGCACCTGAGCCGGCGGCGGAAGTTCGCCGATTTCATCCAGAAAGATCGTGCCTTGGTGGGCGCGTTCGAACCGCCCCCGTTTCTGGGAGAGCGCGCCGGTGAAGGCGCCTTTTTCGTGGCCGAAAAGTTCGCTGTCGATGAGGGTGTCAGGAATGGCACCGCAATTGACGCTGACAAATGGGCCGCCGCTGCGGGTCGAAGAGTAGTGGATCGCATTGGCGATCACGTCCTTCCCCGTACCGGTTTCTCCCATGAGAAGCACGGGGCTGTCCAGCGATGCCACCTGCCGCACCTTCTGCATGACGTCCCGAAGACCATAATTGGCCCCGACGATCTCCTCGCCGCTCAGGCGTCGCAGTTCACCGTGAAGGTATTGGTTGTCATCCGCCAACAGCTCGTTCAGTTTGAGGACTTCGCGGTGTTTGAGCGCATTCGACGTGGCGATGACCAGGGGCTCCTTCAACAATAGCGCCAGTTCCAGATGGGCCTCGTTGAATTTATGCGCCGCCTCGGTGATGAGCACCAGATACCCCAAGGTCCTGCCGCGCAATCTGAGGATGAGGACAATGACGGAAGTACTCTCCAGGCTGTGAAACTTGGCCATTTCACGGCTCACTGGAAATGCTTTGGGATCGTCGATGAGAAAGGCGTCCTGTTCCGCCGGTGGATTGCCGGCACGCGCTTTCGCCGCATCGGATAGGGGCGTCAGCAGGTCCAATTTCCGGCATTCGGTGTCATCGGCGTAGGCGATGGTCCGCATGGCCGCGTAATCCGTGTCATAGTACTGCAGATAAAGCCGGGTGACCGGCATCACCCCCCGCATCAGGAAGAGAAGGTCCTGCAGGGCCTCTTCGATCTCCAGATTACCGCAAATCCGCAAGGTTCCCTGCCGGAAGAAGGCATTCGGATCCATATCATTCTCCGCTGCTGCCATAATTTATCTTATTTGGCAATAATGGACCAAATTACCGTATTTGGCAAACGATTATTGTCAAATATGACAAGCCGAGGCAGCAAATATAGCAACATACTATAATTATTATAAAATTGATTTTGGCATGTAATTCGTAGTAGCGGTGGTCGGCCCACCGCTGTGGCGACGACGATCCGCGTGTGGGAGAAAGGGGGGCGATGATGAACGATTTTATGCTGAAAATATTCATGCAAGAGCGGCAGCAGCAGATAGCGGCGGAGGTTCACGCCTGTCGTGCGAGATCTCCCCGGTCACGGCAGCGCGAAGTGGACCGGGAGCTTATTACGCGAATCGTGCCCCTGCAGCGGCCGCGCCTGTGCACCGCCGTTCGAATTCCGCATAGTGGGGGAGATCTATAAGATGAAGTGGATGGAGGTAATCGGTGTCCGCACCGCTGTCAGCAATCGGGCATCACTGGAAGCGAAACTAAAGGAGCTGATGGATGCGGTGCAACTGGAGGAGCCGACGCGGTCGATCAAACTGCTGCAGCGGGCGTCGATTGCCACGGATCTCTGTGTGCACCTGCAGCATGACACCCCCCTGGCCGATGCCACCGGGAGTCGCCTGGGACTGCGCCTGGCGGCCGAGATGAGAGCCTTCGGCCTGGTTCATCATAGCGTCTGGAGCGAACTCGGAAATGGCCACAAATAGTCCAACCCAACACTTTTTGCGGGAGCAGGTGAGATGAAACAGGTGCTCGTCGCCGGTGCCACCGGTTACCTGGGCCGGCATGTGGTAGCGGCGTTCCATGACCGCGGTTTTACGGTGCGGGCACTGGCCCGGACCCCGGAAAACCTCTCTGCGCCGGGCCGCTTTCTCGCACCCGCGGTGAACGATCTGGCCGACGAGGTCTTTAAGGGCGAGATCACCCGACCGGAGACCTTGCAGGGTGTCTGCGACGGTGTCGATGTGGTCTTCTCCAGTATCGGCATCACTCGGCAGCGCGACGGCCTCAGCTTCATGGAGGTCGACTACCAGGGGAATCGACACCTGCTCGATCGGGCGCTTGCCGCGGGTGTCACCAAGTTCATCTTCGTTTCCGTTTTCAAGGCCGATCACCTTCCCCATTTGGCGCCGGCCCGCGAACGCTTTGTTGCCGAGCTGAAACAGACGGGCCTCGATTACGCCATCCTGCGGCCCACCAGCTACTTCTCCGACATGACCGCCTATCTCGAAATGGCCCGCGCTGGCAGAGTGTTCCTGCTCGGCGATGGCCAGCATCGCATAAATCCAATTCATGGCGCCGATCTGGCGCAGCGCTGCGTTGACGCCGTCCATGAGGACAGTCGCGAGATCGCCGTCGGCGGACCCGCGAGCTATTGTCATGCCGACATTGCCCGGTTGGCCTTTGCGGTGTGGCGGCGCCCGGTGAAAATGACGAAGCTGCCGGTAGGGACGATCCGTCTGCTGGTCAGACTGATGCGCCCCTTCAGCCCCCAATGCCATGCGATGGCGAACTTCTTCGCGACCGTGCTGCAGCAGGATTTCGTGGCACCGCCCTGCGGCAGCAAAATGCTTGGTCCATACTTCGCCGCCATGGCGGCGGCGTTGACCCCGGCGACGCCGGTTGCCGGCGAAGGGAACCGTTCCGCAGCAAGGAGCATTACATGACCTACCAGACGAAACCATTGACGGCCCTATCCCGGCACGGCGACGCCTACAGCGCCCTGCTGAGATCTGCGGCGCCGGGTTTCATGCGCCAAGCGGCCGATCATCGCATTGAATTGGCAATGCAACGATTTGCAGATTATCAACTGGTCATCGTCACCGGTGACGAGCCCATCGGTGCCGCCCTCGCCATCCCGCTGTACTGGGACGACGTCGACCAGAGCATGCCGGCGTCACTGGAGGAGGTGATGATCCGGGCGGTCGGCTGCCAGGAGTTGAAGAAAGTCTGCAACGCCCTGTTCGTTTTGGCGGTGGCGATTTCGGAACGCTACGCGGGCAATGGCCTGCGCCTGGAAATCCTGGCGGCCCTCAAGCGCCTTGCCCGTGACAAAGGCCTGGGGACCCTGGTGGCGGCGGTGCGGCCGGCCCGCAAATCCAACTTTCCCCTGGCGCCGTTCGACCAGTATGTGAACTGGAAGCAACCCGACGGCAGTCCTTTCGATCCCGAATTGCAGGTGCACTGGCAATTGGGGGCATCGGTACTGGGGACCATGCCCCTGGCGGTGACCGTGGAAGGGGGCGTGGCCCAGTGGGAACGCTGGACCGACGTGTGCTTTGCGGAAAGCGGCGAATACCTCGTGGACGGTGCACAGCGACCGGTGTTGATCGACCGGGATCGCGACCACGGATATTATGGCGACCCCCAGGTGTGGCTGGGTCACCAAGTTATGACCACCAACGGCAGGCCGCAGGGAGGTGGCGATCGGTGAGTGTCACCTCCGTAGCGACACTCGGGTAGTGGACCCATGCCGCCTCGGACACCTCAACGACCAGGTCGATGCCACCATCGGCTGCGAACACTACTGCTACGATTGTCATCTCCGCGAACAGGCCAGGACGGAGTGGCGCGAAGAGATCTTCACCCATGCGAACTAGATCGATCATCTGAAGACCGAATTGGCCGCTATCCCCCCCAGACCCTCTACCTGGGTGGCATACCGATCCCTACCAGCTGTTTGGGGCCCCCCATCGTCAAACGTCTCCGCTCCTCGAACTGCTGGCGAGAGAGGGGCTTTCGGCTGTCCGGATCTGATGGAGGCCGTCGAATCTGCGATCTTTGCGGAGGGCCATCCCCATTGGCATGGCCTCCGGCAAGCATGGCACCGTCACCAGGAGCGCACGGCCCTCAGCCTGTGCATCCACGCTTAGCGCACGATTTGGCCGCGCGGTATCCGGCGACGGCTGAATAGCAGGCCTTTAGCGGACTGGTAGCGCCCCCGCCAACCAGCGGCAACCGCGCTGACCACGCCGGCCCCCGTTATCCGCCTGAACCACCATGGTCTCAAACCACGACACCCCCTGTCCAGTGGGTTGCCCGACATTCGGCCCACCCCACGCCCTTTGGCTGACGGTTGACCGGCGCAGCGCGCAGAGCTGAACCGCAGACCGTTGCCGCTAGCTTGCATCGCCCCTGAATCGTGATGAACTTTGAGTGGTCAACACAGGGAACGCACCATTATAACGGAGTGTCCGTATGAGAATACGATATGTCGCCTTCATCCTGATGAGCCTGCTGGTAGTGTCCTGCGCCACCAGCCCTACCGGCAGACGCCAGCTCATCATCGTTTCGGAAGACACTGCCATCGCCGCCTCGAAGCAGGCCTACACAGAGATGCTCAAACCCTATGCGGATAAGGGCAAACTCGACACGGATCCCGCCTTGAAGGCGCGCGTAGACCGGATTACGGGATATTTGATCGCCCAGGCGATTCAGATGCGTCCAGAAACGGCAGACTGGGAGTGGCGGATCAAGATTATTGATGATCCGGAAACGGTGAACGCCTGGGCGATGGCCGGTGGGAAGATGGCGCTCTATACCGGTCTGGTGAAGAAGATCCAGCCCTCGGATGACGAATTGGCGCAGGTCCTCGGCCATGAAATTGCCCATGCGCTGGCCAAGCATTCAGCGGAGAAGATGTCGATCGCCATGGCCAGCTCCATCGGTGTGGCGGCGGTGGGCGTGGTGGCGGAGCGGAAGACCCTGGCCCTGTCGGGGGCCGCGCTGGCCGCGGCATTGGCCGTTCAGAAGCCCAACAGCCGGGCGGCCGAATCCGAAGCAGATGAAATCGGCATCGAGCTGGCGGCAAAGGCGGGCTACGATCCCCGCGCCGCCATCACCCTCTGGCAGAAGATGGCCAAAGTGGGCGGCAAAGGTCCGCCCCAATTCCTCAGCACCCACCCCTCTCCCGACAACCGCGAGGAGATGCTCGCCAGTCTGGTTCCCGGAATGCTGCCCTACTATAACAAGAAGGGCCAACGCCCCTTCTACACCTTGAAATAGGGGATCTGCTGCGATTTGCCGTCGGCACCTCCCGCCGACAATGACTGCGGATTGGAAGAGCAGAGGCAGGTCACAACTGGGCATGGGCAGCCCGAATTAAGGCTTCGGTCTCCTCCCAACCGATGCAGGCATCGGTGATCGACTGGTAGGGGTTGATCTCCTCCTTGCGGGTCTCACCGTAGACAAAGGGTTGGCTGCCCGCCTCCACGTTGCTTTCGAGCATCACCCCCCGAATGCCCGGATTGGCCTTGATCGACACGCCGTCGGCGATCCCCAAGCGCTGGATGAGGACATGGTTGAACACCTCGCCCTGCCGGCGGTAATCCTTGCCCGAATTGCTGTGGGAGCAGTCGATGACGATGGCCTGGGTCAACTCCGGATGCTGGGCCAGGCGGATCTGCGCCTCGGCGACGCTCACCGGATCGTAATTGGGCCGCCTGCCCCCCCGGAGAACGATGTGGCAATCGGGATTGCCTTCGGAGAACACCCGTGAGGTCACACCATACGGATCGTTGCCGATGAATACCTGCGGGTTGAATGCCGCCACAAGTGCGTTGATGGCGGTGGTGATATCGCCGTCGGTGCCGTTTTTGAATCCCACCGGCATCGAAAGGCCGCTGGCCCATTCGCGGTGATTTTGGGATTCGGTGGTCCGGGCGCCGATGCAGGCCCAGGAGATCAAGCCGCCCAACCGCTCGGCCGCCGTTTGGCTCAATATCTCGGTACCCGTGGCGACCCCCATCTCGTTGAGGTTCACCAGGATCCGCCTGGCCTTGCGAAGCCCCTCGTTCATGTCGAAGCTTTGCTTGTCGATGTGGGGATCGGAGATCATCCCTTTGAATCCCACGTTGGTTCTCGGTTTCTCGAAGTAAACCCGCATCACCAACTTCATCTTGTCATTGACCGTTTCCTGCAATCGGGCCAGCAGCTCGCCGTAGCGCATCGCCTGCCGCTCGCTGATCACCGAACAGGGTCCCGTTATGATGAGTAACCGCTCGCTCCTGCCCCTGAGGATATCGATGATCTCCCGCCGGCTGGTGAGAACGTTGTCGATGGCACGATCGCTGCCCGGGTACGCTTCTCGCAGACGATCGGGTGTGATGATGGGGGTCCGCTTGGTTACGCGCAAATCGAAGGTTTTTCGCATGGAGGATCTCTTTCTATACCCGACCCGTGGGAGCGCTGCTTGACGCCACCGCTTCCGGGTGTTGGGGGGTCCAATTGTTCACGCGGCACGTCACTCCTCGGAAAGGGCCGCCGGCGCTGTGACCAAGTGCAGCCGAATGCGGAAGCGGGTGCCTTGGTCCAGTTCCGATGTCACGTCGATGGTGCCGTTGTGCTCCTCGACGAGTTTGCTGGTCACGAGGAGGCCGAGGCCGGTTCCCTGGGGGCCCTTGGTGCTGAAGAAGGAGGAGAAGAGTTTGCTTTTGACCGCTTCGCTCATCCCCGAACCATTGTCGCTGACGTCGAATTGCAGCGTATCCTCGGGCCCCAAAGCGGTGGCCAGGGTGACCCGGTGGGTCTTGCCGAGATTGGGATCGTCACGGCAGGCGTCGATGGCGTTGGAGACAAGGTTGAGCAGGCTGCGGTGGAGGCTGCGCTGGTCGAGGAGGACTTCGCCGATGTCGGGGGAGAGCGCGGCCTCCAGGATCACCCGGTTCTCCTGGGCGACGCTCTGCATCAGTTCCACCACCTCTTCGGCGATCTCGTTGGGCGCGCAGGGGGCCATCTCGGGCTTGCGCTCCTTGGAGTAGGTGAGCAGATCCTGCACGAGCTCGGCGGTGCGGCCGATGTTGCGTTGAACCATGTTCCACCCGGCGGTGAGCTTCTCCTGGTTCTCCTTCTGGATGCCGATGTTGACCATGTAGCTGCCGCCCTTGAGGCCGTGCAGGATGTTCTTCACGCAGTGGGCCATTCCCGCCACGGTCTGCCCGACGGCGGCCAAGCGCTCGGCGCCGAGAAGCTCCCGCTCCAACCGCTTGATCTCCCGCAGGTCCTGAAAAAAGGCCACCAAGCCCAGCTTTTGGTGCTTCTGGCGCAGCACCGTCCCGGAGAACCGCACGGGGATCTCATCGCCCGAGCCGGTCGTAACAATGGTCTCCACCCAAGGCAGGCTCCATTCGGCGGCCGACATATCGGCCATCAGGGCATCAAAGGCTTCAATGATATGGGCCGGACAGATCTGGTCCAACTGCTTCCGGTTGAGGACTTCCGCACCGCTGTAGCCGAAAATCGATTCTGCGGCCGGGTTGAAGATGGCGACCCGCCCGCTTTCGTCGGTGGCCACGATGCCGTCGTTGGAGCTGCCGATCAGTTTGCCCTGAAAATTGGCCCGTTGCGTGATGTCCTGCTCCAGCAAGGCGTTTTCGATGGCCACGCCAATGCGGTTGGCAATCAGCTCCAGGGAGCGCAGTTCATGGGGACCGAAGAGCTGGGCTTTATGGCCGCCGGCGCGGATCACGCCGATACTTTGCTTCGCCTTGTCGATGACGGGCAGATAGACGATGCTCCGGAGGCCTTCTCCGGACAGCATGGTCAGCTCCGAATGCCCGTCGCCAACATCGAGATTCTGAATCACCTTCATCCGGCCCTCGCGGGCCACCTGGGCCACCAGGCTGCCCTGGTCGGCCACGCGGTTGCGGAAGCAGACGTGTTCCGAGTGGCCGTGGCTGTAGCGCAACTTATAGCGGCCGTCAGGTCTGCGAATATAGATGCAGATGGCGTCGAGCATGAAGATATTGGCCACCTCCTCGACGGCGGCCCGGATACGGTCCTCGAGCCCCAGCGGACTGCTCAAGGTGGCGTAAATGGAGCAATAGGTGGCCAGCTCCTTGGTGTGTTGTTCCCGCTCCTGCTCCAGCTTGCGGTCTTCGGTCTTGTCCCAGATCGTCTCTACGGCGCCCACCACCTCCCCCTCGGGGGTCTTGATGGGGGCGGCGGTGAACCAGCACCACTTGCCGTCATCGCCCAGGTGGGCAAAGAAGGCCTCTGCTTCGTAGGCGCCATCGATGAGGGCCGACTTGCGCCATTGGCTGCCGTACAATTGTCGGATCTCGGCCTCCTCGATCTGATCCAGAATCACGTCGGCCATGGAGGGGCGCTCCTGGTCGTAGAAGGGGGCCCATGAACGCGTGGTCCCGATCACCTCCTCGGCCGGGCAACCGCTGAGCCGCTCCAGGGCCCGGTTCCAATGGGTCACCTGGTGGGCCTTGTCGATGACGAAAGTGGGGATGGTGCTGCCGCTGATAATCTGGGCCAGCATCTGTTCGTTGGCCTTGAGCTGGTCCATCTTCTCTGCCAGAGCGACGGCGTTTTCCTGGGTCGCTTTTTCCGCCCGGCGCCTTTCGGTGCGGTCCCAAAGCGTTTCGATCACGCCAATCGTCGCGCCATCCGGCGCCTTGATGGGCGCCGCGGTGAAGAAAAGCCAGGCGCCCCCCTCCCCCAAATGGGGAAAGAACTCTTCCGCCTCGTAGGCGTCATCGATGAGGGCCGACTTCTGCCAGCGGGTGCTGTAGAGCCGCCACAGCTCTTCCTGACTGACGCCGTCGAGCACCAGGTCGGCCATGGTGGGCCGCTTCTCGGATCGGAAGGGCTGCCACTGGTTGTCGGTGCCCACCATTTTTTTGGCGGTATAGCCGGTGAGCCGCTCACAGGCGCGATTCCAATGGGTCACCCGGTGTTCCCGATCGATGACGAAGGTGGGGATGGAGGTGTTGTTGATGATCTGGGTCAGGGCACGTTCACTGGAGAGGAGTTCTTGACGGGTTTCGCGACCATAGGCATGGGCATCGCGGTTGAGGGTCTGGACGAACTGGTAGAAATCGTCGATCAACTCGGCGCCGGCCGCAGAAGCGTCACCCGCCTGGAGCCGTTCGATCAATTCGGTTCGTTTGGCCTTTATACGGAAGTGATCCAATATGGCCAGCGCGTCGAAATGGTCCACCAGCAGTACCCCGGGCGGTTTGTCGGCCTGGATCCGGCGTTTGAGATCGTCATCCGGCGTGAGTTCGAGCAGCAGGTCGAGCTCTTCGATGGCGAAGAGCTCGCGGTAATCCTCGGTGGTAAAGATGCCGTGCCTGCGCGCCAGACCGAGCCCCACCGCCTGTGCGTCGTTGTCGGCCACGCCCAGAACGGTGGGCCGCTTCTGCGGGTCAGGTTCGCTGAATATGGCCGCCAGCAAGGCGCGGCAGCGGGTACCGCCGCCGATAATACCGATGCTCAGCGCTTCGATGTTCTCAATCATGACTCCCCCTGAGAGTTTCAGCTGCAGTGCGATGGCGTGTCCGGATTCGATGTGCCGCAGGCCGGCGGCACGGGAAGGAGTGGCGCCGCCCGATGGGGCCGTGTCCAGCCAAAGCGAAAGAAACCGCCCGACGGCCCGTCGGTGTCGGCCCAAAAGGATCCCGTCATCGACCCTGCCGGTGCGCGGCATGTGCCTCCTGGGCGATGACGTGGTCTCGACCAATAAACCATCCTATCACTAACCCGACGGCAGAATCAAATATGCGGTAGCAGGGGGAAGGGTCGCGTCCATCGTCGCCCCGCCCGCCAACGGTCACGGCTGCGGCCGCAAGGGTTCGCGGGACAGACATCATCGACGGGCAGCCATCTGGAAAGAAATGGTGAGGGATGACGGGCGGGGGCGCGGTCTGCGCTCCCCGGCACCGCGACACCATGGGTGGAGAGGTCCCGTCGAGACGACGCGTCGGGACGACGCGCTACGCGTCGGAGTGCCGGGGGTCGGAGGGGTGCGGTTTTTCCGAGTCGGTCTGCTGCATGAGGTGGGCCCAATTCGTATTTTCCTTGGAAATCAAGGCTTCTACGCGGCCCACGAGGGTGGGCAAAGCGTCCTCGGCACCATAGGGCTCGGTCTTCGTGAGATAGCGATACTTTTCATGCCGGAGGGATTCACAGGTGGTCCGGTACTCGATCCAGTTCTCCTTGAACCGATACAGGCCCAGAAGCCCGGTAATGACCGCGATTGCGGCCCCGAGGAGGGCGACCGCAATGCGGGGCCAATGGGTGGTGTCGCTGACATAGGTGACCAGCACCGGGATGATGGCTGCGAAGACGATCTGGGCGGCTTGCAGCCACTTCGCCCATTTCTGATTCCACACGCTTTTGTCGTCATACCACTTGATCTGGTGATCCAGCCTGGCCTCGATGTATTCCGTGTCGTTCATCGCTATATTCCAAAGGGTGAAGTGTTTAGGAGGAACGGGCCCAGCATGGTGTGCCGATGTTCAGTCGCCCCTGATCACCTCGGCGACCTCCTCTGCGATGGCGGCCAGTTCCGCATCCGCGTATATGCCATTCTCGCGCCACACGGGATCCCCGTTTTTCGGCCGCGCCTGCATGCCGGCGAGCCAGTCCAATTGCCGCCAGGCGCACGGTTTGGCAATGACGGGGATGACGGGCAGGCCCTCCACCTCTCTGCGCTGCAGCAGCCGGGGGACCTCATCGTTCTGAATGAAGGGTGAACTCAGGAAATTGGCGCTGACGAGAAGAATGGCGGCAGTGGCCTTCTCCATGGCCGCGGCGATCTCCCGGCGCCAGTCGCCCCCGGCGTCGATCCGGTCGTCACACCACACCTCGATACGGCCAGTGCCGTATTGCAATACCCCCAAATGCACCAGGAGGGCCTCCTTTTCGGCCTCGTCCTCGTGGCTGTAGCTGATGAAGAGGGTCGGCGGATCGGCGGTGGCGGTCGCTTCGACACGATCGGTTTGGTACTCTTGCGGCGCCAACCAGGCCGAAACGCCGAGCCGATAGAAGTTGGTGACCAGCCACTCCTTGAAGGTGGGCGAAAAGAGCCGGAACGTATCCCGGTATTGGACGATCAGCCCCCGTTTGACCAAGTTTTCGCGCTCGTTGCCCCATCGTTCGAGCAATTCCATGGCCTCGGCCTGGCGGTCACTGGCGAGATAGACGAGCACCTGCCGGCTCCTGCGCGGAGACCATTTCCAGAAGTCCTCGAACTGGTGGCGGACGTGATCATGGAACTGCATGCGGATGTGGATGAAATCCTGGACCTGGGCGGCGCCGCTGATCTTCAATTTGAAGACCAGGGCGGCGGCCACCTGCAGCAGCAGGGGATGGGTGCCGGCCAGGCCGTAGATGATCTCCTTGTCCCGCTCGCTGAACTGGACCGAGGTGTCGGCCAGCATCTGTTCGAACAGATCTTCCGCCTCCGCCGGACTGAAGGGTCGCAGGTGGAGGAAGAAAAAGCTGTTGTAGAAGGGAGAACCCATGAAGCGGATCTCGGCACACACCTCGTCAAGGGGCCTGCGGGTGGCCACGATGAGGGAGAAGACCCGTGGCACGTGATTGATCAACGCCCTCAGACCAGCCAGGAGCTCGGTGGTGATGTTGGCAGCGTCGACATCGGTGCGCACGCACCACTCGAATTCATCCAGCATCAGCACAAACAGGCGGCCGGCATCGTTGACATCATCAAGCAGATGCTCCACCTCCGATGTGCTGATCTCCGCTTTGGCCAAGAGGGTCGCGACTTTCTCGGCGAGCGCGTCGGTCGGCCGTTTGCGGATCAATTGGTGGTGCAGTTTCTGAAGCACCACCTGCCAGAAGCGGGTGATGGTGAAGGGCGTGATCACCCCGCAGTCCTGGTAGAGAAAAATGGCTTTTTCTTGATTGAGGTCCCACTTCCGGATCACATCGGGGGCCGACACATAGTGGAGCAGAGAGGTCTTGCCGATGCGCCGTTCGCCGATGATGGCAACGCTTCCCACAGCGTGGCTCCGCAACTGGTCGAAGATCAGATCGACCTCCTCCTTGCGGCCGACGAACTTTTGGTTATCCACCGGCCCGCCATGGAAAAAGGGGTTTTCTGGTTGGTTCATTGCGCTCCCCCCAACTCTTATTCAATCCCGTTGAAATCCTTCCAATGATAGAAAGCTGAGATCCTAGCGAAAGTCTTTATACCTCTGGTGCGGGCGCCATGGCTTTGCGCACCACGCTGAACATGATGCCACTGCCGATGGCGCCCGTGATGGACCACATGATCATATAATCGATAGGGTAGCCGATAACTGCGACCATCATCATCATTACCCAACCGATTGCCCATCCGACACACCAGCCGACGCCAATTAAAGCGACCTTCTTAACTGACAGTGTCGGAACGGCTCGCCGCAAAACCACCCCACTGGCCGTTCCACCGATCGCCAGTCCAACCAAACCAAATGGGAGACAATACTCCCGAAAAATATACACGGCATACCAAAGCTCATCCCAAAATTCATAAAAGGGCCAATAAGCATAAATTCCGAAGTAGACTCTCATCGATAACGCGTAAACCACAGCCCCAATGGTCCAGAAGACGACGGCCTGCGAAATATGAGAAGCTTGGAGTGCAGAACACAAGCGCCGGAGTAAAAACCAGGTAGAAAAGCCGCCACAGACCATGATTATTGCTGGAGCAATAAAAAAAACCATGTACAAGCTAAAGAGAGAATCGCTGTGTACAAGCGCATCGTTGATGTAACCGAACACTACCGCAATTACGGCCCAACAAACGGCAGCAATGCCGGTGCTTGTTAACAATGCTTTGGATGTAGGCCTCGCTTTTGTCCAATTTGTTCCTGTACTACCGCTTAGCGATGCTTCCTTTTGGTCTGTTTGTCCGAATGGCGGAGCATCATATTCCTTTGTCTCATCCGCGGCAGCAGCAGCAGAAGCTTTGCGTATCTCCACGGCGACGGCGGTTTCGTCGCGCAGCGTTTGTCCGTCTGGGGAACCGGCCGTCACCGTCGCTCGAATTGTCTTTTTCCCCGGTTTATCAGGCCAAAGACGCATCTTTATTTGCGCCGTTCTCCCCGGTGCCAGTGAAATCGGGCTGCTTTTGTCATGCCCAGCAAGCGTGACCACGACGTTTTTTAGGGTGTCATATCCTATGTTTTGTAGGTTGGCCTTCCAGACGGATTCAGCGCCGGCCAACACTTCGCCAGGCGGATCCAGCACGAGCTTTATGCCCCCCAGGGCTTGAACCTCCACAGACACCGCGTCTTTCTTTCGAATTTTATGCCCGCCGGTGGAGACGGCGGTGACGCTGGCTTCGATGGAGCGGGTACCGGGTGTCTCAAATGTCAGAGGGAAGAGAATCATCTCTTCCTGGTTGCTCGCCAGGGCGATGGGTTTGTTTTCCTGGTCCGCCAAGACTACGACCACCTTCTTCAGATCACAACTGCCGTCATTGTGCAGCCGGACGCTCCAATCGGTTTGCTCGCTCAGCATCACCGTTTCAGGCGGCGTCAGCTGCAGTTGGATGCTGAGATCCAAAACGGTCGCGATGAGGGTGGCCTCCCCCGAAACTTTGACGCCGCTCTTTGAGATCGCCGTGACGCTGGCCACTAGCGGTTGCTGGTTGGCCTTCTTGAACGTCTTCTGGAAGCGGACCTCGGTCTTCTCCTTTGGACTCAGACTGGTCGCCTGTGGGGCGCGTTCGTCGTCGAAGATCACCGCTATTTCGTCGAGAGCCTCATCGCCATCGTTGAACAGGTGAACGGTCCAAGTGCCCTCTTTGCCGGCGATCACCTCCTCGGGGGCCCGTAGGCCCACTTCGATGCTGGGGTTGTGGAGATCCACCACAACGGTATCCTCGGCGTCGACCGGTTTCCCGGCTTCCGTGCGGGCGGCCACCGTGGCGCTAACCGTCATGCGGCCCACCTTGGTAAAGGTCTGGCGGAAGCGTTGGCGGGACGCCTGGCCAGGCGGCAGGTGGGGGATCTCTTTGGTCTGCTCCCCATTGAAGGTGATGGCGATATCGGAGAGGTTGGCATGACCGTCGTTGGCCACCAGGACGGTCCAGGCGCCCTCGGCACCGACGATGAGGTCCCAGGGGGGCACGAGGGAGAGGCCGATGCAGGGATGTTGGATATGCCGGTTGTGGGCCTGGGCCAGCAAATCGGGAATATTGTGGCCCTTGTAAGTCAGAAACGCCATCTGCAGAAGCTGCAGCCAGGCAGCTTCGGCCTCGGCCCACCGGGCGTCGTTGTGGTGGGTCAGGGCCCGTTTGAACAGCTCGTCGGCTTGGAGCAGCTTTTCCCACTCTTCGCTAATGGCCGCGACCTTGGCCACCAGGTCGGCATCCTCCGGGTGAATATCCAGCGCCCGCTGATACGCTTTGATGGCGTCCGCCCCTTTGTACTCGTCCTGGGCCAGCAGATCCCCCTGACGGGTCCAGAAACCGATCTCGAAGGCGACGATCTCCGCATCCGACGGCAGGAGGGATTTTAGGTCCTTGATGGCGTCGGCCGTTTCATCGAAGGCCCCCTCCTCCTCCAATTTGCCGGCATGGGCCATGAGACGGTCCCGAATGGGCCGCACCGTCAGGTCGCTGCTGTCGAATTCCAGCGCACGCCTGTACGGATCGAGACAGCGTGTGAGCTCTCCTTTTTCGATCTCCCCGTCGCCGCGGGCGCGCCAGATCTCGGCCAGGTCGAGACGCAGTTTTTCGTGGGCGGGAACCAGCTCGAGGGCTTGTTCATACTGAAACAAGGCGGCATCCGCCTCTCCCTTCTCCAGCAGCAATTTGCCGTATCGCCGGCGGGCGCGGACCAGTCCGTCGCGGGCGCTGATCTCATCGATTTGGTGGGCCTTCTCGAAAGCCTCTATGGCGGGTTCAATTTCGCCCAGTTCGAAAAGCACCTGGGCCAGACCGAGTTGGGCCCCGCTGTGGTTGGGATTGGCATCGAGCGCGCGTTGGTATTCGTCCCGGGCGTAAGCCAGGTCACCCTCCGAGTGGGCGTCCCGGGCATTTTCGTAGAGCCGCGAGGCCCGTTTGCTGATCAGGTCGACATCCCGCCGGGCGCTTTCAAGGGGGTGGGCTTTCAGGATCCAACGCCGCACCAACTCGATCACGAACTGGTAATTGTCGCTGTCCGCCTGGCGGCGCAGCATGTCCCAGTCCACAAGGCGGTCTGGGGCGTCGGTCAGTTCAAGACCGGTGAGCACGATTTTGTGCTTCTCCAGTATGCGTCGGATATCCTCCTGCGACGCCAAACCGCGACTGTCGCTGACGTGGGCCACGGCGGCCATGATGAAACGTTCCGCCCGGGGCAGGCCGTCCCAGAACCAGTTCAGGGCGCCGTGTCCGCTTTCGATGGTCTGGTCCACCAGCTTCAGCACATCCGCACCGGTGACCTGCCGGCTGTTCCGTTTCTTGGCGTCGTTGAAGCTCTCGAAACAGACCAGTTGGGTGAAGTAGGGGTGGCCGGCGGTCAGATGCAGGATGGTCTCGACCGCGTCCGCCGCATAGGTCAGAAAATCCTTGACCGGCGCGGTGATCAATTGGGTGGCGTTCTCCTCCTTGAGAAGGCCGATTTGACGGTACACCGCCTGTTTGAAAATGCTGTGGAAGTGGGTGGTCAGCTCTTCGATGCGGCGACCCACGACAAACACGAAGACAATCTGGCGCTGGTGCATGATGAGATCTTGCAGGTAGGGGAAGAGGGTCTCGGAGGCGGCGCCCGTTTTGGCGATCTCGTCACCCAGGATGTCGAATTCGTCGAAGAGGAGCAGCAGACGCTTGTGGTCCAGGTGGTGGTGGATGGCTGGCAGGAAGTCGTTGCGAAAATACCGGCCGTCGTTGTCAAAACTGCTTTGCTCCGGAAAAGCGATGTCCAGGGCCCGCGCAATGGTCCGGGACAAGTCGTAGAGCACCTCGCTGAGCAGCTTTTGCTCCTTGCCCTGCAGGTCAAAATAGATGGGTACAACGGCGCCTTCTTGACGATTTCGCTGGGCGATCTGATGGAGGAGGGAGGTCTTGCCAACCCGCCGCTGACCATAGAAGACGACGACGTTCTGCTGTTCGGTTTCTAAAATATCGCGGATAAACAGGAAGACGTCTTCGCGACCGAAGAAGCCGGCCTCTCCGGTCAAGGGCACCCCGATGACATACGGATTTGGCGGAAAACGGTTGCCACCCATAGACACCTTCCTCGGGCAGGTTCAACGCGTTTGCGGTTCTGACACGATAGCGGAATAAACGAATGGGAGGCGGGTGCTCTGGATGGAACTCAACACAAGGCCATCTGCATACCAGGAAGTATGGCAAATGGCTTCCGGCGTGTCAACGGCGGCCTATGGTCCGCATGGGATTGGTCTACGATGCCGCACTATTTGGCGCGCCATTGACCATCTTCGCCCTGGATCATGGTCCCTGGATCGGCCTTCTTGGCGATCTGCAGTGCCCGGCGCTGCCCCACGAGGGCGGGCGTGGTGCCCTGTTTCTTGGCGATGGCGTTGTATACCGTGCGGCGATCTTTGTTCTCCGCGGCGATCAGGGCTTTTTTATCGGTGGGCGCCTTGAGGATGGTCAGGTATCCCTGGTTGTTCTCACCGATGACGCCTTCTGCCTTGAGGGCGACGATATCCGGCAGGCGGCTTCGCATACGCGATTTGATATCCTGGGCCCAGGCCGCGGTCACGAACGAAAATACCAGGCTGGTCGTCAACAGGCAGAGCATAAGGTTTGAGCGCGTTTTCATGATCTCTTTTCCTCGCTATCAAATGGGGATTCTCCCAGGTGACGTGTTTATCGGTATCACTCCGCCGGCGCTTCGATCTGATCCTCCGCGGCATCCAGGTCACCGAAGAAATCATCCAAGGCCCTGTCCACTTTGACGTTCACGTCGATGGTGATGTGCATAGGGGCCACCTCGACCTTGTGCACCGTCTCCACCTGGTGCTTGGTCTGGCAGCCCAGCACCCCCATCAAGACACTGCACACCAGGCCGATGCCCAATCGATGTCGCCTCATAAACGCTCCTTCACTTCGTGTCGAGCAGCTCTTTGTAGTGGATGATCTCGTTGAGCGGGCTTCTGAAATTGAGATCGATGCTGATGCCCTTGAAGTCTGCCTGGCCCTGGCCCGCCACCCGCTTGAACTGCCCCAGGGATTGATCGTAGACAAAGGGGAGCAGGCGGTTGGGTTTGCCGTCGAGCTGCAGCTTCAGCAGTAAAACTGCATCTTCGCTCAGCAGGGTCAGCTTCGCCCAGTTGTAAGTATAATCTTTCAACGCCTCCGTGGCAATGTCGAGCTGGGTGAACTGCGGGGAACCCGGGGGCAGACCGGCCAGCAGCCGTTCGGTTTTGGCGACCCGGATCGACCCGGTCTGCCCCGGCGTGGAGTAGAGAAAGCCATTCTCAAAGATCAATTGGCCCTTCGTCCATTGGATGGGGATGCGTCCATTGACGCTGCCGTCGCCGCTGGCCTCGGTGGCCCCCAGTTGCAGGAGCAGTTCGGCCAAATTGAGCCGGTCGCAGTAAAGCGTGAGGCGATACGCCGCTCTGGCGGCCGTTATCCGCAGGGCCGCAAGGTTGACCCGCCCCTGGCACCAATCCAGGCCGGCGCTTTCGATGAAGAGTGCGCGGGCGTCTTCCAGTTGGAAAGCGACATCCAGATTCTCCGCCGCGATATCGCCCAGGCGCAATCGGGCCACCTGCAGACGCTGTTGGGGCGCACTCTTCAAAGCCAATAGGTCATCCAATTGGACCATCAGGTCGATCTCCTCCAGATGCAGATTGCGGGCGGTCTGACGCAGATGGCCCTGCTGGAGTTTCAGGCGTCCGCTCCCGCGGAGGCCGGCGCCGTCGGAGATCACTTCGGCAACGGCGCTGATTCTGCCGCTGGCGAGGATGCCGGCGGCGGCCGGATGGAAGCGTCCCAGATCGATGGCATTGGCGACGCTGTGGGGCGGCAGGCGTGCTTCGATCCGGGTGTCCGCCAACCCGATCCGCCCCTTCAAGAAAACGGCCATCCCCTGGATCAAGCGATTGTCGTGGCGCAGGTTCAGCCCCAGGGCGCCGGCCTGCTGCTGCAGGTTTCCCCGGACGCCGCCCACAGCGCGTTCCCTCCAATGAAGGGAACCAATCTCCAGTCGTCCGGGGTCCGCCCCGTCGCGGGGCGGCCAGCTCAGGGGCAGGTCGATGGTCAGATTTTCCGCCCTCAACGCCAGATCCGGCGCCTGGAGGCGGCCGCCCGTCACCCGCAACCGCCCGCTCAACTGCCAGAGGTGCTGGGCCCGTGCCCGGCCGGACAACGATACGTCGACCCTGGGAAGGTGGAGGCTTCTGTCTCCGGCGGCCGCCCTGACCTGCGGCAGGGTGGTTTGGACGGAGATGGCCGCGGCGCGACCCGACGCGGTAGGGGAAATGGTGGCGGTGACGGCCGCCGAGAGGCGGGGAATCCGAATCTGACCCTGCGGGCTCGCCAGTTCAAGCGTGGCTGCGGTGAGCTGCGCTTCAGCGCTGAAGCCGCCCTCGTGGTAACGGCCACTGAGCTGTATCTGCTGTGGTCGAAGGGAGAGCTTGGCCGCTTGATGTACGAGGGACACCGGGTCGCCGCCCCGTTGCTGAAGATCGAAGGTGATGTCCGCGTCGGCGGTCCCGCCTCCCATCACCTGGAAGGTCCACGCCAGGTTCACGTCGTTGTAAAGGGCCGCCCGATGGGCCAACCGCTGCTGGGGCACCTGCGTATCCAGCGTGCCCGTCAGGGACCAGCCCCCCCTGTCGACCCGCAGCTCTCCCTGCCCGTCGGTGACCGCCAGCGCCACGGGGCCGCCGATCTTGAAAGGGGCGCAGCGCCACTGGAGATGGTCGGGGCGGCTTCCGGAGAGCGTCATGACCAGCGGTGTTCCCGACACCGTCTCAAGCTGGCCCTGGGGGGTACTGACCCGCGCATCTGTAAAATGCGCCGTCAGTGCCAGCCCGGCGAGCCGGGCGGGATGCAGGTCGGCCGTCAATCGGCCGTCGAGGTCGGCCCGGCCCAAGAGATCGAGGGGGCGCATTGGGGGGATGTAGGCGGCGAGGCGGCGCAGATCCACCCCCTCGGCGGTGAGCTGGCAGGCGGCCCGGTTGGCCCGCTGGTCCACCTCGCCGTCCAGGGTGATGGTCGTCCCGACCAGCGAGAGCTTGGCCTGGCCGGTGAGCACCCCGTCCGGCAGATGGCCCGTGTTCAGCTGCACCTCCAAGGGGAGCAGCAGGCGCTGCCCAGACCAATCGAGACGCAGGCGGGCGTGGACGATGGAGAGCCGTTGGAGACGGATGGGCAGCAGGGTGTCCAACCGACGGGGGGGGGCCTCCCCCTCTCCGGCGGAGCCGGTGGGCGACAGCGTCTGGCCCGCTAGAGTAATGGCGTCCGCTGAAATGGTAAGGCCCACCTCGAGGCCCACCACGGTGAGGCCGGTGACCTCCCGTTGCAGGAGCGAAAGGGGCGAGTAGTCGATCTGGATGGCACGGATGGAGACGCCCTCTCCGTCACGTGCCAGCCGGAGTGGGCCCAGATCGGCCCCCCACCAGCCCACCCGTCGAACGCGCACCTGGTCCGGGTTCAGCTCTAAAGCGGCCGCCAACTGCGGTATCAATCGGCCCTCAACGTAGGGGGGCAGGATCAGGGGGATGGAGAGGAGGGCGATCGCCAGGAGCAGCGTGAGCGCGATGCCGGTCCAGAGACACCATTTGGGGACGCCCATTTTCATGTGCACGTCTCGCAGAGGGAGTGACGGGTTGAAGAGCGATCTGCTGACACCGCGGGAAAACCGCCAGTCGGTTTGGTCGGGACGCCCTGCGGCCGAGCCGCATCAATCGCGGCCTCAGTGATTTAGACCTCAGCAGTTGAGGCCTCAGCGATAGAGGATGGTGATACTCAGGTTTCGCTCGAGGCGGTCGTCGATGGTCACCATGGACTCGGATTGCAGCATCTGAACGATGTCGATCTCAGGGTTCTCGGTGAGCCAGGCATTGATCTGAAGCTCTCCCGGCGGGTTGATGTTGGTGGTGCAATAGCTGAATATTTTGGCTCTCAAGGGCTGCATGGGTGCCGCCTTTCTTCCACGGGTAGTAAAAATTTGGCCCCTGCCGAAACATTTTCTACGCAGCAGTCAAAGATCATACCGCATCTCCATCTCGGGAACCACCCGCTTGTGTGAAATCGCCCGCATGACAGCGCCGACACCCCACTGAAGAGGAAGGTCAGCACTGCCGAAAAGCAGTGTCTTTTGCTCCGACGAAGTGGGTGACAGCAGCGGCAACGGCAACGCCACCAATGTGTGGCGGGTCAACAAGCGCATCGATCGGCAGGGATTTCTGGTCAGCAGAACCAACGAACGGTGCGCCCGCTACCACGACGGCGTCGGCACCGAACGACAGGGCGTGGCCCATGTGGCCTTGAACTGGTTGATGGCCGCGGCTGAACAGCGGAACCCGCGCTTCGACGGCCATTGCCAGGCGGCGTTTCGGGCGGCGGGGAACTGCCCTGACAAGCTTCACGACGCACCCTCCGAGCTGGCCATCTACGACAGCTATGCGCGACGCGATATCAACGGCCGCTGCGAGATGGAAGGGGTGCGCCCGATCCGGGGTGGAAAATGTACCCGCGGCGGCCGACCAGCGCCGCGCAGCCACCGGTGGTGGTGCCCCCCTCTGGCGGGGCCGCTGTACCGGTTCGTCGATGGCGCGCCACCCCGTAAAAACGGCGCCTACTCACCGCAGGCCTCCGATTGCCGTTTGATCCCGAGCATCATCTGGTCGGTGAGGGCGTGCAGACGCTTGGGAACCCCGATGAGCCGGCCCAACAGCACGAGAGGCCCTCTGAAGATCTCTTCGCTGAGGAGGAGAACGCCGTCATCGGTTTCGGTGAAGCGGAAGAGATGCTCGGCTTCGATGCCGAAGCGGGCGCCGCGCCAGACGACCTCTTTGGCCGGTTCGCATTTGACGATCCGCGGCTTGACTTCTATGGGAAAGATCAGGGGAGCGACCTTGAAGGAGAAACAGGTGTCGACCCCCATCTTCTCGCCTTCGATGTAACAGCAGTCTCTGCAGGCCGTATTCCACTCCTGCCAGCCCTCCAGGCGCGAAAACACCTGCCAGACCCTTTCCAGCGGCGCTTTGATATCGATTTGGGATCGTATCCGCATGGGCACCCCTTCGCATCGTAAGGCCTTCGCATCGTAAGGCCGGGTGTCGGGGCCGGTCCTCGCCTGCAGGGCCGCCCGAAACCAGGCGTGAGTTGGCTACTCCTATAAGATAATCGAACCTGAGAGCAGATTCAAACAGGAAAAACCAAACGCCCCCAGTATACTGGATGACGACCGCCAAGGCGGCCACCTAAAGAAAAGGCTATATGTGTTGACAATACCTGGCCAGTCCCGCTAACAGAGAAGGGCAGCGGCTGGCGGGGCGTCCATTGTCATTGCCGCCGGTGTGGCCGCCGCGACATCGCGGCGGCACACACCTTTTTCGCTACCGCGTCCCGCCGGCAGCATCCGGGGTACCTTATGAAACTCAGATGGAAGTTCTTTACCGTCCTGCTGGTGGCCAGCCTCACGCCGATGATGGTCGTCACCCTGATCAGCCTCAACGCTTCGAAGAAGTTGGGGCGCACCATCTCGTCCCAGACCCGCTCGGTGCTGATGGACACGGTGAGACGGGAGATCCTCTCTGCCACCGAGAACTATGCCCTGATCACCCGTCGTTCCAAATCGACCATCGAGTTCGCCTTGGCCGCCATGATTCGAGAGGTGGGTCTGATTCAGGCCCGGCCGGCGCCCGCCGCAGCGAACGTCTATTTCGCCAAAGATATCGACAATCCAGAAGCGGCCCCCCCGGATCTAACACTCTCCCAAGTGCACGGAAAGGTGCTGCCCGACGGCAGCGTCATTCCCAAGCAGATCAGCCGCGGCCATCCCACATTCCTGTTGGCGCCCGGTGTGTCCGCCGCGACGGTGGAAGAGGAGATCGCCCGGCTGAAGCAGTTGACACCCGCCCTGGTCGGCATTGCCGGCGAATTGGAGGATGCCCTGCTCTGGATCTACGCCAGCAGCAATTCCGGGGTCCACATCTCCTACCCCGGCCACGGGGGCTACCCCAAAGACTATGACCCGCGACAACGCCCCTGGTACCTGCGTGCCGAGCAGAAACAGGCCATGACCTGGGGACCGCCCATCGTCGATGCCACCACGCGTCAACTGACCTTCACGGTCTCGGCCCCCTTTTACAATGCCAAAAACGAACTGGCCGGTGTGGCCGCCATCGATGTGCTCATCCCCAAGGTGCTCCTCAAGAGCCATATCTCGGCCCAATGGTCCCAACAGATGAAGTCCTTCCTGGTGGGATTTTCAGACCCGGACGCCGATGGGAAGCGACACCTGTGGGTGATGTCCCAAGAGGAGCAGGACTACTCGGCCGGCTATCGTGGAAACACCTCCAAGGCAGGGCTCTTTTTCGATGTACGCCGAGAGACCTTCGCCGAACTGCTGCCCATCTTCGCGAAGAGTGACGCCGGCAGCTTCGAACGCCCCTACCAAGGAGAAGACGCCTTCTGGGCCTTCGCCTCCATCTTTCCCGATCTGCACTTCGTCATCATCGCTCCGACCGCGATGGTGACGGCCCTGCCGGAGAAGGTGGGTGAAGATTTCTCTCGCTATGCCCGCGGCCAAACAGGGATCTCCCTGGCGGCCGTGGTCATCGTCATCCTAGTGGTCGCCGGTCTCGCCCTCTTCTTCTCGCGCGCAACGACACGCAACCTGATGACCATCGTCCATGGATTCAAGCGCCTGGGGCGCGGCGACCTCTCCACCCGACTGGATCTGCGTTTCAATGATGAGCGTGATCTCATCGTCACCACCTTCAACCAGATCACGCCGCGGCTGCAGGACCATCTGCGCATGAGCCGCACCCTCGGCCTGGCCAAAGATGTACAGCAAAGTCTACTGCCCTGTGAAGATCCCAGTCTGCCCGGCTTCGACATCGCCGGCACCAGCCTCTACTGCGAGGAGACCGGCGGAGACTACTTCGATTTCCTGTCCATCGCCAAAGATCGCCTGGCCGTGGTGGTGGGGGATGTGTCGGGCCACGGCGTCTCCTCCGCACTGCTCATGGCCACGGCCCGCGCTCTGGTGATGCAGCGAGCCGCACTGCCTGGGGCGACGGCCGGCATCGTGGGGGATGTGAACCGCCACCTCAGCCTGGACACTTACGATACTGGCAATTTCATGACCTTCTTCTACTGCGAGTTGACGGCCGGACAGCGGGAGGTCCGCTGGGTGCGGGCGGGGCACGAGCCCGCCCTGCTCTACGATCCCCAGATGGATCGGTTCGACGAGCTCAAAGGCCGCGGGCTGGCCCTCGGCCTGAATGACCATTTCGAGTATGAGGAGTATTCTCGCCGCCTCCATCTGGAAGAGATCGTGTTGATTGGCACCGACGGCATCTGGGAGATGCGTTCGGAAAGCGGAGAGATGTTCGGCAAGCAGCGCCTGAAAAAGATGATCCGGACCCATCAATCCGCTCCCGCGAAGGAGATCATTGGTGCGATCACCGCCGCTCTGGAACATTTCCGCGGAGACCGATCCCCCGAGGACGATGTCACCATGGTCGTGATCAAGGCAACGGATAAGGCCGCATGTGATGCGGGCGCACCTGATGCGGGCGCACCTGATGCGGGCGCACCTGATGCGGGCGCACCTGATGCGGCCGCATCTGATGCGGGTAGATCAGGTACGGGCGTACTCGGCGCGGGGGAAGGGCCGGGGAAGGAATCGTTGCCAAGCGGGGAGGCCAGCGGACGGGCTGGCAACAGCAGTGGCGGGAAGGATTGATGCAATGGCGGACCGCAGGCTAATCCGAGGCTACTCGGAGGTGGCGATCTCTCGCAGCGGAATGCGGACGGACTGTGAGGGACATCCTTACTGGGGCGTCTGCTTTCGGTTGGACGGAGATGTACGGGAGCTGTTTCCTTACATCAACGGCACCTTCGAGCGCGCCCGCTATGGACTGCGGCCCCATCACGTGCAGTTCCACTACGAAGGGGTCCGCTGCACCCTCTACCCCGAAGACGCCACCGCCGCGCCCTTCAGGGACCGGGATCACGTGTTCGCTTTTATCGAGCAACTGGTCCTCCTGCTCAACGACCTGTACGACCGGCGGACCGAACTGACGCCGAACCACAAGGTCTACCACCAACCCGCCTCCGTCGTAGAGATCCTCAAATCGCTCCCGAAAACCAACTGCGGCGCCTGCGGACATCCCACCTGCATGGCCTTCGCCGCATCCCTGCGATCCGGGGCGGCGTCCCCCGCCGACTGCCCAGACTTCGCCAGACCCATATTCACCAGCACCGTCTACCCGGTCTTCGGTCAGGACGGGACGGTGGTGTCGACCTTCGCCATCGAAAGCGGATCCGCCACCGGGCGAAGATCCGTTGCCCCTCCTGAGGGTGAAACGCACGGCGCCTCACCACCGGCGATCCGGTACGACCCCCATGGCATCCAGATCCAGCAGGATCTCACGCGGCGCGAGATCGAGGTTCTGCGACTGGTGGCCGAGGGCGCCAGCAATCCGGAGATCTCCGAAGCGCTTCACATCAGCCCCCACACGGTCAAATCCCACATCATCCACATTTTCAATAAACTCAGCGTCAACGACCGTACCCAGGCAGCGGTGTGGGCGGTGCAGAACGGCGTGATTTAAGGGCTCAGCCATGCCGTAGGGCGATCTTCTCGAACATCAGGGTCAACCCCGCCCCCATGGTGAAGAGGGCCTCGATGTTGAGGTTGGCGTCGGCCGTGTCGTCGAAGAAGAGCTGCAGGTCGGATGCGAGCCCATCCTCGGGCTTCCAATAGCAGACCAGCAGGGGCACCTTGGGCAGGGGGCGCAGCACGACCGAGATATCGGCATTGAAATGGCCCCCGACCTGGCGTCCGCCGAAGAGATGGACCATATCTTCGAACAGATCGGTGTAACTATCGGCCACCTTTTTGAGCGGTTTTTCGCATCGCTGACCGAACAGCCGGTACCAATCCCGGCCGCCGTCGAGCTCCCGCAGGGGGACCCAGTTCCCCGTCAGCGGCCGTCCCCGACCCTCCAGGACGTACCGCAGCACCGGCACGGCCAGCCAGACATGCACGTGCAGATCGGTGTAGAAGCACCCCTGCCGATCCAGGCTGACGTCCTTGCCGAAAACCTTGAGGGTCAGCCGATCTCTGGCGTAAGTGCCCCCCAGGCGATCGGCCGCCGCCACCAGATCGAGGCGCGAGACGGCCGCCTGCAGCTCGGCCAGGGCGGTTTCCGCCTCCTGCTCGAGGGGCGTTTCCTTTCCGCCGGCACCACCGCAGCGGGCCAAGGTCTCTGCATCCAGCTGGGGGCACTCGTCGAGTGACCGCGAGCCCTTGAATACGGCCGCGGCAAAGGCCAGGCAGGTGGCCTCGTTGCATTTGCGACAATTGGATTTCTCCAGCAGCTTGAACACATCCATGGTGGTGTGAAACGTGTCCATGGCGAGGGCTCCTTTCCGGCCGTCAGCACCCATGAATCGGCCGCCTGAAGTGTCACCGTCCATCATATGGGACTTACCATAGCCTTACGCCAACTGCACCGCATCCCCCAAATGGGGGATGTTGGCAGACCAGCGGCAGGATACAGGTATGGCGGTCACCCTATCACCATCACCGGCAGCGTGCCTTGCCGTGTCGAGAGGAGGCGTGCACATGACGAAACCCAATGAAATATTTGAAGAAAACTTTGAATACTATGCGGAGCAGCTGGCGCGTATGGATGTGGGGGCGCTGGCGCATGATCTTGGTCTGGAGCGCGAGCGGGAACACTTCCGGTTGCGCTTTTTTGACGAAACCTATTGCATCTCCCCCAAAGGGAAGATCGTGACCCCTGCCGGTGAACGGGCCAGCTATCTGGTGATGGTGATCCTCTCCAAGTACTTGCTCCTCTGCCCGTCGCAGCCCCACGACGATCCCGAGTGGGTTTCCTTCCGGGATTTCAAGCGGGCCAGCCACTCGACCAACTTCGACTATCTGTTCAGCGACACCGAGCGGGTGTTCGCGACCCGTTACGCCAACGCAGTGGGCATCTTGCGACAGGCCGGCCAAACCGTGGGCGGCCGACCCGAGGAGATGTCCTTGAACTACGATCTCGCCATGCGGTTCGACGCCCTGCCGCGCCTCTCCCTGCTCTTGCTCTTCAACGACGCGGACCCCGATTTCCCCGCCAAATGCACGATCCTGTTTCAGCGCCAGGCCGAATGGTATCTCGATCCGGAATCCCTGGCAATGTGCGGCGCCCAGCTCGCCCGGCGCCTCAAACGGACGGCGGCCGTCTGAGCGACAGCCAAAGCCCTAATCGCCTTTTCCATGACCGTATCTGTCACCCGTACCGGATAGGGTTCGGTAGGACATACGCAGGCCGGTATACGCCAGCGGTCAACCGGCGACCGCCGAGCGGATGCCCGATATACCTGGAACGGCACCCATGGGCCCTATCCGAATCCTCTTCATGGCCGACAGCCACTTGGGCTTCGACCTGCCCCGGCGTCCGCGTGTCGCGCGACGACGGCGGGGAAACGATTTTTTCGACAGCTACCGGCGGATCCTCCAAGCGGCCCGCTTGCGACAGGTGGACGCCCTTATCCACGGCGGGGATCTGTTCTATCGCAGCCGGGTGGCGCCCCAGTTGGTGGATCGGGTCTTCACACCCCTGAAACGGTTGGTCGACAGCGGAATCCCGGTCTTCATCGTACCGGGAAACCACGAAGGCGGCCATATCCCCCACAGCGAGCTATCGGTCCACCCAGGGCTGCAGGTCTTCACCCGCCCCGCCACCCATATCCTTGCCAAGGCTGGCCGGACGCTCTCCATCTCGGGATTTCCCTTCCACCGCGGCAATATCCGGGACCGATTTCCCGAATTGCTGGCGGCCACCGATTGGCAGCGGACCGCCGCCGACGCACGCTTGCTGTGCCTGCACCAGAGTGTGGCCGGCGCACGCGTCGGCCCGGCGGACTACCAGTTTCGCGGGGGGCGGGAGGTCATTCGCACCAGGGACCTTCCCCAGGGGTTCGCGGCCGTCCTGGCGGGCCATATCCACCGGCACCAGGTGCTCACGAGGAGCCTCGGGGGCCGTGCGTTGGGGGCACCCGTGCTCTACCCGGGCGCCATCGACAGGGTCTCGTTCGCCGAAGCGGCCGAGGTGAAGGGATACCTGATACTGACCCTGGACCTGTCGGAAACGCCGGGCCATGGGCAGATGCAGTGGCGATTCCATCCCCTCCCCACCCGGCCCATGGTGCGCATCGACCTGCGGCCGGGGCGCATGTCATCCTCCTCGCTGATGAACCTCATCCTAGACCGAATCGCCGCAGTGCCGGCCGACGCCATCGTTCAGCTCCGGCTGCATGGCCAGGTACCGCCGCGGCAGCGCGGCTGTCTCAGTGCGCCGCAATTGCGGCGGCTGGCCCCGGCCACTATGAACATCACGGCCGTTTGGATCGCCGACCGGGAGCGTCGCAGGTGAGCCTGCCGTCTGGCAGGACGGGATTGCCGCGCTTGCTCCCCGGAGCAGGCACATGGTAAGCGATGGAACCGGGTGCAGCGCGGTTGGCCACATCGAAGATGAGGATAATTGGCAATGATAAGCGGCACAGCAAGGCCCCGTCGATGCCGGCGCTTCCAGTCGATTGCGACCCAGATTGAAGCCTGGTTGACCGGCGGCACCCTCTCGGCCGGCGACCGGCTTCCCTCGGAGCGCCGGTTGGCCGCCATGCTGAAGGTCAGCCGCAGCTCGGTCAGAGAAGCCCTGCGGATATTGGAGGAGAAAGGTCGCGTCCAGATCCGCCGGGGCCGCAAGGGCGGCGCCTTCCTGACGCCTGCCGCCCCCCTTTCGCCGCCCGGCGCGCCGCTTCCCAAGCGACTGGAGCACCTCACCGACGATCAGATTGCCGATTTCAGGCGTCTCATCGAAGGCCATGTCGCGGCGTTGGCCAGCGAATCGGCCGATGCACCCGCCATCTGTTTGCTGAACCGGCGCTTGGCGACGGCGCGCTCTTGGCTGCATCGCGGCAGTGCCGGCGTCGCCGCCTACCTCGAGGCGGACAAAGCGGTGCACATCGCCATCGCTCAGATCGCCGGACACGGCTTGTTTTTCCAAGCCCTCGAGTCGGCCCTGGGGATTCGATCCTATTTCGATCGCTTTCTCCAACTGCGTCCCGACCTGATGGAGACCAATTACCGGGATCTGACCGGCATTGTTCGGGCCATTGAGAATGGCCGTCCCGAAGCAGCGCGAATCGCTGCCACCGCCCATATCACGCGATTCAACGACGCCTTCCCCTGAAACGCAGTACCCGCTGTGTTGGGTGGCCACGTCGTCGCGAGCTCGCCCACCCTTCCACCACGGCCCTTCCCCCCTTCCGCTTGGCCGCCGGGCAATTCATGCTTACTCTCAGGATTCAATCAAAATGGTTGCGCACGCCCGCCAGGTGAAAGGGGAGACCGCCATGCAGACCGAACCGCAGCGCCATGAGCGCATCGTCAACGCCCTTTGGGGACTCTTTATCGGAGACGCCTTGGCCATGCCGGTGCACTGGTACTACAACCCCGATAATATTCTGAAAGACTATCCTGGCGGTGTGAGCAGTTATGCCGCGGCGAAACACCCCCATCCCGAAAGCTTCATGGTGGGTATGGGCTACCATCCCGATGTGGCCACCGCCAAGCGTCTTGGCCGACCCTACGATATTCTCCATGAACACGTTCGCTTCTATCAGACCAGCTACAGCGACCTTGCCATCGAACGCAGCGAGCGGGAGCGTGAACACGGCAATCTCACGCCAGCCGAGGATGAGCGGTACCACTACCATCACGGTCTGGCCGCGGGAGAGAACACCCTCGGCGCCCAGCTGGTCCGCGTCCTGATGCGCTGTGTGGCGGCCGAGGGCCGCTACGACCCGGACGCCTTCGTGGCGGCTTTCGTGGATTTCCTCGCCACCCCGGGCCGGCATCGCGATCCCTACACCGAAATCTATATTCGCCGCTGGTTCGAAGCCTACTCCCAGGGACTGCCAGCCCACGCCTGCGCCGAACAGCAGCGCCGGTCCTGGTCCATCGGATCCCACGGCGGCCTCATCCGCCCCCTGGTGATCAGCCTGCTCGCCAGCGACGCCTATCAAGGCTTGGGACTGGCCGTGGAGCATCAAATGCTGACCCATCGCTCGGAGAATGTGGTCAACGCCGCCGGTGTCCTGGTCCCCCTGCTGCACGCCTTGGTGGCGGGCCAATCCCCCCGGGAGACCACCGTCACGTTCGCCCGCCGGACGCGCCTGCCGGAGATCGGTGGCCGCGAACTCTTCTCCCGCTACCGGGAGGCCCAGGGCCCTGGCAACATTCCCGCGGCGGAGATGTGGCGCCTGCACACGCGGTTGGAGACGACCCCCATGGACCTCCCCCATCTGCTGGAGACCACCACCGAGCGGCAGCTCACCAGGGAACGCCTCGCCACTGCCTGCTACCCCGAACACGGCCTGCCCATGCTGCTCTACCTGGCCGTTCGACACGGATACGACCTCGAGTCCGCTTTGCTGGCCAACGCCAACGCCGGCGGCGACAATGTCCACCGGGGGATGCTGTTGGGGCTGGTGGTTGGCGCCGGGTCTCGAAGCGTGCCACCAAGACTGAAAGCGGGTCTGAAAGATCATGCCGAGCTGAACACCGAGATCGACCGCTTCGCCGCCCTGGCCGTCAGCGGCGAGGCGGTGTGATCCTCAACGCGGCCCTGGGGCCGCATCAGCCGGAATGGGGCCGCCAGGGTTCTGCCGAAGGGCGGCAGTACAGAATGGGAGACAATACCTACCGGCCACCCCACACAATACTCACATTGCCGTTGGGCACCCGCGGTCGCTACCTTTACGATGAATTGATCTGAATGGACCGATCGCCAAACCGTTGTATCCAACAGGAGTGCGGTATGAAGGCATCAACCAAACTGGGCCGTTTGGCCGGTATCGACATCTACATGCATTTCAGCTTTTTACTGATCCTATTGTGGGTGGCCTATGTCAGTTGGCAGCGCTCCAACAGTCTCATGTCCGTTCTGACGGGCTTGCTCTTCGTTCTGCTCATATTCGCCTGCGTCGTCCTGCACGAATATGGACATGCCTTGGCGGCCAGACGCTACGGTATCAAGACCCGCGACATCATCCTGTTGCCAATCGGCGGCGTGGCGCGACTGGAGCGGATCCCCACGCAACCCCTGCAGGAGCTGTGGGTCGCCCTGGCGGGTCCCGCCGTGAACATCCTCATCGCAGCGGCCCTCTTCATCTGGCTGGGGCTGACGGCAACCCTGGCGCCGCTGGAACAGCTCACATTGTCCACCGGATCGATGTTGGAACGCTTGATGGCGGTCAACCTCTTTATGGTGGTATTCAATCTTCTGCCCGCCTTCCCCATGGACGGCGGCAGGGTCCTGCGGGCCCTGCTCGCCACCCGGACAACCCATGCCCGCGCCACCCGCATCGCTGCGCGAATCGGACAGGCGATGGCCATCCTCTTCGGCTTTCTGGGACTGTTCTATTACCCGCTGCTGCTGCTGATTGCGCTCTTCATTTGGATGGGTGCTGCCCAGGAAGCCCGTTTGGCCAAAATGAAATCGGCTGTGGGTGGTCTACCCATCCAGCAGGCCATGATCACCGAATTTCAGGTGCTGGAGGCCTCCGACACCCTCGAGCGTGCCGTGGACCTCACCCTGGCCAGCAGCCAGAAGGAGTTCCCGGTGGTGAACAATGGCCGCCTCGAAGGCGTCCTGACCCAGCAGGATCTCATGCACGCACTTGCTCAGCGGAACCGGAGCAGCACCATTGGCGAGGCGCTCCAGCGGCGCCTCTTCAGTGTAGACGCCCGTGAAATGCTGGAGAGCGTTTTTGAAAAGTTCAGCGAATGCCGCTGCCGCACCCTGCCGGTAACCCTCGAGGGAGAACTGGTTGGACTGGTGACCCTGGAAAACGTGGGCGAATATGTGCGCCTCCAGTCCGCCTACGAGGGCTGAGGCCATGGACCATCCCCCGCCGGCTGCGTCGCCAAGGGCAAACGAAAGCGAGGAGGCACCACCGATGCAGAAACATGCACGCGCCCGGCATCACCGGGCTTTCGCAGTTATATTCGTTGCAGGGCTTCTCTGGATCTCACCCGCCGGCGCCCAGCCAGCGGCGCCCGTCATCGTCAAGGCAGTGGCCATTGAGCGCTTCGAGGATCACGTGGAGGCGCTGGGAACACTCCGTGCCCGTGAGAGCGTGGCCCTGACAGCCGCCGTGACCGAGACCATTACGGCGATCCATTTTGACGACGGTGACCGCGTGGCGGCCGGCGACATACTGGTGGAGATGACGAACGAGGAGGAGCACGCGCTGATCGAGGAATCACTCTCCACGGTTGCCGAAGCGAAGAAGCAGTATGACCGCATCCGACCGCTGGTGGCCACCGGCGCAGCCGCCAGCGCCCTCCTCGACCAGCGCAGACGGGAATATGAAACCGCTGAAGCCCGTCTGCGGGCGCTGGAGTCCAGACTGAGGGAGCGGCTGGTGCTGGCCCCCTTCGGCGGTGTGCTTGGGCTGCGCAATATCAGCGTCGGCGCCCTCATCGAACCCGGTGATGTGATCACCACTCTGGACGACGACAGCGTGATGAAATTGGACTTTACCGTACCGGCCGTCCATTTGCAGACCCTGCGGACCGGTCTGCCCATCGAGGCCACCTCGGACGCTTTTCCGGATCGCGTCTTCGAGGGGTCCATCGCCGG
>JASJCL010000148.1 GCA_030066015.1 Desulfosarcinaceae bacterium | reverse complement strand
TCAGGGGCGGCCGTTTTGATTGGCGAAGAGATAGCACAGCAGTTGGAGGACCACACTCTTGAGGGTATGCCAATTCTTGGGCCGACCGGCCAACAGTGCGCTCCTCCCCGACGTGTGGACCGAGGTCCGTTCGGTATTGAGCGCACTGTTGGCCGGTCGGCCCAAGAATTGGCATACCCTCAAGAGTGTGGTCCTCCAACTGCTGTGCTATCTCTTCGCCAATCAAAACGGCCGCCCCTGAAGGCGGGACGGCCGTGGTGTTCAGTAGATGCGGCGCCATCATTTGATGGTGATGCGTCCATAGAGCTTCGGCGTGATGCGGCCCCCCTTGTGAACCACATAGTCGATGAAGGCGTCCCGCTGCATCAGGGAGGAGTCGTAAAACTCGGTGCGTTTCTTGAACACCTTGTAGCCGTCCCCCCCTGCAGCGAGGTAGGAGTTGAGGGCGATTTTGTAGATTCTCTCCGGATCCACCGGCTGGTTTCCGATGCGCAGATTCTCTACGGCGCCGGCGGCGCTGTCGATGGTGAAGCGGACCCCGTCCGATACCTGCGGCATGGCGCCGTGTCCAATGGTGGCCGGCGTTTGGTCGAAAAGGGTGATGACATCGGATCCTTTGAGGGCCACCACACAGATGGAGTTGTCGAAGGGCAGCACCTCGTACACCGTCTTCTTCTGAATCTCACCGGCACCGAGGGTGGCCCGGATGCCGCCGCCGTTCTGGAAGGCAAAGTCGATGTCGAAGCCCATTTTGCGCATGTACCAGAGCTGGGAATCGGCCACGATGTTGCCCAGGGCGGTCTCCTGCTCGCGGGTCTTGTCGTTGATGAAGGGGGCCGCGGCAGTCCCGATCACCTCACTGAGACGTTCCTCCACCTGGTCCTGATAGGGTTTCAAGAGGGCCAATAGCGCGCTATCCTGCGGGATCTCCTTGTCCACGAAATAGTGAACCTTCTGGCCGTCCACCGTCTTGCGCTTTTTTACATTGACGGGAATCGCCGTCCAATCGAGGGCGGTCACGGCACCCTTTTTAAAGGTTAGATCCGCCCTCCCCAGGTAGAGTCCCCACTGTTTGGCCTGGACGATGGGCACCCGCATTCCGCTCTCTTGATTGGTCACCATGACCGGTTCGTCGAGGTGGGTGTGGGTGTGGCCGTCGACGATCAGGGCAAGGCCAGGTACCGCGGCAGCCAGGCGCTTGGAACCGGTCTCGGCATCGTCGTAGATCCCCATATGTACCAGGGCGATGACGATATCGGCCTGCTTTTTAAGTTGCGGTACCAGCCGAGCGGCGACCGCGACCTCATCTTCGAAAGTGATGCCCTTGATGTGGGCCGGATTGCCGGTAAGCGCCGTGCGGGCGGTGACCAGGCCGATAACGGCCACTTTGTAGCCGGGATAGGACTTGATCGTATAGGGTTTCACCCCGGGCAGATAGTCGCCGTTTATGGTCGCGTTGGCGCACAGCCAGGGAAAATTGGCGGCCGCAATCTGGGCCTGCATCTCCGTCATATCCACGTCGAACTCATGGTTGCCCAGAGCCAAGGCGTCATAGCGGATAAAATTATACCCTTCAATGTCGGGACGTGCCTTGAAGAAGTTGGACTCGGGCCGGCCGGTGTTGAGGTCGCCGGCATCCAGCACCAATACGTTGGGCGCTTCACTTCGAATCGTATTGACCAGGGTGGCCCGGGCGGGCAGCCCCCCCTGGCCCGGACTGGGATAGTCGAAAAAGGCCAGCGGATGGCCGTGGTGGTCATTGGTGTGCAGCACCACCAGCCGGTGCTCGACGTTGCTGGGCGCGTCGCCCGACAGCGATGCGCACCCGGCCAAGACCACGAGCACGACGAAGACCGACAACGAAAACGACGTGAACCATCGAAATCTCCTCATACCTGCCCCCTTCCTCTCTTGACGGATCCTCTTTAGAATGCTCCCGCACGCGGGACCCCATCCATCGTCACGAGATGGTCCGGTGCACCGTCGTGCGGCCTCATCGGCGTTTTTTCATTCGCAGGCGCACGGCGTTTGCGTGCGCTTCAAGGCCTTCGATCTCTGCAAGGGTGACGATATCTTTGGCCTCCCTGCGGAAGCGTGCCTCGGCGTAGTGCAGCAAGCTGGTTCTTTTCAGAAAATGGCTCACCGATAGGGCCGAGGAGAAGCGGGCCGTTCCCGCCGTGGGCAGGACGTGGTTTGGGCCCGCAACGTAATCTCCCACCGGCTCCGGGGTAAAGGGCCCTACGAAGATGGCCCCGGCGTGGCGCAGCCGCCCGATGTGGGCAAAGGCATCGGCAACCACCAATTCGAGGTGCTCGGGTGCGATGGCGTTGGCCACCTGGATGGCCGTATCCAGATCGGGCACCACCAGCAGCGCGCTGTAATCGCGCAGGGCCTTGGCGGCGATCTCTCTGCGGGGCAGGCGTGCCAGCTGGACCTCGAGCTCGGCGGCCACCGCCTGCGCCAGATCTTGGGACGGTGTCACCAAGACGGCCGAGGCAAGGACATCGTGCTCGGCCTGTGAGAGGAGGTCGGCGGCCAAATAGGCGGGGTCGGCGGTGTCGTCCGCGATGATAAGGATTTCGCTGGGACCGGCGATCATGTCGATGCCGACCATGCCGGCGACGAGCTTCTTGGCCAGGGTCACCCAGATGTTGCCCGGCCCCACGATGACGTCGGCCCTGGGCACCGTCTCGGTGCCGTGGGCCAAGGCGGCAATGGCCCAAGCACTGCCCAGTTTGTAGACGCTATCCACGCCGCAGCTGCGAGCGGCGAAGAGCAGATGGGGATTGATCGTCCCCTCACGAGTGGGTGGGGTCACCATCACCACCGCTTTCACGCCAGCGATCTTGGCCGGCAAGGCGCCCATGAGGACGGATGACACCAGGGGCGTGCTGCCGCCCTGGCCGCCGGGAACGTAAACGCCGGCGGTGTCCACCGGGTGGACCAGCTGCCCGAGGAGGGCTCCCGGCCGTTGGGTGTCGACCCAGGACTTGGGCAGTTGCTGCTGGTGAAAGCTCTCGATTTGACGTTGGGCGCGCTTCAGTGCTCGTTTGAAGGCGGGGCTGACCGCTTTGGCCGCGGCTTTGAACTCCGTCTCAGCCACTACCAGGTCGCTGGATTTGAAGCCGGGCGCGTCGAATTGGCGGGTGTAGTCCACCAGGGCGGCGTCCCCTTGCTTGGCCACGGTGGTGATGATGCGATTGACGGCCGCCAAGTCCTTCTGTTTGAAAGCCAGACCGCGATGGACGATGCGCGCAAGGAGTTTTTCGGCGGCGGTCGATGGATACTGGGTAATCTGCATGGGTGGGTCCCTTGGAGATGGTTCGAGTTGATCCCGCTTCCGTCTGGCTTGTTTTGGGGCATTATCCAGCGCTTGTCAATTGGCAGGAACGCTTTGCGCCCTTCTGCGACGCCGGGCGCATCTGTTTTCTGCAGTCTGTCAGGTGCAATCTGAGGTTCGGCGCAGATTGATTCAAACCAATCTTAAAAGAAAGGGTTACGGATTGACAAGCGAGGTTGGATCTGTAGATATGGGTCCTCCTATTTTCCCATCGTCGCCCTTTTTCTGCGGTTTTCCGCAACATCATGACAACGGAGGAAGTGCATGACTGCCAAACGCATCTGGAATTTTAACGCCGGCCCCGCCGCTCTGCCCCTGCCAGTACTTGAGGAGATCCAAGCCAACTTGATCGATTTTCAGGGCTCCGGTATGTCCATCACCGAGATCAGCCATCGCTCCAAGTGGTTCGACGATGTCATCAACGATGCCGTCGCCAGAGTCCGCCGGCTGCTGAGGGTGGGCGACGATTACCAGGTACTCTTCCTCCAAGGGGGCGCCAGTCTGCAGTTCTGCATGGTGCCCATGAATTTCCTGCCCGCCGGTGCCAGCGCCGATTATGTCAACACCGGCACCTGGTCCACAAAGGCGATCAAGGAGGCACAGATCCAGGGAAAACCGATTCAGGTCGTGGCCTCCTCCGAGGACCGCAATTTCGCCTATATCCCCAAGGATATCGCCTTCAACGCCGATGCGGCCTATTGTCACATCACCAGCAACAACACCATCAAGGGCACCCAATGGGCCGCGTTTCCCGATACCGGCGGTGTGCCGCTGGTGGCCGACATGTCCTCCGATATTTTCTGCCGTCCATTGGAGATGACGCCCTTCGGCATGATTTACGCCGGCGCTCAGAAAAATATGGGCCCCGCTGGTGTTTGTCTGGCCGTGGTGCGCAACGACCTCATGGAACGGGCCCCCGCCGATCTGCCCACCATGCTGCGATACGCCACCTTCGCCGCGAAAAACTCCATGTTCAATACCCCGCCCTGCTTCGCCATCTATGCCGTTCAACTGGTCCTCAAATGGGTGGAGGAGACGGTCGGCGGTCTGGAGGCCATGGCCCGCCGCAACCAGGCCAAGGCCGAGATGCTCTACAGCTTCGTCGATGCCAGCGAATTTTACACCGGTACCGCCGACACGGACAGCCGCTCAATAATGAATGTCACCTTCCGCTTGCCCAGTGAAGCGGCGGAACAGGACTTTGTTGCGCAGGCCCTCGAAAACGATCTCGGCGGTCTCAAGGGTCACCGTTCGGTGGGGGGCTGCCGGGCCTCCATTTACAATGCCACCCCCATTGACGCCATCGAAACCCTGGTGGACTTCATGAAAAATTTTGAGGCCAAGATGGGTTGATTCCCGCTCTATTGAAAATCCCAATCTGCAAACCGGCCGGCGGTACGAAACTGCCGGCCGGTTTTTTATCGGCGCGATCGGGGTGCCTTGGGTCCGTATGGGTGCGTTTGCAGCGTTGGCTTTCGGCGCCCGTTTCCAGGTCGCCGATATCAACGGCCGATAGGTGAAAGCGGAGTATTAAAAACAGGTTAGCAGAAGTTGTCATTCTGGGTTTCTCTTGACACAACCCAGGATTCCTCATAATTACGGATATAGTGTTTTTTTTAACATGATTCCAACCCCCCACCCCATCATCGAGGAGGCTCTGCTATGGACAAGATTCTAAGGATCGACATGGGCGCCGCAGGCGGCCCGACAACCACCGAAGCGCCTGTGGGCGAGTATGCCGGCATGGGCGGGCGCGCCCTGACCTCGATGATCGTGGGCCAGGAAGTGCCGCCCACCTGTCATCCACTCG
>JASJCL010000073.1 GCA_030066015.1 Desulfosarcinaceae bacterium | reverse complement strand
GCTTTTTCGCAAACAACCGAATATATGACGGTATAACAATTTTATATAATTCGCAAAAAGGTGATTTGGAGAAAGGATGACCGTTAATTCGTAAGTTTGTAATTGGACATCCGCTCGAGCACACAGGAAACCATAAACAGGACAAGCACTCGTCATCATCTGGTTTCTGCATTCTTTCAAACATCGTCCATGGGAATGATTTTTTCGTGGCGAATAAAAGGTCATTGCCGGGCCAGATTCCTTTATCTTCCGTACTCATTGGGCAGGATACGACATGCCCGTCTGGCTTCACGACGATGTGATTATGGCCGATCCCACAGATTTGTCCAAAGGCAGGCTGAAAAAAATGAAGATCCGCGATTCTGAGCTGCTTTACGAAATCTAATGAATATGATGGTGATTCGAGCGCCCTGAAGGCACGCGCGAAGGATTCAGCAACACGATCGCAAACATTAGAATATTTCAACAATGTGTCAGCAGAATTCTCCCAACTACAATCGGATTGCCGGACCAAGTTGATTCGTGTACTTAATCCACATTGGCGAATCCAATCTATCAATTCAGAAAGACTATCGCTTGTCTCTGAGCTAATTGTCGATGTGATGTAGGGATTAATATCATGCTCTCTTAAAAGGGCCAAATTCCTCTGTATCGTTGCCCAACTTCCAGTCCCATCCTTCTTAAATATTCTAAAGGTATTGTGAGCAGATTCATATCCATCAATGGATATGCTTAAGCGGGTATTAGGATCTTTTAGTATGTGTAGTATTCTTTCATTTAGAATCGTGCCGTTTGATAGCAGTGAAAAATGTAATTCAGTTGAATTATCCGTCATCAATTCTTCAATTACGGCTTTAAACTTCTCAATAATTGGATAAACCAATGTTGGCTCACCGCCGGCGAATTTAATCGTCAATTTTTTTAGATTGTACTTTTTTGAAGTAAATGCTAGTGAATTTGCCACCTTTTTTAACACGTTGTATGACATAGTGATCGGGCGCTTATCTTCTACAAAGCAGTAACGACATTTCAGATTGCAAATATTTGTTAAGTGCAGCCAAACTTCCACATGTCGAGGTGGTTCAAATTCATAGTCATTTTGCAAGCAATACGGTAAGTAAGCACCATCTCTTTTTAAATAGCCATTCCGTAATAGAAAGAATATGTTTGCCAAATCGCTCTCAGAGCGAATGGGGTCACTCAACAGATCCGAAACCTTTTTCTCCTTGCTGAATTGCTCTAATACCCTCATTGTCTTTTTCTTTATGACAACCGGCCACCCTTGGTTCGATGGATCAAATACGACCCAATGGTCTGAGTCGATTTGCTCCTTGAATAGCAGGCCTGATGCACTCAGTTTGTCATCGAGGTGAACGTCTTCTCTGCATATATTGGGTGAATCATTGATCATGATATGGGGATTCTTTTCTGCTTTTTACTCTATCTTCTGTATAAATTAATCCGAACACATTGATACCTGCGGGATCTAATCAACAAATATCCATAAACGGCGCCTTGTGATGGCTGAATACAGGACTGCGCTGAACCAGCCACATCATCATAGATGGTCGTCATCCTACCTTCGGTTCTCGTTCATCAAGGCAACGTTTTAATTCAATAAATTGGGATCGATTTATCCAACTTGATCCTTGATATTCATTCTCGATGATCTATTGCGAAGTAAAAAATACTTGGAGGAGGAGACGCCATTTGTGAAAGGCAGCGGGCGCTGTGTCGCAATAGAGAAAGGACGAAAATATGAACCAACCAATACTTCAGAAAAGAGGAGTTTGTTTACCTATCAATCTATTATACAATTTGTCAAGTTTTTCTTTTGTTAAAGCAATTTGTACTGACAAGAGGGTTGTGATGAGTTGAAATTAATCACCCTATCATTGCAATTGATCAAACGGGTAAATCCAGTGAACCAAATGAGATCAAGATTGAGACCGGCGGAAGGTATCTGAAAAACAACCGCAATTTCTGAATCTAACCCTTACCCTTCTCAAGATCTCTCCAGTGCACGCGTCGACAAAGCGCCGTAGACCATGGACCTGTCCTGGTAGTCATCTCCATCCGAATTCACTATGTATGGTACACCGGGACCGCTTCTGTTGGCACCCAGTCCGCGCACCTGCTCCGGCGCTGCCGGCATCTATGCCTGCCAGACAAAGCTTTATGACGTCTTGGATAACTTCACGAAAGATGGGGATCCCACCAGCCATATGCAGCTTAGGGACCAGCCTGATGGGGGATCATCGAAGGTGACGTGAATTGGAAGAAGCCCAGGAATTGGCTTCCCCTGCACCGAATCGGCCTCATTCAAGGCAAAACCGCGTCTCTCATGCTTGGGGCAACGCGAACGACTGAGCGATATCGAACCATCCGTAGGCAATGGCTTGTAGAGGTCTACCGGCAAAGACGATGGATTTGGCACCCACGTACAGTCCGCCGGTTTTTTCATAGAAGCGGCGGCTGGGATTTCCGGCCAACACCCAGACCATGATTGAATAGAAGTTCCGTGCGTAGAGATGGTCGGCCAGAACGGATAACAATCGCCTGCCGAACCCACGCCGCTGAAATCCTGGGGCAACATACAACTCGTAAATTTCGCTCCGGTAGATTTCATTGTTGGACCGTTCCGGACCGCCACAAATGTAGCCTACGGGCCTGCCGCCCTGCTCCTCAACAACCAGCCAAAGCATTTGTGGTGCCAACAGTCCGATACAGATCTCCCGCTCTATACGGCGATGATTGAGGTTATTCAGAAAGGCACGCGGCAGGATCTCTTTGTAGGTCGAGCGCCAGCTGTCCACGTGAATTTTGGCGATCGCCCCAGCATCTCCCGGATGCGCCCGGCGTATGGTAGTTTCGTTGATCATCGCTGTCGCTTTGCCATTTATGTGGGGGACAGGCCCAATATGCGCATCACCAGTATACGCCAATTGGCGTCAAACGCAACGCACCAGCGCTGATTCAGATCGAAGGCCTCCGAGTTGGGCATTGGCCCATCATGTGGCAGTTTGATCCAGAATCGTTCAGAAGCGCGTTGCAAAAAGGCTTCTTTGCAGCAGCCAGCGTGGCGGCAGGTTGAGCGCAAGTACGACCATCGGTACTGCCGGAAAGAAGGGACTCAGGGACTGAGCGAGGAGATCGGCGCCTCCGCGCTTTGCGCGCCATCGGCAGCGGTCTGCGAGGGATGGCCGTTTCCGCCGGAAAGTCTGACCGTCAGCCCGAAGTCATCCAGAATGGTGTATAGCGCCGGTACCACGAGCAGGACGAGAACCGTGGATGCGAGCATGCCAAAAACGATGCTGGCGGCCAGCGGGATCAATACCTGCGCCTGCAGGCTCTTCTCCGCCAACAGGGGCAACAGTCCGGCGACCGTGGTCAAGGTGGTGATCAGCACCGCCCGGAAACGTTCCCGGCTCGCGCGGCGGGCCGCATCGCTCGTCTGCCGCCCCCTTCGGCGGTGGATCTTGATGAACTCGACCAAGAGAATCGAGTCGTTGACCACGATGCCGGCCAGGGAGACGGCGCCCATCATGCTGGGCATGCTCAGGTCCAGACCCATCAGCAAATGCCCCACGATCACCCCGATAAACGCCAGCGGAATGGCCACCATCACGGTGGCCGGTTCGATGTAACTGCGAAATTGAAAACTGAGCAGGATAAAAATCCCCACCAGCCCGATGACAAACCCGCGGGCCAGGGAGGCGCCGGTTGCCGCCGACTCCTTGGCCTCCCCCTCCAGTGAGACGCGCACACCCGGATGGGAGGTGCGGAGTTGGGGCAAAAACGTTTCCTTCATCAGGGTCATGATCTGCTGGGTGTTGGCAATGCGGGCATCCACGTCCCCCTGGATGGTCACCGTGCGTTGGCCGTCCACGGCGGCGATGCGGGCATAGCCGCGGTCACGGCTCAAGAGCGCCACGGATTCAAGGGGCGCCTGCTTGCCGTCGGGCAGGGTGACGTGGAAATCGGTCAGATTGGCCAAACTGCTTTTATCCTCGTCCCGCAGCCGGACGTCGATTTCATAGGATTCGCGGCCCACCTGGATCTCACTCACGGTGCGGCCGTGGTAGGCGCTGCGCAGCTGGGAGGCCACGGCCTGGGCATCCAGGCCCAGCGCCTTGGCCCCTTCCCGCATTCTCAAGCGGAATTCGGGTTTCCCCGGTCTGAGGTCGTCTGAGAGATCGAACACCCCATGGAACTGATTGAGCCACTCCTGGAGTGCCAGCGAAGCGCTTTTCAGTTCCGCAAGGTCGTCACCGCTCAACCGGATGTCGATTGGTCGCCCGGCCGGCCCGAAACCGGATTCGCCGAACTTGAGGGCGATGACATCCGGCACCCGGCCGGTTATGGCCCGCCAGCGATTGAGGATGTCGTCGATGCGGGCGTTGCGAAGCTCGGCCGACAGCAGATCCGCCGAGACCGTGGCCAGGTGGGCGCCGGATTCGTAAGCGTCTGAATTGTGATTGTACTGCACCGAGACGTTCTGAATCAGTCGCATGCCCTCCGGCTGGTCCGGGCTGAATTCACGGTCCACCTGGTGGATGGCGTCCACGACCCGGCCGACGAGGGTTTCGGTGGTGGCCAGTGGTGTGCCCTGGGGCAGGAGGATGCGCGCCTGCACCAAGTCGCCGTCCACATCGGGAAAGGCTTTGAATTTGAGGATGCCGGCCGCCAGGGTACCGACAGAGAGGATGAAGGCGCCGATGACCATACCGACGAAGAGGTACCGCCAGCGGATGACACGATCCACCACGGCGCCTAGGACCCGCTCCCGAAATCGCTCTAGACGCTCTTCGAACCAACGGCGAAAGCGACTGCGGCGGCGGCTCTCCTGGTGCGCCAGTGCATGGGCCAGGTGATTGGGCAGGATCCAGAAGGCCTCGACCAGGCTGACGGCCAACACCAGAATCAACACCACGGGCATGACCCGGAGCACTTTGCCCATGTCGCCCTCGAGGAACGCGATCGGTCCAAATACGCAGATGGTGGTGGTGAAGGAGGCCAGGACGCCGTTCTTGACTTCGCGAACCCCCTCGATCACCGCCGTCAGGGCCGGCTTGCCGCGGTCGAGGTGGGTGGCCACATTCTCGGCGATGACGATGGCATCGTCCATAAGGAGCCCCAGACCGATCAGCAGGCCCACCATTGTGAGCATGTTCAGCGAATAGCCGATCTGGGGCATGACGAAAAAAGCGCCCAGGAAAGACACCGGCAATCCCATCGCCACCCAGAACGACAACCGCAGGTTGAAAAAGAGCCACATGGTGAGAAACACCAGCACCAGTCCCTGCAGGCCGTTGGTGGTCAGCAGGTGCAAGCGATCGGCGACAATCGAAGAGACATCCTGGGTCAGGCTCAGTAGGACGCCTGGCGGTGCGATGTGACGCTCCTGTTCGACAAATTGCTTCACGGCGTCGTACACCTCAAGGGTGTCCTCGGTCTTGGTCTTGCTGATCTCCAGCAGTCCGGCCCGCCGGCCGTTGAAGATAAACTTCTCCTCGGCCAGTTCGAACACGTCGCGGATCTGGGCGATGTCACCGAGTCGGATCTCGGCGCCGCTGCTACCGGCAACGACGACCAGATCGTTGAATTCGAGCGGGCTTTTGCGTTCGTCGGTGAACCGAATCAGAATATCCTGGTCCCGGGTTTCGATGGCACCGGCGGGCAGATCGACGCTCTGGCGTGCAATCACACTGGCAACATCATCCACGGAGAGGCCATACTGCATAAGGATGCCGGCCGGTATCTGGATGCGGATTTGGCGATCCGAAAACCCGCTCACCGTGACCAAGGAGACGCCCGCATCGCGTTTGAGACGGTCTTTCAGATGCTCGGCGTAGTGTTTGAGATCCGTGACAGTCATGGGACCGGATACGGCGATGGCAACGACCCGGTCGGTCTGATTCAGTTTTTCCACTACCGGATCCTCGGCCTGATCCGGGAAATCGTCAATGGCGTCCACCTCCGATTTGATGTCCTGGAGAAAGGTGTCAATCTCGCCGCCGGGCTCCATTTCCACGGTGACGGTTCCCAACCCCTCCCTGGCCTCGGCGATGGTTTCCCGAACATAGCTGATCCCGTCCACCGCGTCCTCGATCCGACGACAGATGGCGTCTTCGATGTCCGCGGCCGTGGCACCGGGGTAGACCACCGTAATCTTCACCAAGTCTTTGGAAAAATCGGGGAAGGTTTCGCGACGCAGCGAGGAGAGGCTCATCACCCCGAGCACCACAAAGAGGATCATCAGCAAATTGCCCGCTGTGGGGTGTTTGGCGAAAAAGCGGATCATGGTCGCCTCCTATTTGTCACCCGTTGAAGGACGGACGGCCTGGGCCGCGAGCCGCCGCCGGAGGGGCCCGTCCTCAACGGCCTCCAGGAGCATTCCGTCGATGGCCGGCACCAGATCGGAGACCACCAACCGATCGCCGGCAGCCAGACCGTCGGCGAGCACATGAAGGTCTCCCTGGGAAAAGTCCACGTTGACCGGCTTGCGGGCCAAGCGGTCTTGGGCATCCACGATGTACACCTGGTCGTCATGCAGCGCCGACCGGGGGATCACCATTGTCGAAGCGATGGGGCGTCCGCTGATCTCAACTTCGCAATACATGTTGCGGACGAGCGGGGGGCGCTGACCGATGATCACCTGATCATAGGGGCGGTCCACCACCACAATGATGCCCACGGTGCGTGTTTGGGCGTCGATAGTGGCGTCCGCGCGGGCAAAGCGGGCCTCCCATTCGGCACCGAAGCCGGCGTTCACCAGACGAACCCTGACGGACAGGTCGAAAAGGGCGCGCAGGTTGTCCATGCGCAGGCGATCCAGGCGCGTACTGTCGCCATCGAGGGCCGTGGGGGCGTTGCCGGCCAGCAGCCTGCGCACGGCGCTTAGGGGCAGTTGGGCGGCAATTTCAGCCTGATCGATGCCGTCTGCCGTGGCAATGGTTTGACCCTGTTGGACGTATTGTCCGATTTCGGCTTCCGTATCGGTGATGCGGCAATTGTAGGGTGCCACGATCTCGGTGCGGGCCAGATCCAGCCGGGCCTCCTCCAGGCGGGCCTGGTTGTAGACCAAATCCGCTTCAAGCGATTGTCGCGATGCGGGTATCAAGGCCAGGGCATTCTCGATCTCCTGCACCTGGTTGAGCTGGCTTTGGGTATTCATGCGGGCCTGATCCAAAGCGCTGTCGGAGATGGAGCGGTTCTCCCTGGCCAACTGGTTGCGGGCCAGCTCCTTCTGGCTCAGATCGAGCAGCGTGCGTTGGATTTTCAGGGTCGACCGGTGATTCATCTCCTGCCGCTCCAGTTCCGCCAACTGGGCCTCGATCTTGGCGATGTTGGCCGCCATCTGCCGTTCGGCCAGTTCGAAATCGATGGTGTCGATGCGCAGCAGCACCTGCCCCTGCCGGACCAGACTGCCTTTTTTAAAGTCCGGATCGACATACACTAGCCGACCGCTGACCTCCGGCACCACCTGCCAGACCCGCCCGGGCGAGACCAGCCCATATCCAATGGCCCGCGGCACCACATCCATGGGCGCCATTTCCAAAATTCGAACCTGGCGGGCGATCTCCTGGGCAGGGCGCTGCTGGGGGACGTCTTTGGAACCCACCAGCAGCGCGACGATCAGGACGGCGACGGCGATGGGCACTACGATCAACACCTGTTTTAGGGCCGGCACACGGCCAGATTTGGTATCCATGGTAAGTCCTACTCCTCAGGGATAGTCCTACTCCTCAGGGGGCTGTCGGTGCATCCGGGCTGGAGGCTGCGATGGGCGACCATCCGCCGCCAAGGGCCTTGTAGAGGCGGATGAGATTGGAGGTGACCGTGGCGTCGCTGATGGCCAGCTGATCCTGAAAGGAGAGCAGCGACCGTTGAGCATCCAGGACATTTTGAAAATCCGACAGCCCGGCACGATAACGGTTACGGGCCAATTCCACCGCCCGCTCGGCGGCGTCAGCGGCCTGGCTTAGGGAACGGCGGCGATCCTGTTCGTCGGCATAGGCGACGAGGGCGTTTTCCACATCCTCCAACGCGGTCAGCACCGCGGTTTCGTAATGAATCAGGGCTTGTTCTTGCCGGGCGGTTTCAACGTCGATCTGCCGCCGAACGCGGCCGGCTTCGAAAATGCGCCAAGAAACACTGGGACCGATGCTGTAGGTGCGGCTTGCGGCCGTCAGCAGATCGCTGCTGGCGAGGGATTCCAGGCCGATGGACCCCAGCAGGTTGAACTTGGGATAGAGTTCGGCCGTGGCGACGCCGATGCGGGCGGTTTGCGCAGCCAGTTCCCATTCGGCTCGGCGCACATCGGGGCGACGGCGCAGGGTCTGCGCCGGTATGCCGACGGCCAGTTCCATGGGGGTCACCGGAACGGGGCGCCGTTCCGACAGGAAGTTGTTCAGGGTGCCCGGCGGTTGGCCCAGGATAACGGCCAGACGGTTGAGGGCCTGCTCAACCCCGGTATTCAGAGAGGGGATCTCCGAGCGGGTGCTTTCCAGATTGTAACGGGATTGCTCCACCTCCAGTTGGGCGGCGAGGCCGGCGCCAAATCGGTTCTGAACCAGCCGATAGGTCTCCGCCTGAGCATCTCGATTGGCGTTGGCGATATCCAGCCGGGTCTGGAATGATCGCACCTCGATATAGTTCAGGGCCACTTCCGCGGTCAGGCTCACCAGCACGTCGCGCAGGTCCTCGCGGCTGGCCGCCACATCCGCGTCCGCCGCCTCCACCGAGCGCCGGACCCCGCCGAAGATATCCAGTTCCCAGCTCGCGTCGAATCCGGCGCTGTACAATTCACTTTCGCCACCGATGCCGGTGTTTTCACTGGAACGGTTCTTGGTCGCCGCGGCGGCGGCGTTGACGGTTGGAAAGCGATCGGCACCGCTGATTCCCCGGCGGGCACGAGCCTCGCGCAGACGGGCGGCGGCGGCGCGGAGATTTGGGCTATCGGCAATGGCCTGCTCGATCAGACGCGTCAACAGGGGATCCTCCAGCGTCAGCCACCAGCGGGCCAGCAGATCGGGGTCCAGGGACTCGGCACGCAATCCATCTCTCAGCGCCGTTTGCCAGCCATCCGGCAGATCGGTATCGGGAGGGACAAAATCCGGCCCAACGGCTGCGCAACCGACCATCATCAGCAGCGCGACGGCGAAACTGAAGGTGGCCAATTTCCGTTGAAGACGTGTCTGTAGTGGTACACAAGCGGTCTGCTTCATGGATCTGCTTTCACTGAGGACGAAATCTCACCTGAAGATGCGGGGGAAGGAAGGATCCTAATCGGCCGTTGTCGCAGCGAGTGGCTGATCTCTCGTAAGTGCCGCCCGTGTCCAAGCGATGATCAGGCGACGAATTTCACCGGCCTCCTGCGCGCTATACCCCTCCACGCCGAGACAACGCACCACGGCTTCCCGACCGTGACGAAACATGATGACCTGACCGATCAGCATGAACGCCTGGTATGCGGCGGTCGTTGCATCGCTTTCCCCCGTGATGACCATGATCAGCTTCGAGATGCTATCCACCACCGGCGCGATGATCTTCTCATAGAGGATGTCGAAGGCGGCGGTTGGCGACAACTGCTCGCGCATGATCAACCTGGCGTGACCGCCAACCTTAGGGTGACCACAGAATAGGTCCACCATGTCGCCCAGGCAGCGGGTTAACAACGTGAGGGCGGTCTCTGGATCGCGGTCAGCACCGCCCCAAAAGGCATGGATGGCATCGATATGGGGCCGCAGGTGCGCGGCGGGAAACTCGGAGATGCTCTCGAAAACGGCCAGGTAAAGGCCCTCTTTGCCGCCGAAATAGTATGGAATGGCGGCCAGGTTGCACCCTGCCTGGTTGGCAATCATGCGCGTGGTGGTGCCGTTAAAACCGTGTTCGGCAAAGGTGTCGATGCCGGCCTGAATCAATCGATGTTTGGCGGTCGCTTCTTTCGCCATACTGCAATCCCCCCTTGGTTTCCCAGAAAAATAATACTATCGATTGAATTAGTCAATCGATTGACTTATTTTTTTTGGAGAGGCAATTGTCATGGCAAAATACAATATATCTATCTAATTTTTTTATATTAATTCAGTTTCACGCGAAGGAGACAGGTCTGGAATTTTCGTAAGACTGCGGCGAGGCCCCCGAACATCGCTTGGGCGGGTCTACCAACCAGGCGCCCTTCCCAATGGCCAACGCATACCGGCCCTCCATCCCCGTAAAGGCCGGATGATCCAGTTGACCCGTCCGCTGATGCGGTGCTATTCACCCCAACCGCCCGGGCCGGTCTTTTCGGGGCAGCACCACTGATTGTCGGCGAATGCAGGCAGTCCCGTTAAATTGGGGGTTGCGAGAAGCACTGCGGGAAAAATCGACGACTGGCCAAGGCGGGAGGCCGCTAATACAGCGATGATATGGTTGGTTTGACTTGCGTGAATAAGCCGTATATCGATATATCTCATCGAAAATGCGATGAAATTTGACGACACCGCTCCTAACTGTCCCTGGATGACCGGTGCCGGTTGGATGCGGCTGCGTCACATGCTGTTTCCTTCCAGCGCGCCACTATCCAGGACGAAAGAAGAGGATGAGAGACAAAGAGCTTAACATCGATACCGTTCTCTCCCCCGCCTATCGCCAGATCTGGGATAACTCCCTTTTGGGTATTATGGTGTTGGACAGCGATGGCATCGTTCGCTACATCAATCGGCTGTTGATCCGCACCGACGACCTCCAGGACGCCGACATCCTCGGCAAGAAGATGGTCGATTTCTACCCCATGGAGAAGGAGCGGCACGTCAGCATCCGCACCATCAAGAGCGGCAAGCCCATCATCAAGAAGACCATTCTCTACTACTCTCACAAGAACAAGCTGGTCAACTCGCTGATCTCTACCTTCCCGCTCTATTCCAAAGGCGAAGTAGAGGGGGTGATCCATTTTTCACTGAACCTGCAGATCAGCCAGCGCCTGATCGAGCGCCATGAGTGTCAGGAGCCGCCGCTTCTGGATGCCGCGCCCCTCCAGGAGAAGGAGACGTACACCTTCGCCTCCCTCATCGGCGACAGTCCCAAATTCAGAAATGCGGTCACCTATGCCAAATCCAACAGCCAGACCGATTTTTCGGCCCTGATATGGGCCGAGACGGGCTGCGGCAAAGAACTCTTCGCCCAGTCCATGCACCACGCTTCCGCCCGGCATGACAAACCCTTCATCCCCATCAATTGCGCCGCCATCCCGGACAATCTCCTGGAAGCGACCCTCTTCGGCACCGCCAAGGGGGCCTTTACAGGGGCCATCGAAAAAGCGGGCCTGCTGGAGAACGCCCAGGGCGGCACCCTTCTGCTGGACGAGCTCAACTCCATGTCCCTGGAGCTGCAGGCCAAACTGCTACGGGTGATCCAGGAGAAGAAAATCCGCCGGGTAGGTGCCCTGCGGGAAAAACCCATCGACGTAAAATTCATCTCCACCTGCAATATCCCGCCGTCCCAGGCGCTGGAAACCAACAAAATCCGCATGGACCTCTTCTACCGCCTGGCCGTCGTGGTGATCGAAATCCCTCCCCTGCGGCAGCGCAGGACCGACATCCCCCTGCTGAGCCGCTACTTTCTGGACCAGTGGGCGGTGGACAGCCGGCAGCCAACCGTCGACATTTCCGACGCCGTCGATGAAATGTTCGACCGCTATCCATGGCCGGGGAACGTGCGGGAACTGGAGCACACCCTCAAATCGAGCCTCAGCGTGCTCCACGGAGAGCGCACGATCCGCCGTCACCACCTCTCCTCCTACTTCACCAACAACTACCACCGGGTGGTCGCTGGCGATACGGGCCAGAACACCGATGGGGTCGCCTCTCCGCCCGCCCGCCCGCACCTGACCGGCGGCATCCGCTCGGATGATCTGCCGACGCTCGATGGCGGCGACAACATCTGCCTCAATACCACCTTGCAACAGATCGAGGCCATGTACGTGGAACGGGCCCTGATCAAGGCGGGCTACAACATCTCCAAGGCCGGCCGCTTCCTCAACCTCTCGCCCCAATCGATGCGGTACAAAATCAAAAAAATCGGCCTGCGAATTCCCACCGAGTGATTGAAAAATATTTTACTTATTTGAAATAATTTTCAAATAATGATGAATATTTTTTAGCCATTTGCTCAGCCAGCCAGCCAATCGAACGCCCCTTCTTTTTAATTTTAGCGTATTATTTCTGGGCCATACGAACCACAGCCACCCTCTCCTCTACCGCCACCGCGCCCATGGTACGATTCTGGCTCTATTGGTGGTCGTGACAAAGAAACACGGTGACCGCCAGATCCAGGCGCACAGCGACACCCAATAGCCCTACCCCACCTTTGAGACAACTCTGACCAGGAGGCCATAGATGGCAACAACACCCCAAACACCCGCCTACATGGACCGCATCAACACGCTGCGCGAACGCGTGGTCAACGCGACCCCGACCATGGATATCGAAAACGCCCTGATCCTCACGGAGAGCTTTAAATCGACCGAAGCGCTGCCCCGGGAGATGCGCAAGGCCAAGGCCTTCAAGGACGTATGCCGCAAGAAGACCATCACCATCTGGGACCACGAACTCATCGTTGGCTGCTCCGGCAAGGTCACCCGCGGCGGCGTGCTCTGTGCCGACGTCTGCTGGTCCGTCCTGGACAAGGAGCTGGACACCATCAGCACCCGCCCCTACGACCCATTTTACATCTCGGAAGAAGACAAGCAGTTGTTCCGGGAGGTGATCAAACCCTATTGGCTGGGACGCTCCAATTTCGAAAAATGGGAGGCTCAGGCCCCCCCGGACATCGTGGACCTCAAGGAAAATGCCGTCATCTACATCGACCGCAAGGCGGTACGCGGCCCCGGAGAGCTGACGCCCAACTATGCGGAGCTGCTCAGCGAGGGGATCGAGGGTATTATCGCCCACATCGAGAAGCGAAAATCGGAATACTCCCTGGCCAAGCCCAACCATTACCCCCGCATCGCCTACCTCGACGCCATGCGCACGGCGGCCGAGGGAATGCTGATATTGGGCGAACGCTACCGCGAGGAGGCCCTGCGCCTGGCAGCGGAAACCGATGATGCCCGGCGCAAAGCGGAACTGGAGACGATCGCCGCGGTCTTCGCCCAGATCCCCGCCCGTCCGGCCCGCACCTTCCACGAGGCCCTGCAATTCGTCTACCTCTACCACGCCTCCATCTTCATGGAGCAGAACGCGGCCAGCTACAACCTGGGCCGCATCGACCAATATCTCTACCCCTACTACCAGGCCGACATCGACGCCGGCCGCATCACCCCCGAGGAAGCTCAGGAGCTGCTCGACTGCGCCTGGATCAAGCTGGCCGAGCCCTGCCTCTTCCAGGACGAAGTCACCGCCGAGTACGCCAACGGCTACACCATGTTCCAGAATGTCTGCGCCGGCGGCATCAACGCCAATGGTCAAGACGCAGTCAACGACCTCTCCTATATGGTGATTCAAGCCTCCATGGACACCATGCTCTACCAGCCCTCCCTGTCAGTGCGCTACAACCTGGCCAAAAACCCCGACAGCTTCCTGCGCAAATGTGCCGAATGCATCAACACCGGCAGCGGCTTCCCCGCCTTCCACAACGACGAAGTGGGTATCCGCATGATGCAGAACAAGGGGGTTCACCTGCACGAGGCCTACGACTGGAATCCCTGCGGCTGTGTGGAGACCAACCTCAGCGGCCGGATCCGCGGCTACGTCAGCGCCGATGTAAACCTGGCCAGCATCGTCGAACTCGTCCTCTTCCGCGGCCTGCACCGCAAGAGCGGCAAGATGCTGGGCATCGACACCGGCGATCCCACCCAGTTCACCACCTACGCCGCGTTCGCCGAGGCCGTCAAACGCCAGATCGACCACATCATCGGAAAGGTGGTGGCGGCCAACAACATCCTGGACGAGATTTGGGACGACCGCCCGGTGCCCTTCATCTCCCTGAGCTTCCGCAACTGCATCGACACGGCCACCGACTACACCCACGGCGGCACCAAATACCCCTGCGGCAACGGCATCATCTACGACGGGGTCGCCGATTTCATCAACAGCATCGCCGCGGTCAAAGAGCTGGTCTTCGAGAAGCAAAGCCTCTCCATGGAGAGACTGATTCAAGCCCTGGCCGCCGACTTCGTCAGCTATGAGGACGTACATCATAAATGTCTGAATGCGGAGAAGTACGGCAACGACCTGGAGGGGCCCGACCAGGTGGCCGCCGAGATGCTCTCCTATCTGGCGATCCAGACCAACAACAGCGACAGCAAGTACGGCAAGCTCATGTCCGGCATCCTGCCGGTCACCGCCCATGTGCCGCTGGGCAAGGTGGTGGGTGCCCTGCCCTCGGGCCGCAGGGCCTGGACCACCCTCACCGACGGCCTCAGCCCAACCGGGGGCACCGACGTCAATGGCGCCAGTGCGGTGCTCAAATCGGTCTCGAAAATCCCCCACGATCTTTTCGCCTCCGGCACCCTTCTGAACATGAAGCTCTCGCCGGAGCTGATGCAGAACGAACGCGGGGTCATCAACCTCATGGCCCTGCTCAAAAGCGCCTGCTCTCTGGGCGTCTTCCACGCGCAGTTCAACGTGGTCGACAAGGAGACCCTCGTCCAGGCCCAGCAGTACCCGGACGACTACAAGGATCTGCTGGTGCGGGTGGCCGGGTACACGGCCTACTTCATCGAATTGTGCCCCGAGGTACAGGACGAAATCATCGACCGGACGGTTCAGGAGACGTTCTCCGGCACCATCGCCGGCGGTTGCTGTTGAACCGCCGATCAAGAGAAGTCCGAAACGTGTCCCACCCAACTCCCGAGGAAGACCCCATGCAGAACGGCCGCATCCTGAGAATCGAGAAGTTGTCCAGCTTCGACGGCGACGGCTTGCGCACGGTGGTCTTCCTCAAGGGCTGTCCCCTGCGCTGTCAGTGGTGCTCCACGCCGGAGTCCCAGGCGTCGGCCACCGATTTTGGCGTGGTGCGCCGCAAATGCGGCCAATGCTTCACCTGCGTGCAAACATGCCCCGAAAATGCGATCCACTACAACGCCGATATCGACCGCTTCGTCACCGACATGGCCCGCTGCAGCGACTGCCGTCAATGTGTGGCGGAGTGCCCCAACGGTGCCCGCACTGCCTACGGGTACACCGCCACTGTGGCGGAGATATTGAAAGAGATCGCCAAAGATTCAATCTTCTACTACCACTCCGGCGGCGGGGTCACCATCAGCGGCGGTGAGCCTTTTGTGCAGGCCGACTTTCTCAAGGACCTGCTCCGGGGGTGTCTGCTGCAGGGGATCAACACCGCCGTGGAGACCTGCGGCCAGGCCGCTTGGGATCATATCGCACCGGTATTGCCCTACATCGACACCCTCTTCTACGACCTCAAGCACCTGGACGACGACGCTCATAGACGCCTGACCGGGGTCGGCAACCGCCGCATCCTGGAGAACCTGGCGCGGATTGACGCCCAACAGCGGCCCCAACGCCTCATCGTGCGCATGCCCGTCATCCCCGGATTGAACGATGGCGAAGAGAATCTGCGCGCCGTGGGTGAGTTCTGTCGAAAACTCACCAGAGTGGCGGAGATACAGCTGCTGCCCTATCACCGACTGGGTATGGAAACTTACAACACCCTTTGCAGACCTTACCCGCTGGCGCAACTGGCATCCGGCAGTGAAGACGAACTGCGAAGGAAAGCGGCCATATTGGAAGAGATAGGGCTGACGGCGAGGGTCGGCAGCTTTTAGACTGGCAAGCGGATCCGGATCAACCCGTAAAGAGGAGAAGGAACCCATGACGGCCGAAACCAAGGTCCTACCACTGAACAGCACCAAGCCGGCGACACTGATGGACCAACATGCGGCTAAATCGGAGCAGGTACCCGCCATCGAATGCCGCCATGTCTGGAAGATCTATGGCAAAAATGAGCAGCGCGCCCACCAGGCCGTGAAAACCGAAAACATCAGCAAAGAGGCCTGTCTGGCGGAATACGGCTGTGTCATCGGCGTAGTAGACGCCTCCTTCAGTGTCAACCAGGGGGAGATCTTCTGCATCATGGGCCTCAGCGGCAGCGGCAAATCCACCCTGATGCGTCATGTCAACCGCCTGATCGAGCCCACCGACGGGCAGATTCTGATCAACGGTACCGATATCGGCACCCTGAGTACGCCCGAGATGCGGGCCTTGCGTGCCAAAAAGATCGGGATGGTGTTCCAGAACATGGCCTTGCTGCCACACCGCAACGTGCGCGACAACGTCGCGTTTGGACTCGAAGTGCGCAAAGTCCCCAAGAAAGAACGCCACGCGGCGGCTGAAAACGCGCTGGCCCTGGTGCATCTGGACGGTTGGGGCGATCGCTTTCCCAGAGAACTCTCCGGCGGCATGCAGCAGCGGGTTGGCCTTGCCAGAGCCCTGGCCTCCGACCCCGACATCCTGCTGATGGACGAACCCTTCAGCGCTCTGGACCCCTTGATCCGCAGACAGCTTCAGGACCAGTTTCTGGAGCTGTCCCAGAAACTGAAGAAAACCACGCTGTTCATCACCCACGACCTGGATGAGGCGATCCGCATCGGGGCCCATATCGCCATCATGAAGGATGGCGTTCTGGTCCAGATCGGGACGCCCGAAGAGATTGTCACCAACCCGACGGACGAATATGTGGCGGACTTCGTGGCCGGCATCTCCCGGCTACACTTGGTCAGCGCGACAACGGTCATGTACCCTGCCGTGGACTTCTTGCGAAAATTCCCGGAAGTGGCAGCGGAGCAGCTCCCCAGCGTGGGGCCTGACGACGATCTCGACACCTTAGTGGAGATCATGACGGACGTGGAGGCCAACCGCGTGGCTGTCAGGGCGGATGGCAAGATCATCGGCATCGTCACCCGGCGCAGTCTGCTGCGGGGCATCCAAGGCAAGCCGACGGAGAAAATCCAATTCGATGCGGCCCAGCCCCAAGACGCTCAAGCCGCCGGCGGTGCCTGAGAAAAGCGAAAAAAGATCGCAGTTCCGGTGCTTGCACCACAACCTATAACGAAGAGACCTGACAGGAGGATCCAATGAAAGCGAAACTAGCCGTGCTCATCAGTGTCGCCCTGATTTTCTGCCTCGCCAGCGGTGCCGTTGCTGAAGAGAGGAAGACGATTAAGATGGGTGTCCTTCAGTGGAACGACCTGGTCTGCCCCAGCTTGGTGACCAAAAAGCTGATGGAAAAACATTACGGGTATGAGATCGAGGTAGTGGAGTTCTTTGAGTGGGGGATTGCCTACGCCACCCTGGCCAAGGGCGACGTGGACATCCTCATGTCCCAGATCAACTTCGTCGCCTATGACTACTGGACCCGCTATGGCAAGAAACTGGAGAAGCTCAGCTGCTCCTCCCACGGGCTCAACCAGGGTATCGTGGTGCCCGCCTATGTCCCCGTCAACTCCATTGCGGAGTTGAACGCCAATAGGGACAAATTCGAGGGAAAAATCATCGGTATCGAACCCGGCGCCGGCCTCATGCGACAAACCAATGAGGTGATCGACGCCTACGGCCTCGATTTCGAACTGGTGGACGGCAGTACGGCGGCCATGACAGCCACCTTGAAATCCGCTCTGGCCAAAAAGCAGTGGATGGCCACCATCCTGTGGACGCCCTCCTGGATGACCCAAGCCTTCGACATCAAGTTCCTCAAAGATCCCAAGAACGTGCAGCAGCCGCCGCAGTCCTACTACTGGATTGGTCGCAAGGGGTTTGCGCAAGAGTATCCCAAGGCGCGTGAAATCATGGCCGGCGTATTCGTTCCCCTGGAAGATAACATCAAAATGACGGGTTACATCAAGGAAGGTCTCAAGGCCGATGCGGCGGTGGACAAGTGGCTGTCCGAGAACGAGCTGGTCACCGAGCGCTGGATGAGGATCGGCGGGAAGTAGTTCGACGTTCGGCGTGAAAGCCGCCCGGCGATGCGTCAAGCGGCTGCGGATAGGCATTGAAGAGGGGCCGGCCCAGCGCCACCCTCCCCCCGGCCCCTCTTCAACCCCGACCCGTCGGTCGCCTGAAAACGGAAGCTGGTCTTACATTGGCTACAGATAGCGACCTTAACCCTGTAACGATGGGCTCATCATGGAGACAAAAAAGATCGCAACCGGCTTCGACAATCTGGTGGAAGCCTTCGTGGAATACATCAGCGCCACCTTCGACACGGCTTTCAACCTGATCAGCGACATGATCGAAGGCGTCCTGCACGGCATCGAACAGGTGTTTCTACTGCCGCCCTTCTATGTGGTGATTATCGTCTTCGGTCTGCTGGCCTGGCGCACGGCCGGGAAAACCATGGCGGCCTTCACTGCGGCCGGATTTCTGCTGTGCTGGGCCATGAACCTCTGGGACGAGACCATGGTCACCATGGCCCTGGTGGTGGCATCGGTCATCATCACCCTGCTCTTTGCCATTCCTCTGGGCATTGCCGCCGGCTCCAACCAACGGGTCAGCGAGGTGACCCGTGTACTGATGGATTTTCTCCAAACCATGCCGCCCTACGTATACCTGATTCCGGCCATCGCCATTCTGGGTTTCGGGGCCAGCCCCGCCATCACGGCCACCGCCATCATCGCCTTCGCACCGGCGGTGCGGCTCACCAGCCTGGGGATCCGCCAGGTGCCCCGGGAACAGGTTGAGGTGGGCAAGGCGTTCGGCGCTACGCCGGCCCAATCCCTGTTCAAAATCAAGCTCCCCTCAGCCCTACCCTCCATTATGGCCGGCGTGAACCAGAGCCTCATGCTGGCCCTCAGCATGGCCGTCATCGCCGGCATCATCGGGGCGGGCGGGCTTGGCAAGGAGGTGTATCGGGCCATCCGCGTCCTCGAGGTGGGCAAGGCTTTCGATGCCGGCATTTCCATCGTCATCCTGGCCATTATCCTGGACCGCATCTCCCAGGGAGCCGTCACCCAGCTGAAGAAGGGAGCCGTATCATGAATGGCGACGCCGTCATCTCCATCGGCAGTTACATCGAAACCCTGGTCGACTGGCTCAACGTCAACCATGCCGCCCCCTTCGAAATGCTCAGCGCCCTCATGGAGCGATCGGTCAAACTGCTGGAGGCCGTTCTACTGTTCCCCAACGCCTTCGTCGTCATGATCGTCGTCGCCCTGCTGGCCTGGAAGGTCGCCGGCCGGCAAGTGGGAGCGCTCACCTTCGGCGGGCTGCTCTTCTGCTATCTGATGGATCTGTGGAAGGCCACCATGCTGACAACTGCCCTGGTGGGGGTTTCTACCATGGCTGCCCTGCTAGTGGCCATCCCCCTCGGGATCTGGTCAGCCGTCAACCCGACCGCCGACAAGATCACCCGGCCGGTGATGGACTTCATGCAGACCATGCCCCCCTGGGTATACCTCATCCCGGCAGTGATTCTCTTCAGTTTGGGACGGGCGCCCGCCGTCATCGCCACGGCGGTCTTTGCCATTCCGCCGGCCCTGCGTCTGACCAGCCTGGGCATCAAAGAGGTCCCCAAGGACCAATTGGAGGTGGGCAAGGCCTTTGGCGCCACACAGGGCCAGATCATCTGGAAGATTCAGATTCCTACCGCCATGCCCAGCATTATGGCCGGTGTCAACCAGTGCATCATGATGTCATTGGCCATGGTGGTTCTGGCCGGTCTCATCGGTGCCGGCGGCCTGGGCGGCGAGGTGGTCAGAGGGCTGACGCGGATGATGATTGGTGTGGGGGTGCGCTCCGGCCTCGCCATTGTGATCCTGGCCATCATCTTCGACCGGGTCACCCAGGGAATGGTGGCGTTGTCGAAACGCTAGCCTCGCGTATGATGTAATATGGGGCGCGGCAGTTCACCGGCGCTATAGAACCATTACACCGTGGGCCTCACAAGAAGAGAAAGGACGTAACGCGCATGTCCGCCGAAACCATTGAACACAATCTGGAGCAGCTGCATCAGGCCTCCATGCGGCTGATCGAAAATACCGGCGTCAGGCTCCATCACCCCGAGATGCTGGGATTGGTCGCTTCCAACGGCATCCGCGTGGCGGACGGGCGGGTGTATTTCACCCGGGATCAGCTGAACGCGTGGATCGCCCATGCACCCGCCGAGTTCACCATCTACGCCCGTAATTCCGAGCATGACATGCGGATCGGGGGGGATCGGGTCGAGCATGTCTCCTCCAACGCCGGCTTTCCCTTCATCGCAGACCTGGCGGGTAACCGCCGCAAAGCGCGGTTCGATGACTACCTCACATTCGTCAAATTGGTGCACGCCACCCCGGCCTTCAACATGAACGGTGGGGTCATGGTGACCCCCGACGACCTACCCAACGACGTCAATCTCTACCCCACCCTGCTCTACGCCACCCTGGTGCACTCGGACAAATGCCTGTTCGGCGGCATGGGGGGCCGGGAAGAGAGTCGCAATACCATGCAGATGCTCATGGCCCTCTTCGCCACCGACAAGGAGGGACTGGTCAAGGCCCCCCGCATCGCCAACCTGGTCAGCACTCTATCGCCCCTGCAGTTCGACGAGAAGATGCTCGACACCCTGATGGTTTACGCCGACCATGGCCAGCCGGTGGTGGTCTCCCCGGCGGTGATGGCGGGCTCCACCGGTCCGGTCACCCTGGCGGGCACCATCGCCATCTCCAATGCCGAGACCCTGGTGGGCGTCGCCCTGGCACAGATGGTGCGCCGGGGAACACCCGCCATCTATGGTTCGGCCACCGCCAACGCCGACATGCGCACCGGCGCCTTTACCATCGGCACGCCGGAATCCGCCCTGGCAGTGAAATATTGTGCCCGTCTGGCCAAGATGTACGGCTTGCCCTGCCGGGGCGGCGGCGGCCTCAACGACGCCAAGAACGTTTCGGTGCAGGCCGGCTACGAGAGCATGATGGTCCAGTTCGTGGCCAACCAGGAGAAGATCAATTTCAACTTCCACTCCGCCGGCGGCCTGGACAGTTACGGGGCCATGTCCTTCGAGAAGTACATCGTCGACCTGGAAATCCTGGAGCGGGTCAACCACTATCTCGCCGACTTGAACACGGACGAGACGCACATGGCCTTAGACGTCATCGAACAGGTGGGACCTGGCGGTGAGTTTCTCACCCAGATGCACACGGCCCTGCACTGCCGCACAGCACCTTTTGCCACCAAGGTCAGTCTGCAGGGGGCCCTGCCCGCCGGGCAAACGGCCGACGAGGCCCTCTTCGGCAAGATCGCACAGGCCTTGGAACGCCTGTTAAACCGCTACCAGCGGCCGGATCTGCCGGCCGATGGGAAGAGCCGCCTGGACGCCTGCATGCAAGATCTGGGGATCGATGTAGCGGGTCTGGGCCGCAGAATGCACCCGCACCCGGCGGAAGCGTGACGACGGCGCCTACCGGCAACCATGACGTGACAGCAACGCACCTTCAAGAATGAAAGGTGAAGCGGATGAAAGCCCCAGAGAGCACCCTTGACAAAGGCATCACGATTGGATCGGTTCTGGTGTGTTCCATCTTTATCGTGGCGACGCTGATCTCCGCCGACATGGTCAAGGAGGTCTTCGACAAGATCTTCAAGTTTTTCATCAACAACTTTGGCTGGTCCTACCTGCTGCTGGTGGCGGGCTTCGTACTCTTCTGTTTCATCGTCGCCATGAGCAAGTTCGGCAATATCCGCCTGGGGAAGGACGACGAGCAACCGGAATTCAGCCTCATGGCCTGGTTCGCCATGCTGTTCGCCGCCGGCATGGGCATCGGATTGGTGTTCTGGGGAGTGGCCGAGCCTATGTTTCACTATGCCACGCCCCCCCATACAGATCCCAGGACCCCTGAGGCGGCGGCCGACGCCATGCGGATCGCCTTTTTCCATTGGGGGCTGCACCCCTGGTCCTGCTACGCCGTCGTCGCCCTGGTGCTGGGCTACTTCCAGTTCAGAAAGGGCGCCCCCGGCCTCTTCAGCTGGACAGTGGCGCCCCTGGTGGGCGAGAAGCACGTCAGGGGCGGGCTGGGCAAAAGTATCGACGCCCTGGCCATCGTGGTGACCCTCTTCGGCGTGGCCAACTCCCTGGGAATGGGCGCCATGCAGGTGTCCACCGGCCTGAACAAACTCTACAGCATCCCCAACAACAACACCATCGCCATCATCATCATCGTGGTGGTCACGGTGCTCTACATCTTCTCGGCGGTCACAGGGGTCGACAAGGGCATCAAGATCCTGAGCACCACCAACATGTTCATGGCTTTCGGGCTGATGGCCCTCATTCTGATCTGCGGGCCCACCATCTACATCCTGGAGTCCCTGATCGAATCTCTGGGGGATTATTTCCAGAACATCATCAAATTCAGCTTCTTCATGGACACGGCCAAGATCACCGAAAATCGCGTGGGGTACGACTGGATGGGCAGCTGGACCGTCTTCTACTGGGCCTGGTGGCTGGTGTGGGCACCCTTCGTGGGGGCCTTCATCGCCCGCATCTCAAGGGGGCGGACCATTCGGGAGTTCGTCCTCGGCGCCCTCATGGCGCCGACCCTGCTCTGCGCCATCTGGTTCAGTATTCTCGGCGGCACAGCCCTGAATTTGGAGTTGACCATGCCGGAGAGCCCCGGCATCGCCGAGGCCGCTCTGGCGGACCCCACCGCCGCGGTGTTTCAACTCTATGATTTTTTACCCCTGAGTGCCATTTTGTCCCTGGTCACCATGGTCATCATCTGCATCTTCTTCATCACCTCGGCGGACTCGGCCACCTACATCATCGGCGTGATGAGCTCCAATGGCAACATCAACCCCAGCAATCGTGCCAAGGTGGGATGGGGGGTCCTGTGCAGCACCATCGCCGCCATGCTGCTCCTCACCGGCGGTCTCAAGGCGGTCCAGACGGTCTCTTTTATCTTCTCATTTCCGTTCATGATACTCATGGTGTTCATGATGGTGTCTTTCACCCGCTGCATCGTGGCGGAGTTCAAGCAATAACCGGTATGCAGCAGCATGCCGACCTGTCACAGCAGCGACCCTATTTGGACACTGCAGCCGGTGTCATCCAGGAGGAGACATGAAAACGCCAACCTATATCGTCGTGATTCTGCTGAGTCTATTCATCGGGGCCCAGGGTGCGGCCGCCCAGAAGCAGGTCAAGCTCCTCTCCCTCACCTGGGAACCCTACGTCGGGCTGGAGATGCCTCAGAAGGGCATCAGTGCGGCCATTGTCCGTATGGCCTTCGAAAAGGCGGGCTATGCGGTGGAGATCGAGTTTCACAACTGGGACCAATCGTTGGAGATGGCCAAAGCGGGTGAGGCCGATGGACTGTTCCCCACCTACCACACCGAAGAGCGGGAAGCCTATTTTCTCTACTCGGAACCTTTTGGGAACAGTTACCTGGGGCTCTGTAAAGAGCGCCCAGTGCACGCGTTCTCTCCCGGCGGGATCGAATACGATAAGAAGAAAAAATATCGCCGCGAACTGATTCAATACAAGACCGATCCCCGCATCGATCAGACCCAGGCGCTAAGGGATCTTCAGCAATATAAATTCGGCGTCGGCAGGGGGTATGCCAACACCCCCGAATTTGACGCGGCCGACTTTCTGACCAAGATCGAAGTCGCCAACGATGAAGAAAATATCCTGCAGCTTCTCCAAGGGGAGGTCGAGCTGATCGTGATCGATAAATATGTGGCCAAAAACATCATCGCCAAGAAATTTCCCTGGCGATCCGGCGATGTGGAGTTCATGGACCCTCCCCTGGCGATCAAAGCGCTCTATCTGACGGTCTCTAAAAAGACAGACAGGGCTCAGGAGAAGGTGAGAGAGTTCAACGCGGGGTTGCAAATCCTGCAGAAGGAAGGGAAGATCAAGCGTCTGCTGCGGGTGTACGGCTTCTAACGGGCTCGGTCACCCGCCATGCCAGTGAAGGAGAATAGCTGAATGGACTACGGATTTATTGGCACGGGCGCTATCACCAGCGCCATCGTCACGGGCCTCTGCACCACGGACAGGCCGCCTCAGAAGATCTGGGTCTCCCCCCGCAATCGAAAGAAAGCGGCCCGACTCGCCGAAGCCTATGTACCGGTCGAGATGGCTGCCGACAACCAGGCGGTGGTCGATCGGTCGGATCTGGTGGTGTTGGCGGTCTTGCCCCAGCACAAGGAGAGCATTCTCGCGCCCTTGAATTTCCGCAGCGATCAACCCATTATCCACCTGCTGGCCGGCACTCCCATCGCGGCCGTCCGCCCCCTGGTGCTCCCTGCGACGCAGATCGTGCGCGCGGTCCCACTGCCCTGCACGGCCATCCACAAGGGCCCCATCGCCCTGTATCCCCACCACGACCAGGTGACCGCCTTCTTCAGGCCTCTGGGGACCGTCATCCAGCTGGACCGCGAGTCCCAGCTCGAGACCCTCTCCATCGTCACTGCCCTCATGGCCCCCTACTATGCCATGATGGAAGCGGTAACCGCCTGGACGACTGCCGAGGGAATCCAGAGGGAGAAGGCGGCCGCCTATGCCGCCGCCATGTTCGGCGCCCTGGCGACCATCGCTGAATCGGTTCCCGGCGGCGATATCCCCGCCCTGGTAGCCGAATCCATGACCCCGGGCGGCCTCAACGAACAGGCCATGGCCACCATCGATGCCCAGGGCGGATTTGAAAGTCTGAACAAAGCGCTGGATGCGGTCAAGGAGAAGATCGCCTGAACATTAGCCGGTGCCTATTTCTGGCCAGGGCCTAAAGAACAATAACACTACCAACAGGATCGGAAGATGAAGCTCATCGCCAAATCGGAACACTGCTCGGGGTGCGGCGCCTGCAAGCTGGTCTGCGGGTTGACCAACTTCGGTCAGGTCAATCCCGCCATGGCGGCCCTCAGCATCCACGGCCGCTTCCCGGCACCAGGGGTCTACGAGATCCGTCTCTGCGACCAGTGCGGGGTCTGCGCCGAGGCCTGCCCAGTTGAGGCCATCGAAGAGGAGAACGGTATCTTTCTGGTAGACACGGATGCCTGCATCACTTGTGGGGAGTGCGTCGACGCCTGTCCCCATGGGGTGATGTTCGAACACGCCCGCCTGGATGCCCCCATCAAATGCACGCTTTGCAAGGCCTGTGCGGCGGTGTGCCCCCGCGACGCCCTGGTCATTGCAGAGGACTAAAGGAGATCCAACCATGTTACCTGGCTATGCAGGTACCATCCTGCGCATCGACCTTACTCAAGACAAGATCGCCAAACAGCCCCTCCCGGCCGAGATGGCCCATAGCTTCATCGGTGGAAGGGGTTTCGTGGCCAAGACCCTCTTTGACGAGTTGCCGCCCCAGGCCGATCCCCTGGGGCCGGAGAACCTCTTCATTGCCGCTTCCGGTCCCATGAGCGGCCACTTCATGCCGGCCTCGGGCAAAACCCACTTTGGCTGCAAATCGCCCGCCACGGGGGGGTACGGGGACAGCAACCTGGGCGGCCACTTCGGCCCGTCCCTGAAGTACGCCGGCTACGACATGCTGATCCTCACCGGTCGGGCGCCCCAGGCCAGCCTCTTGGTGATCGAGGATGAGCGCATCGCTCTCAAACCCGCCGGTGACCTCTGGGGCATGGGATCCATTGCGACAGAAGCACGCTTGAAGGCAGAGCTGGGCGATGCCTATCAGATCCTCACCATCGGCCCCGCCGGGGAGAACGGTGTGGTCTACGCCTGCATCACCCACGATTTCGGCCGCCAGGCCGGCCGGGTGGGTATCGGTGCCGTGTTGGGATCGAAGAATATCAAGGCCATCGCCGTCAAGGGCACCGGTTCGATTCCAGTGGCAGATCCCAAGGCGGCCTTGACGGAAGGGCTGAACGCCTTCCAGGCGATCCGCACCAAACCCGGATTTACTGGATGGACCCCTGAGGGGACGGCCGGCATCACCGATTGGATCAACCGCGTGGGGGCCTTCCCCACCCGGAATTTCCAGACCTCCTACTGGGACCAGCACACCCAGATCAATGGGGCCGCCATTCTGCGCGAACTCAAGATCACCGACAAAGGCTGCTACTGCTGTCCCACCCCCTGCGGTAAATACGGCAAAGCCAGAACAGGCTTGGGCGACGTCTATGTGGAGGGTCCCGAATTTGAAACCATCTCCCTGCTGGGCAGTAATTGTCTCATCGGTGAGATTTCCGAAATCGCCTACGCCAATTATGTTTGTGACGAGCTGGGATTGGACACTATCAGCGCCGGTGTGGTCTGCTCCTGGGCCATCGAATGCTATGAAAAGGGGCTCCTCGACCGGGAGACGATCGGCCGCGATGTTCAGTTCGGCGACCTGGCGTCGGTGGTGCACCTGCTCGAATGCATCTCGCGACGGGAGGGGATTGGCGATCTGCTGGCGCACGGTGTCAAAACTGCCGCGCAAAAGGTCGGTCAGGGATCGGAAGCGTTCGCCATCCACGTCAAGGGGCTGGAGTGGAGCGGTTACGAGTGCCGGAATGCGCCCGGGATGATGCTGGCCTATATGACCAGCGACATCGGCGCCCACCACGCCCGCGCCTGGGTGCTGGGACACGACCTGGCCGGTAGTTCGGGCAGCGTCCATGACCTCATCGCCAGTAAAGGCAAGCGTGAACGGCTGCCCAAATCGGAGGTCACAGGACGAGCGGCAAACGTTATCGCCAGCCAGCACCTGCGACCCCTCTTCGACCTTCTAGGGATCTGCCGGCTTCAGTTCATGGAACTCGGTTTCGAGGTGGAACACTACGAGCGCCTCTTCGCCGTGATCACCGGCAACCCGCTGAGCTGGGACGATATGCTGGCCGTCTCCGAAAAAGTTTGGCACCTCACCCGCAGTATCTCAGCCCGTGAACTTCAGGGCTTCGGCCGCGCCTGGGACTATCCGCCGGAGCGCTTCATGGCCGAGCCGATACCCGATGGCCCCAACGAGGGACACTGTATCAGCCGGGCGGAGATCGACATCCTCCTGGACGAATACTACGACCTCAGGGGGTGGGACCGCAACGGCCTCCCCACGGCGGCCACCCTGGAGCGCTGTGGTTTGAAAGCGGTTGCCCGCACCATGGCCACCTGGGCCTGCCATGGGGACGGCTGACGCCATGGCCGTTTCCATCCACATTGCTGACACCATTCGGAGCGTGGTCCCAGCGCTTCCGAAGCAAGTGACGGTTGAGATCTCGAAGGAGAAGACGCTGCACGAGGCCGCACTGGAGGTCGGCGTTCCGCCCGTGCTTATCGTTTTCGCCATCGTAGATGGGGTGCGCAAGGCGCTCGATGAACCGGTGGGTGAAAGTGCTCAGGTTCATTTTTACGGGACGATGGCCGGTGGATAGACTGTGCGTTCATACTTCGCCAAGCCTATGGCCATGAAAGTCATTCATCCGCCGGCAAAGGAGATGGGGTCAGATTGAGCGAGCCCGATTCATGCATGGATTTTGTGGCGGAAGTGGTACAGCCTGTAGAAATTGACGACGTTCGATGAAGAAGTTATCATCAAGGCACCACCGGGAGGACTGTGGCAATTATCGTATGTGGTCTCCAACGGCAATGACCACCGGCAGGCGTTCATTATTCAAACCCATCTCAATCACCCATCTCGTTCTAAAGGCAACCTGAGAATAAAATTCGTGCCCTTGCCTGGCGCTGAAACCACATCCAGGGTTCCGCCGTGGTTTTCAACAATAATGAAATAGGATACGGATAAACCCAATCCGGTACCTTCACCGACGGGTTTCGTCGTGAAGAAAGGTTCGAAGATTTTTTTGCGGGTATGTTCATTCATACCGGGACCATTATCCTGTATTTCTATCCTGACCATGGGCGGGAGGCTTTCAACCGCCACCCTCAGGATGAAGGTGGGGGGAAGACCATCACATGTCCCGTGAGTGTGCATCGCCTGAGAACCGTTCCTAAGAATATTGAGGAACACTTGCTGGATTTTACTCCCCTCGCAGGGCAGCATCGGAAGGTTTTCTTCATAGGCTCTAACTATTTTGATGGTTTTGAAATCATATTGTTTCTTCAGGTCATAATCTGAGGCTGCAAGTTCGAGGGTTTGGTTCAGCAGTCGGTCCGGATAATGGGATGATGTCACCGTATCTGTTTTTCTCGCAAAGCCCAGCATGTTGTCTATAATTTCCACCACCCGGCTTCCGGATTCGTTAATGTCGTTAATCATACTAAAAATTCCACGCTTTTCCATAAATTCCCGGATATGGCGCATGGAGATCCCAATTTCATCCGCCGCTCGAATATTGGCTTTCATATCGAGACGCTGAAGCCGTGATTTCATGACATTGGCAGATTGAAGCATACCGGCCAATGGATTGTTTATCTCATGGGCCATACCCGCAGCCAAGCCGCCCACGGAGAGCATTCTTTCACTCTGGACCATGATCTCTTCCATCTCGACTTTTTCCGTTACATCATCGATTCTGATCACAGCCCCACCGCTCTTGCCGTCAGTGACCAAGGGATATATTGTCATATCCTCGTAACAGGTTCTGTCTGCCGCACTCCTGGGACGTTTTTGAACGAGAACGATCTGACGGTTGACAATACTATTGGAGATTTTCTCCAATTCGGGCAACATCCACGGGATCAGGTCGGGCAAAAACACGCCACGTGCATTTTCGGCCGTAATACCAATTTTGTCTTCCGCCATCATGTTCCATTGGGTAACCCGGATTTGTTGATCCACGCCAATTAGTACCGATGGCATGGAGTTGATAACATTTGACAGATAATTTTGGAGGTTGTGTATCTGCGAATAAGCGCTCTCTTTTTCGACCTCAATCTGTCTTCTTTCCAAGGCCGATCCGATGATTTCTGCGGACATATTCAACAGGTATAGGGTGTCGGACCGAAATCGTCCTATTTCTTCGATTGATTCAATTCCGATAAACCCGATGCTGTCGCCAGGCCTTGGTATGGTTACACAAATGGCGCTGGCGGTGTTTCTGGACAACCAGTAGGGGGCCGCTAGATGGAGATCAGTTTCATTGATGGTTGTGAAGCTGATCAGCCCTTCACCCGATAGGCTTTCGAAAAATTGAGGATATTCATTAACTGACAGCGTGCGCGAGATTTCATGGGGTTGTGTGATTCCGGGTTTTACCCATTCACTGGTGCACACCAGAACTTTAAGATCCCTCCCAGATGGCTGAAAGAGAATCACCCGATCTGCGCCAGTAAATCTCCCAATGTCTTTCAGGGTGTGGTCAATGACAGTACGGATGTCGTTTAATTTGATATTAATAAACTTCTTTGAGATGGAAGAGATAAACGATTCAAGCTTTAGACGGCGTCGCAATCTTCTGGTCATCAGGTTCAGGGTTTCTGAAAGGATACCGATTTCATCCCTGCTCTTTATGCGATATTCTGCAGATAGATCCCCTTCACTGATCTTTTTGGCGACCCTCGCCAACTGAAGCATGGGTCGGGATAAGTACCTGGACCAGAACAGGGCGGCAAGACTGATCAACACAGCGACACTGGCGGTAATGATGACTGCCAGTAGAACCTGTGCATCTGCGGGTGTATGAAACACATCCAGGGGTTGAAAAAACGCCACCATCCAAGGCATGTTGGGGATGCGTGTCACAGCACCTGCAAACCGGACATCCTCTGTAAACGGGAGCCGGCTAACGAAAAACGGACGCGGACTGTCCACCTTATCCAGTCCGTTTTTTAGCGCCTGCAGGTCGAAAGGGGGATGCGCCTTTCGGTTAAGCGGCAGACGTCGTTTGCGTGTGAGTGTCTCAGCATCCTGAGTCGATATGGCCGTCACCGGATTAAAAACGGTTTTTTCGGCAGCCCCATGCGAGAAGATCCCATAGGCAAGAATCAGGTGGTCTTGATTGATAAGCATGGCGAATGATTTTGGCCCGACCAGCCCCGTATCCTGGACAATCAACTGCTGGAGAACGGTCGCACTGAATTTGGACCGAAGTACGCCAATAAACCGTCCATTGCTGTCCTGCACAGTGCTGCTGAAGTAGAGGTAGGCCCTGTTGTCGCTTTCGTCGAACTCTACGTCTGAAACATAGGGAAAGCCATTCTCCAGGGTTTTAAGAAAATAGGATCTGCCGGACAAATTCTTTCCGACATTTTCAGGTTCCGTATCGGCAACATTACGTCCCGTATGATCCAGCAAAGCGTAAGATGCCAGGAATACATGATTTTTTCTTTTCAATGAGGATAGGATATCCGTCACTTGGTTTTTTTCTTCTTCAATATTGGCCCTGCTGGCAGAGATCGTTAAAAAATCTGAAAATACCGGCAATTGGGCTTCGGCACGGATCACGTTCAAATTGTCTTGAATGAATCCATTCAGACGAAGGCTGGTATGTGATGCAGAAGCAGATAGGGTGTTGTAACCTATGGTTTCTTGCGAGGTACGGGTCGCCCTGATATTGAAAAATAGGAGAACATTCAAAGGGACCAGGGCCGCTACAAGAAAGGATATCAATAGTTTGACGGACAAGCTGAGTCCGGGCGTACTGTTATTTGCCATCATCACGTGATTCCCTCTGCAATTTCTCCGCAACGGAATCGGCTGCATATTTCATTTTATCCAGAGTGGCCGTGATGCCCTGTTGCCCTGTCGTCATTTTTCCCAATTCAACGGCGAATACGTCTGTCGCCAGTGATGGCCATCCTGGCAGGTGGGGTTCTGTTCCCATATGATGTTGAATGGCATCCAGAACAATGTCAAAATGACGCGTGGTGCCTGCGCCCACTCTTTTCTTCTCGTTGACCCGCGGATCTTTATAATTGCTCAGGCGAATGGGGCTCGAGCCCCCTCCCAAGACACAGGCCCGTGTGGTAACGTCGGAACTCGTCGCCCATTGAACAAATACCCACGCCGCATCAACGTGTTTGCTATACTTGGAGACCGCTAGGCTGCTGCCGCCCTGGTGGCTTACCCCGGGCACCTCTCCAAAACTGCATTGTTCTGGTGATCTCAACGAGTTCGGTAACGGGCAAGGCACTGCCTCTGCCAGCCCGACGACTTTGGATCGGGCCGGATCATCATACACCGGAAAATATTCACACCATGAGGTGATGATGCCGGCCTGTCCCTGGGCGAAACTTTCAGACTCTCCATACCAGTCCCAGGTCGTGACACCGGGGGCCATGTTCTTGCCAAGTTCTAGCATGTACATCATGGCTGCATGGGCGTTCTCATCATTCAGAGCGGATTGTCCCTTTTCAGCGTAAATTGATCCCCCATGCCCCCACAGCCACGCGGTCATATTACATTCCAATCCATAATGGCCGGACTTCCATGCTGCCGTGGTCCCATATACGTTGGGCGCCAAGGAATCGTTAATCGCCTTGACCACTTCCATATACTCTTCGAGTGTCCCCGGCACCTTCAGCTGTAAATCATCAAGAATATCCTTACGGTACATGGTAATGAAGATGGGAATATCATAGGGTATTGAGACAAGCTGGTTTTTATATGTGGAAACATGTTTCACAATGGCGGGTAGAATATCATTAAAACGGTAGTCCGGATAGGCGACGTCTTTTTTCTCCATCAATTCCAGGGGAGATATGCAGTCATTGTAAAAGCGGCCGATCCACGCCTGATCCATGTAAAATACATCATGGGTTCCAGCCCTGCGTCCAATATCAGCCCCAATTTTCGCCAATACGCGGTCCAACGGGAGCAACTCCCACTCTACTTCTACTCCGGTTACCGGGGAGAACTCTTCTCTCATTAGTTTAATGGTTGCCTTGGAGGGTGGGGTGTCTTCGCTGATAACCCGCAATGTGAGATTGCTGAAGCGTTTTCCAATGTCTTGTAAGAAGAGGTTTTGATCAGTCCGAAGAAGTCCGGCTGATTTGGGACCTAATGCATCCGCTTTATCTTCTTCATGGCTCAGTTGATCCCCAGAGCAACTGAGCTGAAAGTAGGGAGATGAAAAACCAACGCCCGCCGCCGCGCAAAGTCTTAAAAATGAACGCCTGTCAATTTTCCCTGATTCATAGCCTTCAGAAATTCTAGCAAAAATCGAAGGTTTCAATTCTTGAGGCCTCCACATTGGTGTTTCGAGGTAGCTCTTGTAACGCCCAACTGCCTAATATCGCATGACCAAAAATATCATAAGCCCTATTTTGAAGCAATTATAATTCGTCCCCTGCCTGAATATTGGTAAGGGCTAAACCCCTATCTAGAATTGATTTTCCAGTGCAGTCGCTTGCCGCTCCCTAGAGGTTGGAAGTACCTCAGTACCCGTGGGATGATTGAAGAGAATTGGGACCAAGTGAAACAG
>JASJCL010000072.1 GCA_030066015.1 Desulfosarcinaceae bacterium | reverse complement strand
CGCCGAGCCCACAGCATCGCGGCCCAGGGCGGCATCAACGCCGCCAAGAACTATCCCAATGATGGGGACAGCATTTGGCGCCTCTTTTACGACACGGTAAAAGGTGGCGATTTCCGGGCCCGCGAGGCCAACGTCTACCGTCTGGCGCAGATCAGCAACCACATCATCGACCACTGTGTGGCCCAAGGGATTCCATTTGCACGCGACTACGGCGGCCTTCTGGCCAATCGATCCTTCGGGGGCGCACAGGTATCGCGCACCTTCTACGCCCGCGGACAAACCGGGCAACAGCTTCTCATCGGCGCCTACCAGGCCCTCATGCGCCAGGTCGCCACCGGTAAGGTGAGCCTCTTTCCGCGGCGGGAGATGCTCGACCTGGTCGTGGTAGACGGCCACGCTAAGGGCATCATCGCGCGCAACCTGATCACCGGGGCCATTGAGCGACATGCCGCCGATGCAGTCGTCCTGGCCACCGGCGGCTATGGCAACGTCTATTTCCTCTCCACCAACGCCATGGCCTCCAACGTCACCGCCGCCTACCGCGCCTATAAGAAAGGTGCCTGCTTCGCCAACCCGTGCTTCACCCAGATTCACCCGACCTGCATCCCTGTCCATGGCACCTACCAATCCAAACTGACCCTCATGAGTGAAAGCTTGCGCAACGATGGTCGTGTTTGGGTTCCCAAGAGGGCTGATGATCGGCGGCCGCCCCATGAGATCCCCGATTCGGAGCGGGATTATTACCTGGAGAACAAATACCCCAGCTTCGGTAACCTGGTGCCGCGCGACGTGGCGTCGCGCAACGCCAAAGAGCAGTGCGATGCGGGCAAGGGCGTCGGCGAGACTCAGCTGGCGGTTTATCTTGACTTCGCGGACGCCATCAAACGCGACGGCCGCGATGTGATCGAGAAAAAATACGGGAACCTCTTCCAGATGTACGAAAAGATTACGGCCGACGACCCCTACACGACGCCGATGATGATCTACCCGGCAGTACACTACACCATGGGCGGTCTCTGGGTGGACTACAACCTCATGAGCAACGTGCCCGGGCTCTTCGTTTTAGGGGAGGCCAATTTTTCCGACCATGGCGCCAATCGTCTGGGGGCCAGTGCTCTGATGCAGGGGCTGGCAGACGGCTACTTCGTCCTGCCCTATACCATCGGCGGCTATCTCAACGCGGGCGCCCAGGGAGAGCGGATCACGGCCGAGAACGATGCCTTCACCGCGTCGGAAACCGCGGTCAAGGAGCGATCGGCCAAACTGCTCTCTGTCCAGGGCAAACGCACCGTAGACGACTTCCACCGTGAGTTGGGCCTTATCATGTGGGACTACTGCGGCATGGCGCGCAACAACGATGGCCTCGACAAGGCCCGCGGGCTGATTCAGAATCTGCGCGCCGAGTTCTGGGATAACGTCCTCATTCCTGGCCAACACGATGAACTCAATCAGAGTTTGGAACGGGCCGGTCGCGTCGCCGATTTCCTGGAATTCGCCGAGCTGATGATCATCGATGCCCGCGCCCGCCAGGAGTCTTGTGGGGGCCACTTTAACGAGGACTTCCAGACGGAGGAAAACGAAGCCCTGCGCGACGACGAGAACTTCTGTCATGTGGCGGCCTGGGAATACCAGGGCGAGAATCAGGATCCGGCCTTTCACAAGGAGTCCCTCGAGTTTGAACATGTCAAACTGACGCAAAGGAGCTACAAGTGATGAAAAATATCGATATCACCCTGAAAGTTTGGCGTCAGGACGGTCCCAGGGATAGAGGCCGCTTCGAAACCTACGAAGCGCGCAACATCTCCACCGATATGAGTTTTTTAGAGATGCTGGATGTCGTCAACGAAGAGCTGACCCTTAAAGGAGAGGCGCCCATCGCTTTTGACCACGACTGTCGCGAGGGAATCTGCGGCATGTGTGGAGCGGTGGTCAACGGTCGGCCCCACGGCCCCGAGCGGGGCACCACACTCTGCCAACTCCACATGCGCCATTTCAGAAGTGGCGATACCATCGCCATCGAACCTTTCCGTGCCATGGCGTTCAAGGTGATCAAAGACCTGGCCGTGGACCGCAGCCCCCTGGACAACCTCATCGCCGCGGGCGGCTATATCTCCGTCAACACCGGCGGCGCCCAAGACGCAAACGCCCTCCCGGTACCACAGGAAAACGCCAACCTGGCGATGGACGCAGCCCAATGCATCGGTTGCGGCGCCTGTGTCGCGGCTTGCCCTAACGCCTCGGCCATGCTGTTCGTGGGCGCCAAGGTCTCGCACCTGGCCCTCCTGCCGCAAGGTCGGCCAGAAGCCGCTCAGAGAGCCATCAACATGGTCAAATGCATGGATGAGCTGGGATTCGGCAATTGTACGAATGAAACCGAGTGTGAAGTGGAGTGTCCCAAGGAGATCTCCATCACCAATATCGCCCGTTTGAACCGCGAGTACCTCAAGGCGAGCCTGCTCTCGCCCTTCAAATAGAACCCTCCCCGCCGCCGGGATGCCCCGTCCCTGGCGGCGGTTTTGCACGCCACACCATTCCGCCCCGCAGCTGTTCGGCAGTGCGCTTGACGGCTCCCTTCAACGGGCGTTTCACCGCGCTTCAAGCCGCTCTACGGCGCCCGAATCACCCCTAAAGTTTTATTGGTCCAAGCAGATATATACTCCAAGGCAGCCGCCGAGCCCCTTATCTATTTGGTAATGCTTGTGGGGACTGTCGCTGAGCGGCCAGGGCAGACCGATACTGGCGTCGATGATGTCCCTTTTCGCGAAAATTCACCTTCACTCCCTATCCCGCAGGACAGCGGGATGGGGAGCATTGCAGATTGACCTGTTACAAGGAGTGCGATCATGACGATCCAGGATGACGAAACCTTACAGATGTACCTCGAAGAATCCCTTGAGCACCTGGCAGACATTGAAAATGACTTTCTGGCCATCGAAGAAAACGGGGCCAACATCGATGAGGACCTGGTCAACAAGGTGTATCGTGCTGCGCACTCCATCAAAGGTGGCGCCGGATTCATGGGCCTCAACAACATCAAGGAGCTGACCCATGAGATGGAAAACATTCTGGGAAAGATCCGTGCCGGAGAGATGGTGCCGACGCCCGATATCGTCAACGTGCTGCTAGACGCTTCCGATCAGCTCAAGGCGCTGATGAACGATGTCCTCAACAGCAATGATGTCGATATTTCAATCCATGTCAAAGCCCTCCAAGAGGTGCTGGCGGGTAGGACGCCCCCCGCGGAGGAGGCGCCCACCACCGAAACCACGGCGAGCGCGGCAGCGGAAACCACCGATTCGCCGGTTGCGGCTGAGGGGAAAACGGTTGAGGTCGAGACACCCGACGGTCATTCGATATTGACCCCATCGGCGGAAGCGTTGGCAGAGGCCCATGCCGATGGCAAATGTGTGTACCTGGTCCATCTGGACATGGCGGCGGATATTACCGCCCAAAACCGCTCTTTGGCCGAGCTCCTTACGGAGATGGATCAAACCGGGTCCATTCTGGCGAGCAGTGTGACGCTGCCGCCCATCGCCACCATTGACGCCCAATGGTCCTGCGGTGGCGATACCCTCGCGCTTCTGTTTGCCACCATCCTCAAACCCGGGGATATCAACGTCCTTTTCGGAATCAATCCCGCCAACATCCTTCAACTGACACCCAACCAGCAGCTGTTAACCTTGGAGGGCGCCCCTGCCGGCGGGGAACCGACGATGGCCGCAGCGACGGAATCCGTCGAGGATACGAGTGCGGCAACGTCGGCGGCGTCCGCTGTCCCTGAAACGGCCAGCGAGCCGGTTCCCGAGGAGGTTCGACAGCCAGAGCCGACGATACCGGAATCAGCGATGGCAACACCGCAAAAAAACATGTCTGGAACCAAACCGGTAATGGCAGAGCAGGAAACCAGCCTTCGGGTGCACGTCAGTTTGCTGGATCAACTCATGACCCTCGCGGGAGAGTTGGTTCTGTCCCGGAATCAGTTACTGCAATCCATGACCTCCGACGACCATCGCGCCTCGGAGATTGCGGGTCAGCGGATCGACCTGATCACCTCGGAATTGCAAGAGGCCATCATGCTGACCCGCATGCAGAGTATTGGGAACGTTTTCAATAAATTTCCCCGCGTGGTGCGCGATTTGGCCCGCAGTCTGGGCAAAAAAGTCGAGCTGACCCTCGAGGGCAAGGATGTGGAGCTTGACAAGACCATCATTGAAGCGATCGGTGACCCCCTCACCCATCTCGTGCGCAACGCCGTCGACCATGGCATAGAATCGCCTGAGACCCGGCGCAAAAACCGCAAGCCGGAAGTTGGTCAGATCTACCTAAAGGCCTACCATGAGGCGGGTCAAGTGAACATCGAGATTGCAGATGACGGCAAGGGTCTCGATGGCGAACTTATCGCCCAAAAGGCGATCGAAAAGGGCCTCATCACGGAGGATCAGGCCAAGGTGTTGTCCGACAAGGACCAGGTGAACCTCATTTTTCTTCCCGGTTTTTCAACTGCCGAAAAGGTCACCGATGTCTCCGGTCGCGGCGTTGGCATGGATGTGGTCAAAACCAACCTGGACAAACTGGGCGGCCTCATCGACATCGAGTCGGAAGCCGGTAAAGGCTCCACCATTCGCATCAAACTGCCCCTGACACTGGCCATCATTCCCTGCCAGGTGGTGTACACGGGTGGTGAGCGTTACGCCATTCCACAGGTCAACCTTGAAGAGTTGCTGCGAATCCCCGCCGACCAGGTTCGCGACCGCATCGAACGCGTTGGCGACGCCGAAGTTGTGCGGTTGCGCGGTGATCTTCTACCATTGGTTAAATTGGCCGATATCATCGGCGTCAAACCGCTGTACCACGACCCCAAGACCAACACCTATCGTCCCGATCGTCGCCAAAGTATTACAGATGCGCGCGAGACCAAGACCGCCCTTTTCACAGATGAGAACGAGACGGTGCCGGCCACAGATGTCGAACCGGCATCGGCGGAGGTCAACCCGTCCGAGACCGCCGCGGAAAGACGCTTTAGGGCCGCCAGCGCATTGAACATCGTGGTGGTCTCCACCGGCACCATGAAATACGGTTTGGTCGTGGACGAATTGCATGACTCGGAAGAGATCGTGGTAAAACCGCTGGGACGCGATCTAAAGAAATGCCGTGGCTACGCCGGCGCCACCATTATGGGGGACGGCCGTGTCGCCCTCATACTCGACGTGAGCAACCTGGCGCGGATGGCTGGCCTGACATCGGTGGAGAGCAGCATCAAAGCCAGAGAACTCCAGGCGGCCGAATCGATCCTCAGACAGAAATCCGACCGGCAATCACTGCTCATTTTCCGTAGCGCCGAAGAGGAGCAATTCGCCGCACCTCTCAACCTTGTCGAGCGCATCGAGAAGATCAAGGCCAGCGATATTGAAGAGGTGGGCGGCAAACGGGTGATGCAGTACCGTGGCGGCAGCCTGCCGCTTTTCTCCATTGACGAAGCCGCCATGGTCAAACCCCTGGCGCCGAGCGACAATCTCCTGGTGATTGTCTTCATAGTGGCCGGACGCGAGGTGGGACTCTTGGCCATCGGACCAGTGGACGCCATGGAAACCGGCCTGGACGTTGATGGCACGACGTTGAAGCAGACCGGCATCATGGGATCGGCCATTATCAACGACCATACCACTTTGCTCATTGACATGTATGAGATCGTTCAGACACTCAACCCAGAATGGTTCGAGGAGCAGTCCCTGCCACAGGAGGAGGGCGTCGGCAGCTACTCCATTCTCTTTGCCGAGGACTCCAACTTCTTTCGGAACCAAGTCAAGGGCTCCATGGAAGAGGAGGGGTACAACGTCATCGAGGCGGAGGACGGCGCCGAGGCCTGGGATCTGTTGCAGCAAAATGGCGACGAAATTGGCCTGGTGGTCACCGATATCGAGATGCCCAACATGAACGGCTTCGATCTGACCCGGCGCATTAAAGGGCATCCGGCCTTCGGTCATCTGCCCGTTATCGCCCTGACCACGCTGGCCGGTGAAGAGGATGTGGCGCGGGGCAAGGAGGTTGGTATCGATGACTACCAAATCAAGCTCGACCGGGAGAAACTGCTCAAGAGCATCTACGAACACCTACAAGCCGTAATGGCGTAACATCGGCGAGCCACAGCCAGATAGTACAAAGCAGATGGAGGCAAGTTTCCATGGAACAGGATAAGGGCACCGCAAACGAGACTGGTATGGTCGAACTGGCCACCTTCTATGTGGGTGAAGCGCTTTGCGGCATGGACATTCTGAAGGTTCAGGAGATTAATAAGTTGATGGAGATGACCTCCGTCCCCCAGGCCCCAGAATATGTGATGGGGATCCTCAACCTGCGCGGGCAGATCGTCACCATTATCGATCTGGGGAAAAAACTAGGCCTTGAAACGACGGAGGTGACCGAGAGCTGCCGTAACATCATCGTCAACTCCAAAGGAGAATATGTGGGTCTGTTGGTCACCCGCATTAGCGACGTGGTGGATGCCAATTGGGACAAGGTCGAACCACCGCCAGCCAACATCGGCGGGGTTCAGGGACGGTATTTCAAAGGGGTCTTCAAAACCGACAGCCGCCTGGTGGGCATCCTGGACGTTGAAAAAGTATTGTTGGAGGAGAGCTAATTCATCGCTATGGTCGGACGAACTCCCCTGCGCGTCCTAGTCGTGGACGACACGGTATTCTACCGAAAAATTGTCAGTGACGTCCTTGCGGAAATTCCGGGCGTCGAGGTGGTCGGCAGCGCCCATAACGGGAAAGCCGCCCTGATGAAAATCAGGACGCTTAAACCGGATCTGCTCACCCTGGACATCGAAATGCCGGAAATGACGGGACTCGAGGTCTTACAGCACCTGCGGAAGGCGTCCTCCCGTGTGGGCGCCATCATGCTGAGCACCCTCACCCAAGAGGGCGGCGCCATGACCATGCGGGCCCTCGAATTGGGTGCCTTCGATTTCATTCCCAAGCCCCAATCGGGCAACATGGCGAGCAATAAAACCGCGATCAAGGAGGCCTTGGAACCGATGGTCACGGCCTTCGCGCGCAGTGCAAGTAGAACACCAGTGCGGCCAGTCGGTCGGCCGCCGACACCGGCCAGATCCATGGCTGGGAGACCGGCCAAACCCGTCCCGTCAAGGGCACGCACGATCACCGGCGGTCGCCGCAATCGCAGCGAAATCGTCGCCATCGGCATCTCCACCGGCGGTCCCAACGCTCTGGCCCAGGTCCTGCCGAGCCTACCCGCCGACATTGGGGTTCCCATCGTCATCGTTCAGCATATGCCACCTGTTTTTACCCAATCCCTGGCGAACAGTTTGGATAAGAAGTGCGCCCTCAGCGTCCGCGAAGCCTCCAATGGAGACCCGCTCAAGGCCAACACCGTCTACATTGCTCCGGGCGGAAAGCAGATGAAAATTGTGGCCGGCGGGGACGGTCGCACGCGACTGCTTAAAATTACGAACGATCCTCCCGAAAACAGCTGTAGGCCTTCAGTGGACTACCTATTCCGTTCAGTGGCGGACCACTACGTGGGGCGCGCCACCGGTGTCATTATGACAGGGATGGGTTCGGACGGCACCAAGGGGCTTGCCCAGATGAAACGCAACGGCGCATTTGTGATCGCCCAAGATCAGCCCAGCTGCGTGGTCTATGGCATGCCCAAAGAACCCACCGAGAGCGGCCTCGCCGACATCGTCGCCCCCCTCACGAAAATCGCCAGCGAAATCGGCAAGACGCTGAAGTAATTCACGGTGCCTCATCTACCGATGCGTTCCGCAGAGACCCTACGCTATTCACCGTCGCAGACAGATGTTCTCAGGAAGCAGGTACAGGTTACATGATCAAGATCAAACCAGATGAGATTGCGCTGCTGTCAAAATATATTTATGGCATCTCGGGCATCTCCATCGACAAATCCAAAGCCTACCTGCTCGAAACCCGTTTCAGTAAAATCCTTGAAGAAGAGGGCTGCAGCTCCTATACCGACCTCTATCACAAAGCCAAAGGCGACCCCCGCAAACGCATTGAACACAAAATTATCGATGCCATCACCACCAATGAAACCCTTTTCTTCCGGGATGGCGGACCGTTCGAGCTGATGCGTCACAAAATTCTACCGGAACTTATAGACGCGCGCGCGGCCAAGTCGGCCGGCAGTCCCAACCTGCGCATATGGAGCGCAGCCGCATCGACAGGCCAGGAAGTTTATAGTATCGCCATCATCATCAGGGAACTGCTGGGGCCATCGAAAGACTATCGACTGAAACTGCTGGGAACCGACATCTCGGATGCCGCCATCTCTCAAGCCAGTTATGCGACCTACAACAAATTCGAGATCGAGCGGGGACTTGAACGGTCCAAATTGACCAAGTATTTCACATCGGCGGGCGCCAATTGGAAGATCAACGATGAAATCCGTGCCATGGCCTCTTTCCGCAAGCTCAACCTCATGGCACCCTTCACCGCTTTGGGCAAATGGGACATTATCTTCTGCCGCAACGTTGCGATCTACTTCACGCTCGAAGATCGCAAGAAGCTGTTCAACCGCCTGGCGGATGTGCTGGAGCCCGACGGCTATTTGGTCATCGGATCGACCGAGTCTCTCACAGGGATCTGCCCGCGCTTCGTCCCTAAAAGACATTTGAAATCCATTTTCTACCAACTTAAGTAGTACCGCTGAGGCAAATAGGAGCCAGTTATGCATAGTTTGACTATTTTGGTTGTAGATGACGATCCAGTCACCCGCAATCTACTCCAAAAGAGGCTCGTTAAAGAGAACTATGAAATCGACCTTGCGGAAAATGGGGTAGCGGCGGTACGGCAGCTTCAGAAAAAGCGCTACGATATCGTGCTCACCGACCTGAAAATGCCGGGGGGCGTCGACGGCATCGGCGTTCTGGAGACCGCGAAGGAAGCGGATATAAAGACGGAAGTGATTCTCATCACGGCCCACGCCTCGGTGGGCAATGCCATAGAAGCGATGAAGAAAGGCGCCAGTGATTACCTGGAAAAGCCCATCAACTTCGATGAACTCCTCATGCGCCTGCAGAAGGTGCGCAACACCAAAGCGCTCATCAAAAACGCCAGCGATCTGCGTGAAGCCATGAACGTGACCGAACAGACCTCGGCTGAAACGATTCAGCACTTGGAGCTGCTCTGCGCCGACTTTCAAGCACGGTTGGAACGGATCCAGTCCATCCTCAACGACACGGCGCTCGCGCCGCTGGAGCGGGTGACACGCGCCCTGGAGATCTGAAGCGGTCGTGGTACCATTCGGATGGCGCCGATCGGCGCCAGGATAGCAATGATACCCCCCAATAGGAAGTGTTGGATCGGACGCCGCTAGCCCCGCCCACAATTGCGCCCAAGCAAAGGGCCGCAGAAAGCGTCTCTGCACCCCGCGGCTACCAATCTTCACCGTCCCACCGAAAAAGCCCTTGATCCGGTTCGGGGTATCTGCTTTTGATAGGTCACGACGGAATGATAGATCCTTCCGTCTTACATGTACCTGCCATAGGAGCTATGTAATGCCGTATTGGAACGCCATTCTGGATTTCTTTACCGCCCCAGGCGGCAAGGAGATGCCCTTTCTCATCCTCATTTACAAGGCCGGTGGCACCCTTTTGATGACCGGCCTGTGCTGGCTCATCGTCAAGAAACTCCTCTCCACGTTGGAGAAGCGGCGCGAAGCGGTCCGCATCTTCACCATCACCACGGAGATGATCGAGTTGGTGCGCAAGGCGCTTTTTTACCTGCTCCTTCTGGTGACGCTGAATATTCTGATTCGCCTCCTGCAGTTGAAGGCCGTTGAGCCCCCCCTATATGCCATCTTCATCATTCTTCTGGCCGGGCCGGTAAAGAGTGCCCTCATCATCCTTCTCAGCGCCTTGGAAAGGCACCTGGCCAGTCGCACTGAAACCAAGGCCGATGACATCCTTTTCGACCTGCTCAACAAGTTCGCCGGCGTCATCCTTTATTCCATCGCCATCGTTCTTTCCTTGGATATGCTGGGAATCAACGTCATGCCGTTTGTGGCAGGCGCCGGTGTTCTCGGCGTTGCCGTTGGTTTTGCCGCCAAGGACACCCTTTCAAACCTCATCGCTGGCATTCTGCTGATTATCGACCGCCCCTTTGAGGTAGGCGATCGCATCGAGGTCTGGAGCGCGCCAACGGGAAGTGCCACCTGGGGCGACGTGATCGACGTTGGCCTGCGGGCCACCCGCATCAAGACCACCGACAACATTGTGATCATCATACCCAATAATCAGATTATGATGCGCGACATCGTCAACTACACCACCATCACTACCACCATTCGGGTCCGCATCAACATCGGAGTGGGCTACGGCACCGACATTGAGCACGCCAAACAATTGATCACCGATGTGGCCATGGAGGCCGACTGGGTGTTAAGGGATCCGGCACCGAAAGTTGTGGTCCGCAATTTTGGCGAATCTTCGGTGGATCTCCAGTTGCGCGTCTGGATCGCCAACGCCCGCCGTCGAATGGATACCATCTCCCACGTGACCGACAGGGTCCATTCGGTCTTCACCCGCGAAGGAATCGAAATTCCCTATCCAAAGCGCGACATTCAGGTAGTGACCTCGGCAGCCCAGCCACCGGACCAGCGAGCGGAACCCCCGATGAATTAAAATTTCGCTTGCACCACAGCCGAATCCCAGTTAGCTTTTGCAGTTTACGGTTTAATTTTCATTGGTGCGGAAGACCGGAGGGTCATGAAGCTGTCCATCCAACAAGTCGCCGACGCATTGGATTTGCCGGTCGAAACGGTTGAACGTTGGGTACGCCAGGGACGCATCCCCTTCCAGCGCCAGCAGGACGAGATCCACTTTCGCCTGGGGGTGCTGGAAAGGTGGGCTGTCCAGCATAAGCTCCCGTTTCACCTGACCAGTGAGCGCCCTGATCCCAAAGAGATATGCCAGCCGGGGAGCATCCATGAGGCACTGCAACGTGGAGGGTTCTATTACGACATCGAGGGGTCGGACACCGAATCGGTACTCCAGAGCGCGGTGCGCCGGTTGAGGGATCTTGAACTGAGTACGCAAAATCGCACGCTCCTTCTCGCCCGCCTGTTGGAACGGGAGGCCATGGCCTCCACCGGTGTCGGCAAAGGAGTGGCCATTCCCCATCCGCGCATCCCGCTCGAGAAGGCGGTCCCCTGCCCCACCATCTGCACCTTTTTTCTGAAGCACGCCGCGCCCTATCAGGCCATCGACGACAAGCCCGTTTTCATCCTTTTCCTGCTACTGAGCCCTAGCACCAGCGCACATCTGCACTGTCTCTCGCGCTTGGCTTTCTGTGTGCGTGACGATGCGTTTGTCTCCTTTTTACGATCCCGCCCTGCGCCGGAAACCCTCCTGGCGCGCGTGGCCGCCTTCGAAGAGCAATTGGACGCTCCCAACTAACAGCGACGCTGCCCATGAAACTCTGGCGCTACCCGGCAAACTGGCACCTCTTTCGCTATGACGACCGCTTGCTGCTCATCTGCATGGCCGTCGTGGTGGGAATCTGTGCCGGCCTGGCGGCCATTGCCCTGAACCGTGCGCTGGTGAGCGTTCTCGGCCTTTTACACCACTATCGCCATCTCTGGTGGGCCTTCATCATGCCAGCGGCAGGTGCCGCTCTCTCCTCCCTATTTTTGGAGAAAATCGTCAATGAGGGCGCAGGCCACGGTGTACCGGAAGTGATCTACAGCGTCTCGCGCTACGGCGGCCTTATCCGTTTGCGGTCAAGCTTCTCACGCTTGATCTCCAGTTGTCTCACCATTGGCAGCGGCGGCTCCGCCGGTCCGGAAGCGCCGGTGGTGATGAGTGGCTCGGCCATCGGCTCCAACATCGCCAGGCTATTCAATCTGAACGACCGCCAGCGGGTAACCCTGGTGGGATGCGGTACCGCCGGTGCCATCGGGGCAATTTTCAATGCCCCCATCGCAGGCATGGTCTTCACCATGGAGGTTATTCTCGGTGAATGGTCGGCCGTCAACATCATCCCCATCGCCATCGCTGCCGTCACCGGCACCAAGGTCAGCCGACTGCTCCAGGGAAACAACATCGCCTTCAGTCACCGCGAATTCCAGATCGCCTTGGGGGATATTGCCGCCTGTGTGGGGTTGGCCATCTGTTGTGCGGCAGTGTCCATCATACTGACCCGTTCTCTGCGGGGCATGAGTCGTCGAGTGGCAGTGTTACGACTTCCCCTCTGGCTCAAGGCAGCGATGGGCGGCGCCATCGTCGGCCTTATTGGGATCGGTTTGCCCGATGTTCTCGGCGAAGGCTATCACACCATCCAGCACGCGATCACCGGCGACTTTCGCGCCGGCCTCCTCGTCGCCACCACCGTGTTGGCCATGAAAATCGTCGCCACGGCTTTTACTTTGGGTTGGGGCGGCTCTGGCGGCATTTTCGCCCCGAGTCTGTTCATCGGCAGTTTTGTGGGCTTAGCATACCAACGTGCCCTTACCCACCTCTGGCCAACCGTGGGCTGGGTGGAGGAAGGCTGCTTTGCCTTGCTGGGCATGGCGGGCATCATCAGCGGCATCCTGCAGGCCCCCTTGACCGGTATCTTTCTCATTGTGGAGATAACCGGTGGCTACGACGTCATCGTACCGCTGACCATCGTCGCCGCAGTGTCCAGTACGGCCTGTCAATATGTGGAGCCGGCTTCCTTCTACCTCAAGGATCTTGTCGACAAGGGGCAGCTCTTGCGGCCTGGCACAGACGCGCGTGTTTTGGCCGATATTCGGATGGGAGAGCTTCTCGAGACCGATTGCATCCCCGTATCACCCGGTATGCGTCTGGGTGAATTCATTCCAATATTGGAGCGATCCCATCGCAACCTATTCCCAGTGGAGGATGGCAAGAACGGCCGCTTCCTGGGGATAGTGCATCTGGATGATGTGCGACCTTACCTGTTCAAAACGCCCCTCTATGATGCCGTAGTGCTGGGCCAGCTGATGCAGACCCAGGTTGAAACCGTCGGCCCTGATGACGACCTGATAGATGTGTTGGATAAAATGGATGCCCTGAAAAAATTCAGTTTACCCGTCGTCGCCAACCAACGCTTCGTGGGTATGATCTCCAAGGCCACCCTGCTCGATAGGTACCGGCGCGAATTGATGGTACAGACGCGCACCACATAAGATCCAAAGGTCCAGATGCCGCGTGGGGCGTGTCAGGGATCCTGGCCATCGGACTGCCCCGCACCGGCGCATCATCTGTTGACAGGAAGTCTGAACGGCACACAGTTCGCTTGAAGCCGAAGAACGCCTATAAACGCCTATAGTTGAACGCCCCTATTAACCGGGTGCTCTTACCTATCAAGTAAGGAGGCAAGCGTGACCCCCAAATTGTTTCACATCTTCCGCAACACGCCACTGGGACGGGAAACCCTCCTGCAGTCATTGTATTTCTGCCGATCGATAGGCTGTCTGCCGGAGATCTATATCCCCGAGTCGACCCGTTTCCTAATGTACTTTGAAAATGATGTCACCCAGGTGGATCTGGACGGTTCTTACCTCACTGCGCCCAGCACCAGCCGTGGACATGCCGAAGCGCTGGTGTTGGAGAGCGGGCTGAAAGCCACCTACCTCACCCCCAAAAACTATACAGCCCATGGTCTACCCGATATTCCGACCCATTATGACTACATGTGCTGTCCGCGCAGCATCAGCGATCTGTCGTCGAAGATCGGTCTGGGGCACATCGGCCCGCGCGTTCGCCGCATCGTTCAGGCGGCCCGTTTCCCTGTCCTCATCACCAGTCCGGTCTTCAAAGCCTGGAACAGCATTACGATCTTTTTTGGCGGTTCGCAGAACGCTCTCAATGCCTTGCGTTTGGGGCTGCGCATCGCTCGCCAGAGCGGTAAACCGTTGAACATGTTCACCCAGATTGAGAAGGGAGACGCCGAGACTTATCGCAAAGCAGTGGCCGATGCCGATCTGCTGTCAGATTGGGAGCGCTATGGCGCTGAATGGCAATTCTTCGAGAAGGGCAGTCTGGAGGAGAACCTCTACGCGGTTGCCCACGATGCCCTATTGGTTCTGGGCGCCTATGGTCATGGGCTGATCAAAGACATCATGTTCGGCAGCAAGATGGAACGGATTCAGAGCACCCTGCCCAATAACTTGCTCATTGCCGGCCCGAAATACACCGCCGTAAAAGGGTAACCGATAACTTTCAGGGTTCTGCGGGGAGGACGGTCAAGCGACGATTGAGCACCTTGCAGGCGATGGCCTGGAACTGGGGCGTAACATCGGAAATGAAGAAGCTGCTGCGCCCGTCTCGGGACAAGGTGGTCTCCAATTCCGGTGTGTGGGCCAAGTGGGTCTTCAACTGGTTGGCGACCGTCATGGCGGAATCCACCAGGCGGATGTGCGCACCGGCTTTCGCCTGGATCAGGTCGGCCAAAACGGGGTAGTGGGTGCATCCCAGAATGATGGTATCGATTTGACGTTGCTTGAGGGGACGCAGGTATTTTTTCACAATCATGGCGGTTTCACGTCGACGGATCCATCCCTCCTCCACCAGCGGTACCAGGAGTGGACATGGTTGGGAGATCACCTCGGCATTGGGACGAAACGCAAGAATCCGCCTCTCGTAGGCGCCGCTGGCGATGGTGCTACGCGTGCCGATGACGCCAATGCGGCCGGTACGGCTGAGGCGGGCAGCCTGAGCCGCTCCTGGGGTGATGACTTCAAAAATGGGGGTGGGATAGGCGTTGCTCAGCAGATCGGTGGCGGCGCTGGCGGCCGTGTTACAGGCGATAATAATCACCTGGGCGCCTTTTGAGATGAGGAAATCGGCGCAGCGCCGGGCATAGTGCTGGACGGTCAGCGCGCTTTTATTTCCATAAGGGGTGCGCGCGGTATCGCCGAAATACACCAGATCGTAATCCGGCAGTTGCTCAAGAATGGCCCGGGCGACGGTCAATCCGCCAATACCAGAATCGAAAATACCAATCATTGTCCAGAATCACTTCCTGCAGCGTTCTCGTGGGAGGGGATAAAGATGTCAAAAGAATTAGGAGGGTGTCATGGAGTCTTCACATCGTCCTCCCACCCGGGAGCAGCAGATCTTTAAAATGGGCTTGGCGGTGGAGGCGGTGTCGCTCTACCTGCTGTGCTGTGGACTGGCGGATGCCGGGCAACCCCTATCGCTGAAGACCATCTTACCGACTTGGAACTTGGACCGATCAGCACTGATAACACACCTTGACACTCTTCTTCATCACGGCATACTCACCGCCGATGGGGCGGTGAATGACGAAGCGACGCAGTTTCATCTGCAACCCACTAATCGCTGGACGTCTCCGGATACTCGTCCGCTAGGCGAGCGATAGCCCTCTTCACGCAGTCTCGGATCTTCTTCGGGGGATGACCGGTTTTGATACCTGGGCAGGAGGCCGCCATGGCGTCCCAATTGGCAACGTCGGCCAGCACGCCCTCGATGAAGGGCCAGGCACGGCACATGCGCGGCTTAACCGGATGGATACCGCAGCGGTTATCCGTGCAGAAAATACAATAGCCATCCTCCCCCTGTACAAGGACAAGGCGGTCGCCGGAGGGCGCACAATAGGCGTTGCGCACCGCTTCGACCGTGACCTTTAAGTATGCCGCCAGCGCCGCTATGTCAGCAGCGCTCACATATGTCCCACCAAATCCTTTGCAGCAATCACCGCACTGGATACACTCGAACAGCGCTTCACAACTCATGGAACGTCGATCTTTCGTCTGCTTTCCATCGCCCGTTTGAGGGTCACCTGATCCACGTACTTAAGGTCCCCGCCGATGGGGACACCCGAAGCGATGCGGGTGACCTGAACCGGAAAGCGGCGTAGCCGCTCCCGGATATAGGCGGCTGTAGACTCACCCTCCACACTGGTGCTGGTGGCCAGCACCACTTCGGCGACCGCCCCCCCCCTTACCCGCTGGACGAGGGGATCGATGCGGATCTCGTCCGGTCCGATGCCATCCATGGGCGATAGCACACCACCCAATATGTGATAGAGGCCGTTGAAGGCGCCAGACCTTTCCAAGGAGGCCATGTCGGCCGGCTGCTCCACGACGCACAGAAGCCCATCGTCGCGCTGCGGATTTCGGCAGAGACGGCAAATATCGCCATCGCTGAGGCTAAAACAGCGCTTGCAAAGCCGCACCGTCTGCTTCATGGCCGTTATGCTTTCAGCCAGGGCCGTCGTCTCACTAGCCTTTGCTTGCAGCAGATGCATGGCGAGTCGTTCGGCCGTCTTCTGACCGATACCCGGCAGCCGGGACAGCTCTCTGATGAGGTTGAGGACCGATTGGGGATAATGATTCACTAAAATAATCCAGGAATATTCATTCCGGGCGCTAGCTTACCCATCTCTTGGCTGACCATCTCCTGGGATTTATTGAGGGCGTCGTTGACGGCCGCCATCACCAAGTCTTGAAGCATATCCACATCTTCAGGGTCGACCACTTCGGGATCGATGACGATACCCGTTATCTGCTGGCGGCCGTTGGCAGTTACCTCAATCATGCCCCCGCCCGCAGAGGCCGTCACGGTCCGCTCTGCCAGTTCATCCTGCAGTTTTATCATTTTGGCCTGCAGCTTTTGGGCCTGCTTCATCATATTGCCCATGCCTTTCATGACAGCTCCTTCCTCTCAGCGCTTCCCCACCATCGATGAGGTGTTCTATAGAAGTTTGACCTCGACTACTTCGCCCTGAAATCGTTCGACCACTTCACCGACCAGGGGATGATCCAAGGCCCTGTTTTTAAGTGCTTCCGCTTCTTTTTTTTTTTCACGCATTGCCTCCTGATCGGAGGCGATCGCCTGATCAATCTTCAGTACGGCGGTGGTCCCCATGAGTACGGACAAGCGTCGCTGAAGCTTTCCCAAATTTTTCTGGACCTTGTTGACGGCAAATTGATTGCCCGCCACGCTCACTGTATAGCCTCCCGTCGCCGTTTGCGTCAATTGACAAGCGGCCAGCGTATTGGCAAGGGCTGGTTGACTGGTTTCGTATGCTTTCGTCAGGGCCTGCCAGGCTGATTGGGGATCTTTGTGAATGGCATCCGGTGATTGTGCATCGGCCGGGTCGGCATCGATGGCATCCGGAGCTGCCGTCTGCTGATGCGCGTCGGCGCCGGCGGGCTGCGGCTGCGAAGCGGGGGCCGTTATGGAATCGCCCGATGGCTGCTGCCGCGGCGGTGACCCCTCGCTCGGGTCGACCGGAAATCCCTGCTGAAGCGCATCGATTTTCTCGATCAGGGTGTCGATGGCCAAAGCCGGCCGCGCCTGAAGCAGCCGGATGAATAGCATCTCCAGGGTCAAGCGCGGCTGAGTGGCGTATCGGATCTGAGCCTCGGCCTGAAAAAGGAGTTCCAGCAATTGACCGAGGGCCGCGGGCGGCTGATTTTCGCTCTGCCGTCGCATCAGTTTGAGTTCTTGTTCCGGTAATTCCACCAGCCGTCCAGGCGCATGGGTCGTCTTCAACACGACCAGATGCCGAAAGTGCTCCACCAGGTCAGCGTAAAGTTTGCGCATGTCCTGCCCACGTTGGTACACACTTTCGAGGATCTCAAGGATGGTGACGAGCTTTTTAGCCAAAATGGCATCGACCAGTTCAAAGAGTACTTTCCGGTCGATTAGCCCAAGTAATTCAAGCATCTCGGCGTCCGTCACCGTCCCGTCAGCTCCAGAAAGGACCTGATCCAACAAGCTGAGAGCGTCGCGCACACTGCCGTCGGCTTCCCGTGCGATCAGCCAGAGGCTGTCGGCCGACAGCTCGAATCCCTCCTCTTGGCAAAGGCTGAGCAGATGCTGGGTAAGCGCTTCATACCCCACCCGACGCAAATCATGGCGTTGGCAGCGCGACAGAATCGTTATGGGTATTTTCTGGGGCTCGGTGGTGGCAAAAACGAACAGTACGTGGGGCGGCGGCTCCTCGAGGGTTTTCAGCAAGGCGTTGAAGGCCGCCAGGCTGAGCATGTGGACCTCATCGATGATGAAGATCTTGTAACGACTTTGGATCGGCAGGAATTGTAAGTTCTCGCGCAGTTCGCGCACCTGGTCGACACTGTTGTTGGAGGCCCCGTCGATCTCAAAAACATCGGTGGCATGGCCAGCGGTGATATCAGAGCAGGATTGGCAGCTATTACAGGGCTGGGGCTGCGGCCCGGCTTCACAATTCATCGCCTTAGCGAGAATGCGGGCGATCGTTGTCTTGCCGGTCCCCCGGGGACCCGTCAATAGGATAGCGTGGGCCAACCGATCGGCAACTATGGCGTTGCTCAACGTTTGGGTGACATGGGTCTGCCCGATGACCGCCGCAAAGGTTTGCGGCCGGTGCTTACGTGCGAGGACGAGATAAGACATGGAGAACACGCTCAGAGCAGGATGCCTTGCCTGCCCTGCCACTGTAGTGAGGATACGGTTTACCAGCGATGGGCATTTGGCTCAAATACGAAACCCCCAGCTCGTCCTTTCCGTTGGGGCAACGCTGCCTGCCGGCGGGAAATGGGCATTAGCTCAGGGGGTCTGTCGCAAATAGGTGGCGGAGAGAGAGGGATTCGAACCCTCGGTGCCGCTTGTGACAGCACACACGATTTCCAGTCGTGCACCTTCAGCCAGCTCGGTCATCTCTCCATTTTGGGTACACCGTTGTTCTCTCAGCCTGATAGAGTACCGCGTGGCGAGAACTCAAGCTACTTGGCGGTGTGGCGGTGGGTGTGCGATTCGAACGCACGGACGACTGGAAGCCGTCAACAGCTTTCGAGGCTGCCGCAATCAACCACTCTGCCAACCCACCGTTTGGTCAATGACTACCATCGGGGTACCGTGGTAATTGGATGAAGCACCACCGGGACCGCGCTGAGATGGATAGCCTCAATATCCTGTTTGCCCAACGGTGTCAATGCCGAATGAAGGTTTGGAGCGGCTCCGGCGCCGAATACCAAGTGGTTACACGTCCGAAGAAACTGTATCTTGAATTGATCGAGCGGCTATAGTATCAGAAGGCACGCCCTCACGATTTCACGAACACTGCGGTAATCATCCACACAGGTAAGCAGCAACCACCGCCATTACCACCACCGCCTAGCTTCACCACCCAAAACGGTGCCACCCCCTCAGATAATAATAAGGATCGTTCCATGGCCGACGTCATCCCCTTCAAAGGCATTCTTTACAATCCAAATGCCATTACCCCGATGGCCGATGTCACCGCGCCGCCCTTCGACGTGATCTCACCGGCGTATCAAAAGACCCTGTATGAACGTCATCCCAACAATGTCGTTCGACTGATTCTCACCAGTGGACGACCCGATGATCGAGGAGATTCGGACCGCCACCGACGGGCTGGCCAAACCTACAAGCAATGGCTGTCGGAAGGCCTCCTACGCAGAGATAACCAGGCAGCGTTCTATCTTCAAGAAACCCGTTTCAATCAGGACGGCAACCACTTAAACCGCTTCGGGCTGATTGCGTGTGTGAGACTCGAGGCTTTCGAAAAAGGCATCATTCTGCCGCACGAGAAGACCTTTTCAAAGGTAAAGTCGGAACGTCTGGGCCTCATGCGCCATTGCCATGCGAACTTCAGCCCGATCTTTTCGCTCTATGCCGACAATGGTGCCATCATTGATTCATTGAAAACCGCTATCCCGAAATCGACGGCGCTTATTGACATGACCGACGATCAGAACAACCGGCATCGGCTATACCGTCTGACCGCCCCCCATATTCAAGAAAGGATAACGGCGGCGTTCACCCATGAGCGTCTCTACATTGCAGACGGTCACCATCGGTACGAAACTGCACTGCATTATCGACAATGGGTGGCCGCGCGCACACCCCATTTCTCAGCGTCACATCCAGCCAATTTCGTGATGATGTATCTGGCCAGTATGCAGGATCCCGGCATGATCATCCTTCCGGCCCATCGTTTACTCCACCAGGTATCTGAAAAGGCGTTAGACGAGATGTTGGCGCTTGCCGAAAGCTACTTTGATGTAGAACACTTCACTGACACCAATGGCGACTCGGATTCGCTCGCCAGTGAATTTCTGGATCGCCTTCGCGCCTTGTCCAACGAAAATGCCATCGGATTGGCCCGGAAGGGTCGTCCGGAATTGACCCTCTTACGATTGAAACCTCGGGTGATGTCTGAACGCTACGGCCAGGAGATGGCGGCAGAATTACAAGACCTGGATGTCAGCGTACTTACCCGTCTGATTTTTATGGATCTTTTAGGTTTCGACCAGACACGCTTGGACAACAATGAGCTTATCGGTTACAGCAGCAGCGCTCGCGCGGCGGTGGCAGCCGCCCAGAATGAAACCTACGATGTGGCCTTTATCCTCAATCCCACACGCATGTCTCAAGTTCGTCGGGTCAGTGAAGCGGGTCTCGTGATGCCGCGGAAATCGACCTATTTTTTTCCGAAAGTGCTGTCGGGCCTTGTCATGAATTCACTCCTCGAGGATGAGGACCTGCAGCAGGGTGCTGCGGCAGGGTCATTGGACAGCAAAAAGGGGGGAAGTAGCTAGGGGTTAGATGCTGAAGTAGGGCTCCATAGCTGGAGCGTAATTCCCATCGGCCGAATACATCACCAGTGCCGCATCGACCGTCAACCCGGGCCGCCCCTGGTGGATCCCCTCGACAATGGCAAAACGGGCTTCGTCGTCGGCTTTGCCGTGCACCAAGCGGATTCGTTTGGGCTCGATTCCCTCTTTGCGCATCCCTGTGAGAAGGTCAATCAAGCGGGTACATGGGTAGACGCAAACCATTCGTCCTGCGGTGCGCAGGTGACGCTTGGTAGCGGCCAGGAACTGGTCCAAGGTCAGCCGCAATTCGTGGCGGGCCACGGCGCGCTGATCATCGGGATTCAATCGACCACTGGTAAGCCTATAGTAGGGGGGGTTGGCGACAATCAGGTCGGCAGGCCGGGGAAGCAGCTTGCCATCGAGCTTCTTGATGTCGCCCTGAATGATATGAACACGGTCATCCAGGTCGTTGATAAGGACGTTATGACGGGCCAACTGGGCAAGGTCGGCCTGCAATTCAACCCCGTAAATAGTGAGCGTCTCGCAACGCCGGGCCATCAAAAGGGCGACCACGCCGCATCCGGTGCCCAGATCAAGCACCAGATCTTCCGGCCGCGGGCGGGCATGGGCAGCCAGCAGCACTGCGTCAATGGAAAATCGATAGCCAGATTCGGGCTGATGCAGGGTCAAGGCACCCCGGTAAAAGGAATCCAGTGTCGTGCCCTGAATACCTCCATTCATAAGGCACCGATTTTAAATCGCAAATCGCTAATATGCGCAGTTCCCAGATGTTGATTGAGTTTGACGAGCATGTCGGTTTTCATGAACCGCAGCTGGTGCAGCCAGGTGCTATTGGTCACATGCACCACCAGCACTTTGCCCTGTATCGCTCCAGGCTTGGCGTTGCGGGCGATGGAATCCCCTACTGCCAGGGGCCATATGTCGCAAACGCGTGCCAGGCGATCGGCGCTGGTTGGCCGATGACGGTGCAACAGCTCATGAATTACATCCCCGAGTGGAATCGGTCTCTTCATGGGAGTGCGTTTGGTCGGCATATGATCCACCATCTGGGGCAGTGCCAACGGCGTTCATTGCACAACCGCGAAAGCGGTTAGCGGGCATATTTTCATCTGTATCGGTCATCTGAATTCACCTGTCAAGCCGCGGGATCAAAATGATTCGCGGAACGCCAGCCGCTTAAAACCCTTGACTTGAATAGGGCGGACGCTTAAATTAAAATGCCTTATTAAGGGAGGATGCGTTAAAAAACCTTAACAATACAAACAGGATAGACTTATGGCGTGGGACTGGGAAAAGTTAAATCAGCAACAGCAGCAGCAAAAAGGCGGCGTACCACCGCAAATGGACGACCTGGTCAAGCAGTTTCGCAAGATGAAGCTGCCCGGCGGCCCCCTGCTTCTGCTCCTCATTGCAGTGCTCTACTTCGGATCGTCGACTTTCTTCACCATTGCCGTTGATGAGGTGGGCGTGGTGCAGCGCTTCGGCAAATTTGTGCGCACGACCCAGCCGGGTCTGAACTTCAAATTCCCTGCCGGCATTGAAAAAGTATCCAAGGTGAAGGTTCGGCGCGTCTACAAAGAGGAGTTCGGCTTTCGTACGGTGGGCCAATCGGAACGCAGTCGCTTTGCGGCCAGCTCAGACGAAAACAGTGTCTCCTTGATGCTGACCGGCGACCTCAATGTGGCCGTGGTCCCCTGGATCGTTCAGTACCGCATCAAAGACCCGTACAATTTTTTGTTCAAGGTCCGGGACGTGCGGCGTCTCCTGCGTGACATGTCCGAGGCCGCCATGCGCATGGTCGTGGGTGACCGCAGCATCAACGAGGTGATCACCAAACGAGAAGAGATTGCCATCGAATCCCGCGAACTCCTTCAAAAAGAGTTGGATCAGGCGGAAACCGGCATCCACGTCACTACCATCGAAATGAAGAAAACCAATGTGCCCGGCCCTGTACAGCCCTCCTTCAACGAGGTCAACCAGGCGATTCAGCAACGGGAGCAGATGATCTACCAGGCACGTGAGGACTATAACAAGGCCATTCCAGCAGCGCGTGGTGAGGCGGAACGAACCATCAAAGCCGCCGAGGGTTTTGCCCTCGATCGCGTCAACCGTGCCAAAGGTGACGCCGCCCGCTTTCAAAGCCTGTATGCAGAGTATGCCAAAGCCAAGGATGTCACCAAGCGCCGCATGTACCTGGAGTCGATACGCGATTTGCTGCCGCGTCTGGGGCCCAAGATCATCTTGGATGAGAGCCAGAACAATCTCTTGCCCCTCTTGAATTTGGGCACCAAGGAGGGTGTCGTAAAATGAAGACCAAAGGCCTGATTATCATCGTGCTTGTGGCCATCGGCGTTATCGGCTTCGCTTCAGCCTATACCGTAGATGAAACCGAACAAGTCGTTGTCACCCAGTTCGGAAAAGTGGTGGGAGAGCCCAAAATCGAACCGGGGCTCTATTTCCGGATTCCCTTCATCCAGCACGCCAACTACTTCCCGAAGAACCTGCTTCAATGGGACGGTGACCCGGGGCAGATCCCGACCCTGGACAAGAAGTTCATCTGGGTGGACTCCTTCGCCCGCTGGAAGATTACGGACCCCATCAAGTTTTTCCAGACAGTGGGGAATACCCTCAGCGCCCAAGGGCGGCTTGACGACATCATCGACCCAGCTGTGCGCAACGCAGTCACCTCCTACCCGTTGAACGAGACAGTGCGCCGGACCGATCGTGTGCTCGACACTTTTGAAGTGGGGCTGACCGACCAGATCTTCACTCAAGATGTGGAGCCAGATGAAGAGGAGGAAGTCCGCCAAGGCCGCTTCAACATCCGCATTGGCCGGGAGAAGATCACCGAAGGCATTCAGCGGCAGGCACAACCGAAACTCGAACCGTTCGGCATCGAAGTCGTGGACGTCAAAATCAAACGCGTTAACTACACCGAACAGGTGCGCGAATCGGTATACGGCCGCATGATTGCAGAACGAAAGCAGATTGCAGAAAAATTTCGGTCGGAAGGCAAGGGGGAGGCCCAAAAAATATTGGGTGACAAGGAGCGTGATCTGAAACTGATCACCTCTGAGGCCTATCGCACCGCCCAGGAGATCAAGGGACGGGCCGAGGCGGAGGCAACACGCCTGTATGCCGATGCCTTCAACATCGACCCTGAATTCTACTCGTTTCAAAAGACGCTGGAAGTCTACAACGAGGCATTGGATGACAGGAGCACGATGATTCTCTCGACCGATTCCGAGATCTTCAGGTTTCTGAAAGGTAGTGAGACACTGCCTTAGCGGGGCGTTTCAAAACGGATGGTATAGAAAAGGAGCTTGTGCAGTTGGCCTGCGCAAGCTCCTTTTTCTTTTTGCCTCGTGTAGCCATGAGTGGGAATCAGTGGCGCTCACTGACCATCGGACCCATGTGGCAACCCAGTCCACCACTTGGCAACCAGTGGCGGTTGGGTGTCCAGCGTCGAATCGTCGAAGGGGGTCCCCAGGGAGATAACTTGCCCTAAGGCTTATTTACCTTTTCGTCTCTGATGCCGCGTCCGGGCCAGCAGTTTTCTGTGTTTGTGTTTGCGCATCTTCTTGCGACGTTTTTTGATTACGCTGCCCAACAGATCACCTCCCTCAAGTTTAAAATCTTGTTCAATAAACTCTTATAATTAGCATCAGTTTCCCCTTTTTGTCCAATCTTTTTTTATCAATTGATCCATCATAGCCTATGTGTTAAACAAATTTATTATTATCGGTAGGTTCTGAGCATTCGACGCTTGCTGCGGATGGTCCCATGGCACCACTTCTCCACAAACCGACGTTCACTGAAGACCAATTGCAGACGGTCAACAACGCCGTTGCGATGTCAGAAGAGTTGGTCAGCAACCACTATAAGATGTCCGCTAGTCAGTGGTTGCGGCCCAAGTACGATGTAAAAACCTTGGTGGAGCTCAACGCCAATGAGATAGTAGAGGGCCCCTTTGCACAGGTGGTGCGGTACGTGGGCAAGCGCCAAAACAGCCTGCTCGGCTCGGAAGCTTATGATTTCTATAAAATCTGTCTTCAGGATCACGCTATCCTTGGCGCTCTGCAGCAGAACGATCAGCTGCAGCTCTTGCCCTTCGTCTTGTACATCGTTACCCACGAACTGGTCCACATCGTTCGGTTCAGCAAGTTCCTACAAAGCTTCGATGCTTCTGCTGAAGAAAAGCTGACCGAGGAGGCACGCGTCCACCGGGAGACGCAAGTGATCGTCGGTAAGGTGCAATTAAACGGCATCCAGTTGGTGTTGGATTTTTACAGTACTTGGCAGCTGCCCATCGAGAACCTCCAAGACCCCATCCCTTGATAAAATTTTACTATTAGTTACAGATAGTTATATTAACCAATTTTTTTAATTCACTTGCTTGACAAGTTTAAAAAAGGTTCTATATTAGACCAGTTTTTACGGCATCCCAAAACAATTTCTTTTTGTAACACCCTGGTTTCGCGGAGGTTTTGTAATTCATGCCGATTTATGAGTATCAGTGCAGTGTGTGTGGCAGAATTGAAGAAGCGCTTCAGAAGATCTCTGACGCCCCGTTGACAACCTGCCCCCATTGCTCAGGCGATTTGAACAAACTTATTTCGCAGAGCGCCTTTCATTTGAAAGGCAGCGGTTGGTATGTCACGGATTACGCGGACAAAGGCAAAGCCACGCCGAGTCCGACCTCCGAACAGGGCTCTAAAAACACCAGCCCTCCTTCCGAGAAACCCAAATCCACCAAAGCCAAATCAGACGGCGCTAAGGACAACGGCGGCGATTAAATGGATTGAGGTGCTGGTGGGTCGATAAGTTTTTCGAGTCAATCTCTTTACAATTCGGTGATCGTGATTATTGTTTTCAATGCCCTTCTGGCCTATGCAGTAATTCCAACGTTGTCAAATAGTTGTATTTAGTTAGCGCACTCAAGTGGTGGTGTTGCGATGAGTGCTGGCGTATTTAGAACCAGAGGAGATCTTGAAAGACTCCGGGAGTACATCCGACTTACGCAGGTACACTTGCATTAAGAAAAGGAGAAAGGGAATTATGAAACTGAGACCATTGCAGGATCGAATTTTGGTGCAGCGTGTTGAAGAGGAGACCACCACCAAGGGCGGTATTATCATCCCGGACACTGCCAAGGAGAAGCCGGCTGAGGGCAAAGTCGTGGCCGTGGGTAATGGCAAATTGGGTGATGACGGCAAACGCGTTCCCCTGGAGGTCAAAGAGGGCGACCGCATTCTCTTCGGCAAATACGCGGGCACTGAGGTCAAGATCGAGGGCGAGGAGTACCTCATCATGCGTGAAGACGATGTACTGGGTGTCATCGACTAGGCAAACGCGTACACCTTATTCCAAAAGATCACCAACCAAATTCTATGGAGGATACTCAATATGGCAGGCAAAGTGATTAAATACGATATGAAAGCGCGTGAGGCGATGCTGGCCGGTGTTCAGACGCTCGCCAATGCCGTCGTGGTAACCCTCGGTCCCAAGGGTCGCAATGTGGTCATCGATAAATCATGGGGTTCTCCCACGGTCACGAAAGACGGCGTCACTGTCGCCAAAGAGATCGAACTCGAAGACAAATTCGAGAATATGGGTGCCCAGATGGTAAAGGAGGTTGCCAGTAAAACCAGCGATATGGCTGGCGATGGTACCACCACTGCCACCGTCTTGGCGCGCGCCATCTACGAAGAGGGGCAAAAACTGGTCGCCGCTGGGAACAATCCCATGGCCATTAAACGCGGTATTGACAAAGCTGTGGAAGTGGCCGTCAAGGAGCTTCAGAAGCTGAGCAAGCCGACCAAGGATCAGCGCGAGATCGCTCAGGTAGGGACCATCTCTGCCAACAACGACGAAACCATCGGCAACATCATCGCCGAGGCCATGAACAAGGTCGGCAAGGAGGGTGTTATTACCGTGGAAGAGGCCAAGTCCATGGAGACCACCCTGGACGTCGTTGAGGGCATGCAGTTCGACCGTGGTTATCTCTCGCCCTACTTCGTCACCGATCCCGAGAAGATGGTCGCCTCCTTAGAGGATCCCTATATCCTCATCAACGAAAAAAAGATCAGCAATATGAAAGACCTCCTTCCGATTCTGGAGCAGGTCGCAAAAATGGGCAAACCGTTGATGATCATCGCTGAAGACGTGGATGGCGAAGCCTTGGCCACGCTGGTGGTGAACAAACTCAGAGGTACCTTGCAGGTTGCGGCCGTCAAAGCGCCTGGCTTTGGTGATCGAAGAAAAGCGATGCTGGAAGACATCGCCATCTTGACGGGCGGACAGGTGGTTTCAGAGGATCTCGGCATCAAACTGGAGAACATGGCGCTGACCGATCTGGGTAAGGCCAAACGCATCAGCATCGACAAGGACAATACCACCATCGTCGACGGCGCTGGCGCCCGTTCCGCTCTGGAAGGCCGTGTGAAGCAGATTCGCGCTCAGATCGATGAAACCTCTTCCGATTATGATCGTGAAAAGCTCCAGGAGCGCTTGGCCAAATTGATTGGCGGCGTTGCCGTTATCAACGTCGGTGCGGCCACCGAGACCGAAATGAAAGAGAAGAAAGCGCGCGTGGAAGATGCCCTGAACGCGACCCGCGCCGCTGTTGAAGAAGGTATCGTTCCCGGCGGCGGTGTGGCTCTCGTGCGCTGCTTGGCGGCCCTTGAAAAGGTGAAGATCAAGGCCGATCAGAAGCTGGGTGTCAAAGTGATCATGCGCGCCATCGAGGAGCCCCTGCGTCAAATCGCCAACAACGCCGGTTTTGAAGGGTCTGTGGTGATCGACAAAGTCAAGCAGGAAGAAGGCGCCATGGGCTACAACGCCGATTCAAATGCTTACGAGAATCTCCTCGAGGCAGGCGTCATCGATCCCACCAAGGTGGTCCGCTATGCACTGCAGAACGCAGCCAGCGTTGCCTCCTTGATGTTGACAACCGAAGCCATGGTCGCTGAAAAGCCTGAGGAAAAAGCGGATCCAATGCCGGGTGCCGGTGCCGGTGGTATGGGCGGTATGGGCGGCGGCATGGGTGGTATGGGCGGCATGATGTAGCCCGCAGTCATCCCCTAGAAACACCCGCCGGTTCACTGTTAACCCCTGGTCTCGCAACGGCGAGTCCAGGGGTTTTTTGTTCCTTATCCATGACGTTTCCAGACACTAAAAGTGATTATTTGGGTCCATGGTTAAAGCTGGGGCCCCTAGCCGCCGATAAACGGTTCAAGACGTTCACAATAGGTGAAATGCTTGACAAGCAAGTTACAAACAGGCTACTGATTTTAAAAGAAAAGTCATTCCAGCCAACTGGCATCCATCCAATTCATAGTGGGGAAACAGAATGAGACGACAAGCATCCCTTTTTTCCAGCGCGGGTGTATGGATCACCACCGCAATAATGCTCTTGACGGTACCGGCCGCATCGGCGACAGAACCGAACAAGACGGTGGAGCATGAAGCGGGGCTGTACTACACGATTCAAAAAGGGGACACCCTGTGGGACCTTTCACAGCATTTCAACGACACTCCCTGGATGTGGCCGGAACTATGGAAGGAAAATGACCAAATACCCAATCCCCACTGGATTTATCCAGGCGAACGCATCCGCCTCTACCATAAAAGTGATCTCGATCGCATGCAGATGTTCAAGAAGATGGTTTCTAAGCCCAAGGCACCGGCCGCCACTCCCGTGACAGTCGACGAGCCGAGCGCTTTTTTTCGATTCTCAGCCATGGACCAAGTCGGATTCATTCGCAAAGCACCATTGGAAAGCTCGGGTACCATCTTTAGGGTCCAGGACGATCAGCGCATGGTGAGTGAAGGCGACACGATTTACATAAAACCGCCGGCACACCTGAAACAAGAATATGTTTTGGGCAGCAAGTATACCGTCTACCGAACCCTCAAACCAGTCGACACCAAAGATGCCGTTGAGACCTTCGGTACGCAGTACTACCTCCTCGGGGTCGTCGAGATTATTCAGAATCACCCCCAGTACTCTCTGGCCCGTATTATCCGATCCTTCCGCGACATTAAAATCAAGGATCAGCTGATGCCCTATCAGTCACGCGCAATTGACCTGAACCTTATGCCAGGTGTCGAAGGTCTGGAGAGTGCGGTCATCACCTCCGAAGAGCATACCAATATCATGGGAGACAACACGATCGCGTTCATCGACAAGGGCGCCCGTGAAAATGTCTACCCGGGCCAACAATATATGCTTTACAACCAGGAAGAGGTGGCATTGGAACCAGGCTCGACGGAAACCATCCGCTTAGCGCCGGAGTACATTGGTACCCTCCTTGTTCTGCACACTGAGGAGACCACCGCCACCGTACTGATCACCAGTGCCCAGCGGCAGGTGGAACCTGGGCAAAAGTTGCACGCTGTCAACCGCTAATAAAAACCGCTTCCCGTAAAATGAGAACCCCTTAGCACCGCCGTCAACCCGGCGCTAAGGGGTTCTCATTTTATCGACCGTCACCCAAGGATTGGAACGGTCAGTGCTTAAGTGGCCTCCCAGGTCACACGCAATACTTCCTCCACAGTCGTAACCCCTCGCAGCAGTTTGGCCACCGCACTCTGCCTGAGGGTCTGCATGCCTTCCGACTGCGCGGCCTGCCGCAGCCGGCTCATATCAGCCGTCTCGCCGGTAAGTCGCCGAATTGCCGGTGTATACGGCATCACTTCAAAAACACCGGTTCGGCCCCGATATCCGGTTTGGCGGCAATGCTGACACCCTTTCCCGCGGGCCAGGCGATAGCGATCTTGATCACCCAGCACTAACCCATGATCGTTCAACGTGACCGCGTCGACTTCGTATGCTTCCTTGCAGCGAGGACAAATCTTGCGCACCAACCGCTGGGCAAGAATACCGACCAGCGTCGCCTGAATCAAGAAATGGGGCACGCCCAAATCGATCAGCCGCACAATGGATGAGGGCGCATCGTTGGTGTGCAGCGTGGAGAGGACCAAATGCCCGGTCAAGGCCGCCTGAATAGCATTTTCAGCGGTCTCCAAGTCCCGCATTTCTCCGATCATGATGATGTCGGGGTCCTGGCGCAGGATATTCCTCAATATCGATCCGAAGGTGACGCCGACTTGGGGTTGCACGGCGATCTGATTAAACTCCTCATGCACCATTTCGATGGGATCTTCTACCGTGGTAATATTGATTTCCGGACGGTAAAGCTTGCGCAGGAGAGAGTAAAGCGTCGTTGATTTGCCGCTGCCGGTGGGGCCGGTAACAAGCACGATGCCATGTGGAAGGCTCGAAAAGCTTTTGAATCGCTGATAATCCTCTTTCGTGAACCCCAGCTTTTCCAGCTTCTGGAAAAGGATGTCGGGGTCCATAATGCGCATGACGACCTTTTCCCCAAAGGCCACCGGAATCGTGGACACACGAATCTCAACCTCGACATCCCCCTTATCCGTTTTAATGCGACCGTCCTGTGGGCGACGTTTTTCGGCCATGTCCATGCGGGAGAGGTTTTTGATTCGGCTGACGATGGCCGAGTGAACGTTCTTGGGCAGCCGATAGACAGCGTGCAGTACACCGTCTATGCGCATACGGACCAGGCAGATTTCTCGCTTGGGTTCGATGTGTATATCACTGGCGTGTTGATCGAATGCGTAAAGAAACAGGTGATTTACTGCGTGGACGATGTGCTGGTCGTTTGAGGTGAGTTCATCCTCCTGATGCAAGCGGACGTATTGCTCCAGATTGCCCAGATCCACACTGGGTGCGGCGAATTGGTCCTCGGCCGCGGCGATGGAGCGCTGGAAGCCGAAAAACTCATTGATCAGCTTGAGAACGTCGCTTTTCGTGCTGACGACAACCTCGATCCTCAGGCTGCTGGCGCGTGCAATGTCATCGATGACTTCGACATTGTGCGGGTTGGGCGTCGCAACCGTTAGGTGACCATCGACCACCGCAACTGGGAGTACGAGGTGTTTTTTGGCAAACGTTTTGGGGATGATGGTTGTGACCGTATTCAGGTCGAGCTTTAGGGGATCAATTTTCTTGTAGGGATAGCCCCACTCCGCTGCAAGTGCTTTATAAATCGCCTCTTCATCTAATACGCGTGTGCGGTCATTTGGTATGCTCAGTTTCAGGGAGGCGAGGATGTCGACAATGCTGACCGCGTTGTTGACCCCGTCCCATGCATGTCCATTTCTTCGTTTTCGCTGGGCTTCCAGTTTCTCCTGCAGCACTTCTTTGCGTTTCAGGATTTCGGCGGCCTTGTGCTCGGTGAGAAGGCTACAGGCAATTAGCAGTTGGCAGACCCGTTCCGGGGAAAAGTGACCGCTGCTGTTTGCTACCATATCGGGTGTATTCGCTCTCATTCAAGGGCCGTTATCGTACGCATGGAGATCTCCGCCTGGTGCATGATACGCCGGACACTTTGCGCCTGGTTGGGCAGGCTGCCATCACCAATGCGGGCGAAACGTTCCTCTTTTTGCTTCAACTCCGCGAGCAGATTTACATCCTCGATGTTGGCCACCCTGCCCATTGCACGTACGATGAGCTTGAGTTGTTGAAAGAGGACGTTCAACATAGCACGGCTCTGGGGCAGATGATAGAGTTCATCATGTGGATTTCCATAGGACCGCAACATCTCGATGATGCTGGTCCGAGCAGTCTTTCCGGATATCAGGGACAGGAAGATCATCGCCTCCCGTTCTAACGAGAGTAAAAAGTGGGGTGGAATATCCGTCGGTTGCGCCTCATTTCTTAAGGCAGCCAGCAATTGCACGTGGACCGTGTGCAGCTTGTCCTGGAAGCGTCCTTTATCTACATCTATGCGCCAAGCGGCGTATTGGGTTATGTGGGGGTCGAGACCGTTTTTCACCAATAACACCTCTTCTGGTGTCAGCTCAATGTCCGTGGTCAACTCCTTGTTATAGGTCCGCACAAGGATGCTGCTCAGCATGAGGGCATTGCGATCAGAGAATTGCACCTCGCGGGGGGCCTGGCACAAGTCTGCGAGGAGAAAGCGCAAAGCCTTCTTGGGCTGCTGTAACTGGTGAATCAGTAGTTGCAGGCTGTTGAGAAAGGAGACGCGATCTTTACGAGAGAGAGTCTCCTTGAGATACCCCCATAGGAATTCGAAAATGTTCTTCTCATGGGTGAGGAAATCGGGGATGCGGGCTTCAAACTCTGTACGTAAAAAGTACCCGCGCGGATCGAAGCAGCGTTTCAATAAGCCGACAATATTCGTCGCGTCGGAATTGGTGATATCGAATTGATCCGCAATCGCACCGTAATCGACCTGATTGAAATCCAGCCCCTGGTGTTTGAGAACGGCGAACTTTTTCTTGGTGACCGAGCGTTCCTTGAAGAGCGAGATCATGCTCAAGAGGCTGGTATGGACCTTCTCGAGTACAGTCTCCTTGCCACCATCTTTGGGTTTGAACCGGATGCGGTCATTGATGATGGTCATCCTGTCGAAGACATCGTCGCGGACCGACTCCACACGATGTTGGATGCTTTCGATGACGCTATCGAGAATCTCATCCCCTTTGGGATTGCTTTCCAAGGAGCGTAGCAGATCGGTCGCTTTTTTCAGACGGTCACTGAAGTTGGTTGTATCGAGCTGTTTGTAATCATCCCGGTAGACGGATTCGATGACCTCGCCCTGATTCTCCAACGTGTCTCCGAGATGGGCTTCGATGAAGGCGACCACTTTGCAATCCACCATCACCTG
>JASJCL010000147.1 GCA_030066015.1 Desulfosarcinaceae bacterium | reverse complement strand
CGCGGGATTGCACCGATTCGTACTCGAATTCCTGTGTCTTGGACATGATGGCTGCCTCCGTGGGGATGCGCCGCTTACGACGGTCTTGGGTTGACGGCAGTCGATGGCCGTGTCGGTTTGATTTTCATTCGGTCAAGCGCGCCTTGTAGGCCTTGATCACCTTGCGGCGGTCGGTATTGGCCAGAATCAGGGCTTTGCGGATGCCAACGTCTTCCCAGGGCGGCTGAACCCCCACCTCACGGGCTGCCTTCTCCTTTTTCTGGAAACGCGGGTCGCGCACTTTCTCCCCAAAGTGGGTGTCGTCACCCATGAGAATCAGCAGAGGGCGCTGGCCGGAGCGCAGCTGTGCGTTCTTGGCGTCGATGACCGAGATCAGAAACTCCGTGTAGCGGCGCGATTGGGGGTTCCACACCTCGACCCCATCCACGTCGTAGTCCCGCAGCAGGATGGGCCAGAACTGCTCCGGGTGCGGGATGACGATCCCGCCCCCGATGCCCCGGGCTTCTTCGATGATCTCGGAGGCGCGGTAGAAATAGCTCAGGGAGAAGTGGGCCTTGACGATCTTCTTGACGGCGGTCAAAAAGGTTTGGCAGCGGTCGATGAGGGCATCGCCGTAAGTGTCGCGCAGAGCGTCGAAATAGTTGCGCAGGATCTTGTTCTTGATCTGCTCGCGCGGCAGGTTGTCACCGTGCCTTTCCAGAAGGGTGTGAATCTTGGCGACGGTCGCCTGCACAAAGGCCACCAGGTCAGACGGCGCACCGGTCTGCCGCACTGCCAGCTCGATGCGATCCGGTATCGGTTTGATCAGGGTGTGGATGAAATCGAACAACTGGCTGGAACGGTAGCGCAGGGTATGATCGAGGATCTGTTCGAGCCGGGCGTTGCCCTGGAGGCGCTCGCTTTCAAAGTGCAGCAGCAACTGCACCTTCTGGTTGAATCCTGAGGCATAGCAGTCCACCTCAACGCCGGTGTAGGGACCGTATTGCATCAGTACATTGTGCTGGGTCGGGATGATTAGATCGTCGGCACATTGGGGAAAGGTCGCATCGATGCGCCGCCGAATCAGCTCCATGGGAATGAATTCGGGGTGCCAGTGAACGGCCAGGACGCTCCTCTGTCCGCGATAGACCTTGGCGGGGGTCACTACCCGTTGCCGTTGTGCTTCGGACAGCTCCGTGGCGGTAACCTCGAAGAACCGCGCTTCATCTCCAGCAGTGATCTCTTCGGAGGCGTCCGACGGGATCAGGGAGACCAATTCGGCGACCTTATCCATGGGCGCGCTCCCATTTCACTTGTAGGCCTTGTGGCAGGCGTTCTTCAGATCGGCCAAGTTGCTCGTCACAGATTTAAAACCGGCAAAATCCTTGCGGTCATAGGCCGCCCGCAGGTCACCGACCGCCTGGGTGTAGGCCGCATAGTGGGGATCGCCCTTGCCAGGATAGGTGACCATCAGGGCCGAATCCTCGCAGAACTGGCGGACGATCTCCTCCTCCGGTAGGCGCAGCTCCTCGAGACTGGCGCGAATCTCCTTGAACGTGCTCTTCATTCGTTTTTTAAGGCGTTTGTATTTGGGTTTCTGCTCCTCCAAGCCCGCGTCTGCGGCGATGTCCGCCGCCGCCTCGGCAATGGGTCCGCTGTCCTTATCGCCACCGATGGGCGATATCTCTTCCGCCACCGCCATACCAGCGTCAGCAGGGACTTCGGGTGGTTTGATCTTCAGTTTGAGGCGCACCTGGTCCGCCTTGCGCTTGATCTGCAGACTTATTTTTCGGTAATCCCGCACGAGTTGTTCCAGGTCACCGGGCGCATGTCCGTCCTCGGCGGGATCATCGGCCGCCATGGCAGCGGCCAGTTCCCGCAGAAAGGCCGGCACCGCCTCCGGTGCCATCTCCAGCTTGCGTTTGTGATCGCCGTTCTTCATGGAATCCTCCGTATATCACCAATAGGCATAGGTGCCTGTGCGCATATGCGTCAGTGGAATCGAGCCGTACACCTTACGGCGGCTTTGTTAGCGGTCTGTTAGGACAGGGTGACTTTATTCCGCAGGTGATTGGCAAAAAGGGGGCTTAATGGTTGTTTAACGAGACCCTAACCGGCACCCAACATTTGGCAAATAGATTTAAGCCTCACGGAAACAGGTTCTGACCAAGGGTAAATGAAACTCTATCTAGCACTCGCCTAGCCCGAGTTCATGGAGGTGCCGGTGATGTCCATCCAAGGGGACGCTCATAAGAGCGTCAGACTTCAAAAATGGTTGCAACAACACGCGTGTCAATACGCGCAGATCTCGGCGGTGGACCTGCGCAAGCTATCCTTTGACAGTATATGCCCGCGTTGTCGGAAGCAGCATCAGGTCAATGTCAACTGGACCGGACGTGGAAAACCACGAATATATTGTGAAAAATGCAAATCGGCCCTATGCGCCATCAATGCCAGCGCATCGGGCCCCATCGCCTCCGGTATTTACGCATCCGGTAAACGTCAGGTATGTCCCCAGGCGGAGTAGGCATATCGTCGGGGCAAAATCCTTTCTCATATTTGGAAAACTCCAGGCTTCGCGGGGCGTGCGTGCATCTTTTCCGAGGGAAACATACACCTCATTCGACGGACATTCCGTATTCACTTTCCACCGAAAACAACGGCGCCCCGGGAAGCCTGTTACTGGAACTCCCACATGCGGCCCGCCTTGCGGCCGCCGCTGCCTGACCCCAGCCCTGGCCGGCGGACCACACCGGCGAGGCCCGCATTGTTCACGGCGTTGTCCTGATCCTGTCGTATCTGCGGGCGCCCCTATCAGTGGCAACCCCATCCCAGGCCGCGCCTTCCTCCGCCGCAAAGCAGGTCTACATTTACAGTGCAAACGCTCGTCAGAACAAGCTCCTGGCCGAATTTCTCCATCGTGAGTCCGGGCTGCTCTGCCGTCACGGCGAGCATTTTGACGACGCGGTGAAATTCACCGACGCCGTGCAGGAGGGTCAGCGCATCCTCCTCCTGATCGATGACCCAAGGAGAATCTCGAACAATCATGGCTCAAGCTGAGCTTAGGGGTGGATGCCCGCAAGGAGGACCTGTACATCGTCCTCTTCAACGTGGATCTGTTCGACGATCGGGGTATCGCCGACGACAGCGTCTATTGAGGGGGCCGCGGCGTCTTCTACCGCAACGTGTCCCTCGAGCAACTCGTTAAAGGGGTACAGGCGATCCTCGCCGGCGAGCTCTGGTTCACGCGTAAATTGACCAAGCACATGCTGCTCACCAATTCACACAATCGCAAAGCGGCCGAGAAGATTCTTGCCTCCCTGACCAACCGCGAACGCGAATTGCTGCTGGCCACCACGTCAGGCCTGCGTAACAGCGACGTCGCTGCGGAGCTGGGCATCAGCCTGTACACTGTCAAATCCCACCTCTACCGCATCTACAAAAAGATCAAGGTTCCCAACCGCCTCCAGGCGACCTTGTGGGTGGCCAAACATCTGTAATCCGGCGCGAATCACCCTTCTTCCTCCTGATGATCTGTTTGAATCCAGGCGGCCCTGGGCCATAATTCGCGTGCGAGTGCTGTTGTGTTCAATTCGAGGTGTCCTGAGGCAATCGGTGCATTGGGCGGCGCTTTCCGGAGTGACCACGCGGTCAATGAACACTATACCGATCAGGGCCATTCTGCGACCAGCAGCGATAGTGACCACAGCTTCGTCTATATGCACCAGCAGACAGCTTGTCTGATCACTTTCGGGGTAACCGATAGCTTAACCCACGGCATCAACGATAACGGCGCTATTTTCGGAAGCGCCATGACAGCCATAAGCCAGCCGTATGCCTTCATCCAAAAGGGTTGGCTGGCTCATCAGACTGAATGTTACGATTGACGATGATTCTGGGAGGGACAACCTCTCCTGCGCAAAAGTTTTCAATACGGCGAGACAGATTGCTGGAAGCGGCATTAAAGATGGTGACAGCTGCGCTTGTTTGCGAACACCGACGAAGCGGTCACATACTAAGTGGCACTTACGTCGTTTTCGCCTGGCTCGATCCTTCTTTTTCTGATGTACCCGTCAGCCTGCACAGTCCGGATGCCGTGACCTTCGCCCCTATCGTGGATGCTGTGGTCCTTGTCTTCGGGTGCGGCAAGACCCGACAAAAGGATGTGAAACAGGCGCTGTCGCTGATTCCAGCGGAAAAATTCCTGGGGTTCGTCCGCAATTACAGCCACTGAGTCGGCGAACGGCTATGCTGACGCCGCCACCTGTGGCATTTTTGACGTGTGTACCCGTTTCATGGGGTGCTGGTTATCGACCCGCCGCCACCGATGCCCTTCCATTTTCGGATGGGTATCGAACCCGAAAACCACCCGGTCCCGAATCACCCGTTTGATCATCTGACCCGTCACCAGCTTGGCCTCATCTGCCATGCCATAGGCGAGAACGGCGTCACAGATGAGGTTGATAAACCGCGGTCTGCCGTCGCTGGCGGAATGAATGGCACCGATGGCCAGGGTGGTGGAAAGTGGATGAAGTTGGCACTGTCTTTCAGCCAAAGTCGGGATAGATGGTTCCAGCCGCAACTCCTCGAGCGCGGCATCGCTCAGGCTCTGCGCTTCGCCCATAATGATAATGACACGACGGCCTTTGTTGTACTGGCCGATCAATTCTGCATAGATGGCTTTGATGAGATCAATTTTGGAGCGCGACGATATCGAGAGCCCAAGGTCTTTGGCGATCAGGTGGATGAGCTGATCGGTCGTCACACAGGTGTTGTGGAGCACCGCCGACGCCTACCGCGGCCCCAATTCAGCCAGTGTATGCCAGACAACCGTGGGCTTGCCCATGCCGACCTCACCGGTCAGCAGACAGAAACCATAGCCTCTGCGCAGGCTGTATTGCAAACACGTCTTGGCATCGCGGTGTGCGGCGCCCAAGAAACACAGTTTGTAATTGGCCACCGGTTAAAAAGGGTTGGCGATTAAGGCCGTAATATGGATTCGTACATGGGGTGGTTCCTCGACCATTTCTTTCTTTTACGATAATCAATGCTAACCATTGGCAAACCAACTACCTGCAAATACTTACAAAAATCATATTAGATACCCTTTAAATCAGTAATTTGCTTCTTGAACCAAAAAAAGATTCGTTGAAATGAGGAAAAGTTATTTAGAGATTGAGATATTATGAACAGCTTAATATACTAAAATATGTATTAATATTA
>JASJCL010000146.1 GCA_030066015.1 Desulfosarcinaceae bacterium | reverse complement strand
GCGTGGCGAAGCCTAAGCCGCGTGGCGAAGCCTAAGCCGCGTGGCGAAGCCTAAGCCGCGTGGCGGCGCCTAAGCCCGTTAGCTGACAATCGAATCCACTAAATTCTCAGAATTCAGGACAACTGCCATGTATATTATCGGAGAAATGATCAACGCCAGCCGTAAGGCCGTGGGCGCCGCCATCGAAGCCCAGGACGCCGAAGCGATTCAGCAGCTGGCCAAGGACCAGGCAGAGGCCGGCGCCAGCTACATCGACGTCAACGCCGGCATCTTCGTGGGCAAGGAGCCCGAGTACCTTAAATGGCTGGTGGAGACCGTGCAGAGCGTCACCGAGGTGCCCTGCGCCATCGACAGCCCCGATCCCAAAGCGATTGAGGCCGCCCTGGAGATCCACAGGGGCGCCACGCCCCTGATCAACAGCATCAGCCTCGAGGCCGAACGCTACGAGAATCTCATGCCCATCGTGGCGAACTCCGACCTCAAGGTGATCGCTCTGTGCATGAGCGATGAGGGCATGCCCGAAACGGCGGCCGACCGCATGAAGATCGCCGAGAAGCTCGTCGGCGGGCTCATCGACAATGGCGTCAAGGTCGAGAACATCTTCGTGGATCCGCTGGTCCAGCCCCTTTCGGTGAACAAAGCGTTCGGCGTCCAGTTCCTCGAGGCCATCGAAGCCATCCATCAGACCTGGCCCGGCATCCACAGCGCCTGCGGCCTTTCCAACATCAGCTACGGCCTGCCCGGCCGCAAGCACATCAACCGGGCCTTCATGACCATGGCCATCTCCAAAGGCCTCGACGGCGCCATCGTCAACCCACTGGACAAGGGCATGATCGCCGCCATCACCATCGCCGAGGCCCTGGCCGGCCGCGACGACTACTGCATGAACTTCCTCAAGGCCTTTCGTGGAGGGCTGTTGGAGGATTAAACTGCCTTCATCCAGCGATGCTGCACCATCGGGCCGCCGGCAGTCGCCGGCGGCCCGATGACATTTGCGCAACCCACTTTACCCGCCCCAGCCGAATTTCCCATTTCTAATAGGTAAAGCAACCACTAAAACGACCGATGACACTCCTGATGGGACCCCCATCCACGGCGGGCGAGCGCGCCTATTGCGTTGAACGAAACTGCTTTCATGAAGAACCATTGTTAACGAGCTGAAATTGAACCAGTGAACGCCGACAACCACCCCATGCATCTAAAACCAAGCCGCCTTCGACGGTGTCAGACCTTTTTCGGACCGGCCAATCTTCGGCCGACGAAAGGCGCTTCCGGTGGCGATCGGCGCGGATTCACGCTCGTCGAAATCATGATCAGCATCGCCATCGCGGCCACCCTGGCGGCCATCGCCATCCCCAACTACGTCCGTTATACGGAGCGCGCCCGTGTGGCCCGGGCGATTGCTGAGGTCAAAAACATCGAAAAGGCCGTCTACAACTTCTTTAGCGATCACGACGAATTTCCCGATTCGCTAAGTCAGGTAGGTTTCGGCGGCTACCAGGATCCCTGGGGCAACCCGTACCGCTACCTGCGCATCGATGGCGGCGGCCCGGGCAAGGGCAAAATGCGCAAGGATCACAGCCTGGTGCCGGTAAACTCCGATTTCGATCTGTACAGCATGGGGCGCGATGGCGCGAGCCAAGGCCCCTTCACCGCCAAAGCCAGCCAGGACGATATCGTGCGCGCCAACAACGGCGGCTACGTGGGGCTGGTTTCCAATTACTAGGCGGATCTGGATCGTCGGCCAAGCGCCGGCAGGAGACACGCTCATCATGAGTGACAAACCGATATTTCGACAGCGCCGATTCTCTCAGCGACTGACGCTGATGTTCATCGGCTGCGCCATGATCCCCATCATCACCCTGGCGGTGCTGGCCTACACCAGCGTCAGCCGGGAGTTGGTGGCCCAAAGTCATGTCAATGTCGGCCGTGCCGCCAAAGCCCATGCCATCAGTATTTTCGACCGCCTCCTCTCGGTGCAAAACCAGCTGCAGCTGATCCGCCTGCACCTGGCGAACCAGGCTGCAGAGAATCCGTCAGCAGCCCTGACCCCCATGCGTGAAACGATCATGGGGCAGTTTGCGTCCATATCCATCGTCCAGGATGGACGCCGTATCTCCATCCTCAAAGACGCCGCCGTGGAACCCGCTCCAAGACCGCTGCAGATCGAAGAGACTTCGGATGCCGTCCAACTGCAGATTCAAAAACGGGGCGAACTGGCCCCGCCCCAGGTGATCATGCGCCTCTCCCTCTCCGCTGCATCGGGCGAAGCGGCAACGCCGGCCTATCTGGAGGCCGAGGTGCAGCCGGCCTTTCTTTGGGGAATCGGCCATGCCAATACCCTGCCCGCCAGAACAGATCTGGTGGTGATCGACGATGATCTAAGGACCCTCGTCAACACCTCCGAACTGGACATTCTCTCTCTCAAGAAGCATCTGCAGCGGGAAACCCACAACCGCAACGAGGGGTTTCGTTACAGGGAGAAGGAGATTGATTACCATGTCAGCGCCTGGCCGCTTTTTTTAACGCCAAGCTTTGGCATCGGCACCTGGCGGGTCGCCTACATTCAGGCCGAATCGGTGGTGCTGACGCCCATCCACGCCTTCAAACGCAGCTTCATGCTCATTTTCCTGCTCACCTTCTGGATCGTTTTACTCCTCAGTCTGCGACATATTCGCAGGGCGGTGGTGCCCCTGCGGCGGCTCTATACCGGTACCCGAAAGCTGCTGACAGGAGACTACACCCACCGCATCACCGTTGACAGTGAAGACGAATTTGCCCAGGTCAGCGCGGCCTTCAACCAGATGACCGACCGCATCGGCCGCCAGGTCCGCGGCCTGCGAACCATGGCCGACATCGGTCGGGAAACCGCGGCGGTGTTCGGCATCCGGCCGCTGATCCGGATCGAGATGGACCTCATGGCCCGCCAACTGGACTTCGCCAAGGGCATGGTGCTGCTGCTGGAAGAGGCGCCACCGCGCCTCTATTGTGCCGGCAACTATGGTTTCGACCCCGCCGCGCAGGAGCGCCTGGACGGCTGGCAATTGAATCTGGGTCCCCATGGTCTGACCGATCACCCTGATTTGGGCCCCTTCCTTCGGGGCTCCCTGGACCCACCGACGGTGCAGGCAGGCAGCTCCTATCTGAACGACCGGCTCGCCGAAGGGAACGACCCCCCGGCATTGGTGTGGACCCCCATCGTATATGAAAAAACCCCCCACGGATTTCTCGGGGTGTCCCCGATGGACGGCGCCACCGGGGGGCAAAGCGCCGCGGAAACGCAGGACCTGCTGCAGGGAATCGCCGCCCAAACCGCTGTGGCCCTGCACGGGGTATTGGCCTTCAAGCAATTGGAACGCAGTGAAGCCCGCTTCCGCGATATCTTCGCCTCGGCCGCCAGCGGCATGGCCCTGATCTCCCCTCAGGGCGACCTGCAGGAGGTCAACCAGCGCCTGGCGGCGATCACCGGCTACCCGGCGGACGCCCTCAAAAATCAGACCTTGGCCAGTCTGCTGGCCCAGCCCGAGGAGGCCGAGCGGCTGGCGCACGCCCTCGCCACCCTCGGTACGACCCAGACGACCCTGGTGATGGAGGAGTTTCGCCTCCGCCACGCCGATGGCAATACGCTGTGGGGTTTGGTAAGCCTGTCCCCCTATTATGGCGAGGGAAAAGGAGAGGGTCACCTCATCGTCCAACTGCTGGATCTCACCGAACAGAAGCGGGCGGAAGCAGAGAAACAGGCCATGGCCGAACAGCTTCAGCAGGCGCAGAAGATGGAGGCGATCGGCACGCTGGCAGGGGGGATCGCCCACGATTTCAACAACATCCTCGGCGGTATCATGGGGTTTGCCCAGCTGGGCTGCATAACGGCCAAGGCCGAAGAGGAGAAGGACAAGTTCACCAAAATCATGACCGCCTCCGAGCGGGCCCAGGATCTGGTCCAGCAGATCCTCACCTTCAGCCGACAGGGTGAGCAGCGCCGTCTGCCACTCCGGCTGGACCTTATCCTTAAGGAGGCGCTCAAGCTGCTGAGGGCCTCCATACCGGCCCACATCGAGATAAAACAATACGTGCCCGTCGTCGAAAGCTGTATCCTGGCCGATGCCACCCAGATGCACCAGATCATCATGAATCTGTGCACCAACGCCTATCACGCCATGGAGGAGAAGGGCGGACGGCTGAAGGTGGAACTGCACCGGCAGGCGTCGCACACGCACGGCGCAACGGCGTCGACCCACCAAATGGACGGCCCCTTTCTCGAGATGACCGTCAGCGACACCGGTCGCGGTATGGACGCCGAGACCCTGGCGCGGATCTTCGACCCCTATTTCACCACCAAACCCCAGGGCAAGGGGACCGGTCTCGGCCTGGCGGTGGTCCACGGCATCGTGGAGCGCCATGGCGGCACCATCGGGGTAGCCTCCACTCCCGGTGAGGGCACCACCTTTCGGGTCTGCTTCCCCGAAGTCGTCGCCGAGGCCGCCCAGCCGACGGAAACGGCGACACTGCGAAGCGGCGCCGGCGAGCGGGTGTTGCTGGTGGACGATGAGGCCCTGATCATCGACATGGGGTCGGAGATGCTCACCACATTGGGCTACCGGGTCACCACCGCCCTCGACCCCCGGGAAGCCCTGGACAGCTTCCGCAGCGATCCCCTGGGAGTGGATCTGGTGATCACCGACCTGGCCATGCCCCATCTCAAGGGGGACGATCTGGCGAGGGCGCTGCACACGATTCGCGATGATCTGCCCGTTATCCTCTGCAGCGGATTCAACGGCACCGACATGAACTGCCCTGAAGCCGATCAACTCTTCCAAGCGCAACTCTCCAAACCGTTTAGTGCCGAAGCCCTCCAAGCAGCGATCGAGACCGCCCTGGCGGCTTGAGCCCGGGCACCCTGGGTAGCGCCCTGCGTGCATGGGAGCGATGCGGTTGCCGATTGCAGCCCACCGTCATTTCTGGTAGCAAAGGATGGCCCGCTGGCGCACAGCGAGTTTCCCGGCACCCGTTTGCAAGGCAGAGGACGCCATGCCGACCGACCCCCCCACCTTCATCATCGCCTGCGGCGTCTTCCGCATCGACCTGACAGCACTGCTGACCGGCGTGGAATCGCCCTGCGGCACCTGTTTTCTACCCGGCGGCCTTCACGAAAACCCCACCGCGCTGCGCGAACAGGTCCAGCAGGCCATCGACGAGGCATCCCGCAGCGGCCGCTGGGGCCGTATCGCCATCGCCTACGGTCTCTGCGGCCGCGGAACGGCGGGGCTCCAGGCCCGCGGGATCCCCTTGGCCATCCCCCGTGTGCCGGACTGCATCGCCCTATTCCTGGGCAGCCGGGAGCGGTACCAGCGGGAGTTTAAGGCCTGCCCGGGAACCTATTACCTGAGCGCCGGCTGGCACGAGGAGAAAAGCCAGCCCCTGCGCCAGCGCCACGCCGAGATCCACATCGGCGAGCAGCGCCACACCTACGCAGATCTGGTGGACCGCTATGGCGAGGCGGCGGCCAAGGAGACCTTTAAATTCTTCAATAGTTGGCGGGGCAACTACAAACGGGCGGCCTTCATCGACACGGGCCACGGTGCGGCGGATCGCGTGGCCGCCTATGGCCGTGAGATGGCGGCCACCTACGGTTGGGCCTACGAGG
>JASJCL010000071.1 GCA_030066015.1 Desulfosarcinaceae bacterium | reverse complement strand
ACATCATAGTTCCAGAATAGATCGACGAAATTGACACTGATATTGTTATCATCATTTACGATAGAGGCCATGGTGGCGCCCGGAATGGTCCAGGTGTTGGTCCACCAGACATCGTCGGGATCCCCATTGTCGACCCATTGGATGATCTGGGGATCGCCCATGGAAAAATAGATGCCCTCTACAGCAAATTTGGCGGTGGTATCATTGCCTTCGATGTATAGGTCGATGCCCTCGCCACGTTCGAAATAATCTCCCCTCGCTTCGACGGTGACAAAGCCGTCGGTGCCATCGGAAGACTCAACCGCCAAGAATTCGAATCTTAAGAATGAGGAGTCTTCGGGGACCTCGGTTTGCGAGTAAAGAGCGGCCAAACCGTTGCTGTAAACAAGGAACACCAACATAAAAACAATTAAGAGCACACCCGATATTCGTCGCATTTGATTACTTCTCCTTCTATTATGCATTTCTCTTCACATTGCGCGAACGTTTGGAGTGGTGCACGAACATCGCCGCACTTTACCGATGCGCATTCCGTCTTCTCAGGCCGATCAGGGCCAGAAGACCCGGCGCCAGTAGCCAGACGGCCGAGGGGATCGGCACTTGGGAGATGGTGTAAAGCATGTCACCATCAACTGGGGAACCAGAAAAAATCGCCGAGGTAATAGCAACGCCATCGTCGATAGTGAACATGGAAGTAATATCCAAGTCGTTCTGGTCAAAGATGTTATTAATATCCACAGTGAAAAAATCGACTGCATCAATCGACGCGGCGACACCTGGTGCTGATGCTGGTGTCGGACCGGGGATAGTAAAATCGGCCACAGTTACAAAGTCTCCGCCTGGAAGCACTACCCAACTGTTACCCAATGCCAGTGGCTCTGGTAAGGCACCATTGGTATATAAGCCACCATTGATGTTAATGCTGTCGGTAACCAAATAGCCATTAGCAAAAGTAGCGCTAGATCCATTAACACCCAATTCGATAGCGCTGATGTCCACAACAATTGAGCTCATGCTGTTGTCGAACGCAACAAAGGCCGTGTACGCGTGTGCCATTCCGGGTATGCACAGGCCCAAAACCAGAAGTAAAAGTAGCTTCTTTCTCATTTTCATTCTACCATCTCCTCTCGCTATGGTTGGGATAAATCAGAATGCTGGTTGAATTCCAACCCCAATAAGGAAACAAACATCGCCACAAACCCTGCTGCAATTTTCGTACAACTTGCCGATAATTTGGTAGTTTTTTTTCTGGTAATAATTACAATTTGTTATGTGACTGATTGTCCCTCACTTCGTTACTTTTTCCCCATTCGTTGTGAAAAAAAGGTTCGAATGTGAAAAAATGGTAATGGTAACCGTTTGTCCGCGTGCACCGTCGCCTTTACTTCTTACAACGGCGGTGCACGCGCCTAAGTTCTGATTGGCCGTTACGGCGCCACCCCCGACGGTCCTGGCGGTTGACCGAAAAAGTTCCTCAAAATCAGGAAGTCTGAGGTGGCCACGATGCCGTTGCCATCGAAGTCGGCATCAGGATCGGCCGATCCGAATGCGGAACGGAAGGCCAGAAAGTCGAGCGTATCCACCAGTCCGCTGTCATCCAGATCCGGGTCACAGTAGTTGCCGAAGCCATCCCCATTGGTGTCGCGCTGATTGGGGTTGGCCACAAGGATGCAGTTGTCGGCACTGTTGAGGACACCGTCGTTGTCGGAGTCCACATCGGCCAGCAGCTTGACCACCGCGCCGCCGGCGCCGTTCTGATAGGTGCCCATGTTGCTCATGTTGGCTACGATGGCGTCGTAGATGGTGTAGGTCACCGGGTCGGTGCCGGCCGGAATCTCCAGCACCGCGTCCATGGTGGCCGCCGAACTCAGTTCAAAACCGTAGCGCTCCTTGGGATACGTGAAGGCGATACCATCCTGGGCCACGAGGGTCAAGTAAGTGTTGAGGATCTGGGGCACGTGGGTCTCCAGACCGGCGTTGACGAAACGCAGCAGCACACTGAGCCCCTGGCCAACGGTCTCCAAAGTGGTTTCCGGATAGCTTTTCCCATTGATCAAGAAGTAGCGCGCTTTGCGATAGGGGCTGCTGGGGATATTGTCCGGGTCTGCAGGATCTACAGGGAACTCCCCATAGCGGCCGTCGTGGACCGCCTGCTGGATCTCGGGGTCCACGTCATGGAATACCAGGATACGCTGGGCGTTTACTATTACCCCCGGGTAGGCCGCGCTGGCACTGCCATCCCTGACCACGGCGGCAAAGAGGCCCATCTGGACCTGCTTGGCCGGGTTGGTGGCGCTCTGGGCCATATAGGTGCCGGGTTTAAAGTTGTCCCACTGATAGGTCTGCACAGGGCCGCCCGCCACCGCTTCGGTGACGAAGGACATGACGCGGTCGCCCACAAAGGTAGGCGTCCCCGGATTGGTCAGCTGCTGTCCAAGAATGTGGATGGAGGTGTTCTCGGGCAACTGATTGGTCAGGAAAACGGTCAAGGTGGGGTCGTTGTGCGGCACCACCATGGGGTCGCCCGGCACCTTGGCCGCCGCCGCCGGATCATCCAGGAGAACGGCACCGCCACTGTCCACGATGCGGGTAACGGCATAGCCCCAGGCGGGTACGCCGACGCCGTCGGGCATGTTTAGGGTCGTGGGCATGGCCGTGAGGTGGTACTCGATGGCACCGGCGCTGCCGGCCAGCAGGAGCAGAAGCGCCACTAGACACCCAGCCCCGATGGTTCGTGTTCGTCTATCGGCTTTCATTTTTTTCCTCCTCCTGGTTTAGGGCAGCGGCACTGCCGGATGTTCCACGATGGCGAAGGTCACCAGACCACCGGGCCAGATATCGTTGCTGGTCAGCTCCTTCTCGGTGTGGGAGTGCCACATGTAGAAGTAACCGGCGGTAGCATTCAGGCCGGGGTCGCCCGGAGCCAGCTCACCCTCGCCGCCCAGAAAGGGCGTCCCCGCGTAGTAGGGCCCGAAGGAGAGCGAATCGCGGGTGGGCAGGATTACCGGAAAGAGCGTGCCGTGATCCGGGCAGTACTCGTTTGTGAAAGGGTCGAAGAGATCGGCATAATCGGGATCTCCCGGAGCGGGCAGTTGGGTCGTGGTATTGGGCTCGTAGAGCAGGGGATCGAAGTTGTCGCAGATGTTGCCCGTCCAAGTGGTATCGATCTCGGCACGGGGGTAGTCCACCCCGGGCTGATGGTCGTATATATCCCAGCCCAGTTGCTCAGCATTCCAGGTCCACATCACATCGGCGGTTTGGCCGGGAATGGTGCGCCGTGTGGCGGCCTGCCAGGCGAGATCGGCCCCCATGCCGGGGCCGCTGGAGAGAAGTCGGCCGCCTTCACCGATCACCTCGATGTCGTTGCCGTGGTAGTGGAAAGGGTGCAGCTGGTTGCCCACGGAAACCGAGCGCACCAGCACCCGCTCACCCGGGTGCAGGCGCGGATTGAACTTGTAAGGCTGGTGGGGCAGCCAGGGGACGAAGTCATCCGAGAGGTTGTCGGGGAAGTTGCGTCCATTGGCGAACCAGTTCGTGGGGTAATAGGCGCTGGTGTCGATCAGGTTGAACTCCTCATACTCCACCATCCGATGGATAGTGGGGTCCATCTCGGTGATGACGAGGACAAATTCGCGATCGAAGCGCGCGTCCTCGTGGTTGTAAGCGTATGATCGGCCCATGCTGGGATAGACTACGATGGCGCCCACCAGCCCCATCTCCACCTGCAGGTCCGGCTGGCTGCCGCTGCGGTAGAGAAAGGTGCCTGGGTGGGTGGCGGTGAACTGGTAGGTCACGCTGCCGCCGGTGGCCGCCTCCTGGGTGAGGACACCGGGAACACCGCCGCTCGTGGTCACCACTTGGCCGGGAAAGACGATGCTGGTATTGCCCGCCTCGGCCGGCAGGCTGTTGGTCAAGGTCACCGTAACGACATCGCCCTGATTGACGATGAGGGTCGGCCCCGGGTATTGCATTGTATTATTGCCCGATGCGGAAGCGTCCGCGTACCCCCACATGAGGAAGGATTCCCCGTCGGATGTCGAGATGGAGCCGGTCTTGGCGGTTAATTGAAAGCTGGGCCCCTCGATCCCCTGAACAGCGGCAAGGGCGCCGGAGCTGCCGAATACCAGCAGGAGGGCTGTCAAAGCGATCCCCAGTGCTGTCTGTCTGCTGAAGAAATGTGGTCTCATCTTCATCCTCCTCGCCCGTTTAAGGTGCCGCACTCACGTTAATTTCAGTCATGATGCCACCGCGTTCCTGGTCGCCGTTGGCGAGGAACTGCAGGGTGGTGGTGTAGAGGAAGTATTTCCCCGGCGGAACGTCCTGGGTGTCGAGCAGGACGTCAAAGGCCTGGCCGCCGCCCACGTTGAGGACGTTGACTTCAAAGGAGGTGTCCTCCCCAGTGGGCCCCCGCAGCAGGGCGGCGCCGCGGCCCACCACCTTCATGGGCACGCCGGTGGTGGTGGCCATGCTGTAGATGTGGGTGGTGGAGACGTTGGAGACCCGCATCAGCAGGATCTGCCCCTGCTCCAGATCGATGAGGGTAGGGGTCTTCTGGGCGCCGAAGCCCGGGGTGCCGTCCTGGTTGAAGATGACGTTGGGATCCATGGTGTCGGGGTAGCCGCGGCCGTTGATCATGGTGTAGTTGTCATGCATTTCGGCGAACATCAGCGGGGTGACGAACTCCGAGGCATCGTGGAAGGCGGAATCCATGCCCGTCATTTGGATGGGAATCTCCACGTCGTAGAAGGTGGAACCGTCTCCGTCATTGTAGGCGTATTTATTCCCAGCATTATGGACGAAACCGCCAAGCAGGACCGTACCATCGGGCAGTTCGTTCTGCTTGGGCGTTACCCACAGGTTGCCGATCATGCCCATCTGCATGTGTTCGGCGGCCTCCACGTGACAGTGATAGAAGTAGGTGCCGGGGTGAGCGGCCTTGTAGTAGTAGGTGAAGCTGGCCATCATATTGGGCGTGGGGGAGGGTTCGGGCAGCCCGTCAAAGATGGGGGCCGCATTGGGAAACCCGTGCCAGTGGACCGAGTGGGGATCGAAGAGGTCGGGCCGCAGCACCATGCTGACGTTGGTCATGGTCAGGTAGAGCTCCTGCCCCTCCCTCAGGGTGATGCGGGGTGCCGGCAGTTCGGCCTCGAGGGCCTTGTTGGCCGGGGTCTCCTCCACCGGCGGACCGGCGGGGTCCAGGGGCTGGTGGTCGTCGGCATCGCCGAAGCTGAACATGTACAACCGCCGGCCGTCGGCCATGGTGGCAAAGCCGTCACCACCGGTGATGTGGCGGCAGACGATGTCGTTGGCCGGATCGCCGTCGCCGTCGGCGTCGATGCCGTCGGTATCTTCCGGGCATTGGACCGCGATCGAGGCCCAGGTCTGCGGCATCACCGCCAGCAGGAACAGGGCCAGGATCAGTGGAAGGTAGTATCTAAACGCCTTCATGGCATTCCCCTTTCGTTGTCCCGGCCGCCGCCTGGCGGCCGGGTTACAATTATCTAATTGCATGGAGATCCAAAGCTTCCAGTGAACAAGGTGAAATCGATAAAGTCGACGATTCCATCATTATTCAGGTCAGCGGCACAGCCTTCACTGTCCAGATCGTTACAGCCGGTGCTGCCGAACTCTCCCGTGAACAAAGTGAAGTCGATGAAATCGACCGCCTGATCGAAGTTGAGATCACCGAAGCAATGGGTTCTTCCTCCCGTCGCACCAGCCACCTCATCCGCACCGATATCGAAGGCTTCATCCGGCAGCGCGTGGACTCTGGCATCCCCATCGATATCGATGGTCAGATCGGCCACCGTGGTGAAGGGTTGGCCGTTGTTCACTGCCGGCGAGGTCGGGTCGGTGTGATAGTCACCCACCGGCGTGACCGGATCGTAGCGCACTTCGACAAAGTTGCCGCCCTCGTCCAGGGCCGCCGCCGTCAGCGGGGTGGAGTCTTCCGGGATGATGTTGTTGATGCTCTTGCCGTTCAGGTAACCGTCGAGGAAGACCGCGTCACCGGAAAGGTTCGAGGCGTGGAAGCCGGTCGCGTCGGTCAGGAGACTATAGCGCGGATCCAGCGTTTCCGCCCCGGCCGTGCCAACGACGGCCAGGTCATCGATGCCGCCCAGGATCAAGCCGAGATCCAGATCGTAGCTGAAGGCGCGGTTACCGGTGACGATGTTGTTGGCCAGTCGGGTCGGATCGGAGAAGTCCGGCTGTCCCGCTGGTAGGAGGGCCGCCAGGGCGGCGCTATGCGCGTTGGCGACGATGCCGACGCCGGGTTGCGGATCGGACGATGTTGTCGTTCCCACCGTCGTGATCAGGGCACCAACGGTGGCGGTGCTGTCGTTGTTGGCCACCGTGTTGCCGATGATGCGCACCCGCACGGCGTCCTGTAGCGAGATGCCGGCGCCGGACTTGCCGGTGACGTTGTTGACAACCATGTTGTTGAAGAGGTTGACGAAGTACCAGTCGTCGATGTTGGCGCTGCCGCCCACATCTTCACCGTTGACGAAGGCCAGGCGGATACCACCGCCGTCCCCGGCACCAGCGTTGTTGCCCTGGATCAGGTTGCCAATAATCGTGACGTTTCCGGCACCGGGGGTGATGTTGTCCACCACCTGTGCGCCTTCGATGGCGATGCCGCCGCCACCGATGTCCAGGGGCGACTGGGTGAAGGATTGGTTGAAGAGAATGGTATTATCGGCGATGCGGCCATTGTTGCTGAAGCCCATGTGGCCGATACCGCCGCCGGAGCCCGTACCCAGGTTGCCGCAGATGTAGTTTTCGGCAATCAGGTAGTCGTGCGCGCCTGTATAGAGGGCGATGCCGCCCGGATACCCGATGGGACTGCCGTTGCCGGATATCCAGTTATGATGGATGTAGAGGCCGTCGTTGCCGGCATCGATGGGTTGGGCGTCGATAAAAGGTTGCCCCACCTGGATGCCGCCGCCGAGGTGCCCCTCGTTGGCGAAGAGACGGTTGTTGCCGATCTCCAGGCCGTGGGCGTAGCCATTGACGACAATGGCGCCGCCCAGGTCGGCCCCGGTGATGGAGATGCCGTCGATGCGGGCGGGGTTGCTGAGCAGGAAGCCACCGTCACCGACGGCGGGATCGTTGCCCAAGACCATGATGCCGGCCCCTTCGGAGCGCGACAGCAGATCGGGCTCGTTGTTCTGGGGGTCGAAACCAACCGTTTGTCCGGGCAGCAAGTAGGTGGGATCGGTATTGACGATATTGGTCACCTTGTCCCGCCAAGCCTGAATCTTCTCGCCCGGTCGTTTGACGGCGTTGATGGTCACGCTGGGAGCCCCCCAGCCCTGCAGCTTGACGGCCTTGTACATGACCACCAGCTCGTCGTAGGCGCCTGGCGCCACCAGGATGAGATCGCCGGCGGCGGCAGCGTCGATGGCGCTCTGTATCGATCCACCGGCGGCCACGGGCCAGACCTGATTCGTCGGCGGCAAGGGCCCCACCGTAACACTTACGCCCAGCGGCGAGGTGATGGGATCGAGACCGCCGAAGGTTCTGGTGACATTGAGCTGATAGGTTCCCGGCGGGGTCGTGTTGGCCACGCTGACCTCAATCATGTCGGTGACCCAGGTGGTGACGGTGAAATCGGCACTGACACCGCTTTCATTCACCATGCTGAGCAGGCCTGAACCACCGAAGCCATAATCCCGATCGATGGTCAGTGGCTCAGTGCCGCCCGCGGTGTAGGCCGGATTGCCAACCGCCATGGTGCCCACGGAGGTGATCTGCATGGTCTGGCTGGCGGCCCCATTGAATTCGATGTAGGGTCCGCCGCCGACCCCGTTGCCGGGGACGCTGACGGAATGGATCATCGGCGTCAAATTCGGGAGCTCGCAGTCCAGGGGCCGGTCGCCCTTGGAGGCGAAGGCGGCGATGGCCAGCACTGGCGTGTCCAGGTAAGTGGTCGTCCCGGGCATGTACTGAAAGGTGTAGCAGAACTGCGAATACTGCCGCTTGAACGCCGGGTCGATGTCGAAGACCCCCGGAGATACCTCGATGGGGCCAGGATCGTTCATGCAGGCGATCAGCATGTTGGGTGACATCCCGGAGGGGCTGGGGATGTTGGTGGTGAAGGTGGAGGGCACCAGCCCGTTGTAGTTGCCGTACTGGTCGGAGTAGAAGCGGGTGATCTGGTTGCCGGCGAAGTCATAGACGCCCACCGGGACCCAGGGCGGTCCGAACTTCTCTCCGAAGTTGGGGTTGTTGGGGTCGAACTCGTTGGCGAGGTCGTCCAGGATGAAGCCCCGCATGTGGCCCGCCACCGGCGCGTCGGTCATGAGGAAGAAGTCGGCCGGGGTGTTCTGGGTGGCGGAGACAGTGACCAGTTTGCGGTCGCAATTGGGCAGCATGACCGGGCCTGCCGACCACTCTTGGATGAACTCGTTGGAATCCGGATCATAGAAGGGATGCACCACCTGGTTGGGGAAGAGATCCAGGAACTGGGGCACCGGGTACTCGTCGCCGATGCAATCGGGCGGAAAGGCCGCCGGTACATACTCCTCACCGAAATCCACGTTTTTGTGTTGGGCCTGGCCGATTTTGTAGCCATTCGGCGGAATCGCTTCCGCGACGTAGCGGCCCGGCATCAGCCCGCCATTGTCGCCCAAACCATCCGGGTCCACCTGGTAGCCGGGGAAGGCGTAGCCGCCGTCATAGATGGCGTTGCGCACCTGGTTGAACATGCGCAGGCCGTCGTAGCACTTGTCCGGAGGGGTGACACCGTCGGACACGTCGCCGCCGGGGCAGCCCGTGGGCTTGCTGTCGTCCCAGCTGTCCGTGGCGGCCACTTCGATGGCATCACCAAGGTCGAAGGTGCCGACAGTCCCGTTTCGGTCGATATCTTCAGGCCCCATAACGCCGGGGCAGGGAGTTTCACCCAGGCAGTACCAGTTGAAGGGGTAGTGGTCCACGTCGGCCAACTGGATGCCGTTCGCCGGCGTGTCCTGATCCTTGATGTCTTCCGTATCAGGGTCGTACTCGTACAATACCATGGGCACCCGCGGGACGCCCGGTTGCCACTCTTCGGCCACATTGTCGACCGGGTTGGCCTCGGCGCGGGTAATGTCGTAGGAGACCACGCCGGAGACCCCACCGTTTTCACCGAGATCCCGATCATAGACGTTTTTACCCCAGTAGATCACGTTGGTCTGGCCGAGAAAGCCCTGGAAGCCCTGGGTGATCACTTCGCCCGCCTCGGTGCGGTAGGGCAGCCCACCGTTCTCCGGCTGGGCCTGGGGGTTGAGGCGACCGAAGGAGGGGTTGTCCCAATCTTCATGAGGTAGTACCTCTCCACCAGCATCGGCCACCACGGTAACACCGGTGGCCCGCTGGGGCAGGGCGAAATCCGCCTCGGCCACCAGCCAGGCGAAGAAGGGGAAGATCTCGTCAAAGGCGTAGTCGCCGTTGGCCTCGGTCTCCCCGCCGTCATAGACGGAGCCGTCGCGGAAGCGGATGGTGACGAAGGAGGGCTGGCCTAGTTCGCCCGGATCCGGAAATCCGTTCATGTTGGTGTCGAAGAAGACCTTGCCGCGCAGGTGGGTGAACCAGTTGAAGACACCCACGTCGCCCATGTCGACGTTCTGATCGACGACGCTGACCGCCTGGGAGCCGAACACCAAGTCCAGAGGGCTGTCCCAGAAGACCACGGTGTAGTTGCCCGGGGGCACGTTGGGGATGGAGAAGGTGGTCTCGCCGGTGTTGGGGTCCGTACTGGCCGGCATGGCGAAGAGCCCTTGGCCAGCGGCGTTGTTCAGGCCCACCCAGACGTCCGGGAAGGGGTAGCCTCTATGAAAGGTGTAGTCCGGCGGCCGGCTAAGGTGGGTACTGAACACCTTGCCGCTGATGGTGAAGCCGCCTGGCAGATCGTCACCGGCCGGCGCGATGCGGTCCTGGGTGCCGTCCATCTCCATGACAAAACCGAAATTGGCATGGTGGCCGGCGGGTCCGAACTCGGTGAAGTACTGCGGCTCGTTGGCCTTGACCCAGGCGTCGATGGTGGGCGAGCCCTCGATGGTACTGGTCTGCCGCCAACTGGATCCCAGCGGCGGGCTAACCGTGATGCCGTACTTGGCCGGGGGCAGGTTCTTGACCAACACCACCCCGTCGGCGTTGGTGACCAAAACACCCGGGGTCTGTTGGGCAGGGGGCAGGGCGGCGTTGACCACCAGGTTGCCGAAGGCATCCTGGGTCACCGGCCCGCCCGAAGCGCCAAAGCGGCCGCCCGCCTCGGAGAGATTGACGATGAAACCGGCCAACCCCTGCTCCTGGGGCAGGTCGGGGGCGTTGTTGATGGGGTCCGTGTCCTGAAAGACGTAGATGGAGATCTGCGCCGTTGGGATGGGCAGTGAATTGAGTGTAATGTTCACTTCTGTATCGCCCGGTCTCACCGGGCCGCCGCCCAAGGCGTAGCCACCGGCATTGTTGGGGATGACGGAAACGAAGTAGTAGGTGCCCGGATCCGGTGTCCAGGCGGCCAGCGCGGCGGCGTCGGCGGGCACCGCGGAATCGCCCGTCATCACCACCGGCATGTAGCTGCGGTGAAAATCCTTGGCCTGGGCCGGGATGCTGGTGTCACCAGGAACCGGGTGGAAGGTGACATCCTCCTCAATTGTGTAGCGGAAGTTGCCGATGGCGCCGCCATTCATATCGGTGACATTGATGACGAAGGCATCTGCCGGAGACCCTCCGGCGCTGGCCCACATCACGAGGACAGCGACCAACAGATACCGAATCCCAACTAACATACGGTTCCGTTTCATTGACTTCCTCCCTCTTCTCTTTGGGGTGTTCATAAAGCCCTTGCTTGGTGTGTAAATCAGCTTCCTATTGGGCAGGTTGGATCAGGTGATACCCGGATGTACCTATCAGGGGATACCCGGATGGGGGCGCGCCCCGAGTGATCGCGCCGTTATCGCTTCAGCACGACGTGTGCTTTCAACTCCTTCTCCTGCAGGTCCTTGCTCAGGTAGATCTTGTCCGCCAGCACCGATCGGATGGCCTGCACCAGCTCCTCGTGGGCGCAATCCTTGAGCAGGTAGCCGACGCATCCTGCCCGGAGGCACTCATCCACATAGCGCAGGTCGCTCTGCATGGTCAGGCAGATCACCTTGGTATCCGGATTCTCGTCGATCACCCGCTGGAGAGCTGCGATGCCCTCGCTGTAGGGCATATTGAGGTCCATAATGATCACCTCGGGTTGCAGCTTGCGGGCCTGTTCGATCGCCATGATCTCGTTTTCCACCTCGGCCACCAGCTCCAACTCGGGCGCATCCGCCAGGAGTCGCAGGAAATCATCATGGCTCAGCTCTGTATCGTCGACGACCAAAATCCGTGCGGTCATGCAATGCCCTCCTGTGCGGGGCCAGGCGGTGCTGCGGGGTTGTTGGGGGGCCGGTCGGCCAGCCAGGTTCGGTCCCCATTGGGGACGCGTCGTTTCCGTATTCCGATTACGTCTCTGGTCTGAATTGAAGATGATCTCCTGCGATGGCCCATTGATGGCGGTTTTCTCCAAATCTACGCCACACTCTATTGGATTCGCCGTTTGGCAACAATCGGGTGCAGCCTGACTTTTGGGATGAAGGCACCGGATTTTTGGGTAGGGGGGCTTGTTAAGGCGTGGGCGGGGGCTGCTTCGGCGGGTTTGATGACGCTATTGCGCTACGATGCTAGAGGGAGGTCAGCCCTTCCCGGATCGCATATTTGGTGATCTCCACAACGCCCTGAAGGTCGAGCTTCTCCATAATATGCTTGCGATGGGTCTCCACCGTCTTGACGCTGATGTGGAGCTGGTTGGAGATTTGGCGGGTGGTCAGCCCTTCGGCGATGAGCTGGACTACCTCCCGCTCGCGATTGGTGAGCGCCTTGGCCTTGGGCAGATCGGCCGAATGGGGATGTTCCAGGAAGTTGTTGACCACCACATTGGTGACCCCGGGGCTGAGATAAATATTGCCGTTGCGCACGTGGTGGATGGCGGTAATCATCTCTTCGAAGGCGCAGTCCTTCAGCAGATAGCCCGACACGCCCGCGCGCAGGGCGCCCTCCACAAACTGCTTCTCCGAGTGCATGGAGAGGGCGATGATCTTGACGCGGGGCTGCTTGGCCAGGATCTGGCGGGAGGCGTCGATCCCGTTGAGGTCCGGCATGGACATGTCCATCACGATCATATCCGGTGTCTCCTGAACCGCTTTCTTGACGGCCAGCCGGCCATTCTCGGCTTCGCCGACGATCTCCACCGAGGTGTCCTTGGAGAGCAGGGAGCGCAGTCCTTCGCGAATGATCTGGTGGTCGTCCACCAGGAGAATCCGTGTTCGCATCGTTGTCCAACCTCCATCCATTGCCTGATCGCAGATCACTGCATTTCATTGGCGAAGAGCGGCGGAGGGCCGCCAGCCCATAGCTTCACGTGGCGGTGTGGATCCGTATCCGTATGGCATGGCTGCCGCCGCTCCGCTCCGTTCTGCCCCGATGGCCGTTTCGCCATTCCCGGTGGCCGCAGTACCCATCAGCGCGGGATTTTCAGGGGCATCGTGATGGCGAACAGGGTCCCTTGACCCGGTCGCGAGCTTTCTCGCATGGTGCCGCCGTAGAGCTCCATGCTCTCTTGGATGTTGAAGAGCCCGTAGCCTTTGCGGCCTTTTTGACGGTAGGCGGTATCGAGGCCCTGGCCGTCATCGGAAACGCACACCTTGTAGGTGCCATAGGTGCGGTGCACCTGAACATGGGCCGCACTGGCCTGGGCATGTTTGACGATGTTATGCAGCAACTCCCGCACCGATTGAAAGAGAAAAATGCGCAACGCGGTCGAAACCTGTTCGGAGCGGCTGTTGCTCTCCACTACTACCGGCAGTTGGGTGTGGGTCGCGATCTGGCTCCCCAGCCATTCGATGGCAGCTTCCAGGCCGATCTCATAGAGCACCGGCGGGCTGAGTTCAAAGGTGAGGGTGCGGGTATCCTGAATCGTTCGGGTAATCAATTTGCGGACATCTTCGATCACCTCGCGCTGATCCCGTCGCACCAGTTCATCCGCGAGGGATCCCAGACGGATCTTGGTAATGGCCAGGGTCTGGCCGATCCGGTCGTGGATATCGGTGGCGATGCGGCGCCGTTCACTGGCTTCGGCCACCATGACCCGGGAGGAGAGTTTGCGCAGACGTTTCTGGTTCTGTAGCAGCGCTTTTTCCGTTCGCCGGTGTTCATCGACCTCCCGCTCCAATTCGCGGGTCCGTTTTTGGATGCGATTCTCAAGCTCAGTGTGGGACCGGCTGAGGGCGTCCTGGAACTGCAGACGCCGCAGGGCGGTGCCCATCTGCATCGCCGCCGCCTCCAGGATCTCGATGGTCTCCAGGGAGAATTGGTGGGTCGCTTGGCTCGCCAGGTGGATGATGCCGATGGTCTGGTCCCGGTCCAGGATGGGGATCAGGGCCAGCGATTCAAAGCCGTAGCGGTTGCAGATACCCCGGATCTCTTCCCGCTCCGAGGGCTCGAGGCGCGATAGTAATTCACTGCTGTGGTGGGTTAGAAAAGAGCCCTGGGGGCTGAAGTAGTTGCGGCAGCCGTCGGTCTCCCGTCGAATGACCCGACCGCACATGCAGCCATTCTCGTCCAGTGGTACTTGTGCCTCCTTTTCACACAAACTGCCAGCGAAACCGCGATTTATCGTAAAGGGCAGGTAGCCATTCTCGCCGATGATGCGAATCGCCACCGCATCGCAGCCCGTGATGCTTTCCACCTCTTCGGCGTAGCTATCCAGCAGCCCGTCGATGCTGCGGTGGTGGTTGGCGATCTTCAGGAATCGGAACAGGGCCTGATTACGGCGATCGGAGAGTTTTCGCGCGGTGATATCCTTATGGGAAATGACGAAACTGCGGATGTTGTCGCCATCGTCCCGGATGGTCGCGATGGAGCTGTCCACCATGAGGGTGGCGCCCTCCTTGGTCACGAGTTCCAGCTCATCCCGATGGAAGCCGTTGCTCTTCAACGATTCGAAGAGCGCCTGAAAAGTGGGCCGCTCCTTCCGCTTGACGAAGGTCACCAGGGGTCGGCCGACGATCTCATCTTCGGCATAGCCCAGCTGATCCACCGTGGCCGGATTGGTCAAGGTGATCAGACCGTCGGGATCCAAGACCTGAATCGCATCCGACGTCGATTCGAACAGGGAGCGGAACTGCTGCTCGCTCTGCCGCAAGGTTTCCTCGGCAAGCTTCAGTTCGGTGATGTCCCGGACCACCGTCAACACGTGCGGCTCGCTGTCCAGGTGGATCACTTTGGCGGTGATCGATCCGATGCGCATCCCCATCGATGGTAGCGTGAAGGTGACGACGGCGTTGCGCACCCGTCCTTCGGTCTCGATTTGATGCCGGAGCTGGTGATAGTCCTCCGGTGAGTGCCAGAAATCGGCGTCCACCAATCGCTTGCCCACAGCGTCTTCGCGCTGGATGCCGGATAACTGGGTAAAGCCCTCGTTGACATCGACGATCATGCCGCTGTCCAGGTGACTCAACACAAAGGCATCGGGGCTGGTCTGGAAAACGGTTCGAAACAGGTGCTCGCTACGCTCCAGCGCCTTGGCGGTCTTGAGCCGGTCGCGGCTCTCCTGAAGGGCGCGCAGGTTGGCCGCCTTCAAGGCGTGGTAATTCTCCATCTTGCGCTTTTCGTGAATGTAGGAAGCCCGAATCAGGCCGGCCGAGACCAAGAGAAAAACGAAGGCCAGGGAGATTTGGGTGGTACGGAAGCGCAGCCGATCATGGTGGATGCGATCGTGAATGGCGCGATCGAGGGCGTCCAGGTGCACCTGGAACGCCTGGTAGCTGCGATCAAAGAGATTCTGGGCGTCGTCCCCCGGCAAGAGATCGGCATTCCATTTCTTGATGAGGGTTTGCATGGCGGTCTTGTAGAAACGCAGATCTTCGATGAGGCTCGCCAGCTCACTGTCGATCTGTCGGGACCGGTTGTCGATTGCCTGAAGCGCCTGAGAATTGCCGGGCAGGGCCAACTGCTGCAGGTACCACAAGGATCGGTCCACGTAGTGCCAGAGGTGGTCTTGGTTGATCTGGGTACGATGTTCAATGGCGTTGTCGACAAAGAAGCGGCTGCCGGCCAGCTCCAAACGGATCTCCTTGATGGCGGTCACTAGGGGGGACTGGAACCGGTAGCCGCGCTCGTAGATGTAGAGACCGTATAGGAAAAGACCAACGGTCATCAGTACGAGGAGGCTGAGCAGCCCGATGACACGCAGGGAGAGGGTCTTGGGCTTGATGCGGCGCAGTCGGTCGGATGTCGCGAGCAGGTTCACCAGAGCAGCGGTTCCATTTTATGAAGGTGAATTGTCGATAGCAAACACAGAGATCGGCACTGCACTTCGGCGACGGGTCGTGCCCTCGAATCGCGAGGGCATGGGCCGTCGTCAAGATCCATTGCAATATCCGTGCATAGAAATAATTCTAGATAACCAATTGGAATAACTATAAAATAAAAATAGGATCCATTTATGGCATGTGAAATTGTGGCATTTGGGTAATATTCACATGCCAAGCTTTTTCACATTCGGCAAGCGTTTTCACACAGTTCTTTTCTTAGGTTGAATCGGTAAGTTTGGCGCGAAAAGTCAGGGAGAGCCCGATTGTTGCGTTTATAGGGTGTTACCTATGCTGGCAATGTTGGGAGCGACGGCTGTCGACGCGCCGCCGATGGTTCATTTGCGCCTTGAGAGTACGACCATTCGCGGTCGGACGATGGGTCAGGAAGGCGTGCTGTTATTGGCGACGTTAAATCGATATCCGTCCGGATCGATATCCGTCCGGTATGCTGGTAAATTGATCAGTACAACTGTCACCAAAGGAGGAAGAGAATGAGAAGCCGGTTGTCATGGATGCCACTGCTCGCTGCATTGCTGATCGGGGTGACCGCTTTCTGCAGTCCCGCCATGGCGAACACTGCAATTGTCAAGCTCGGTGAGGCGCTTTTTGAGGATACCACCCTTTCCCTGAATGGAAACCAGTCCTGCATGACCTGCCACCATCCGTTGGCGGGCTTTGCCGATCCCTCCAACCACATCGACCCGCTGGGCAGTCCGGTATCGGATGGCTCCGACCCCGGCCTGTTCGGCGGCCGTAACGCCCCCTCCGCCGCCTACGCCGCCTTCAGCCCTGCGTTGAATTGTGAGGACGACGGCGAGGGCGGGCTCTTCTGCACCGGCGGCATGTTCTGGGACGGCCGCGCCACCGGATTGGCGGATACGGACACGGGCGGCATCATGGTCGCAGGCGAAGTGACCGGCCCCACGTTCGATCCGCTGGCCGACCAGGCCAAGGGCCCCTTCCAGAACCCGATCGAGATGGCCCTGACACCGGAAGAGCTTGTTGATAGGGTGCGGGCCGCAGACTACGCCTGGCGCTTCAAGCGCGCCTTCGGCTACAGCGTCCACCGGGCGCCCGCGCATGTGGTGTACAACGACATCGGTATCGCCATCGCCGCTTTCGAGCGTTCCCGGAAGGTCAACCGCTTCTCCTCCAAGTTCGACCGCTTTGTCGCCGAGCAGAAGAAGCGGCGGGTCGACGTCGCCACCATTGCGCTTGACGATGCGGGCGTCGTTGTAGATGGACGGATGCGGCGGGTGCGGTCGCGGGTGTTCTCGCGCGAAGAGCTCGAGGGGCTGGCCCTGTTCAACATGCCCAACGACAACGACGGTATCCTTGATGCGGGCGAGGGCGGCAACTGCGCCGCCTGCCATCCCAGCGGGCCGATCAGCGACCCGACCGATTCCAAGGGCAAAACACTGTTCACCGACTTCTCCTACGACAACCTTGGCGTGCCGGCGAATCCCGTCGTTGACGATCTGGCCGGGCCTCAGCCGGCAGACATGGGACTGTACGCCACTGTGACTGGATTGCTGGGTTATTCGTCGGATGATGAAAGAGCGGCCGGCACCAAAGGCCTGTTCAAGGTGCCGACGCTTCGCAACGTGGCCAAAACCGCGCCCTACGCCCACAATGGGTTCTTCCCCACCCTCTTTTCCATCGTGCAATTCTACAACACCCGGATGATGGCGCCGCTCGGCGGACCCGAGGTGGGGGAACCCAACATAGAGGAGTTGGGCGATCTCGGTCTCAGCAGGGATCAGGAGGAGAAGATTGTCCTCTTCATGGAGACCTTGACCGACCTGTAGGGCTTCAACACTATTGAGGCAGTGCTGCCGCCCTATTGCGACGGATTTGAGAATCGGGATGGAGGGAACGATGAACGGAGCAGCGGTGTTGCCGTGACGCCGGATCGATCCCGCCACCCACACCTGAAAAAGGCAGCGCCCTGGTTGGCGCTGCCTTTTTTGAGTGAAGATGGCACATGCTACTGGGCGTCCGCCAGCCGCTTCAATTCCGCCTCTACTGCGGCAGCCAAGCCCTCCAGGCTGCGGTTGCGCTGCTGACGACCGTTGATGAACACAGTGGGGGTGCTGTTGACGCCCGCCTGGCGGGCAACCTGGATGTCGCTGTTGATCTGGGCAACCACCTGGGGCGCTTTTCGCTGGGTGTCGAATTTCGCCTTGTCCAGATTGAGCTGCGTTCGGATCTCTTCCACTTTGGTCTCATTCAAAGCGCTATAATTTTCGAAGAGGGCGTCGTGGAAGGCCCAGAACTGCCCCTGGGCGTGGGCCGCCAGAGCGGCGGTGGCCGCCGGCTGGGCGAATTTGTGGTTTCGCAGGGGAAAGTTCTTGAAGACCAGTTTGACCTTTTGGGGATACTTCTCGAGCAACTGCTCGAGTACCGGCGCAAGCCGGGCGCAATAGGGTCACTCGAAATCGGTGAATACCGCCACCGTCACCGGGGCGTCCGCAGCCCCTTTACTGGGCGAAGTGCCCGGGGGAATCTCCTGGATGAAGTCCAAATAGAGGACCTGGATGCGATTGTTGGCGGAGTCGACCAGATAGATCAGGTCCTCTCGCGGGCCGGGCTGAATGCGGTCCACACCGGGCGCCACCGGGATGGTGTCGCGCAGTTGGCCGCTGCCCGTGAATACCTGCAGTTTGGCATCGGCGGTGAGGACATAGATGTAGCGTCCATTGCCAGGAATGGCCAAATCGAGGGGTTTGGCTTCTAGGTTAAGGGTCCGTACAACTCTGGCATCCACCGCCGCCTGGGCCGCCGGCATCGCGGCGGTGGAGAGCAGCAGAAGAAGTGCCAGCAGTGGCCATGGTCGTTTCGGCATGGTACGTCCTTTCAGGTTGGGGCGTCGATGACGCGATGAGAGGGGGATCGGCACCGTCGTCCAAGGATCTTCTGAGGGAATGTAACAGAGTCGGGAGGGTCAGGTCCACACCCCTTTGCGCCATTGTGGGCCGACCCGCATCGCACAGGGGAAGGGCGCCGCCCTGACAGGCCGGGAATTCGGCGGTTGCCGCGATGTCTGTATCGCTTGCCCCCGCCAATATCCATACTTAAATTACGCTCTAGCGCCAAGTAAACACGACCTGTCCGTATGCCAAATTCGCGTCGCTCTGCCGGCGGAGAGAATCCACCCCGCCCGCTCGCGACGGCGGCGTTGCGACCCGCCAGAGGAGACAAGCCCCATGGATGACCCGCCCCCTTCCCCAGCGCCCCTGTTGCTGCGCCTGAGATCACGGCTGATCACCGTCGCTTCGGTCCTGCTAGTGGTGCACCTCCTCTATCTCCTGCTGCCCGATCCACTCCACCGGTGGGAAAGAACGCTCCAGGATACCCTCTTACGGATCCGGACCCACCTGGAACGAACTACTGCGCAGTGGACCTTGGCCAACGCCGAGGCCGCCCAATTCGGCCCCATTATTCAGGTGGATGCCAACTTCTACTACGATTTGGACCAGCACTCCCAGGTGGTGCGCGCGCTGACGGAGGCCGGCGTTCGAACCCAAGCCATCGATTTCGTCTTCACCCAGACCGGGGCGGACGCTGCGCAAGCCGCCTTTGGCGAGGCGATCGCCGAAGATGGGCACGTGGTCCTCGGCGGTCGTCTGCAGACCGGCGATGCGGACCACTCCCCCGGCGTCGCACCAACCCCGCTACCGCCTGCGCCGCAAGTGGATTCCAGGGCATTCCAATCGTCAGATCCGGCCGCTCGCGCCCAGCTGGCCGATCACGGCTTACAGACCCCAGCCCCTCTTATAGCCCGCGACGCGGCCGGCATCGGCCTCCTCGATCTTCCCCTCGATGACGACGGCCGCATCCGCCACATCCCCCTGGTGTTCGCCACGCCAAAGGGCGTCTTGCCAGGTATGGCGCTGATGGCCGTGGCAGAATATTTGCGAGTACCGGCGGATCGTATTCAGATCGCACCCGGCCGATGGTTGCGGCTCGCAGGGGCGCGCACCACACCGGGCGCCCCCCCTCGGCAGCTTACCATCCCCATCGATGCCGCCGGACGCATGCGGCTCGATCCGGCCCGGATCGAGCCGGCGCCGCCGCGCTTCGCTTACAGTGAAATCATCTCCGAGGGAGATCCGGCCGGGGCACCTGCCGGAATGAAGGGCCGACTTGATGGAGGGCTGGCGGTGGTGTCGGAACGGGTTGAGAACGCCTTCATCCTCGGCGGGCAGGACCCCGGGGTCGAGGGGCTGCACAGCGGCGGCGTCTTGGCGCTGGCGATTGGGATGATGTTGGATGAGCGATTCATTTACGATGCGCCCATCGGCGGGCAGTGGACCTTGGAGGTCTGCCTCTTGATGCTGCTGGTGGGGATTTCGCTGCGATTACGTCCTTGGGCCCTGGTGCTTTCCGCTGCCGGCGCTGCCGTCGGGGGCGGTGGGGTTGCGCTTTTACTTCTTTCCACCACCGGTTGGCTCATCATGCCCCTGCGCCTCTTGATGCTGATACCGCTGGCCATCCTTCCCTTGATGCTCATCGGCAGCTTGGAAACGGCCCGCAAGCTCACCGCTCTGAGACAGGCGCGCCGCCTGGCGGAGCGCGAACTCGCCATCGGCCGTCGCATTCAGAGCGGCTTCTTCCCCCACCGATTGCCACGACTCGAGGGCTGGCAGCTGGCCTGTCGGTTCAAGGCCGCCCGCCAGGTTGGGGGAGATTTCTACGATATCTTCTGGCTGTCCAAAGATGGGCGTATCGCGGGGACTGCGGGCAAGCGCTGCGACGCCACCCTCGCCATCGTGGTGGCCGATGTGTGTGACAAGGGGGTGGGTGCCGCGCTGTTTATGGGGCTTTTCCGAACCCTGCTCCGCGTCACAGCGGCCCATTTGTCGCCGCCAAAGGATGCCCTGGCGGCGGTCTTCTCCTCCTCCAGAGGGGCACCAAACGCGGGCATATCGACATCGGGAGCGGCGAGACTGCCCCATCACACGATCTCCGTGGTGAACCACTATATGGTGGAAACCCATGACCGTGAGGCGATGTTCGCAACGATCTTCTTCGCCCTGCTGAATCCCGCCAGCGGTCGCTTGGACTACGTCAACGCCGGTCATGAACCGCCGCTGCTGCTCGGATCGACGGGAACGATCGAACCATTGGTGCCCACCGGCCCCGCCGTTGGCGCCTTTGCCGGGGCGCGCTACAGAACCGCCACGGTAAGATTGAAACCGGGCGATCACCTGTTGGCGTACACCGATGGGGTGCCGGAAAGCATCGATATCAATGGCAATGATTTCGGTCGGCAGCGGATAGAAGATCTTCTGAAAGAAGCGGCCCAAGGGCCGGATGCCCTGCTCGATGGCATTGGTCTCGCGCTGGAGCGTCATCGCGGCATCAGCGATCCCTTTGACGACATCACCATGCTGGCGCTCAAAAGGGATCCTGGGGGAAGCTGAGCCGAGCAATCATTTGCGGTCTGGCGTCGGCGGCGGGTGGGTTAGGGCGCGATAACGATGCCCACTTCGAACTCCGCCTCGGCCAGTTCAGGGCCTTCCCAGGGGCGGTAGTAAAGGAAGCGAACGCGGCTCTCACCCTCATCCCGGGCCCGCAGTTTGAAGCGCACGGCGTGTTGCGCTCCGAAGAAACCGGGGTCCCGCTCCACCGGGACCTGGACCACCTGACCGCAGTAGACGAGACTATTGGCGTTGTACCCGTCGAGGTACCATTGGAGGCCGTTATCGCTGTCGACCCTCAGTTCAATGGCGAACTCCTCTTCCGGGTGGACCGATATGCGAGCCTTGTGCATCGCCTGGGTAATCACCAACTGGCGAAGGCTGTTGGCGTCGACGGGCCCTGTGCCGATGGTTGTCCCCAGCCACAATAACGACACGATCAGCAGGGTTCTTCTCACCATTACAGACTCCGGGTAGAAAAACTGTTGAAGAAGGCGGTCGCTCCTCCGCAACCAAAAGAAAAACTAAGCAATATTTGTACCGCGGATTTCACCCTGATGAAGCGCCCGTGTCGCTCGGCGGCCGATTGGCGAGGCCGCAGTGGGGGTTCCCAAAATTGCCACGGGCGTTACCATATTTTCCCGCGTCAACCAACCGTCACCCCTGTACTGCCCGATGCGTGTTCGCGGTGGCCCTGCGCCTTGCAGTGCGCCACCGGTCGGCGAACGCGCCCACCCGCCATTTCAATCTCATCGGCGATTTCGGCCGACACGGCCGAGCGCTGTCAAATCTTCTGGCGAATCGCCGGAGGCCCGTTGTCGCACCGGGGCCGGTCTTGGGCGATGCCGCGTCTGGTGGCGGAGTGCCGTCCTATCACCACGATGAGGAGGCGCCACCAATCTTTTTAGATTTCCCTGCAGCGATGGGAGCAGGTCTCCGTGTCGGTGGCCAGGGGGATGTATGAAAGTCGTGCTGGCGCTAACTTTGCAGATCAGCTTGCTTGCATTGCCGCCAGTTCTCGCGGAAGCGCGAGTTGGGAGCGGACGATGGTGATCGGCGTCAGCGCCACCCCGTTTTGCTGGGTGGACGAAGTCCTCATGATGGGAGGCCGGATGGAAAAGCGGGGTGTTATTTGGATCTTCCTGGTGCTGATGCTCGCCTGCAACGGCGGCGGCGGTGGCGCACCGACCGCACCGGACACCCAGCCAGACACCGGTGGCGCGTTGGCGCCAGTCTGTGCGGTTGGGAACAGCATCGGAGCGGTCCAATCACCCCTCCTCTGGACCAATCTCGACACCCAGACCAGCTGGTTCGCAGCGCCTCTGGTCAGCGACTTGGATCGGGACGGGACTGCCGAGCTGGTCGCGGCCACCTATGCCCTTTCCGTTTACGATGCCAACGGCAATCTCTTGGATAGCAGCGCCGGCAATGGCGGTCGCATCTACGCACCTCACGTTCTCGCCGATCTGGAGGGCGACGGGGTCGTGGAGATCGTCGTTGGCCAGCGGCATGAGGTGTACGCCTACGAGTGGCGTACCGGCGCCCTCCACCTCAAAACCGGCTGGCCGGCGGACACCACCCGTGCCGGCGAGGCGCCCGAAGTGCGGGGTTTGGCGGCCGCCGATCTGGACGGGGACGGGCGGATCGAGGTGGTGGCCACCACCACCCAGACCCAGCCGACCAGTGCGGGCGGTGCCCAGGTATTTGTCTTCACCCCGCGCGGTGAGCTTTACCAGCCAACCGGCCGCACCGATCCCGCCTGGCCGCGCTACAACAACCGCAGCGGTGAGGGCGGTGATGCCGATCGCAACGGCGCCGGGCATCGTGGCTACGGCTGTTATGGCCTCAACGTCGGTATCGGCGACATTGACGACGATGCCGATCTGGAAATCCTCGTCACCTATGACAACCACCATATCCAGGCCTTCGATCCCGATGGGGTGGCCCTAAACGCATCATCCTGGTTCCGCAACCGCCACAGTGACTATGAAAATGAACGCCTCACCTGGGGGCAGTTCATCCGGTGGGCCGATCCCGCAGTGGAGCAAGCCCACTACCACGACCACAGCGGCGAATGGCCCCATCCCAGCGCGGCGGAGTGGCTGCAATGGACCGCCTCGCCACCCATGGTGGTCGACCTGGACGGGGACGGTCACAACGAGGTCGTGGGAGCTCCCAATGTGGAGCGCAACGTCCCCTATGAAACCCAGGCCTATGCCCTCATGGTGCTCATGGGGGGCCACGATGGGGGCGATTGGAGCGCCCGCAGAATGCCCGGCTGGGAGATCCTGCCGCGGGGCGGCCCTCCCATTCATGTGGACGGCTGGTACCCGCCCAGGGGCGTACCGGCAGCGGCGGTGGTGACGTTGCGGCCCAGTGATGCCCCCCAGATCGTCGTCTCGCTCAACGACGGATATATGTCCACCTTCACCGCGGAAGGCGACCTGCTTTGGCGTTACGACTACACCCATGGCAGGCGCATTATGTTTGCCTCCGAGCCCCTGGTGGCCGATCTCAACCAGGATGGTGTTCCGGAGGTGGTCTTTACAACTTTCGGCGATCCCGACCTCACCGACAGCGGCCACTTGGTCATTTTGACCGCCGACGGCACCCCCCTCTACGAGCTGCCGCTGGAGAATCCCGGATACAACGGCAACGGCAGCGGCGCGCCGGCAGCCCCCACCATCGCAGATCTGGATGGCGACGGCCAGTTAGAGATCTTCGTCCAGACCTTCGACCACGGCCTGGATATCTACACGGTACCCGGATCAAGCGGCAATTGTCTGCTGTGGCCCACCGCCCGCGGCGGCCCCCTGCGGACCGGAAATCCCCGCCTAGGCTGAGCGGCTTCCGAAGTTGTTCTTCCCCTCGGTAAATGCTACGCTAATTCAGCTTATTATCAGCGGCACCGTCGAAATGGCCCCACCGCCAATCGGCCAAGTTCTGTCGCCGCAAGCATGCCGCTGCGACGCGCATCCAGCTCTCCAAGCTTCTTCCGTTCGAGGATCCTCCGCGATGGCCCTCATTGGCTATGTGATGGACAATTGGCTATTTCTGGCGGCCCTGGTGATGCACGCCATCAGCTGGGCACTGGTGTATGACGCCATCATGCACGGTCGCACCAGCCAGGGCACCATCGCCTGGGTCATGGGCCTGCTCTTTTTTCCCTACCTGTTCGTGATCTTCTATCTCGCCTTCGGCGCCCGGCGCATCGGGGCCTACGCCATCCATCGGCAATCCGGACGTTCGCCTGTGGTGCGTCTGGGGCATCGTCTGCACCGCGACCCGGCGCTGATGCGGCGGATGGTCCCGGCAGTACCCCTCTCCGGAGTGCTCAATCCCTTGACCCAATTGCCGGCACTCACGGGCAACCGCACCACTCTATTGGTCGACGGGGAGCAAACTTTCGCGTCCCTGCTCGAGGGCATCGCCCAGGCCCAGGAGTATGTGCTGGTGCAGTTTTTCAGGGTGCATGACGACGCCTTGGGGGATCGGTTGCGGCAGGCCCTCATCGACAAGGCCCGCACGGGGGTGAAGGTTTACTTCCTCTACGACAAGATCGGATCGGTGGGGTTGTCGCGCATCTACCTGGCCGGGATGCGGGCCGCTGGGATCCGAGTGGGGACCTTCCGGGTGGGGCGCGGCTGGCTCAATCGCTTCCGGGTGAATTTTCGCAATCATCGCAAGATCGTGGTCGTGGACGGTCACACGTGCTGGGTGGGGGGCCACAATGTGGGGTCGATCTACCTCGACGGGGGGCGCCGTTTCGACCATTGGCGCGATACCCACGTGAAGATTTACGGACCCGTCACCTTGGCGGTGCAACTGACGGTGGCCGAAGACTGGCTCTGGGCTTGCGGCGACCTGCCCAAACTGTCCTGGAGCCCACCGCCGCCGGACGGATCGGAGACGATTTTATGCCTACCCACGGGCCCGGGCGACCTGATGGAGACGGCCTCCCTCATGATGGTCGAGGCGATTCACCGGGCGCAGCGGCGCTGCTGGATCATGACCCCCTATTTTGTGCCCGACGTCGCCGTGATCAAGGCCCTGCAGCTGGCCGCCATGCGCGGTGTGGACGTGCGCATTCTGATCCCGGGCAAGCCGGACAAACGGGTGGTCTGGTGGGCCGCCCACAGCTATCTGTTTGAGGTGGCCGTCGCCGGCGTGCGGCTCTACACCTATCAACCCGGTTTCATGCATCAGAAGGTCTTTCTCATCGACGACGAGCTGGCCGGCATCGGGACCGTCAATCTGGACAACCGCTCCCTGCGGATCAATTTTGAGATCACCATGGTCTTCTTGGACAGGGGCTTCATTGCGCAGATCGAGGAGATGTGCGCCAACGATTTTGCCCAGGCAGACCTGTTGACGCCCGACGAGGTGTACCGGCGTCCGCTTTACTTTCGCCTGGCCATTCGGGCGGCGCGCCTCTTCTCGCCCATCCTCTGAGGGACGCTCGCTTCGCGGTGGGCGCCAATTGGTGACGGCGACGCGGGACTATCTGCCGGGCCCTCTCACGGCGCACCGGAGTGGTGGACGCCTCCCGGCCGCCCGGGCACCCCGTGCACTATGGCGTGGCGTGGCCTTCTCCTGCGACTTGCCGGCCGCTGGGCGATGAAATTGCCCCCGACAATGAGGGTCACCCCCGCCATGGCGGCCGGCGTCCAAGCGTAATCTTCCCAAACGGTGGAGAGGAGCAGGGCGACGATGGGAAAGAGCAGCGTCGCGTAGGCAGCCTTGTCGGGGCCGATCTTTCCCAAGAGGGTCAGATAGGCACCAAAGGCGATGATGGAACCGAAGATGGCCAAATAGAGCAGCGAGATGACATAGGTTGGACGGGGATCGAATTCGAAGGGGATCCCCAGCGCCAGCGCCACTATCAGCATGGTCAGGGCACCATAGGTCATGCCGAGGGCGTTGGTCTGGATCACCGGCAGGCCGCTGCGCTGGTTGCGGGCCGAAAGAATATTGCCCAGGCTGGCCAGCAGGGTGGCCATCAGGCTGAGCAGGAGGCCGCGGAAGCCGGTGTCGCTCAAATCGATAACGGCCAATTCGGGCCAGAACACCAGGCCGATGCCCATGAAGCCCAGGGCGGCGCCGGCCAACACCTGCGGGCGGAGTGGGGCACCGATCATCCAGTGGCCTATGAAGGTATTCCAGAGGACCATGGTGGAGAAGGTCACCGCCACCACGCCGCTGGTGAGATAGCGTTCGGCCACGTAGAAGAGCCAGTAGTTGAGCCCGAAGAGGCAGGCGCCCTGAAGAAAGATGAAACCGTGCTGGCCGATGCTGAAACGCATTGATCGGCGGGTGCAGATGCAGAACAGCACGAGGAGTGCGGCCGCCAGCGCGAAGCGGTAGACCACTGAAGCGAGCGGATCGACGACTCCCAACTGGAAGGTGATCCCCAGCCAGGTGGAGCCCCAGATCAAAACCGTGATGAGGTAGAGCAAGAGGGTGCCGGTCATGGGCGACCTCCCATTCAGGAAAGGTGGCGGGCGACGAGTGGCCTCGCCCAAGGATCTCTACCACAGCCCGTACCGGCACTAAAGTGACATTTCGACAGATTTACGACCATAACAGATGTCACCGACGCAGGTGAACGCCCGCAGGAGTGCATGCACCGACGCCGGCGATGATCACGAGCCACCTGGCGCACTGCCCCGCATGGGGTGCTGCGCACACCACGCACCGAGAAAGGAAAGATAGCATGGCTGCAACCATTAGCGTTACCTACCAACAGATATCGTCATCCGCTTCCCAGGGGGATATTCGCGGGCATCGGGTGACCTGCGATCGCCCCGAAGCCAAAGGCGGCGGGGATGCGGGACCCATGGGCGGGGAGCTGCTCCTCAGCGGCCAGGCGGGCTGCTTCATGAGCAACCTGCTGGCGGCGGCCAGGGCGCGGGATCTCCAATTGGCCGATGCCGCCGTGACAGTGACGGGCACCGTGGGGGAGGCGCCGCCGAGAATCACCGCCATCGAGCTGGCCGTAACGGCGCCTGGGGTGGCCCGCGACCAGTTGGAGAAGCTGGTGACCATCGCCGAGCGGGGCTGTCTGGTGGCCAACACATTGAAAAACGCCGTGCCACTTACCATCACCATCGCCTGAGGACCGCCCTGCGGTCATCCCGCCCAGCGATCATTATCTTCATCGGAGTGATCGAGGGATGCAGTGAAGCGGCTCGAGAAGCTGCCAGGCCTCGGATCGCGCTGCCGCAATGACAGCAGCCTTTCGGGATGGTGGCGGGACGCGGAGATCTGCGGTGACCTATCGCAGCCCCCACCGCGGCGCCAGCGTGTGGCGGATATCGCGCCCGGGGCGGTTGTGCTCGGCAATTCGGGGACCGGACGACTCCCGTTTGAGCTCGCGGCGTCCCTGGATCCAGATCATGAGGACCAGGCCGGCGAACAAGATGGGCGCCAGCGGCGTTTCTCCCGCGGCCGTCTGCCTGTCCGCAAAGCGGATGCGTGCCGCTGCGATCCACTGCCGATCCCACGCCGATGCGATGTGCGGTACCGCTTCGGCGGCCAGGTGGGGTTTTAGGGGATACACCGGCGCCACCGGCTCCTGAACGGCCAGTGTTGCCGCCATGACCATTCCCAGGATCCACGCCAAGATGTTCATCATGCACCTCCGATGATGATGATGATGCGCCGCCGAAGCCATGCAGGGTCGCGGTCGGGGTAGGCGGTTCAGTGGGAGCGGGCGATGAAAGGTTCCGGGTGCGGATCGAATGCGCGGCGGCCGCAGGGTGATCGGAAGAAGAAGACTGGTGACATCAGACTATGACATCCGTGTCGCCGGTGTCAATTCGTGACGTTCAAGGGCAGATTCGCACACCCCGGCCGAAGAGATGTCACCCTCGCTCCAGATCCGCTTTCCATTTACCGGTTGGACAGCCGAGGCAGAGTGTGCCATCCTCGGAACCATAATCCTGAGGACGCCATTGTTCGCATCCAGCGCCGCGGACAGGATCACCGGCGCTGCCGCGATCACGGATGGCGGTGGGACGGGCCGCTACAATCCGGTTTTGGCCAGGCACCGCCCCGCCGCGATCGCTCCGCACTGACCTGAAGCCGGCAACGGCGGCGATGAAAATGACCCCCTCCTTCCAGACCCGCAAGGACCATCACCGGCGTGTGCAGCGGGTGATGATCCAGATCGACCGGCATCTCGCTCGGCCCTGGGATTTACGGGGGCTGGCGCAGGTGGCGTGCCTCTCTCCCCACCACTTTCTCCGCGTCTTTCAACAGTGTACGGGCGAAAGCCCGCGCCAACATCTCTTCCGCCGCCGCATGGAGCACGCCGCGCGACGGCTCTGCGCCTCCACCAACCGTATCACCGATATCGCTTTGGATGTGGGCTATGACAGCCCCACCGCCTTTTCCAAGGCCTTCCGGCGCTGGAGCGGCACGCCGCCACGCCGCTTCCGCCGCAATCCCATCTCCATGGACGGCTACGCCAGCTTTCGCCTGGGGCCAACGCCCCTGCGCGCCCATGGGCAGCAACTGGCCTGGCGACCACGCCTCATGGTGCTGCCCGTCCAGCGGCTGATCTATTTAGAGAAGCACGGCTTTCGCGACGGCTCCCTCTACCAGGTAGGCCAGGCGGCCGCCCAGGCGCTGCGCGGGCATCTCGCCGTGCAGGGACGCCTTGGTCGGGTCCAGGCGTGGCTAAGCACCTTTCCCCGCCGCCCCCGAGGGATCACCGACGAGCGCGTCGCCATTCAACTGGGCGTCGTGCTGGACACGCCTACGGCCGTCAGCGCGCCCCTGCGCACCCGATCCTTTGGGGGAGGGCGCTGGGCCGTCTTTTGCTATCGCGGACCCTACCATTACCTCTTCCAGGCTTGGAATCGCGCCTATTTCGGCGTCCTGCCGGCCCTGGGGCTGATCCCGCGCGACGCCGATCCGTTCGAGCTGTATCTGGATGCCGGCAGCGCACGCCCCGAAGAAGCGCTGCGGACCCTCATCCACGTGCCCATCTGCTGAACAAATTCTGCGACCGATTCGCAAGAACGGACAGGTTTGTGTCCAGCCTCTGGTGTAGGCTATGCGTGTGGCGGCCGGAGATGCACACCGGCCTGGACCGAACCCTGCCAAATGAGGAGGCTTTTTTATGACGGCAACCATCTCCCAAATGGCGATCGTCACCGCCTATTTGCGGGCCTTTGCCCATGTCGAGCTGTATGGCGGCGACCAAGCCGGCGACTGGCTGGCCCATCATTTTCTCCCACCGGATTGGGCCCAATCCCTTCACTCCCCCGAAATGCGGGACCACGCCAAGGCGAATGTGATGCAGCCGGGGATGTACGCCTATCTCACCGCCCGCACCGCCCACATCGATGCCCTCTTCCGCCGCTCCATCGAGGATGGTTGCCGGCAGGTCGTCATCCTGGGAGCCGGCTGTGACACCCGCGCTCAGCGGCTGCTGCTCCCGGAGAGCGACTGCCGGGTTTTCGAACTGGACACACCGGCGACACAGCAATACAAGCGGTCCTGCCTGGAGAAGGTCTCGCATATCCCCTGCAGCGCTGTGCGCTATCTCGCCGTGGACCTGCGCGAAGTGGAGCTCGAGACGGCCTTGGCCGACATCGGGGCGACGCCGGCGGCCGAAACCCTGTTTGTGTTGGAAGGGCTCACCATGTACCTGCCCTGCCCGTCGGTTTCGGCCATCCTGAACGCCATCCGTGGCTGGGCATGCGCTGGGAGTCGGTTGGTGATGGACTACCTTCAGGCCGACGTGCTGTCTGGGGACACCTCCCGCTACGGTGCGGCCGGCCTGCTGCAGAAAGCCGAGGGACACGGCGAACCGCTGCGCTGCGGGTATACTCCGGAAGAGATCGAGGAGACCGCCAAGGCGGCGGGTTATGGCGTGCACCGCCATCTCCATGCGGCGGAACTGACAGCCCGCTGTCTCAGCGAAGTGGATACCCAATTGACCGGCCCCATCAGCGAGTGCTTCTCGAATCTGGTGCTCGTGGTGGAGACGTAAAATCTTCTTCGGCAGCGCAGCGGTCATCGCCCGGTGCGGTGGTCGTGCACTTTAGGGCTTTGCCTAAGGCCTTTGGTTGGCAGAACCCCGCCACGCGGGGATGCAGAGGCAGGCGAGGACACAGATGAGGGCGGCGACCAGCACGCACCACTGGACCTGTCCCATGGTTCCGGTGACGGCCTCCTGGAGGCGCATTTGCG
>JASJCL010000145.1 GCA_030066015.1 Desulfosarcinaceae bacterium | reverse complement strand
TTTTCGGGCGGCGCCGTCGCCCTCCACCAATATCCAGCGGAAACGGCCGCTGGCCGCCAGCACATCGATGGCCGAGGCGGGAAGGCCAACCTGTTTCTCGGGTTCGGCTTGAAGGGGCGACAGTACGGAAAAGTGGGAAGGCAGCTCGGTGGAATGATCGAGCTGGTCCAGAAGGTCTTCGGCGCGGACGGCTTCCAGAACGAGGGGCGACTGGCGGGGAGTGGGAAAGGCGATCTTGGTGGTGGTGGTGGTGAGAACGGGGCCGCCGACAGCAGCCAGCTGGCGCGCCAGGGCAAACATCAGGGTCGTCTTGCCGCCGGCCCCCACCAAGGTGACCACGCCGCCGCCATGGAGGTTCAGCGCGTCTGCGAGCGAGCGCCATTGGAACGGGTGTGGGGTGGGGTCCATCATTGTGCCCCTAACGGCCCCTGCCCGGTTCGGGCAGGGGGACCGGTCAGGCTGCTGATATCGTTGGGAGCGCGCTATAGCTCCAACGGCGCCACGACGCGCACCATGGGCGCGGCGCGCAGCTCCTCCACCACATCGACGGGCACGGGCGTGTCGGTCTGACAGAAGACGATGTTGCGTTCGCCCGCCAGGTCCTGCCCCATCTGCATGCGGCCGATGTTGATGTCGTGGGATCCCAGGATGGTGCCGATGTTGCCGATGGCACCGGGCTTGTCATCGTTGTAGATCAACAGGATGTGGCCTTCCGGCACCAGCTCCAAGCGGAAATCGTCGATCTCGACGATACGCGGGTCGTTGCGGCCGATGATAGTGCCGGAAATTGTGGAGGTGGCCGCCGCCGTGATCGCCTTGACCGTGATCAGATTGACGTAATCCTCCGACGTGGTACTCGTGGTCTCGAGCACTTTGATGCCGCGGTCCTTGGCCATGATGGGAGCGTTGACGAAGTTGACCATCTCCGCCACCATGGGGGTCAGGAGCCCCTTGAGGATGGCGATGGTGACCGGCGCCAGGTCCATGTCGTGAAAATCGCCGGTGTACTCGATCTGGATCTCCTTGATGGGTCCGCAGGCCAGCTGGGCTTGGAGCATGCCCATCTTGTCGCCCACCGTGATGTAGGGGCCCACCTTTTTAAGAACGTCGCCGGCCACCGAGGGAGCGTTGACGGCGTTTTTCACCGTGCCGGTCTGCAGATAATCGATAATCTGCTCGGCCACCGCCACCGCCACGTTGGTCTGGGCTTCTTTGGTGGAGGCACCCAGGTGGGGGGTGCAGATGACGCGGTCGAACTGAAAGCAGGGATGGTCGCCCGGCGGTTCCGTGGCGAACACATCTAGGGCGGCACCGGCCACCTTGCCGCTCTTGAGGGCCTCGTAGAGGGCGTCCTCGTTGACGATGCCGCCGCGGGAGCAGTTGACCAGCATCACCCCGTCCTTCATCTGCTCGAAGGCCGCCTCGTCGATGAGTCCGGCGGTGTCCTTGAGCTTGGGCACGTGGATGGTGATGTAGTCCGCCTTGGCCAGCAGCTTGGGCAACGTCATCGGCTTGAAGCCCGCCTTCTGGATCTGCTCCGGCGTCACGAAGGGATCGTAGACGATGACGTTCATCTTCAGGCCGCGAGCCCGGTCGGCCACGATGGAGCCGATCTTGCCGAAGCCGATCACCCCCAGCACCTTGTTGTAGACCTCGCGTCCCTGAAGCTTTTTCTTCTCCCATTTGCCATCCTTCATGGTGAGGGTGCCCATGGGGATGTTGCGGGTTAGCGACATCATCATGGCGATGGCGTGCTCGGCTGTGGTGATCACGTTGCCCGTGGGGGTGTTCATCACCACCACCCCGCGCTGGGTGGCCGCCGGAATGTCCACGTTGTCCAGGCCGATGCCGGCGCGTCCCACCACCTTGAGCCTGTCGGCTGCGGCGAGCAGATCGTCGGTGACCTTGGTGGCGCTGCGGATCACCAGGGCGTCGTAACCGCCGATGATGGCCTTGAGCTCTTCAGGGGGCAGACCGGTCTTGACATCCACCGAGATGCCCTCTGCCTGTTCAAACATATCGATGCCGATCTGGCCCAGGTTGTCGCTGACCAATACCTTCATGCTGCTCCTCTCTTTACCGCTGTTGCTGAGCTGAAAAAGGGTTGAACCGGGGAGTCTCCGGGAAAAGGGGTTCCGGCGCAAAATATGCTTTTGGGAACGAGCCGAACTGCCTGAACTTATACGCTTTCAGTCAGAATAGAGCGTTAGGCATAAACGATTCGGGCGGGGTTGTCAAAGCGGGTTCCGGCGCGATGGTTGGGAACAATGGCGGGCCTTCTGGTAGATCCGGATGATGTGTGTCGGAAACTGCGTTTTTCCGCAAAACAAAGGGCACCGAATATGTGTTTTGATCAATTTAATTTTTTCGAGAAAATGAGGCCCGGCGAGACGCCGCTACCACCGTTCCAGCAGCGCCACCGCCTCGATGTGGAAGGTGTGGGGGAACATGTCCACCGGCTGCACCTCGCGCACGCGGTAAGTCTCCTTCATGATCCCCAGATCCCGCGCCAGGGTGGCGGGGTTGCAGGAGACGTAGACGATCCGGGGGGGCGCCAATGCGAGCACCTGCTTGACCACGTCCTTGTGCATCCCCACTCGGGGCGGATCGATGACCAGCAGATCGGGCGTCATCGCCAGTTCGGCCAGGCGATGGCGAATATCTCCTAAGACGAAGCGGCAGTTGGCGATGCCGTTGCGCCTGCAGTTGGCCTCGGCGTCGGCCACGGCACTCTCCACGATCTCGAAGCCCACCACCTCCTTGGCCCGCCCCGCCAGGCAAATGGCGATGGTGCCCGTACCGCAGTAGAGGTCCACCACGGTCTCGGTGCCCGTCAGATCGGCAAATTGCATCACCTGTTCGTACAGCCGGCCAGCACCCCTGGTGTTGGTCTGGAAAAAGGAGTTGGCCGAGATGTTGAAGGTGTAAGCCCCGATCCGGTCCTGGATCTGATTCGCCCCGGCCAGAGGTCGCTCGTACTCGCCAATGGCCACGCCCGATTTGCGCGCTGTGACATTGTTCACAACCGATACCACCGCGGGATGCCGGGCCATGAGGCGCTCGGCAATGGGCCGCAGGGCCTCAGGATTCTCCGTCTTGGTGATGAGGTTGACCATCCACTCATCGCGGGACACCGAGTGGCGCAGCATGACGAACCGCCAGAAGCCCTCGTGGCTCTTCAGGCCGTACACCGGCAGGCCGGAGGCCTTCAGCGCATCCTTTATGTCGCCCAGCAGGGTGTTGCCCAGGTCGGGCTGGAGCAGACAGGCGTCGATGTCCAGCACTTTGTTGAAGGTACCCGGCACGTGCAGCCCCAAGGCGAAGCTGGTGTCGATCTCTTGGCCGAGCTCTTCGGGCAGCAGCCAGCGCCGATCCGAGGTGGAGAACTCCATTTTGTTGCGGTAGCCGAAGACCCGCTCCGACGGCAGGGTGGCGTGCACCGGGATCCCCTCCAGGAGGGCGATGTGTTCCAGGGACTCGGCCACGTGGCGGCGCTTGTATTCGAGCTGCTTGGCATAGCGGAGGAACTGCCACTTGCAGCCACCGCAATACCCGCTGTAGGGACAGGGCGCCGCGACCCGATCCGCCGAGGGCGTTAGGATCTCCACCGCTCGCGCTTCGGCGTAGGAGCGCTTTTTGCGAAAGATCCGCGCCTTGACCACGTCGCCCGGCACCGCCTGGTCCACAAACACCGTGAAACCATCGATCTTGACGATTCCGCGGCCGCCAAAGGCGATGTCGCTGACCGTAATCTCGAGCGCTTGTCCGCGTTTGATTTTCATCGAATTTTTCAATATTTTACTTGGCGTCGGCGAACCGCTTCAGGGGCTCCAGACCCATTGGCAGCGAGCACCGTAGGTCAGGTTGCGAGCGCAGCGAGTTACCTGACAATCGAGTTCACCAATGCATATTCGTAGGTCAGGTTGTGAGCGTAGCGAACTACCTGACATCGGGCCATATGTCCACATTAAAGAAAGGCATCATGGATCACAATTGGGCAACTCAAACCAACATCGCAGTCACCAGCGGAGATTACCAACTCCACGGCACCCTGCACCGACCCCATGGCACCGGCCCCTTCGCCCTGGTGATCGGTAGCCACGGCCTGCTGGCCAGCGGCGAATCCCCCAAGCAGATCGCTCTGGCCCAACAGCTGACCCGGCGGGGATTGGCCTACTTTCGCTTCGATCACCGCGGCTGCGGGCAGAGTGAGGGCGACCTTCACGCCGCCACCACCTTCGCCGGTCGCTGCGAAGACTTGCTGAACGCCGCCAAAATGCTGCTGGAGCGCCCCGATCTGCGCCGGCCCCTGGGCCTCTTCGGTAGCAGTTTCGGCGGTGCCGTCAGTCTCGCCTGCGCGCGGGCTCTCGACGCTGCCGCCGTCGTCACCCTGGCCGCCCCCGCCGCCAGCAGCGGTATCGCCCCGGATGCCATCGCCGATTTTCTGGCCACCGAGCCCTACCCTGGCGCGGTGAACCGGGAGGCCCTCACCTTCGATCTTGCCGATCCCGTCTCAGCGGTGTCTAACCTTCTCGTCATTCACGGTAGCGCTGACGATGTCGTGCCCTTGGACAACGCCCGGCGGCTGCACGCCATGGCCCAGGCCCCCAAGAAACTGCTGGAGCTGCCGGAGGGGGATCACCGGTTGTCCAACCCGGAGCATCAGGAGGTGTTTCTCTCGGCCGCCGTCGATTGGTTCGAGACGAAGATCCGTTAGCACCATCCTGCGTAAATTCACCTGCCACTCATGGAAATAAAAAGGGCCCCCAAATGGGAGCCCTCGTGAAATCATCAAAATGGTGCTGCGACCTATCCTTTGACCCCCAGTTTGGCCAACTCCCGTTTCACCGTCTGGCCCCGCCAGCGGCCCCGTCCGGAGACGGTGGAAAAGCCAGCCGCCTCCAGTGCCTTGGCGATCTTGTCATAACTTTTGCCTTCGGCCCGCAGGGTCTTCATCAATTCGCCGGCAGAGGTCGGCGCATCCGGTTCGGCGACGGCGTCGGTCTCCGAGGCAACGGCCGAATCGGCTTCAATTTCGGTCTTCAATCCAGCCCCCCCCGCCAGAATCTCCGCGATGCGCTCCATAGCCGCCGTCCGTCGGGACTCCAGGGCGAGGCGCTTTTCATCGATGTCTCGCTGCTGCGCCTGCCCCGCCAGCATCTTCTCCAGCAGTACCCGAATCTCATGCAAATTGCGGTTGTAGTGGGGATAGCCGCGACGGTCGTTGTGATGCTTCTGGGGCCTGCGGTTGCGGCGGTCCATCCCGCAGCGGCGGTCTCCACCACGGACGGTGTTGCCGTCGGCGTGCCGGTTGCCGGATTTGCTTCGATCCTCGACAGATTTTCGCAGATTGTACAGGAAGTCGTCCATGAAAAATCAGCTCTCCACAGCAGATCAGATGACAGGTAGGTTGGATCCCAGACGCACGCAAGGAGATCCATCTACCCAGAGATAGTGGTTACCGCAGCAAAATGACGCGAGCACTCAGCGCTTGGGATTGTTCTTGATAATCTCTTCTTGATAGCGGCTGAGCTTCTTTTCAAACTTCACCGCCACGCCGTGCTCTTCGCTGCGCAGAATGGTGCCGACGAT
>JASJCL010000070.1 GCA_030066015.1 Desulfosarcinaceae bacterium | reverse complement strand
GTGTCGGCGCCGCCGTTGACGGTACCGCCGTCATCTTTAATAGAGGTCAGAGTGATGATCCGAGCCGCCCCCTGCGGGTTTTCGCTGGCATTATCATACGCCAGCCCGTCGACCAGCGCTTCAGCGGCTACTACCGAGACCCCCCCGGTCTTGGTGATGACGATGGTCGCGGTCGTGCCAGACACGCTGACATTGACATCGTAGCCATTCGTTGCAGTGGTTTCGCTGTTGAGATGCGTCAGCGCTATATCCTGTCCGTCGACTACCAGGATCTCGTCGCTGCCGTCGGCAAGTCCGTCGACGGTGAGTTGGAGCGTATCGATCAGATCCCCTGACTCCACAGGGTCGATCGTTGTACTGCTGAAAAGACTCACCGCACCGCCGTTTTCAGTGAATGTCGGCGTGGCGTTGGTCACCGAGATCGTTGGGGCGTCGTTGACCGGGTCGACCGTGATGGTTACCGTCCTCGTCGCACTGTCCGTGCTGCCGTCATTCACCTTGTAAGTAAAGGTATCGATGCCATTGAAATCGGCGGTCGGCGTGTAGCTGAATGTGCCGTCCTTATTCAATTGAAAAGACTGAGCGTTGTCAGGGCCGTTAACGAGGGAGACGATGAGATGATCATTGTCCACATCGCTATCATTGCTTAGTACACCACCATCAGCCGGTGCTGTCTCTACGCCACCGAATTGGACAAACTCGCTGCCGGCCTGATTTTTGGTTGCTTGGTAGTGTGCCGCAATCCAGTCTGCACTGCGGTCGGTGTTCGAAATCTGCACCTCGTCCAGGGAATCATCGAAGTCATACAGCGGATCTTCGTGTCCAAATGCGAGGCGACCCGTATTGCCGGGTACAGCGCCACCACTGTAGTTGCCGGTGGCGATCTCAGAGCCATTTAGATAAAGCCTTGCCGTGCCCGTGCCATCACCGTTGCTTGTAAAACTCAAAGCGGCATGCTGCCATACCCCGACGGTTAGCGTATCATCGGGGGTTTCGATGACGAGTTGATTGTTCAGGTAAAATGTGAGGTCATTGGTCCCATCCCCCCCACCAAAATAATAGGAGTCCTGATAGCCCCACATCCCTTTTTCAACCACGCGGTTGTATGTGCCGGAATCGGACGTCGGTTTGATCCAAAATGATATCGTCATGGAGTCTTTCAGATCCAGACTCGTATCATGTGGAATCTCAATCCAGTCGCTTGTCCCGAATTCCTGGCCGCCCGGTATCTGACCATCCTGCCCGGTGGCCGCAACATGATCGATACCATTATTTCCGGTGCCGCTGGAATCCTTGTAGACACCCGCATTACCGGTGCCGCTTTGTTCTTGGTTGAGATGCCACACGCCAACAAAATTGCTATCCCACACCCCTGCGGCATCTTGAACAGAATCGGCCGAGGCATTGCCATAGTAAATCCAGATGCTGTCGCTGTTGGTATTACCTGTAATCTGTGGCACCCGGACCCATACCGCTGAATCACCGCTTTCGTTCCACTGCTCGATCTCATGGGCGAGCTGTGTACCGTCAGTGGCAAAAAAGCGCAGATCGGAACCATCGTCATTGGTTTGCGTGTAATCGATGTTACTGGCGTTTAAGCTTACCAGCACTGGGAAGTCGGTAAGTGTCTCCGCTTGGGCGATATTGTCGAAGGAGAGCTGTTGACGATAGTTCCAATCGGTGTTCCACCAATCAACGGTTAATGTAGCGTCCTCGTTAACGGAATAAGCGTCGTCGTTGGCCACCGGAGCGGCATCATTGACCGCGGCAACATTGATGGTCATGGTGCGAGGCGTTTGATCTGTATCAGAGCCTCCGCTATCGTCCTGCACCTGGAAGGTGAAGCTGTCATAGTTCGTGCCGTTAGCGTTGGCGACAGGCTTGAATTTTAAAAGGCCTGCATTGATGCCGGTGACACTGATGGTATCGAGGTCGTTTAATGTCTCACCACCATCGACCAGTCCGTTGCCATTGGCATCCACATAAAGCGTGCCATTGCTAGCTGTGGAGGTGATGATCACGTTGGAAAAGTTGTTTCCTGGACTGTCGATGGGATCCGTGAAGTTAAAGTCTGCGGCGGAAAAAACATAATCGGTGTCTTCACTGGTAGTGACCGTGTTGTTGGCACCCTCGGGTGCATCATTGACAGCGCTGACACTGATAGCAGCGGTTTCAACCAATTCACTGAATGCGGTGGTGCCCCCATAACTGGAGGTGTCCACCTTTGTCCCGGCAGTTCCGGAGGTCTGATCCCAGGCTGAAAAGGTCACAAAAGCCGTGTCAGCATTCTGTCCGTCGGGAACAAAACGCAACCTGTCTGTGGCACGCAGCAGCAGGGAACTATTCACAGATACTGAGCCGACTGGATTCCAGCCAGAGCCGATATTATACTCCCAGGAGCCATTACCGCTTGAGAGATTGTAAATGGCGATACCCTCTAGCGCTCCGGCGTCTGCATCCGTAATCCGGTCACCACCATCGCTGGCGATGATTTCAGATACAAGATTGCCATTATTGCTGGTGTCATCCTCGGTGATGGTCGTGAGGGTTAAAAAGCCGCTGTTGTCCAGGACGGGCGCATCGTTAATACCCGTGATGCCGGCCGTCTGGGTCGATGTAACCGTTTCTGTAGAGCCCCGCCCGTCCGTGTAACTCACCTGCACACTGATCTGGGCCCCCACATCGGCATCACCCAATGTGTGGTTATTGTTAGTAGCGCCAGAAATCGGCGATCCGTCCCGCAGCCACTGGTAGCTGAAACTACCCAGTCCGTCCTCATCGCTGATGCCGCTGGGATCCACGGTCAGCGTCTGGTCTTCGGTGGGCGTTCCGGAAATGGTGGGCAGGCCAGTTGGGGCATCGTTGGCGTCCTGAACCGTGACAAAGTAGTTATAATAGACGTCATTGAAATTGACCGTGACTTCGTAGACATTGTCCCCATCGCTGTCCGTCGGCGCTTCAAAGTTGGGCAGTGCATTGAACATCAAGTAAAATCGCTTGCCTATCGGATCGTGGCTCACCTGAAACAGGGAAGCATCGGCGCCGCCGACGATGCCATAGGGCGGTGCGTCGCTGTCGCCGGCCCATACGTTTGCAACCAATACCGTGTTTTCATTAATCGAGACGTTCTGATCCGGCCCCTCGTTGACGTTGGTGACGGTGACATTGATCATTTGGGTGTCGATTCCCCCGACACCATCGGAGACCAGCACCACCACTTCATAGGTGCCGTCAAGATTGGCATCGTCGGGGTTCTCGAAGTCCGGCGCCGTCTTGAATGTTAAAACGCCTGTATTGGTATCGATGTCAAACTTGGCCTGATCGGCGCCGCTGATGAGGGTGAACGTGGGGGTATCATCGTCTGCATCGGTGGCTGTAACCGTAGTCACGGCCGTCTGATTTTCGGCAACATTGATAGTAGCAGAACTGCCGCCGCCATTTGAGGTGATGACGGGTGCATCGTTGGCGTCCTCCAACGCGATCTGAAGGACTTCGTCATAGGTGAGGCCGCCGACGTCGGTCACTCGCACCGTCACGCTATGCGTCGGATTGGTCTCGAAGTCCAGCAGCGCACCGTCGGCAACGGTGATCTGACCGTTGTTCGCGTCGATGGCGAAAGCCCCGGCAACTGTCTGGGATTGGATCGAATAGGTCAAAGCATCGGTGGCATCGAGCACTTCATCGGCGTTCCAAGCCACGACGTACCCCGTCACCGAGAGGTCGTCGATGCGTTCGTCATTCCATTGGCCATCTGATCGAATGTGGAGATAGTGTTGGATGCCATCGAAATTGTCCGGCCGTCCCGAAAGCCAATTGGCGTAAGCGCCATTGACATTATGTCCGTTTTGATCTCCCGCCCAGAACTGGTCGGCTTCAGCGCCGCCTTCGAGCCAGCGCCATTCGCCTTCGGTTGTCTCGTCGGTCGCCCCCAACCAGAGATCACTGCCGGAAGCGGCCGCGATACCGGCAATGATCTCCTGCTCGGTGGCGGATCGGATGGTTGCCAATTGCCCGTTGACGCCGTTTAGGGAAGTGCCAAGGGCAGCCGTCGAGGCGAGATCCCAATTTAGTGCCGTTTGAACTCCCTTGTAAAAGAATCCGGTTTCGGCACTGTAAATGAGGTCTGGATCAGCAGCCAGCAACGCGTCAATGCGGGCCTCGCGTTCAGCATCGATACCGGCAACCGTGCCGACCACCGTTCCATTGGCGGCATTTTCATCAACCGATAGCGTCAAAGTGGCCGTGCTGGGGGTAAAACCCGGATCAGTAGCATGATTGACGGTGAGGTTGTTGCCGCTGACCGTATCGGTGATGATGCCCTCGGTGGACAGATCGTTAAAGGTCCAATTGGCGATCATGCCGCTGGTATCGTATGGTAGCGTACTTGCGAAGTTGGCGGCGATTTCACCCGCAGTGCGGAGGTCGCTGAAGATCCGCGCATCATAGAGGGTTGCCGCCACTTCAGCCGCCGGATCATACCCGCCGTCCACGCTGTCCTGATCGTTGCCCATGACCAGGGTTCCGCCGCCAGCCAGCGTTACGCCTGACGCCAGGCCGCTGCCACTGTCGACCGAAACGCCGTCGACAAACATCTCCCATGCCCCACCGGTACTGTTCCAAGTGACGGAAAGCGTATGCGGGGTCCCATCGGCCAAGGTGCGGTAGTCCATGGCCGCGGAATTCAGTTTGATGCTATTGATGCTGAGACTTAGATTGCCATCATCGCGAATGTTAAACTTGAAGACATTGTCATCGCCAGCGGTTGCATAAGAAAAGAAGTTGGTGCTGTTGGGAAAGGCATCCATCGAAAAGCGAACTTCCGCGGTCAGCGCCGTCAGCCCCCCGAAGATCGCCCCCCCATCGTCGGCGATGAGATACACATCGTCGCCGCCGTCTTGGTTTAGGCTCAGGCCGCCGCAAGCCGTTGTTGTGGTCGAGATATCCTTGGGAGTGGAGTTGTCGCTGAGATTCGCCAGCGTGTAGGCATCGGCTCCGGTGAGCGCCCGGCTGTACATGCGCACGTTGTCGATCTCGCCGTCGGCGGCCCAGCCCCAGCTTGCCGCGTTAGCGTACGCGATACCGACCCGCCACGGCTCCGTGCCGTACTCGCGGGCCGCTGCGCCGGCCGTGAACGAGGACGTGTCCTGCAACTCGCCGTCGACGTAGAGCGAGATCAGGCCCGCCGTCCGGTCGATCGTGACGACGATGTCGTACTCCTGACCGGGCGGGAACGTGCTCGCGGACGTCGACGAGACGCTCGAGCCGTCGAGCTGGTGCTCGAACGCGAAGCGGTTGTCGTTCGTGTACTTGAGCCCGGTGTGCATCCCCGCCTTGACGACGATGCCGTAGTTCGCGTCGTTGTCGCCGCCGGTTCCTGGCGGCGTCGAGTTCGGCGTGAAGGTCGCGGCGATCGAGTAATCGCCTTCCTGGAGGTTCTCCGTGGTCGGCGAGTTCGCGATCTCGACGTAGTCCTCGCCGTCGGTGTAGTCGACGGTGATCGCGCCGTCCGCGCGCGTCACACCACCGACCAGCGTGCCGTCGTTGTTGTTGCCGGAGGTGTCGACGGCGGTGGTGCCGCTGGTGTTCGAAAACAGCAGCTCGACCGCCAGGTCCGAGGCGATGTCCGGGACCGTCGCGCTCGCCGACTGGGTCGAACCGTCGAAGACGTAATAGACCGCCTCCGCGTAGGTGCCGCCGTGGTCGGTGCCGCCCACGTCGAAGACGAGCGTGCCAATGACCTGCCCGGCAGTGATCGTCGCCGCCGGATCGACCGAGCCCAGCGATGCCGAGTCGAGGTCGCCGCCGATTGTCAGGTCCGACTGCACGCCGCCGGTGACCGTCATCGTGGCGACACTGCCGTCGACCGTCAGCAGCGGCACGGTGTCTGCGTTGATGCTACCCTGGACCGTCAGCGTGGTGACGTTGCCGCCGATGGTGACGCTGGCGCCGGCGGTGAGGTTGCTAGTCCCGTCCCAGACGCCCGTCAGCGCGAAGGTGCCGGCGTCGCCGCCGATCGCGACGCTGCCGAGGATGCGGTCGTCGGCCTCGAAGGTCGTCACGTTGCCGGTGATCGTCACGCTGGCGGTCGCGACGATGTCCTGCGCGACGTGCACGTAGCCTGCGTCGCCGCCGATCGAGAGACTGCTGCCGCCGCCCATCTTGCCGGCGACGTCAACGGTGTCGACACTGCCGTTGATGTTGACCGAGGCGTCCAGCTCGCCGCCGACCGACAGTGTGCCGACGTCGCCGGTCACCGTGAGACTCTCGCCCGACAGCAGGCTGCCGGTCGACGTGATCGTGCCGGCGTCGCCCTGCACGTCGAGCGTGCCGTTCAGCTGGTCCATCGTGATCGAGCCGAGGTCGCCACCGATCGTGAACGTGCCGTTGATATCGCTGCTGACACCGGCCAGGCTGATCGTGCCGACGCCGGTGTTGGTCGTCAGGCTGCCGAAATCGCTGTCGAGCGTGATCTGGTCAACGCGCAGGTCGGTACCGTTTAAGTCGGCGATCGACAGCGTGCTGGCCGAGCCGACGCCGCTCGCCGAGGTGATTGACAGCGTGTCGCTGCCGCGGTCGTAGCTCCAGTTGATCGTCCCGCCGCCACTCATCTGGATCCGGAAGGCCTCGCCACCGTCGATGACGATCGCGTCTCCCGACCAGTTCCCGACGACGATATCGTTCGTAAGAATGGTCGCGGTGGTGTCCGCGAACTCAATCGAATCGACGTCCGCGTACTCGATCGCGAACGACTGTCCGGCGCCCATGTCGACGACGAGCCTGCCGTCGCCGAAGGTGACCGCCGACGACGCGTAGGCCCCGAGATTGATCGCATCCCCTGCGCCGCCGTTGCCGTCGACAGTGTAGACGGCGCCGTCCTGCGGGTTGGTGAAGTAGAACAGATCGCCGTTGCTGCCGCCGCGGACGCCCTCGATGCCCGACAGGGTGTCGGTACCGGAACCGACCGTGTTCTGCGCGGTCGTGACCGTCAGGTCGATCTTGACGCCTGCGGTCGCGTCGCTGTAATCCGCGATGTCGGCACCCGCGCCGCCCGTCAACGTGTCGTCGCCGAGACCGCCCTGCAGCACGTCGTCGCCCGCGCCGCCGTCGAGGTTGTCGTCGCTGCCCTGGCCGCGCAGGTAGTCGCCCGACGATGTGCCGGTCATGAAATCGGACGCTGCCGAGCCGGTGGTCGTCGGCAGCACCGTCACGTTCACGGTGTCGACGTGCGATGTCGTGCCGTCTGAAACGACGAGCGTGAACGCCAGCGTCGTCTCGCTCGCGACCGCTGGGCTCGTGAACGTCGGCTGCGCGACCGACGGATCGTTCAGCGACACGGCCGGACCGCCGGTCTGCGTCCACGACCAGGTCAGCGCGTCGCCGTCGAAATCGTCACTCGCTATCGCATCGAGCGTGACGGTCGTGTTCTCAGCGACCGTCTGGTCGGGTCCGGCATCGGCGTCGGGGCTGTGGTTGCCGGTGGTGTCGGCGGTGACGACATTTTCGATGTTGGTGTAATTGATCGTAAACGACCTGCTTTCACCGAGGTCAACGACGATCGTCGCGCCGTCGTCGGTGACCGTGCCCGCGCCAAACTCGGTCAGGTCGATGGTGTCTGTATCGGTGCCGCCGTCCACCGTATAGACGTCACCGTCCTGGGCGCCGGTGAAACGGAACACGTCAGCGCCCGCCTCGCCGAGCAGTTGATCGTCGCCGCCACCGCCAACGAGCACATCGGCGCCGGCATCGGCGGAAATGACATCACTGCCGTCAGTGCCCAGCAGTACGTCGTCGCCCGTGGTGCCGTTGATGACTGCGAGTAATTCCCGGTAGCTGGCCTGTATTTGCGCACTCGGTGCGACGGTGGCTTCTATGCTACCAGCGTGGTGCTCCAGCTCCCAGTCACCCCCGAGGTCTTTGTGGCCAGTGGGATCGTCAGAGGCCGCCACATCGGCGCCGGTGAGGGTGGCGAGATTGCCGACCAGGGCCTGGCCGTCGTCCTCGGCGGCGATGCTGCAGCCGTAAAAAAGGATGTCACCGCTGTCCGTCAGGGCGCTACCCCAGTTGGACACGGCGTCACTGTTGGCCCGCAGGGTCGTCTCGTTCAGCCAGGTGTTGCCCAGGTTGATCTGCCCGTCGCTGCCGTGGGAGATGACATGAACGGCTGACAAATCTGACCGCTCGGCGAGGATTTCACTCACCTGGTCGATGCCGTCCTGCTCCGCGTCGAGGGTGACCACCTCGATGATGCGATTGGCGTCGCCGGCCTGAATTTCAGAGACGAGATCGTCGGCATCGGCCACGTTGGCGTTGACCAGCACCAGCTCCCAGCGGTTTTCGGCCACTGCGGCGGCGGCGGTTTCCGGCTCGCTTTCGATCTGGGAAGGCGTTTCGCGGTTCTCGTCAGCGGTGACGACCTGCGTCTCGATGGACGCAGGATCGATGCCGGGCGCGATGTCGGCGGAGAAGAGGACCCGTGGTTCGAGTTCTTCGCAGTGAAGTCGTCTGCCGTGTTTTTTCGCCTTCTTCTTCGCCATCTGGCTCTCCTCCGAAACTGGTGAGCGAGCTTACCGCAGGGGCACCTCTCCTCTGAGGCCGGCTGCGGCATGCTCCAGCGGATCGGACGCCGCATCCAGGTTAAATCGCACCACACACTTCAGTCCGCTGGGGATGCGGGCGTCGGGATTGGGCAGTTCCAGGCGAACGCCGAAGGTCGAGCTGGCAGCGTCGATCACTTTGTCGACGATGGCGACGTAAGCCGTGTGTTCGCCGTATGCGGTGAATTCGGGAACGATCGTGGCCGCCATGCCGGGCCGAATCCGACCGAAGATCTTCGCCGGCACGATCACCTCGACGCGCAACGGGTCGATCCGCGCCACGCGCAGAAGCGGCTGGGTGTTGACATATTCGCCGGGGGAGACGTACCGCTCTACCACCACACCGTCGATGGGGCTGCGGATCGATCGGCGGGCCAGGATGGCCTGAGCCTTCTTGAGCTCGAGCTGGGCCTGTAGTTGGTTCTCCCGCGCCTTTTTGAGACGGAACTCGGTCAAGGCAACTTCGGTGGCGGCCTGATCTTTGTCATGGTTGGAAACCGCCGTCACATGGCGCACACGCCGGTAAGCGCGCTTAGCGAAGGCCAAATGGGTGCGCTGAAGGCCGACATCCCCCTCGAAAGCGGCCATCGCCTCCGCTTTTGCCAGCGCCATGCGCTCCACCGAGGATTCGAGCTCAATCAAGATCTGCCCTTTGACAACGGGACTGCTGCGATCCACCGCCACCTGAGCCACGATCCCTTCCGCCGGTGCACCGATCTCCACAACGGTGTCCGGTTCGATCAGACCGTCATAGGTGACCGTCTCGGCCTGAAGGTTGACGGCGCGCAGCATCAGCATGGCGAGTAAAAGCAGCAGGAACATCTGACGCTGGCGGTGTCGACGATATCTTTGCGAAAACCACATTGAGAATTCTTCTCCTATTTTCTTTCCAAATCCCAACCGGTGCCTATTCCATGGGCCCACTGAAGGCGAGCTGTTCTCCGATGTGCCGTTCATGGCGCAGCAGTGCACGCCGCGCCGCCCGGTGATGGGTCTCGCAGCGCCGCTGCACCCACCGGAAAAGGCGCCGGCTGGCCATCTGCGGAACCTGAGCGCGCCGCGCAGATAGCCACCGCAGCAGGGCCAGCAGCGTCGTGGTAGCGAACGGCTTCAGCAGATCGTCTTCCAGCGAGAGCAGGACTTCATGGCTGCCGGGATCACCCTGGCGGGCACAGCGACCGAAAAGTTGCCGGTCGATACGTCCGGCGTCGTTGCGGCAAGCGGCGATGACGTGCAGTCCGCCCAATTCAGCCACGCCCTCCCCAAGGGGGATGTCGGTGCCTCTACCGGCCATGTTGGTGGCCACCGTGACCTGTCCCCGGTCACCGGCGGCAGCCACGATCCGCGCTTCGGCTTGATCCTGGCGGGCATTGAGCACCTGATGGTCGATCCCCGCTTCACCCAGCAGGTGGCTGAGCCGTTCGGAATCGGCCACCGACGCCGTCCCTACCAGCACCGGCCGGCCCCGTTCTTTCATGGCCGCTACGGCATCGACCACGGCCGCCCATTTCTCCTGGGCGGAGCGCAGTACGCGGGTGGGTAGTTCCCGACGGCGGCTGGGACGATGCAGCGGAATGCGCTGGACGCGCAGGTTGTAGACGGCGCCCAACTCACCGCTGACTTCACGGGCGGTGCCGCTCATCCCGCCGAGACGCAGATAGCGTCGAAAGAAACGCTGGTAGGTCAGACGGCCCAGCTGTTCCCGGGCAGCGGTGAGGGGGCACCCCTCCTTGATTTCCACCAGTTGGTGCAGGCCGCTCTCCCAGGAGCGGTCGGGCATGGTGCGTCCAGTGTTGGCGTCGATGATCAGCACCCGCTCCTCCTGGACCAGGTAATCGCGGTCCCGCTCCAGCAGATAGAGGGCGTGCAGGGCCTGACGCACCAGTGTCTCGCGCCGCCGCGGATTTCGCCAGAAGGGGCTCTCGTCCGGCAGCAGCTGCGCCAATCGCTGCTGCCCCTCTCGAAAGAGAAGCGCTTGACGCCTGTCCAGGTCCAGGTAGAAATCCGCTCCCGGGACCAGGGTGCGCGCGATGCGCAGCGCTTGACGGTAGCGGGTGTCTTCGGCGGCGCTGTCGACACTGCGGGTCAATATGAGGGGGGTGCGGGCCTCGTCGATCAGCACGCTGTCCGCCTCGTCCACGATGGCGAAGCACAACCCGCGCAGCCGGCACTGCTGCAAGTGCTTTCCCCGGTCACCGGCCCGCGCCATTTCCAGCCGCAGCTGGCTACGGTGGCGGCCCTGCAGCAACCGGTCACGCAAGTAGTCAAAGGCCACCTGTTTGTTGGTGGAGTAAGTGATATCGCAGGCGTAGGCGGCACAACACTGCTCCGAAGACATCTCCTGGGTGACGGCGCCCACGGTCAGTCCCAAGGCCTCGTAGAGCGGCCGCATCGCTTTGGCGTCGCGGGTCACCAGGTACTCGTTGACGGTCAAGACATGCACCGGGATGCCGGCCAGGGCGGCTGTGGCCGCCGCCAGTGTGGCCGTCAACGTCTTCCCTTCGCCGGTTTCCATCTCGGCGAGCCGGCCCTGTAGAATCACCCAGCCCCCCATAAGTTGCACGTCGTAGTGACGTTTTGCCAGGGTGCGCGCGGATAGCTCACGGATCAGGGCGAACGCCTGCACGCAGAGGGGCGTGGTGAGGCCCTCCGCCCGGAACCGGCGGCGCAAGGCGACCACCCGGGCGTCGAGCTGCGCAGTGGTCAGCGCCGCCAGCGCCGCCCCCTCTTGGTTGATCCGAGCGGCGATGCGACGCAAGCCACGCTGGCGGTGGATCGCCGAGCCTTTCAGCAAGCCCTTCAGGACAGCGCTGCAGCGCGCCATCCGGGCATCGATCCGGTCGTCGCGCTCGGGGTAGCGTCCCGTGACGATCCCGGGTCGCATGGCGCCGGTGGCGGTCGCGATGCCGGCGCTAAACATAGAACCTCCTCAGCACCAGCTGTCGCAGACTGCGGTACCACTGCAATCCCAGCGGCAGACGGCCGTGATCGAAGCGCACGTGGGCCCGACCACCGATATGCGGGAGAGGGATCTCCTCGGGCAGTCGGAGATCGACCTGAAAATGGCTCTCCAGGGCACGCAGCCCCTCAGGGTCGCTGGGGTCAATGGGGATGGGACCGCCGCCGGCCGTTCCCAAGGCGGCGGATGGGAGTTTGAGATCGGCCGCCGGCACGAGCCGATCGATCTCGGCATCTAGGGGCGTGGCCACCCGTTCGAAGAGACGGATCTGAACGCCACGCAACTGGCCCCGAACCAAACCGATGTCGTCCTGGTTGACCACCGTCCGCACCGTGGGGCGGTGATGTGCAATGATATAGCCGAGCAGCTGCCCCTCTTTGATGAAACTGCCTGCCAATTCACCAGCATCCACGAGAACCAGCTGGCCGCGCGCGGGGCTGCGCACCATCAGCTGATCAATCTTCTCTTCGATCTGCCGCAGGTCGCCTTTCGCCCGTTCGATCTCTTCGAGCAGCAGTCGGCGTTTGACCCGCTCCTTGAGGGACAGCGCGTGGTAGCGCACGAGGAGCTCCGTCAACTCAGCCCGATGGAGGGCCCGTTGGGTCTCCAGGAGGGCGTCGCTGCCCCGTAACAAGGGCGCATCTTTCTCCACCATGGTTCTGTCAGTGGCCAACAGCTCCATCACCTCGCAGTCGGTACCGGCGCGAACAATGGCATTTTCGGGCAGCCAGATGACACCCTGTGAGGTGGTCCAGAACGGCAACGGCAGGTAAAAGATCAACAGCCCTGCCCCCAGGAGGAGACCGGCGGTCGTGGTCACCATCCGGCCGCGTCGCGGGCCTGCCAAGTCCATCGTCCGGATGACCCAGCGAACGGCCGGCAGGATGCACAGTGACACGGCCCCCCACACGGCGATGAGGATGCCGACAACAAAAAAACGCCCGCTGATCATCCAGACCAGGCCGATGAGAACCAGGATGCGGTAGCAGAAGGCAATGGGGCCGTAGGCGATGAACCACGCTTTTTCACCCGGTGCGATGACGGGCGATTCGGCGTTTTCGGCCGCCAGCAGATAGCGATGGACCAGGTAATTCAGGTAGTGGTTGGCGCGTTGGGCCAGGTTGGGGATCTCGATAAGATCGGCGAGAATATAGTAGCCATCGTAGCGCAGCAGCGGGTTGCCGTTGAAGAGCAGGGTGGAAGCGCCCCCGATGAGCATCACGTTGAATGCCAGGGCACTGATCAGTCCCGGCGCCACGTTCACCCATACGAACACGGCCAGGGCGGCCAGCAAGGTCTCGACCATCATGCCCATGGCGGCCACGGTGATGCGCCGGTGTTTGGCCGCAAAAAGGGTCGACGCGCTGGCATCCACATAGGGGATGGGCGTCAGTGCCAGCAGCAGGATGCCCATTTCGTTGACCTCTCCGCCCCATTTCTTCACGGCCACGGCATGGCCAAGTTCGTGCAAGATCTTCATGAGGGGGAAGATCAGCCAGATCATCAGCAGGTTGCCGGGCTGCAGCAGCCGATCGTTCAGCCGATGGGTCAGGTCCGGCCAATGCTGCAGGGCCACCACCACGGCACTCAGTACGATGAGGAGCCAGAGGAGAAAGGTGCCCAGATTGAGCAGCGGGCCTGTCCAACGGCACCATCTATCCAGGAAACGATCGGGGTTGGCCAGCGGCAGCCGCACCGAAAGCGGGTTGGAGAGGGTCTGGCGCCACTGCCGGAGGTGCTGTTTCTGCGCCTTGTGAAAAATCGCGGCGATGCTGGGGAGGATATCGCTTTGGATCAGCCCGCTGTCGTGCAATTGCCCAAGGAGGCGAATCACGCCATCCTGGGTTGGTGCCTGGGCCATATCGGCGGCCTCGGCGGCCTCCCAGATCGCCTGCACGCTGCGGCGTCCGTCCATCAGCCCGACCAGACGGTATGCCGCGGCATTGAAGCGGTGGCTGCGCCCCGTGAGCCGATTGCGCAGCACATACCAGATCTGACCCCGGTATTCATGGCGGGCAATCTCGACACTCTCCCGCAAGGCCGGTTTCAAGTTGGCCACGCGGTACCAGTATGGACTGAAGATGGAATCCTGCATGCGCTTCCTCAGGGCAATCGGGTCCAGGCAGCCAGCCGCAGCCAGTCCAGCAGGCGGCGCGATGCGATCCAGAGCAGGTTCTCGCGCCCGACCTCGATTTTTGAGACGCCGGCCATCCCTGGGCGCATCAGGTCGGTGCGTGTCTCCAAACGCGCTTCCACGCGGAAATAGTTTCGGCCGGATTCGCTGGTGGCCACGGGCGTCAAACGATCGATGGTGATGTCGATCAGCCGGTCCGGCATGCCCGTCAGTTTGAGCCGTCCCCGCTGGCCCGTTTGCACATAGCCAATATCCCGGTCATCGACCTTCATCACCAGGCGGTAGTCGTCCATGGGGGCGACCTCGAACAGGGTCTCTCCCCGTTCGACGGGCGATCCGAGGGCTTGACTGAGGTCCCCGTTGACCACCAGACCGGCAAAAGGGGCCACCAACTGGATGCGCTCGAGCTGTCGTGCCACCAATTCGAGCTGGGCCTCGGCCTGGGCGCGTTTGGCCGTCAAAATAGCCACCTCGGCGCGCTCCCCCTCGGCCAACGCCCGGCGATACTCTTTGAGGATCTGCCCCCGCTGGCTGCGCCATTTGCGCTCCTGTTGCCGCAGGTCGCGATCATCCAGCGTGGCCAAGAGCTGTCCCTGGCGCACCAGATCGCCGGCGCGCACATCGCTGCTGGCGATGAATCCGTTCTGGGGGGCCACAACGGCCCGGCTGCGGCCCGCTTCGAGGTAGGCATCGCTCGATATTCGAAAATCGGCCTGGGTCAATGCGAGCAGCAGTATGGCGACGGCCAGGGCACTTGCGGTCAGTTTGAGGACCAGGTGGCGGGGTCCGAACAATTTTGCCAGAAATTGCCGCAGCGAGGTGAACAGCTTCACGACCAAGGGGCTCTCGTCGCTCCTGCGGGTCTGCAGAACGGGCCCCAATAGCAGGGCGATCTGTTCGCACTGGCGGACGGTTTCATCCGTGAAGAAGTGATCGGCGGAGCTTTCCAGCAAGAGTGCTCCGACGACGGTGCCGCCTTTCACCAGGGGAATGGTGCACAACTGACCGCCGGCGTTCTCCTTGGCCATGATCTCGTGGCAGCGGGTCACCAGGATGGGCGCATGGTCTGGCGGCGGGTAGAGGATCGTCGCCTGCTGATCGATCGCCTCGATCATGGCATTGCGCAGCATGCCTGTCAGTCTAGTGCTGGTCTCGATGCGACTGGTATGAGACATCGCCTCCAGGTGAACACGTCCATACCTAAAAAAGCCCAAGCTCACCCGTTCACACGAGAACCGCTGGGCCAGTTCAGTGGCCACTTCGGTGGCGGCCAGTTTGAACCCTTCATGGTCCAGGCCAGCCGCCACCAGATCGATCAGATGGCTGCGCTGATCCGTGGCGGCAGCATTCACCAACCCCAGCATGGTTTCCAGCCAGATCACGCCGGCGCGCACCTGTTGGACGGCCATGCGCTGAAAGGCTTGGGAGCGGTGGGGCATGTCGAAGGCCACCACACCGTGGAGACGATCGGCGAATATGAGGGGACAGGCCAGGGCATCGCGCGGCTCGCCGGTCCCTTCCGCTTCGACATGGCGCGTCTTGAGGATGGTCTGCCGGCTCCGCAACGCGGCCCGGATCACTCGGGACAGCACAGCGGTGTCGATCTGTTCTGGTGGCCAATGCATCACCGCTTTAAAGGGCCCCTCGTCGGGCGGGCCGATCAGCACGGCCGCAGTGACCGTGCCTCCCAAAATGCGGCATTGAAGCGGTAGCCAACTGTGTAGGACTCTATCCATTGCGCAAAAACCAGGTCAGTTCGTATCAACCAATAATTACCGAAACGGCCCGTCATCCAGAGAGCTGAAACCCCATTCCAGAATGCGGTGGCCCCTTGGTTCACCCGCTCGGTGAAGCGTGGCGGTGATCGCCACTGTCGAACAGGGCGCCGCCCTTCCGTCGCAGAATTGCGCTTGCCTGGTGAGCAGCAAGGCCGCGCTCCTGTGCGGTCGGGTGGGGACGCCTTTTTTTCTGAGTGTGCCGATATGCGTGCGAGACAGGTGTGGAGGAGGTCGAAGTGGCAAGTATACTTGCGTCGAACGAGATAGTGGTCGTGAATCGGCAGCGCATGGGAACTCCAGCATCAACAAGCGATCCAGAACGCGTTCTTGGTATGATGAGCAAGCCTGTCATTTGTTTATTATCGCCGGTAATTTTAATATATTAAGTATTTAGCGGGTGATAATTCGGGTGCCGTCGCCATGCCCCAATCGGTTGACGCCGGTCATGCCCTCAGCCGCATCGATTATGCGTCCGTCCGTCGGCGGATCGGTTGAAAAATCACCCGCTCCGGGGCGGTTTCCCGGAGTGGCGGGCTTTCCGACGGCGCCGCTTTAGGCGTCGACGCGGGAGGGATCTGATCGGTGTTGGCCGGGTCCGTCATTTGCCTTTTATCTAAATCGCTTGCTGTCATCGTGTTTACGCCTTTCTAGTGAGCTAATTCTTCAAACATGCTGCCCGTAACGTGCGGCCATTAAAAAAGCCGGGTGCCCCTCGAAAGTGGCAACCCGGCTGTCTCCGCTGGAGACCCGTGGCTTTCCGTCCCTGCCTCGCGACAGGTTTGGCTTTTTCGACATGCTGGGTCCAATTTGGTGAACAAGCTCAGCAATAAGCGTGCACATTCCTTAACGAAAGCCATTTATTTCTTTTTTAGTAATATTTTCTATATGTTGAACTTGATATGATGGGGTGCCGAGATAACCGGCAGGCAAGATTTCGCACCGATGGCGCGATCAATATGAGAGGGGAACGCCCAGGCTATCATTTTGAGAGGGATGGCATTGATGCCGTGGTGATGGCATCGTCGGTACGCCGAACGCGTGTCGTCGTGGGTGACGGAACCTGCGGGAAGTGTGCGGCTCGGGCCTTTATTTGGTGGCGGAACCGCTGAAGCTGATCTTGTTGCGTCCGCCCCGCTTCGATTTGTAGAGCGCCTCATCTGCCGCGGCCAACAATTGGGCCTTGTTCTCGACCGGTGCCTGGGCGGTCATGATGCTGATGCCGATGCTGATGGTGATCCGGATCTCCTGGTCGGATGAGTGAAAGACCGCGTCTTCGATGGTCTTGCGCAGTCGTTCGGCCAGGATGACGGCGCCCTTCAGGTCGGTTTCGGGCAGGAGAACAACGAACTCTTCGCCGCCGTAACGCGCGGCCAGATCGGAGGATCTTACGCAGTCGGACACGATCTGACCCACCTGGGCGAGCACCGTATCGCCCGCCAGATGTCCAAAGGTGTCGTTGACCTGTTTGAAATGATCCAAATCGAACATAATCAAGGAGTAGGAGCGCTTGTAGCGGATGGCTCGGCGCACCTCCGTCTCCAGCAATTCATGAAAGTAGCGGTGGTTGTAAAGACCGGTGAGCCCGTCGCGCAGGGCCATGTCGCGGAGTTTGACATTGGCTGCCTGCAGTTCGCGGGCCAGTTTCTCCGCCTCCTCCTTGGCCTTCTTCAGCTCGATCACCAGATGTTCATAGCTGATGTTGAGCCGGCCCAACTCGGCATTGGCTTCCTGCAGCATCTCCGAAAAGGGTTTCATCTCGCCAGGATCGATGTCGAAGAAGGACATCGCCTCGATACTGCGGACGGCGACGGCGTCGATGAGCCCTTCGATGTCGGCAGGATCCATCTCATAGCGGGTGGTGAGGATCTTCTGAATCCGCTGAATTCTGGCCGAGCTCTGGATACCGTGATAGCAGGCGGAGAGCAGATTGGAGAGCAGCAGGATGTCGTTGGCGACACTGTGCTTTGCGCGGTCGTATTTGCGATAGTGGTGACATCCGACAGGATCGTAAATAGATGCCGGCAGTCCCCACTGTTTGAGCACCAGTCGCCCCACCTGTTGATGATCGCATCCAAAGAGGGTCTGCTCTATGGTTTCGATGGGCTTGCCCGTAATGCGCTTCTCCTCCAGCACCTTGGCGTAGAGGTCGGGCTTTGAGAGGTACATGACCACGATACCGATATCCTGGAGCAGCGCCTTGACGAAAGCATCCTCGTCCTTTTGGCCGGTGTGAGATGCGACCAGTTCGGCGCTGACGGCGGCCGTGACGGACATCTTCCAGAAGCGGTCGTAGTCGAAGGCGTCCTCGGACGCCGGGTGCAACTCACCGGCGATGATGAAGGAGAGCGCGATGTTCTTCAGCGCATTGACCCCCAGAATGGCCAGCGCCCGCTGGACACTGTCCACCTTGGTGGGCAGGGCGTAATAGGAGGAGTTGGCGACCTTCAGAATGCGCACCGTCAGGGCGGGATCCGATGAGATGATGGACGCCAGCTCTTCGAAGGTGTTCTCTTCGCGTTTGACCGCCTCAAGGATTCGCACGGCGATGGCCGGCGGCGATGGCAAATTGATCTCGGCGTTGATCTGCTTCTCGATATTTTCCATATCCGCTTGTCAGATCCTGATTTGGGCCGGCGTCCGGCAGGATCTTTGACACCATGTCCAAGATCCCGTGTGCATGGGTCTCCTATGCCGCTGCCGCGGCTTCCCACCGTTGCCGTCTTGGAATGCCCGCGCCATATAAAGATCGGACGCTGAATCCCCCAGACATTCCGGGTCGTTGATCCTCAGATAGTCCATCGGCTTGTTTGGGCGGGGATTGGTGCGCCGGGAGTGGGGCCCACGTTGAAGGAGCTGGTACGTTGGAACGATCTTTATATCGTACGGGTGCTGTCGGGACTTTACCACCAACTAGCGATGGCGCCGCGGCATTCCAATCCATAGGGATGCTAGAGACTCGCCACACCCGGATGGGCGGTGCGGTGCGCTCTCGGTGGGAATCGCTGTGCTGGCAGCGCGTCAAGCGCCACGGGGAATTGGCGGCGGGGCGGCGTCACCTGCGGCCGGCGTCAACCGCCGGCCTCACGTCGTCGGGCAGTAATCAACCGCTTCGCTGTCGGGATCCACGCCCGCCATCATCAAGCCGATGCGCTCACGGCTGGCCCCCTCTCGCGGCAGGATCCCCATGATGCGGCCTTCGAACATCACGGCGATGCGGTCACTCAAGGCCAGCACCTCGTCGAGGTCCTCGCTGATCACCAGGGTGGCCGTGCCCTCGCTGCGCTGCTGGGCCAGACGCTGGTGGATGTATTCCGCCGCGCCGATATCCACGCCGCGGGTCGGCTGGGCGGCGATGAGGACCTTTGGTACGGCGGAGAGCTCACGCGCCAGGATGAGCTTCTGGATGTTGCCGCCGGAGAGATGTTTGGTGGGCGTTTCCAGGCCGGGGGTTTTTACGGCGAATGCGCCCACCAACTTCCGGCAGTGGGCGCCGATGGGGCCGAAGCGCAGAAAGCCGCGTGTGCAGTGGTGTTCGTCGCCGTGATTGAGGAGAATGAGGTTCTCCTTGACCGAAAAATCGCCGATGGCGCCATCGCGCATTCGCTCCTCGGGCACATAGGCCAGACCGGCCCGTCGGACGGCCTTGGGCTGACGCAGGTCCACGGGTGTTCCGTCGATCTCCACCCGGCCGCGCTTGGCCGGGCGCAGTCCGCTGACGGCCTCGGCCAACTCCCGCTGGCCGTTGCCGCTGATGCCGGCGATGCCGAGAATTTCACCGCCCCGCACCGCCAGATCGAGTTCCCGAACGGCGTCCACCCCGCGGTCGCCGCCGACCACCAGCCCCTTGATGGCCAGACGCGCCGGCCCCGGCGCGATGGCGTCGCGGTCGGGCGCCAGTTTGACGCTGCGGCCCACCATCATCCGGGCCAGATCTTCCCGGCTGGTGTCGCAGGGTGTGGTTTCGCCGGTGACCCGGCCGTTGCGCAGCACAGTGATGCGATCACTGAGGGTGAGCACTTCGTGGAGTTTGTGGGAGATGAAGATCAGGCTGCGACCGTCCGCCGCCATCTGCTTGAAGATGGCGAAAAGATCGTCCACCTCCTTCGGCGTGAGGACCGCTGTGGGTTCGTCCAGGATGAGGATCGACGCCTCCCGGTAGAGGGCCTTGACGATCTCCACCCGCTGCCGTTCGCCCACGGCCAGTTGCCAGACGTAGGCCGCCGGATCCACATGCAGCCCGAACTGCTCGGAGAGATCGCGGATGCGGGCGGCCACCTTCTCCAGGTCGGTGAGGGGTCCTCGGCCGGAGCGCAGTCCCAGGGCGACGTTCTCCACCACGGTGAGACTGGGCACCAGCATGAAATGCTGATGGATCATCCCGATGCCGTGCGCGATGGCGTCCGCCGGTGATTGGAAACGCACCGCCTGGCCGTTCAAGCGCACCTCGCCGTCGTCCGCGTGATAGAGCCCGTAGAGGATCTTCATCAGCGTGCTCTTGCCGGCCCCATTCTCCCCCAGGAGGGTGTGAATCTCCCCTCTCTTGAGGTCGAAGTTGACGTCCTGGTTGGCGATCACGCCGGGAAAGCGTTTGCCCACCCCGCGCATCTCCAGCACGGGCGCATCGGCTGGCTCGGCCATGGCGGCACTCCTGATGTACATCATCCGGGAAGCAGGACTCGCTGCTTCCCGGATGGGTTGTCGACCTTTCGGCAGATTACTTCGTCGGATGAACCTTCCCGGCCACGATATCTTCCACCGCCTTCATGCCGATGGCCTTGACCTCCTCGGGCAGCTTGAAGGTGTCGTTGAACTCGATGACCAGGCCCTTGTTGGCCAGGGTGATGGCGTACATCTTGCCACCCAGCACGCCCTGGTCCATGTCGGCCAGAATCTGGCGCAGGATCACTTCCCACTTGTAGACCTGGCTGGCCACGACGATTTCAGGCGCCAGTTCGGTCTGATTGGCCTGGGTGCCAAACCAGGCCACGCGCTTGCTGCGCGCCGCGCCGATGGCGCCCACCACCATCTGGGCCGTGCCGGTGAGCACGTCGGCGCCGGCCGTCATCAGCGCCCGGCCCGCCTCCGCGGCCAGGGCCACATCGCTGAAGCTGCCGATGTAGTTGACGTTGGCACGAATGTCGGCCTTCTGGGCCTTGGCGCCGGCCACGAAGCCATCCACGTATAGCTTGGCGTCGCCCACCTCAATGGGGCCTACCACGCCCACGCCGCCCTTCTTGCTCAGCGCAGCGGCCATCATGCCCATCACGTAGCCGCCTTCGTCCGAAGCGGCTTCGTAGGAGCTGACGTTGGGCAGCCCGAAGTTATCCGCCGAGGTGCCCCAGGCGAAGGCGGTCTTGGGAAAATCTTTGGCGATCTCCTTGAGGCTGCCGCCGTACTGGGAGCCGTGGGCGATTACCAGATCGTAGCCCTTCTGGGCGTAGTCGCGGATGGCCGCGGCGGCGTCCTCCACCACGAAGGTGCCGTCGGTGATGGCCACCTCCAGCTCACGCTCCTTCTTGACGGCGTTGATGCCGTCCACGATGCTCTGGGTGAAGGCCAGATCATTGCTTGCGCTGGGCGCCACAATGGCCACTTTGAGGGGTTCCGCGGCCGCCGGCAGGGTACCGATGATGAGCAGGGACAGGGCAACAGCCACGCAGATCAGATGTTTCTTCATAGGTTCTCCTCCTTCAGGGATTGAAAATCTTAGCTGCAATTCTGAAATGAGTTCAAGCGTTTCGATAGGGTGACGGTATCAACCTCCTCTGACATATGGTTTGGTCAGCGATGCGGGCTGGCGGAAGCGTCGCGCCACCACGATCAGGGCCAGAACGGTGATCACCGCCGGCGCCATGGCAGCCAGGTCGGAAGCGCCGCGCGGTATCAGCCCCAGGGTCTTGCACTGCAACACGATGGCGGCCACCATGCCGAAGACCAGGCTGCCGGCCATCACCCCCAGCGGCCGCCAGGCGCCGAAGTAGACCAGCGCGATGGCGATGAATCCCATGGCGTTGGTGAGATTTTGCTGAAAAATGCCCAGTTCGATGGCCAGGGCGGCCCCGGCAAGACCGGCCAGGGCGTTGCCGGTGATGATGGCCGTGTAGCGCACCATGGCCACGCTGACGCCCAGGCTGTCGGCGGCTTCGGGATTCTCGCCCATGGCGCGCACATTGAGCCCGAAGGTGGTGGAGTTGACCACAAAGGTCATCACCGGCACCAGGAGAAAGGCCAGGTAGACCATGAGCGTGTGCTGGAAGAACATCTCCCCCACCACGGGCAGGTCACCCAGCACCGGCAGGGGGATCGTCATGAAGGGCATGATGGGGCGCGGCGTGCCCACCAGCTTCTGGAAGAGCAAATCGCTCATCCCCAGTCCGAAGAGATAGATGCCGATGCCGCTGATGCCCTGCTGGGCGCGCAGGTGGACCGTGATGATGGCGTAGGCCAGCCCCATGGCGGCCCCGATGGCGATGCCGAAGAGCACGCCCAGAAGGAGGTTGTTGGTTTTCAGGACGGTGTAGTAGGCGCCGAAGGCGCCCAGCAACATGACGCCGTCCACCCCCAGGTTGAGAACGCCGCTGCGCTGCCCCAGTGCCTCGCCCAGCGAAGCGAGCAGAAAGGGCGTGGCCAGGCGGATGCCCGCGGCCACCGTGGCGACCAGCAGGTAGATGGAGAAGAGATCGCTCATGGGGTCGCCTCCCCCGCCGCCGGGCCGGCATCCGCCGTTTCTGGGGCCGTCGGCTGTTCGGGCAGATCGGCCCGCCAGCGCTGCAGCCGATCCTGGAAATAGGCCGAACTGACCACGAAGACTACAATGAGGCCGTTGAGGGCGATGCTCAGGGCGGATGGCACCTGGGCGGCCCGCTGGAGGGCATTGGCCCCCACCAGCATCCCGCCGAAGAGAAAGGCGGAGGGGATCGACCAGAGCGGATGCAGGCCGGCGAAGAGGGCCACCACGATGCCGTTAAACCCGGCACTGCCCGTAAACCCGGTGCTGGAGCCGTCGGTGACCATGCGGTGGCTTTCGCTGCCGAAGACGAGAATGGCGCCGGCCAGACCGGCCATGGCCCCGCTGAACGCCAGTGCGGTGATGATGCTGCGGCGCACGGGAATGCCGGCGTAGCGGGCGGCCGCTGGGTTGAGCCCCACGGCCCGCAGGCGGAAGCCCAGGGCAGTGCGCCAGAGGAGGATCCAGGCCAGGCCGGCGGCCAGCAGGGCGATGAGGTAGCCGGCATGGACCCGTAGCCCCTCGAAGAGGATGGGCAGATCGGTGGCCTCGGGCAGCCGCGCGGTTTGCGGGATGCGGGTGCCGCGCGCGATTTCGCCGGGATCGATGAGGGGGCCGCGCAAGAGGAAATTCATGATCTGCACGGCCACGATGTTGAGCATGATGGTGCTGAGAATTTCGCTAACGTTGAAGTAGGCTTTGAGCGCACCGGGGATGGCGCCCCACAAGGCACCGCCCAGCATGCCCACCAGCAGCACGAGGGGCAGTAGGACGGGGGCCGGCAGGTGGGGCAGCAGCAGGGCCACCATGGTGGCCAGGAGGGCGCCCACCACCATCTGTCCCTCACCGCCGATATTGATCACGCTGGCCCGGAAGCTGATGCAGATGCCGACGCCCACCAGTAACAGGGGTATCGATTTGAGGGCCGAGTTGGCCAGGCCCTCCAGATCGCCGAAAGCGGCCGCCAGCATGGTGGCGTAGCCGGTCAGCGGATTGGCCCCCAGGGCCAGGAGCATGACGGCGCCCAGCAGCAGGGCGCCCCCCACGGCGCTAAGGGGGATGAGGATGCCCAGCAGTCTCGCCTTTAGTTGCCTTGTGGATGCGTGGATTGCTCGATTCGTCAATTTCGTTGGCTTCGTCGATGCGTTGATTCGTTGACGCGTCAATTCCTTTTTCCGCTGCGATTCTTTGAGGCGCAGTGCGACTCCCGACTGAACGAATCACCGATTTGACGATTCAACGAGCGAATTTATGATGCGGGCGAATGCTACTCCTCTTCCCTGCAGATACACTTCTCGACAGCGGTCACAATCGTGGCGTATCCCGTACAGCGGCAGAGGTTGCCGGCCAGACCTCTGCGGATGGCGTCACGATCGAGAGGCTCCCCCGGTCGACGCTCGGTGAGGGCTGTGGCGGCCATGACGAATCCCGGCGTGCAGATGCCGCATTGAACGGCGCCCTCCTCCACGAAGGCCTGCTGGACGGGGCTGAGCTGTCCGTCGCGGCACTCGCCTTCGGTGGTGCGCACCGCCCGCCCGTCCGCCCAGACGGCCAGGTAGATGCAGCTGTCCACGGGCGCATCGTCGATCAGCACGGTACACGCCCCGCACTCCCCGACGCCGCAGCCCTGCTTGACGCTGAGCGTGCCGGCCTGTTCGCGCAGCACCTCCATGAGACTCTGGCGCACGTCCACATCGAACCGACGCGGACTGCCGTTGAGGGTGATCGCTATGGTCTGTCGCATGGCAGCCTTCCCCCGGCATTCATCACCGCGTGGCGCAACGCGCGGCGGGCGAGTTCGCCGATGATCTGCAGTCGAAAATCCTTGGCCGCGCGCCAGCTGTCCCGCGGGCGCACGTCGCTGAGCACGGCGGCCGCGACCCGCTCCGCCAGCTCGCCGTCCAGCGGGCGCCCTTTGGCGGCCGCCTCGGCGGCCGGACAGCGGATGGGCACCGGCGCGGCCACACCGAAGGCCAGGCGCAGATCGCCCAAGCGGTCCCCTTCGATGGCGACCGCCGCCGCGCAGCCGATGGTGGCGATATCCATGGCGTCGCGCATGGCGTACTTGATGTAATGCCCAAAGTGGTCGCGGTGATCCGCGGCGGGAATGGTGATGGCCGTGAGCAGTTCGCCGGGCGCCAGATCCACCTCTCCCGGCCCTTTGAAAAAATCGGCCACCAGCAACTGACGCACGCCGGTGTGGCTGCGCAGGGTGACGGTGGCGTTGAAGACCAGCAATGCGGGGGCGCTGTCAGCGCTGGGGACGCCATTGCAGAGGTTTCCGCCGATGGTGCCCATGTTGCGCACCTGCGGGCCGCCGATGGTGGCCAGGGCCGTGGCCAGAACGGGCAGGTGGGTCTGGATAAGCTCGTTGGCGATGACCTGGTTGAAGACCGTACCCGGTCCGATGACGATGTCCCCGCTGTCGTTCAGCCGGATGCCGGAAAGCGCCGCCACGTCGTGAATGTCCACCAGGCGGTCGTACCCCGGCTTGCCCTTGTGCAGCTTGATCAGGATGTCAGTGCCGCCGGCGATGGGCCGCAGGCCCGGGTCCTCGGCCATGAGGGCCAGGGCCTCCTCGATGGTGGTCGCTTTTTTGTAGTCGCTGATGGGAAACATGTCTTTTCAGGGCGCCGGTTGGCCGGTGAGCCAGCGGGCCAGTAAAAGGTGTTCTGTCGACCGGATCGCTTCTGCCAAATGCATATGATTCTGAAGCCCTAAATAAGCCCCGCCTTCTTGAAATGCCGGAAGAGCCGATGGGGCGTCAACGGCAGGGTGTCGATCTTGACGCCGGTGGCATCCCACAATGCGTTGCGGATGGCCGCCGGTGGGCTGATGATGGGCGGTTCGCCCAGGGATTTGTTGCCGTACCCGCTGGTGGGCTCGGTGGTCTCCACGAAGGCCCAGCCGATCTCGGGAATATCCACCGGGGTCGGAAACTTGTAGTCCAACAGATTGTTGTTGTAGATCCAGCCCGATTCGGCGTCCACCAGCAGCTCTTCATAGAGGGCCGCGCCGATGCCCATGGCCGCGCCGCCCTGAACCTGGCCGGCGGCCATGATGGGGTGCAGAATGCGGCCCGAGTCGTGAACGTTGCATATCTCGCGAATGGTGATGCGGCACAAGGGGATGTCCACCTCGACCTCGACGAAGGTGCAGCCGAAGGTGGGGGCGTTGGTGCGGGTCTTGAGGGAGACATCGGCCGTCAGCTGACCGCCGCCGTGCTCCTTGTCGTAATAGGACGCCAGGGCCAGGTCGCCCAGCAGCATCACCCGCCGCTCAGGCGCCTCGACGTAGACCACCGCGCCCCCTTGCAGGTCCAGGGCGGCGCTGTCGATGCCGGTCATGTACTGCGCCTGTGCCAGGATCTTCTCTTTCAGCTCCTCGGCCGCCCGCTTCACTGCGTTGCTGACCACGTATGCCTGGCGGGAGGCGTAGGCCCCGGTGTCGAAGGGGGCCACGTCGGTGTCCTGGGTGGAGACGACGTGGACCTTTTCGTAGGGGATGCCAAGGGTTTCGGCCGCCATCTGCGCCACAACGGTATCCGATCCCTGGCCGATCTCGGTGGCGCCCACCTGGACGTGCACCGACCCATCCTGGTTGAGGATGATGCGGGCGCCGGCAATCTCCAGGCAGACGGGAAAAGTGCCCGAAGCGTAGCTGAAGCAGGCCACGCCCAGGCCGCGCCGGATGGGCCCATCCTGCCCGCCGGCCAGGGCCGCCCGCTTCTCGTCCCAGCCGATCAGCGCACGCCCCTTCTCCAGACACTCCACCAGCCCGCAGCTGAGGAAGGGTTTGCCGGTGAGGCCATCCTTGTCTCCTGGCCGGACCACATTTTTCAGACGAAACGCCAGGGGGTCCATGCCGCACCGGCGGGCGGCTTCCTCAACGGCACACTCAACGGCAAACAAGACCTGGGGGGAGCCATAGGCCCGCATGGCCCCGGCGGCCGGAATGTTGGCGTAGACGGTCTGGGCGTGGTAGCGCACCTGTGCGTTGGGATAGAGCGACCGCATCTTGGCGCCCCCGGCCGCGGCCACCGAGTGACCGTGGGAGGCGTAAGCGCCGCTGTTGGAGATCACGTCCAAGTCCATGGCCAGCAGGCGCCCCTCCTCGTCGGCACCGGCCCGCAGCGCGATGTCGAAGGGGTGGCGGATACGGGTGCCGATCATGCACTCCTCACGGGAGAGATCGATCTGCACCGGGCGTCCGTCGAGGCGCCGGGTCAGCCATGCCACCATGGGCTCCAGGACCACGTCCTGCTTGGCGCCAAAGCCGCCGCCGATATAGGGCTTGATGACACGGATCTGTCCCCAGGGCAGGCCCAGGGCCTCCCCCACGATGCGGCGGGCGATGTGGGGAATCTGGGTGGAGCTGATGATGGTGATCTGGTCCAGGTCGTCCATGTAGGCCAGAGCGATGTGGTTCTCGATGTGGCAGTGCTGGACGATTCGGGAGCGGTAGTGGCTCTCGATCCGAATGGGCGCCGCTGCCAGAGCGGCGTCCACGTCCTGTCCGGTCTGATAACGGCTTTCGCCGATCCGGTTGCGGGAGCCGGCATGGATCTCGAAGGCCCCCTCGGCCAGGGCCGCGGCCCCTTCCACCATCACCGGGTAGGGTTCGTATTCCACCGCTACCTTGGCGATGGCGGCCTGGAGGGTGAGACGGTCGCGGGCCACCACCACGGCCACCTCGTCGCCGTGATAGCGCACATGCCCGGTGAGCAGCAGCCGGTCGGCCACATCCATGTGGGCGGGATCCAGACTATAGGGGTGACCGGCCGTGGCGAACAGGGTTTGGGGGACGTCCTCGAAGGTGTAGACCGCTTCAACGCCTGGCAGGGCTGCGGCTTGGGCCGTGTCGATGCGGGTGACCCGGCCGTGGGCGATGGTGCTGCGCACATAGCCGGCATGGAGCATGCCCGGCATGTGGTAATCGTCGGTGTAGCGCGCCCGCCCAGTCACTTTGGCGACAGCATCAACTCTGGGGACGTTCTTGCCTATGGCCATTTTGGTAATTTCACCGGTCGGTAGAGTGGTTGATCGCTGAATCGCGTTTCGCTTCTGGCACTTCAGACATCCGGTATGTCGCTATGCCTGATTGCCGGCGCACTGGCTTACCGGCTAACCGTATTCAGAATCGCCAGCAGCGCGGCGCCGCCGATGGTGCGGGCCTTTTCGGAAATGGTGTCACAATACCCCACATCGCCGCGGGGATCAATATCGCCGATCTTGAGGCCTGCCGAGACCTGTCGTCCCTCGCGGATCATGCCGCGCAGCACCCCGTCGATGGGCGCCTTTACAGTCACTCCCGCCACCGCGACCACTGCCTGACCCGTCGCTACGGGCGTGCCGATGGGCGTCCCGGCGGACACCCTGCCGTCCGTTGGCGCGCGCAGCACACGCGCTGTCGTATGGCCGCCGATGGATCCTGGCACCCCGCTGTTGGGGGCTGCCGATCCCGCCGTCAGGATCCGCCCCAGATGGTGGCCGCGCTGGGTCTCGATCACCCGGTGGACATCCATCCCGGCCGTGAAGCCGGGCCCCAGCCCGATCACCAGGTCGGCTTCCTCTCGATGGGTGCCCAAATTGCGTTTGGCCAGGATGGCGTCGATCACCACCTGGGGGCCGAGCGCTGCCAGTGAGCGCCAGCGAGGGTCCACCCGCACCGCCAGGCAGCCCCCCTCCCACGCGCGCCTCATCTCGTCCGTGTCGCGTACGCAAAGGGCGGTCACCCCTTCTACGGTGTGTCGCCCCGTGTCCACCGCCTCGCAGAAACTCACCCGGCGGCGCACGGCGGTGGGGGCCGACCGCTCCAGCAGGAGGATTCCTCCGACGCCCGCCTGATGGAGGGTCCAGGCGACGCCGGAGGCCATCTCGCCCGCCCCCTTGATGACGACGGTGATGTCGTCAAATCGTCGATTCGTCAAGTGCTTTGCTCTCCTGCATTCTGGTTCGCCGATTACTTCCCCCGATGCAACGAAGCGACGAATTAACGCGTCGACCAGGCTGACCTGCTTTCCGCCAGCATCCTGGCGCTGATTTGATTCCCTTTTTCCATGATTTTCTCTTCCGCAAACCCCACCAGCCGCCCCTCGTCGACGGCGATCGCACCATTCACGATGGTGTAGGCGGCGGCGTGGTTGTACCCGGAGAAGATGATGGCGGCCAGGGGGTCGCTGAGGCTCCCAGTGTACTCCATGCGGTTCACGTCGAACAGGGCCAGGTCGGCGGCCCAACCGGGGCGCAGCTCGCCCACGGTGTCAAACCCCAGCAGTCGGGCGCCGTTGCGGCTGCCCATCTGAAGTATCCGGGGGGCGTCGATGGCGGCGGCGCCGTAGCGCACCCGCTGCAGGAGCAGGCCGTTGCGCACCTCGCCGAGCATGTCGCTGCTGTCATTGGAGGCGCTGCCGTCCACCGCGAGGCCCACATTGATGCCCCTCTCCAGCATCTCCTTGACGCGGCAGATACCGGAGCCCAGCCGCATGTTGGAGGTGGGACAGTGGGCGATGTGGGTGCCCGAGGCCGCCAGGTGGTCCAACTCCGCGTCGGTGAAATGGATGCCGTGGGCGAAGCTGACGTCGGGGCCAAGGAAGTCGCAGTCCGCCATCAGCGCCAGCGGCCGGCGGCCGTACATCTTCTCGCAGAAGGCGTTTTCGTCTTCGGTTTCGGCCAAGTGGGTGTGCAGGCGGACGCCGCGCCTGCGGGCCAGCGCCGCGGTGTCCTGCATCAAGGCCTCGGTGACGGAGAAAGGACTGCACGGGGCCAGGATCACCCGCCCCATGGAGAGCTCGGAGGGGTCGTGGTAGCGGTCGATGACGCGCTCGCTGTCAGCCAGGATCTCCGCTTCCGTCTGGACCACCGTATCGGGTGGCAGACCACCGTCCTTCTTGCTGAGGCACATCGATCCGCGGGTGGGGGCGAAGCGGATGCCAAGCTGTTCGGCAGCCCTGAATTGGGTCCCCATGAGGTCTTCGGTCACCGCATGCGGGTAGAGATAGTGGTGGTCGGTCGTTGTGGTGCAGCCGGTCTTGAGGAGTTCGCCCATGGCAAGCAGACTGCTGTAGTAAACCGCCTCGGCATCGAGATGGCGCCACACCTCATAGAGATACACCAGCCAGTCGAAGAGTTCGGCGTTCTGGACCGCCGGCAGGTTGCGGGTGAGGGTCTGGTAGAAATGGTGGTGGGTATTGACCAAACCGGGGATGGCGACGAGATGGGCGCCATCGATCGTGCGCAGCCCGTCGGTGGCGTCTGTGGTCCCGCCGGACGGCTGTCTGCCGGCGTCGATCTGCAACCCTTTGCCAATGGCGGCGATGCGGTTCCCCTCGATGAGGATGTCTTCGCCCCGACGGGGAGCCTCGCCTGCGGCGGTGAATATATAAAGGCAATTGCGGATCAGGAGGCTGCTCATTGTCTTCCCTGCCCTCTCCCCAGCGGGGGCTCCATTCGTGCGATCGTCCATGCGATGCGGCGTGATCGCCGTCACCTTTTGACC
>JASJCL010000069.1 GCA_030066015.1 Desulfosarcinaceae bacterium | reverse complement strand
ACACGCCAGCGGTCACACCGTCAGTCACGGTGAGGCGGTGGCCATGGGCCTGGTGGCCGCCAGCAACCTTTCCGCCCGCCAGGGGTATTGCCCCAAACATCTGCAGCCAACGATCGAGACGGTGCTCGCCAATGCCGGCCTGCCCTGCCGTATCCCGGCGTCGATCTCCTCCGCTGAGATCCTAACGGCCATTCAGCGCGACAAGAAGCGGCGCGGAGAACGGCTACGGGTAATCCTTCTGCGGGACGTTGGAGACATTTTTGTGGCGGAGAATGTCCCCTTGGCCGCGATCCAGGCAACATTGACGGCCCTGAGGACGCCGGCGTAACGCCGGCACCGAAACCCTTCTATCATTGGGGTGAACGGCGGCTAGCGAGACCCGTGATCATCCTGCCCGACAGCCACTGCTTCTCGAATCAAACCGCTTTCATTCGTAGAGAATGGACATCCCCTGGCGAAGCTCCCCTATTGGAATCTGACCGGGAGCGGACGCCTTTCTGCCGATGGCGAAGGTGATGTCGGCGCCGAAAAGGCCGCCGGCCAGGCGTGTGACGACCCCCTCGACCCCCATGGACATGGTCACGATGGGGATGTCGAGAAATGCGCCGCGCGCCTTGAGTGTGGCGCTCAATAGCACCAGCACATCTGCATAGCTTTGCGGCATCACCGCCACCTTGGCGATGTCGGCGCCCATCTCCTGGGCGCGTTGCAGTCGCTCCAGGATGGCATCTTCGGCCGGGGTACCGTCGAAATTGTGATAACTGAGAATGACCTTTGTCCCCCTGTCAGACGCTTTGCCAATGATGGTCTCGATAAATTCAGCATCGTTGCAAAGTTCCACATCCACAATGTCCACGAGACCGGTTTCGATGGCGGCGCCGATCACCGCCAGCCGTTCGTCGCGATCCAATTCACTCATCCCGCCTTCGATATCGATGCGGCAGGTGTAGATCAGGGGGACGGGATCGATGACGCCTGCCAGGGCTTTCAGGGCATCAAGGCCCTGCGCCACATCCGCAACGGCTTCAAAGCCATCGACGCGCCACTCCAGTAGATCCGGATCCAGTGGGCGTAGTTCATCCGCCTGTTGCAGGAGGGCGTCCTTGTCATTGGCCACCAGGGGCAGACAGACCAGCGGGGCCGGCCCACCAATCGTTCGGCCTTTGACCTGGACGGGGCGTTTGCATGTCGCTCTCATGGGATCCTCCTTCGCGGGTTAGCGGGGTGCGGCGGCACATCGTTAGTGGCAGCCCATCTTTACATGTTCCTTACCGGGGGGATCAACCACAAGTTTGCTGGAATTCCAGCACCCGCTTCATCCGCCCAGGCAGCCGGCGTTCGAGGGTGGTTTCGAGAACCGTAATCGCTTCGGCCAGGGCTATCAGATCGATGCCGGTCTTAATGCCCATGCCTTCAAACATGTTGACGGCGTCCTCCGTGGGAACGTTTCCGGCAGCGCCTTTGACGAAGGGGCAGCCGCCCAGGCCGCCGGTGCAGACATCGAAAATCCGCACGCCCGCTTCGTATCCGGCAAACATATTGGCCAGTCCCAATCCGCGGGTATCGTGCAAATGCAGGGACACCACGATTTCGGGGAATTCATCGGCAAAAAGCCTCACCATCTCTTGGATGGCGAGCGGTGTGGCCATACCCGTTGTGTCTGCCAGGTTGATCTCCGTCACACCGGTATTTGCCAGTGCCTCGGCGGCGGAAAGCACCGCTGTTTGCGAAATGGCCCCCTCGTAGACACAGCCAAAGACACACTGTAGACCGGCACGGACCGTCATATGGGAGGTGAGGGCCTCTTCAATGAGGGTCACCATGCCGGCAAGGGCATCTCCTGCCGACTTCCGGGCGTTCTTACGGCTGTGGGTGTCGCTCACCGACACCGACATGCTCACATGGGGTACGCCACAGCTCAACGCCCGCTCCAGACCCTTGTCGTTCAGGATCAGGGCGGAGACCACGGTATCTGTCTCTTTGCCAATGGTCCGGATGAGGTCGTCGGTATCCGCCATCTGGGGCACGATTTTTGGATGGACGAAGGACCCCACTTGAATTCTGGGAATCCCGGCCTTTTCCAAAAGGTCGAAGAGGTGCCGCTTCTCCTCGAGAGAAAAGATGCGCGCTTCCATCTGGAGCCCGTCCCTTAGGGCTTCGTCTTCCAGCAGGATCCGGGTTTGGCCGGCATCATTCGGCATGGTTCCTCCATCGTTGCACGAAGAATTGTAAATTGTTCTAAAATGTGACCTTATACACTATTCGTCGCAACGCTCATATTTCAGCGCATCGGGCGCGAACGGCTTCGTCGGCCATGGCGATATTTTCGCCACGGGCGGGGACCAAATCCAAAAATAGCGGGGGATCAACATGCGCGCTTACTCGATCCATACGAAACTGGTCATTCTTTTGGGCAACCCGTTAGGGCATACCCGTTCGCCGGCCATGCACAATCGTTTGTTCGAAAAAATGGATTTAGACTACCTCTACCTGCCGGTGGAGGTGTCGAACGAAGATCTCCCCACCGTATTCGCCGGTCTCCGGAAGATGAACGTTACCGGCTTCAACGTGACAATCCCCCACAAGATCGCCATCATGGATCTGCTGGACGCCCTTGACCCCCTGGCCGAGGTGATCGGGGCGGTTAACACCATCTGCATAGAGGACGGCCGCAGCATCGGCTATAACACGGACGGAGAGGGCTTCATTCAGTTCTTAGAGGCCACCCTTGATACGAACATCACTGGCAAACGGCTCTTCATCCTTGGCTGCGGGGGTGCCGGCCGGGGGATCAGCATGACCATGGCTTCCCGGGGCGCCGCCAGGATGTTTCTCTGCAACCGGACCGCTTCCAAGGCCGAAACCCTTGCTGCCGAGATCAATGCGAAAATCCGGCCGTGCGCGGAAACGATTCCTCACTCCAGATCCGAAATGCGAAAGGCACTGACAGCCTGTGACATCTTCGTAAACGCCACCAGTCTCGGCATGCATCCCCATCATGAAGAGATGCCCATCGAAGCGGATCTGCTTCACCCATACATGGCCGTTGCCGACCTCGTCTACAACCCCCTCATGACGCGATTGCTCACCACGTCACGGCGGTTGGGCTGCCCCATCGTCAAAGGCCATGGCATGCTGGTGCACCAAGGCGCGTTGGGCTTCAGATTGTGGACCGGCGTCGATCCCATCATCGATGAGATGTTTCAGGCACTGAATCTGCCGGTCAACTGATTGGGGTGGGATCATCCGGTCACGCGCGCGCTGACGATTGCGGCGACTGGCGCTGCCGGCACGCCATCGACGCCCTATCACCCGGTATGGGCATGGGCCGGGTGTCCGGGAACAGCGACCAAGCGGCCCTGTGGCAGTCTTTCCTCACGGCCGAAGGATAGCGTATCGTTTCTTTAATTGCGGACTCAGGGCACGCTGAAATCGGGGCCGGCACCAAGGCGATTTAGAAATCGATTCTGCGCCCCTCTTCGGCGGAGAGATAGGCGGCGTAGGCGACCCGCATCGTATCACAGGCCAATTGGAAGTTGGACAAGGGTTCCCGATCGTAGGCCACGCATTCCACGAAATCCTGCAGCTCACCGGTATATCCCCTGACAATCTCGGGCACAATGAAGGGTTTCTGCCAGCCCAGCTTGCTCGGGAGCATTTCCGAGATCTCCATATCCTCGATCCCATCTTCGTCTAGCAGATAGGACTGCATGGTATCGTTCGGCGTGATATTGCACATCAGGGTGGCGTCGTTGGCGTATATTTCAACGTAGTTTTTGGTACCGCCGAGGACCGTATCGCTGGCCAATACCACTGCCTTGGTGTCATCCGAGAAGGTCACCACCACAGTGGCAAAATCATCCACATCCTTCGGGTCGGCGCTGATATGGCGGCGTTCATAGGATGACAGCGAGGGGATGACGGTGCCGATATCGGCAGTCACGCTCTTGAGACCGATCTCCTCGCCGCGGGCCTTGGCTTCCACCTGCTTCAACCATAGCAGGCCGGCGAGGGGATGGGTCCCCACCCGGATCAGCGTGCCGCCGCCGGTCTGCGCCCAATCGCCGGCGACGGGAGAACTCGAACCTTTCAGACTCTCCTCGCCTTTCATGTAAAGGATCTTGCTTTTCTTGCGCTCGATGATCTCAGCGGCCTTAAGGACATTGGGCGAGTAGACATAGTTTTCGGCATACATAAACTTGGTGCCACACTCCGCCACCACCGTTTCGATCTTCTGCAAGTCCGCCAAGACGGCATCGTACATCTTTCTCTTCGAAACCCTGCCAATGGGCTGCGGGTCGTCAGCTTCGCCGAAGTAGCCCGTCAACGGCTTCTCACAAATGACGTTTTTGCCGGCTTTTGACGCCTGGACCACCAGTTCGGCATGGGATGCCGGTGGCGTTACGATGTCGATGATATCCACCTCGGGATCTTCAAGGGCGACCTCGATGTCGGACAATGCCTGCTCAATCCCGTGTTGCCCGGCAAAGACCTTGGCCTTTTCGAGGTCGTACTTGTCGACGACGTATTTGAGCCGCACGTTCACCTTGGATACGCGGTTGTACCCGGTTGCATGGAGGTATCCGCCGTAGCCACTGCCAATAACGGCGACCGTGATCTGGTCTTTCATGAGTTCAGCGCCTTGTGAAAGTTGTTCGGTTCAATAGAACAAAATTCTAATTAGTAGGATATCGATGGTCATCTTTTCTGTCAATAGGAAAATGGAATCCCGGCCATCCAGAGGCGCTGATTCAGCGGCCACAGCACCCTAATTAATTGCGTTTGAAGCTGCTTTTTTCGTAACTCGGCGCCGGTGCTGAATAAGGCGTCACGCCCGCTCTCGGGTTCGCCCCCATCGATCAGATCCTTACCAGGGTCTTGACCCGCCCGGGGTCTCGGAATGCCGCTAAGGCGTCTGCCAGGTCTTTCAGCGGTATGATGTCGGTGGCTAAGGCTGGCGTTTGGATGTGGCCCGCCTGCAGATGTTTCAGTGCATCTGGAAATTCATCCGTATAGATCATGGAACCCCTGATTTGGAGTTCCTTGCGCACAATCAGGTCCACCAACACGGGGGTTTCACTGCCCGGCAATCCCAGCAGACAGATACGCCCCCGATCTGTCGCCAGCCGGATGGCCTGGTCTAACGCCACCGTAGCCCCGCTGGTCTCATAGATCACGTCAAATTGATCGTAATGGGCGTCGAGTGGTTGGTCGGGACTTATGGTCTGGGAGGCGCCGAGCTGACGGGCCAATGCCAGGCGGTTTTCGGAAAGGTCGATGGCGGTTACCTGAGCGCCCTCTCGTGCTGCCAACTGGGTGGTCAGCAGCCCGATGACGCCGGCCCCGAAAATGAGAATCCGAATTCCGGAGGTGGGGGGTATCTGGCGCATGGCGTGCAGGCACACCGCCAGCGGTTCGGTGAACACAGCGATCTCATCGGTCAACTCCGCCGGTATCGGCCAGAGGTAGCGGGCGGGTACCTTGACGTATTCCGCGAATACCCCGTCGATATCCACCCCGAGGCGAACTTTTGACCCGCAGATGTTGCCGTGGCCGGAATGGCACAACCTGCAGGAATTGCATGCAAAGTTTGGCTGAATGGTCACCCGTTGCCCTTTATCAAGGCCGCTGACGGCATCCCCAACTCGCGCTACCCTACCCACCGCCTCATGCCCCGGGATCACCGGCAAGGCAGCCCCAATTTTGCCCTCGTAGGCAGAGCGATCCGAGCCGCAAATCCCCCCCAGGTTGATCTTGACGAGGACTTCGCCGGCTGCTGGTTGCGGTATCGCCATACGCTGCAGCCGAATCGATTGGCGATCCTCAAGAACGGCGGCTGTCATCTCCCTCCCAAGATTGATCTGGATCCTATCCATGCGTCCTCCAATCGACCCAATGGTTGGATCATAAATAGGACAAAATACTGTTAAACAGTAAGAACACGGCCGCAAGAGGGTGTCAATATCCTTCTTCAAGCCGCTTCCCCGCCAACTCCACCCCGGCTTTTGGGGTGATGGTCAGACGGCAATCCTAGCTGTGACGACAGGGAAACTCAGGCATTGATGGTATAGATGCATAATCCGCGGGCCTTCCATCGTGCAGGTGGAATGGCATTACCGGTGAGTATCCGACCACCTGACCCCTCCGCCAAAAAAAGATTGACACGTGAATCATGACCCGATATCCTCAATAATAGAAATATATACTATCAGACAGTACAAACTGTCAACGGTGGCACCCCTCTTGGGTCAGGAGGCCGCAAACTTGGCACAAGCGCCCTGAGCCCCGTAACTTTGCTTGAAGATGTGGCGAGGTGTGGAGAACGGCGTCCGCTTTTTCCGTTTGCCGTTCCAATCGGAGAATCCGCTCACGGTACAACGCCTTCCGCCACCCATCATAATTTCAGGAGACATAGGTAAAAGGAGGTCAAGGTGGCCAGACCGATTCGGGAAGATGAAAAACAGCATGTCCACGAATTGTTGGAGCGCGCCCGCGCGGCCCAGGCAGTGATTGCCGATTACGATCAGGAGACCATCGACCGCGCCATTCAGGCGGTGGGCTGGTATACGGCCAACGAGAAGACATTCACCCGCCTGGCCCAGATGGGGGTGGATGAAAGCGGCCTCGGTGACCGGGACGGGCGCCCCAACAAGCGTTTCAAGATCATGGGAATTCTGCGCGACGCCCTGCGGCAGAAAAGCATGGGCATCGTCGAGGAGATTCCCGAGAAGGGGCTCGTCAAATATGCCAAGCCGGTGGGCGTCATCGCCGGGCTGGTGCCCACGACCAATCCCGCGCTAACCCCTCCCGGCATGGGGATATACGCCCTCAAGGCGAAGAATGCCGTGGTGTTTTCTCCCCACCCCAGGGCCAAGCAAACCACCTATGAAACGGTCAAGGCGATGCGGGCGGCCCTGGAAAAGATCGGCTTCCCCCAGGATCTGTTCGTGTGCAGCGAAAAGCCCAGCATCCCCTCCGCCCAGGAGTTGATGGCGATCTGCGACCTGACCATCGCCACCGGGGGCCCCGCCATGGCCAAATCGGCCCACATGTCCGGCAAGCCGGCCTATGCCGCCGGGCAGGGGAACTCCACCATGGTGATCGACGAAACCGCCGACATCGAAGAGGCCGCCAGGAATTCGGCCATCAGCAAGATGTCGGACTTCGGTTCCGGCTGCTCGGCCGACGGCAACCTGTTGGTGGCGGCCAGCATTTACGACCGCTTCCTGGAACAACTGCAGCAAGAGGGCGGGTACCTGGCCTCCGACGAGGAGAAGTCAAAAATCCAGGCCATCTACTGGGATGAAAAAGGGCACCGAACCTTTAATACGATCGCCTGCCCGGCGGCCCAGATCGCCGACATCGCCGGCTTTCGGATTCCGGAGGACAAGAAGTTTTTTATCATTCAAGAGGACCAGATCGGAAAGGCGCATCTTTTTTCCACTGAAAAGCTCGGCACCCTGCTGTCCATCTTCAAATTCAGCGGCTTCGACATGGCCCTGGACATGGTGAGACGGATTTACGCTGTCCAAGGGAAAGGCCACTCCTGCGGCATCTACTCCTTCAACGATGACCACATCCATCGGTTGGCGTTGACGGCGCCCGTTAGCCGGATGATGGTCCGCCAGGCCCAATCAAAAGCCAACGCGGGTGCCTTCACCAACGGCATGCCGATGACATCCAGCATGGGCTGCGGGGTCTGGGCCGGAAACGTCACCAACGAGAACATCCATCTGAAGCATTACCTGAACTACACCTGGGTATCGCGGCCTATCGCCGAAGATCGCCCGTCGGAGGCGGAGCTCTTTGGTGAGTTCTACAACACGGAAACACTATAAGGCCAGACCGAGTCGTTTGACCCGGTCACAGGAGGCCCCCATGAAAGATCTCGTTTCCCATCAACTGGTCAAGTATCTGGAAGAGCGCGGTGTCCGCCACATCTTCGGGTTGTGCGGGCACACCAATATCGCCGTATTGTCGGCCTTGGAGAAGAGCAGCATCCAGTTCATCAATGTCCGTCACGAGCAGATCGCGGCCCATGCGGCCGACGGATACGCCCGCGTTACGGGCCAAGCCGCCGTCGTTTTGAGCCACCTGGGCCCCGGCATGACCAACGCCGCCACCGGTGTGGCCAATGCCGCTTTGGACTGCATTCCCATGGTGGTCATCGCCGGCGATGTGCCCAGCCATTACTATGGCAAACACCCCCATCAAGAGGTCAATCTCCACGCGGATGGTGCCCAACATGAAATCTACCGACCCTTCGTGAAGCGCACCTGGCGGGTGGAGCGTCCGGAACTCTTTCCCGAGATCATCGAGAAGGCCTTTCAACTGGCCGAAAATGGGCAGCCGGGCCCGGTGTTGGTGGACGTGCCCATGGATATCTTCTCCAAAGAGATCGATACCGCCTGCTTCGACATGGTCAAACGAAATACCCGCCAACTGCGTCAACCGACCATGGATACGGAGACCGCCATGGAGATCGTCAAGCGCCTCGCCGGTGCCGCCAAACCCGTCATCTATGCAGGCGGCGGCGTCCTCCTGGCCCAAGCGGCGGCGGAACTGCGGGGACTTGTGGAGCATATGGGGATTCCCGTGGCCCACAGCCTGATGGGGAAGGGTGCCCTGCCGGATGACCATCCATTCACATTGGGGATGACGGGATTCTGGGGCACGCCGTATATCAATGAGTCCTGTCGGGAGGCGGATCTGGTCCTTGGCTTGGGCACCCGTTTCAAGGAAGCCGACTGCAGCTCCTGGTATCCCGAATACACCTTCGACATGTCGGGTACCCAACTGATTCAGATCGATATCGAACCCAGTGAGATCGGTCGTAATTATCCGGTTGAGATCGGTGTTGTCGCAGACCTCAAACAGGCATTGGCCGTTTTGGTGCGCATTGCCAAAGAGATCTATCCGGATGGCTTCTCCAACCCGACCTTGATTGAAGAGATTGCCGAGCAGCGCAAAACGTTCAGGGCGCGTAATGTGGAGATGGAGCAAAGCGAGGCCTTCCCAATGATGCCCGAACGAATCTTGGCCGAGGTGCGGGAAGTGCTGCCCAGCGACGCCATCATCACCACCGATGTTGGGTGGAACAAAAACGGCGTCGGCCAGCAGTTTCCCATCAATGAGCCCGGCACTATTCTGATTCCCGGCGGTTACGCCACCATGGGATTCGGCGGTGCTGCCGCTATCGGCGCCAAGATCGCCCGGCCGGACCGCGTGGTGGTGGCCCTGATCGGGGACGGCGGTTTCGGCCAGAATCCCGCCCTCTTGGCAACGGCCCGGCATGAATCTGTCGGCGTGGTCTGGGTGGTGATGAACAACAACGCCTTTGGGACCATCGCCGGCCTTCAGAAGGCCCACTATCAGACCACTTACGGCACGGTCTTCGAAAAGGAGGGTGCCTCCACCTCACCCGACTACGCCGCCATCGCCAAAGCATATGGCGTGGAAGGCATCAAGATTGAATCGGCGGCCCAATTCAAGCCGGCGTTGCAGGAAGCCGTTCAATCGAAACAGCCCGTCGTCATCGATGTGGCCATGATCAACAATCCGGTGCCCACATCGGGACATTGGAATATCCTGGATATCTACTCGCCGGGCAAAGATGTTTCACACGTAAGTACCTGATCCATGCGGCGCTTGGTCAGGGAAACCGTCCCATACGCCCCCTCGCCGGAAGACGCCAAATCCGGTTGCCCTGACCAGGAAGTACTCCCGGATGGATCGATGTGCGCCATCGGGGCACCAGGTGCCACCTGAAGCGCTGACAACAGCATCGTGAAGATGGAGTAATCCTAAATGACACAAGCGTTTTCCCTGGCACACCTCACCCTCATCAGGTGTACACCACCGGAGTTGATTCAGATCGCCGCGCGGACGGGCTACGATTATGTGGGGCTCCGGCTGATTCCCATGGGCGTGCCGGGGGAGGGCCCCAGTTTACTGGAGAATCCCGGGCTGCTGCAGCAAACCAAGGCCGCTTTCAGGGACACTGGTGTCAAGCTGCTCGATCTCGAGCTGGCCCGAATCCTGCCAAACATCGCGCCGGCCACTTATCTGCCCGCGATGGAATTGGCGGCGGAGCTGGGGGCACGACATGTCATCTCCAGCGCTTGGACCACCGACCCCGGCGACCGCGACTTCGTCGTGGACCGCTACGCCGAGATCTGCGATCTGGCCAGTACTTTTGGCCTAACCGTGGAGCTGGAATTCCCTTCATTCTCACGACTCACCAATCTCCAGGAAGCGGCGGAGATCGTTCGAGCGGCCGATCGTTCCAACGGCGGCATCTTGATCGACACGCTCTACTTCCATTTGTCCCAGGTTCAGTTGGAAGAATTGGAGCGCTTGCCGCCGCAGTGGATCCATTTCCTCCACATCAGCGACACGGCGAAGCAGATTCCCGCCACACGGGAGGGCAAGATTCATATTGCGCGGGACGATCGACGCTATGTGGGGGAGGGGTGTGTCGACTTCGCGGCGATCTTCGCCCGCCTGCCAGATGTGCCCTATGCCATTGAGCTGCCCAATGCGCGGCGGGTCAAGGCATTGGGGTATGAGGGGCATGCCCGACGCTGTCTGGAAACCGCCCGGCAGTATGTGGACACATACTGCGTCACTGCCGGCTCCAACAGCGCGTGAGCCGTGTGGATTAGAGGGCGGCGCCCAGCAGTTTGGAGATCCGACCGGTGGCAGCGAGTAGACTGTCCAGAATGTCGTCGAAGCGGTCTTCGGAAAAACGCTGTACAGGCCCCACCACCGCCATGGCCGCCTCTACCCGACCATCATGATTGAAGAGGGGGGCGGCGACGGCAGCCACCTCCAGTTCGGTTTCGCCACGGTTGATGGCGTAACCGCGCGCTTTAATGTTGGTCAGCGCTGCCCTGATCTTATCGGGGTCGACCATGGTCATCGGCGTAAAGCTCTCAAGTTGCCCCACGGAAAGCACTCTTTCCCGTAATTCTTCCGTTCCGTAGGCAAGCAGCACTCTGCCGACGGCAGAGGCATGCAGGTGCATTCGGTCGCCCTCCTGAATGGAAAAGACCAGCTGAGAGGAGCCGAATTCCCGGGCCAGGCAGAGGGCCGTATCGTCACTGAGACTGAAGAGGGCAACCGATTCGCCCGTATTGTTGGCCAACTCCCGCATGATGGGGCGTGCCGTCGTCGCCAGGGTGTTGGTGTTCTCGTAGATCTTGCCCAAGGTCATCAGCTTCGGCCCCAGACGGTAGCTGGCCCAGGGCATGCGGATGAGAAAGCCCGAATAGACCAGGGTGCCGCACAGTCGATGAATGCGGCTTTTATAGAGGCCGGTCTTTTCACTGAGCTGGGTGAGGGAAAGCTCCGGATCCCGCAGGGTGAAATGGTCCAGGAGGGAAAGCGCCGTCGCCAGGCTGTCGACGATGGGCACCGTGTTTTTCTTCTTTGGATCCGTTTTAGCGGCCTTTTTCGGTTTTTTCATCTCACAGCTCCACGACCATTTTAATTCTCTCCGGCGAGGTGAAGTCATCCAGCCCGGCTGCCAGCTCCTCCAAGGCGAGACGCCTGGATACGAGCACCCCAGTGCGAATACGGCCTTGGGCCAAGGTTTCAATCACCACGGGAAACTCATTCCTATAGATCATCGAACCATGTATTTTCAACCCCTTTCGGACGATGGGGTCCAACGCCAACGGGTGGTCTTTACCCGGTAATCCGAGGAGCACGATGTGTCCGGCGGGGGCCGCCAGCCGGGTGGCCTGTGCCAATGCATCGGGTGCGCCGCTCGCTTCGATAATGCGGTCGAATCGATGGGATGCCCCGGAAGGTGGATTGGTGGCGACAAAGGCTTCGTCGGCGCCCAGATCTTCTGCCAGGCGCAGTTTTTCCGGGACGATATCGCAGGCGGTCACGCGTGCCCCGCGGTCGAGGGCCAGTTGAAGCGCCAGCGATCCGATGACGCCACAGCCCAATACGAGCACCCGCTGGCCCGGTCGCGGCGCCGCCAGATTCAATGCCTGCAAGGCCACCGCCATGGGTTCGATCAACACCGCCGCGTCATCGGGCAATTGATCCGGCAGAGGCCAGACGAAATCTGCCGGCACGGCGGCATACTTGGCGAAAACCCCATCGGTGTCGATGCCGAGGCGAATCTTCGCAGGGCACACATTCTCGTTCCCGCCCACACACACTGGGCAGGTACGGCAGGGAAAATTGGGCTGGACAACCACCCGCTGCCCAGGGGCCACATTGGCGACACCCTCACCGACCTCGGCGACCCGACCCACCGCTTCGTGTCCTGGAATGACCGGCAGCGGTACGCCGAATTTGCCCCTGTACAGCGCAAAATCGGAACCGCATACACCCGCCAGGGTCGGTTGGATGAGGACTTCTCCAGGCCCCGTCGTCGGCGTGGGGGTTTCCTTGATGGTGATGTCGTTGGGCGCCACGAGGACAGCGCTTTTCATCTCTCTCTCCACGGCCCTCGGCGTGCCAAGGGGTCACTGCAAATGGACCGCCAATCTCGCCCGCGCGTCATCGACGCGGACGCGCCGTCATGCCCGCTCTAGTTGCAGGATGATCCGAGGCAATCCTGTAAAACAGAATAATATACTATTAGAAAGGATATACTGGATTGGGCTGAAAGGCAATAGAAATTTCAATTGTCACAGTGGAGGTAATTACTAGCCCTCAGAGGAGAAAGAAGTTGACACGACCTTGTTGGAGGGGTATCCTATTTAGAAAAATAAAGTTCTATTAGATAGAATTGCTTCTTCGCTTGGGAGGCCTTAATGAAGACCGTTCTCGTCCTGCACGGCATCAACCTCAACATGTTCGGCAAGCGCGATCCCGTGCACTATGACACCATAACGCTCAAGGAGATCGACGGGCAGATCGCTGAACTGGCTGCATCGCTGGGCTGCGCGGTGGAGTGCTTTCAGACCAATCACGAAGGTGAGATGGCCAGCCGGATTCACCAAGCCCATGACGACGGCATTGACGCCGTCATCATCAATGCCGGTGCGTGGACCCACTACAGCTACGGGATTTCAGATGCGCTCGCCATCCTCAAGGTGCCCATCGTCGAGGTGCATATGTCCAATGTGCACGCACGGGATGCCTTTCGGCATCATTCGGTCTTTTCTCATGTGGTCAAAGGGCAGATCTGCGGATTCGGCGTCCACAGTTATCTCCTCGGCCTGCGGGCGGCATGGAGCATGATCAAGGACGCGTGAGGCACATCCCACCTCTTCCCGGAGAAGACTGATGCTCAAGCTGGAAAGAGACGAACGCGAGATGTTGGCCGGCGACCTGGGCCCGGCCAGACAGAGGGCCATGGCGCTGTTGGTCAAGTACGCCAATGCGCTGGGCGCCGATCGGTTCATCGACATCCGCAACGTGACCATCATTCCCGGTTCGATCCCCAACGTCGAGATCGTCCGGAAAATCGTACCGTCAATGGATATCGACGAGATCGCCTCCCGTTTCATGCTCGATAGCGACGAACGTGTGGTGGTGGACAAGGTCAAGGCGTTTACGACGACCAACGCCACTTGGCGCGATCAGGCGTACCCAGAGCTCCAAAAGGGCAGTAAAGCACATTGCGATCTGCTGCAACGCCTGGCCGAATACTGCAAACGGATCGGCATGATCCATCTGGCCACCTGTACCCCTTACCAGGTTGGGAACCTCCCCGTGCGGGGTGAGCACATCGCCTGGACCGAATCCTCGGCGGTGGCATACAGCAACAGCGTTATCGGCGCCCGCACCAATATCGAAGGACTCCACAGCGCCTTTGCCGCCGCCATCACCGGCAAGATCCCCAACTGGGGCATGCACCTGGATAGAAATCGCCGCGGCAAGGTGCTGGTGGAGGTGGCGGTGGACATGTCCGATCTGCGTGAATGGTCTCTGCTGGGTTACTACGTTGCCAGCCAAGTCGGGCTGAACCTGCCCATCTATGAGCATATCAACCACCTGCCCGATCTTACCCAGTTGATGGCGCTCTGCGCCGCCGGTATCTCGGGCGGCAGTGTGGTCATGCACCACCTGGTGGGTATCACCCCTGAGGCGCCCACCGTCGAGGCCGCCAGCGGCGGCCGCCGGCCCGAGTTTGAACTGCGCTTCGCTGCTGCGGAGCGGCGGCGTACCTACGAATGGCTGAACCGCTCCGGAAAAGACGCGGTGGACATCGTCGCACTGGGGTGTCCCCACTGCACCCTGGAGAGCCTTCGCCAGATCGCAGAACTGCTCGACGGCAAGAAGATCAGCGCCAACACCAAACTCTACCTGACCACCAATAGTATGATCAAAGCGATGGGGGCGATTCAGGGCTACAACGCCGTCATCGAGAAGGCCGGCGGGCTGATTCTGCAGGACTCCTGCTGCCTGGAATTGGCCGTGGATCCAGACAACGTCTTCGCCACCAATTCAGGGAAGCTGGGCCATTATGCCCCCGGGGCAACCGGTCTCAAGCATACTTGGTTCGGCACACTGGCGGAGTGTATCGACGCCGCTGTGACCGGAAAATGGAGAGGAGAGCTGCCATGAGCGATATCACGCTTCAGGGACGTATGGTTCACGGTGGCGTGGCGGAGGGCGAGGCCCTCGTCACCAAAAGTCCCCTCGGTGGCTTCGGCACCTTCGATTTCGATTCCGGCGACATCGTCGACCTGAATCACGAGTGGTACGGGAAGAACATTAAGGACAAGGTGTTGGTGTTCGCCACGGCCTCTGGGTCATCGGCCTGGACCATCGCCCATCAAGCCCTCCGTTTTGTGGACCTGAGCCCTGCAGCCTACGTTGTCCGGGAAAACAATCCCCAGACCGCCCTGGGGTCCGTTGTCGCGCGCCGTCCCTGCATCACCGACCTGAATCAGGACCCCACCGAGGTCATCGCCACCGGCGATTGGGTCCGCGTCGATGCCGAGCGGGGGATCGTCGAGGTTACGAAGCGTTGCGCCGCCGACCGATAGAAAACCCGACTGGGAAAACATCGGGAAGCAAATTGCGTATGAGGAGTCATCAATGAAGATCGCGATCGTCGGCTGCGGCGCCCTGGGCAGCACTTTCGGCGGCATTTTGACGGAAGCCGGGGCGGACGTCCTTATGGTCAACCCCAAGACGGACCACATCGACGCGGTGTTGCGCAATGGGTTGAAGATCACCGAGGAGGGTGTGGAACGAACAGTGCGCGTCAATCTCATCACCGATTGTACCGATGCCGACCCCGTCGACCTGATCATCGTGCTGGTGAAGTCCAACTTTACCCGTGCGGCCATCGAGGGGGCGCGGCCCCTCATCGGCCAGCAGACGCTCGCCATATCCTGCCAAAATGGATTGGGCAACGAGGAGGTGTTGGCCGAGTATTTGGGGGCAGATCGGGTGCTCAGCGGCAAGACTTACGTTGGCGGCGTCATGACAGCGCCCGGCCAGATTCTGGTGGGCCGCAAAGAGAAGTTAACCGTCGTCGGCGAAATGGACGGGCAGATTACGGAGCGTCTGCAGGCGATCCGTAATCTTTTCAATGGCGCCGGCTTCCAGACCGAGGTCAGCGCCAATATTCGTTCTCTCATCTGGTCCAAATTGCTGATCAACGTCAGCACCGGCGCTGTCACCGGTCTGACCCGCTTGACCTACGGGAACCTACTGCAGGTGCCCGAAGCGGTGGCCTGCTGCACCGCCGCTGTCGCCGAAGCGTTGGAAGTGGCCAGACGTGCCGGCGTGGAACTGACCGTCGACGATCCCCAGGAGATCTTGGACAAGGCTGTCGAGGGCCTGCCCTTCGACTTTAAAACCTCGATGCTTCAGGACATCGAGCGGGGAGCTATGACCGAGATCGACTTTATCAACGGCGCCGTCGTCCGCCTGGGTGATCAATATGGGGTGCCGACGCCGGTGAACCGAACCCTGGTGGCCGGTATCAAAGGGGTTGAGCATCGTCTGCAGCATCCATGATCCGGCGGCCGCATCCGCCCCGTGACGGAAGAAGAGAGAGTCCCCATGCAGATCAACAAGACGAATGCGCGCGAAGTTGTTGAAACCGAGCCGGGGCGCCGGCGACGCCTCATCCATACGGACAGCCTGATGGTGGTGGAATGGGAATTTGCTGGCCCTTGGAAAGAACCAGATCCGCCCCACGCCCATCCCCATGAGCAGGTGACCTACCTGGTAGCCGGGGAGATTCTGTTCTTCCTGGGGGATGAAGGCCGACGGCTCCGTGCAGGCGACATGGTTGCGGTGCCACCCGATGCGGCCCATTGCATTCAGGTGCTGTCCCAGCGTGTCCGGTTAATTGATGCCTTTACCCCTTTACGGCAGGAATTTCTTTGATCCATCCATATGAGGAGAGACGATATGGAAAACTACGGCAATGGCGCTTCCACTGGCCAGATACATACGGGACCGCGGCGGGTGCAACCCGGCTTCAGCGCTGAAGATATGTTTGTTTCCCGGGAGGATCGGGAGGTTCTAAGGCCCCTGGCGGAGCGGGTGGCCACCCTGGCGGCATCTCCCCAGATGGAATCGAAACGTCAGCTGTGGCGGGATGTGAATGCTCTCAAGAGGGGGCGTCCGGTGATCTTGTGCGAGCCGGAGAATGGATGGAACGAGATCATTACCGAGACCCAGATGCAGTGCCGGGGAAAGATGGCGCGCCACTGGGAGATGGATCTGCGCAAGGAGATCTTCATCGGCGAGGTGATGGGAGATGACCGGCCGGTGGAGGCATACTTCAATGTGCCCGCCACCTTCGCCACCGACAACTGGGGGGTTGAGGTCGTCGAGCATGAGAGTGAGAGCCAGGACGGCGCCAAGTCGTGGGATCCCCCCATCAAGGATTACGATAAAGATCTTTCCAAGCTGGAGATGCCCACCATCGAGATCGACTGGCAGACCAGCAATAAAAACTATGCCATCGCCCAGGCGGTACTTGGCGACATCCTGGAGGTGCGCCAGAGGAGTAGCTGGTTTTTTACCCTCGGGATTACACGGGAGATTGTCAAACTGCGCGGGCTGATGAATTTGTACACCGATTTCTATCAGCACCCTGACGGGCTCAAGGAATTGCTCGGTTTCATCTCACGGGCCAACCTGGCCAAGATCGATTTCCTCGAGCAGAACGAACTGCTCTGCCTCAACAACGACGGGACCTATGTCGGCTCCGGCGGTCTGGGCTACACCGACGAACTGCCCCAGACGGGGTTTGATGGCAAGGTGCGCTTGCGGGATCTGTGGGGATTCACCGAAAGCCAGGAGACCGTCAATGTGAGCCCGGCCATGTACGAGGAGTTCGTCTTCCCGGTGGAGAAGCCGATCATGGAGCGGTTTGGCCTCACCTGCTACGGGTGCTGCGAAGAGCTGCACACCCGTTGGCAGGTGGTCAAACATCACCCGAACCTGCGCCGGGTCTCCTGCTCGCCCTGGGCGGACGTGTCCAAGATGTCGGCCAATCTGGCGGACCAGTTCATCTTCTCCTGGAAGCCCATGCCCACGCCCTTGAGTTCCCCCAATCCCGACTGGGAGGCGGTTCGCCAGGAGATGCGGACAGTATTCGAACAGACCCGGGAGAACATTGTCGAAGTGATCATGAAAGACAACCACACCTTGGGCAATACCCCCGAAAACGTGGTGACATGGTGCCGTATCGCCCAGGAGGAGGCGCTGCGGGTGGCGGCCTGAAGGCCACTCAATCCTACCAGCAGCGGACCCGATCATAATTGGTGCGGGTCAATGGGGATACATACCCATTTCATAAATTTCGTATTGTGTTTCACCGTCGAGGTACTGATTGATTTTATCGCCCTCCATCTTCCTCATATCGCTGTTTTTCCAAACATTCCATTCCTTCATGGTCCGCCAGTTTGAGGCAACCACCACGATATACGGATCCTTGCTGTCCCATAATGTCTCTGATGAAATGTAGCCCTCCTGTTCCATGGCACCATAGCGCAGTTTTTTGATCATCTGGTTGATCTCACTGAAATACTTCTCTTTAAATCGACGTTTAATCAACACTTTGACTGCCATACCACCCTCCTTTGATGCGGGTTGATATTGTCTTCTCGTGACCACCACGGGGCGCTTCGCCAATGTGAAGGCGCCAATATGATTTTTGATCGGGGATCCGGATCTTATGGAGACAATTCACGATCGCTTTTTTAGACCTGAGCCGTCGATACCGAGCAGAAAACGGGATGAATCGGCGCGAACCATGGCTCAGCAATGCCAACAAGCGAAAAGTATCGGTTCGTCAAAGATGGCGCGTATTCTACTGCTGGTGGCGGCTCAGTGACAGAGGCAGAATAGTGATGTGGTCGCAAGAAGGGGCGTCGTATCCGTCGGACAACGGGATTATAAGATCCATTTACGCCTACTATTTTAATATATAAACCCCGTATTTTCCTGTCAATGGTCGCAATCAGATCATACGGTGGGCGCGGATTCGTGGCCCAAAGGGTTAAGCGGCCGCGCCTGCAGATGAGAGGCTCCATTCCGCATACCGGTCGATGGCACCTGGCGGAAGATATCGTACTCTGCTTGATGGGATGATGGGGGTGGCCATCAGGCGCCGTCCTGTGTTGTCGGGTGATCGCTGCAGACGGTTTTGTCGCGTCCTAAACACTTGTTACAGGAAGTACATTTTGGGGTGTAGGCGCTGTCGTGTCGCCATTTATCGATCAGATCCGATTCTCGAATCAGGGGACGGCAGATAGCGAAGAAGGAGATGTTCGATCCATTTAGCAGGACCTCCATCTCGGCTGGAGACCGGTTCCCGCCGACCAGGATCACCGGAACATCCACCTCCTCGGCCACTACCATCGCCCATCTGCTGAAGTAGGATGCTTCGGAATCGCCATTTGGGACCAGTTTCCGTATCGGGCCAAGGTTTCCCGGTGAGGATAGACTCCCTCCCGATATCTCGAGGGCGTCGATCCCGGCTGCGGCGAGCATGGCACAGACCCTTGAGCTCTCCGCAAAGGCCATGCCGTCTGCCAGGAAATCATCACAGTTGATCTTAACGAGAATAGGATAGTGGCGGCCGACCCGGTTGCGGATGGCGGTGATGGTCTCCAGGAGCATACGGGCCCGATTTTCCAGGGGTCCGCCATAGGCATCGCTTCGGCGGTTATAGTAAGGCGTGAGAAACTTGGCGATGAGATACCCATGGGCGGCGTGGATCTGGACGCCATCAAAGCCTGCCGCCCTCGCCCTGACAGCGGCATCGGCAAAGCGCTCTTGCAGGCGGCGGATCTCATCTGTCCGTATCTCGGCAGGCATGATGCCGCTGGCCAGGTCCCTCACAGCGCTGGGCCCCCAGATACGCCCATCCACCGGTTTGGAAAAGGACTGGGCGCCGATACAGCTCACCTGAAGGAAGATTTTTGCGTTGTTCTGATGAACCGCTTGAACGAGATCCCTCAGTCCGGGGATGCAGCGGCTGCGATGGATGCCCATCTGACCGGGCTGTCGGGTTGCTTCCACATCGGTGACGAACGCATGCCCGGTGATAATGGCGGCGACACCACCCCTGGCCAGCCGGGCATAAATCTCCACCAGTTCGGGCGTCGCGTAGCCATTGGCGTCGGCATATCCATCCCTGGTGGCGGATCGGAAGAAGCGGTTTTTGAGGTGAAGGCCGCTAATTTCGGTTTGATCGAACAGGGACTTCATCCGGCGCACCCCATCATTTGTCGTCCACTGGCCATCAGGCCAGTTCGTTCTCGATCTCCGTTATCGCCCGATCCAGAATCTCCACGGCCTCGTCCGCATCCTGTTTGGTAAAGATCAGGGGCGGCAGGAACTGCGTGGATGAGTCGCGGGTGCGCGTGATGAGGCCGGCCTGCATCAGTTTCTGCTTGAGCCTGACCGTCAGCGCTTCGTCGAAGGGGGTTTTGCGCTGCTTGTCCCGTACGTATTCCACGGCGCAGAACAACCCGATACCGCGGACATCGCCCACCGTCGGATGATGAGACAATTCCTGCAACCGTTCCAACAGGTACCTGCCCACGACGGCAGAGTTTTCGACCAAGTTCTCCCGTTCGATGATATCGATGTTCGCCAGGGCGGCCATACAAGACGCCGGGTGGCCGCCGAAGGAGTAGATGTGTTTAAAGGCGGTCTTTTTGAAGGGGGCCGCTATCTCAGTGCGGACAATGGTGGCCGACAATGGTAGATAGCCGCTGACGATCCCCTTTGCCAGCGACATGATATCGGGGACCACGCCGAAGTTCTCGCAGCCGAACATCTTGCCCGTGCGACCGAAACCGCAGACCACGCAATCCATCTGCAGCAATAGACCGTATTTATCGCAGATGGAGCGGATCATGGGCCAGTACTCCGGCGGTGGTACATCCACGAGCGACTGGGACGATACCGGCGATGAGAGGAAGGCGGCAACCGTCTCCGGCCCTTCCCGAAGAATGACGCGTTCCACTTCCCGGGCGCATTTCAGATCACAGTCGGGATACCGCAAGTCATATTCACAGCGGTAACATCTGGGCGGGGCCACGTGAATCACGCCGGGCATGAACGGCCCGTAGGCGCCATAATCCTCGCACATCAGCGGGTTCCCGCTCTTCAGCGGCCGGCCCATGGCCATCGTCCCGAAGCTTGCGCCGTGGTATTCCCGACGCCGGCAGATCACCTTATAGCGGTTGGCGTAGCCGCTGAGTTTGTGATAGTGGCGCGCGAGCTTGATACCGGTCTCCACGGCGTCGCAGCCGTTGTTGCCGAAGAACACCACCGACAGATCTCCTGGCGTTATTTCGGCCAGTTTTTTGGCCAGCTTGATCTGGGGGATTGAGGGGCTCGTTCCCACGCTGCTCGACAGGGTCCGGAGCTGTTCGTAAGCGGCGTCGACGATCTCCTGCCGCCCATAGCCCACATTGACGTACATCAGACTGGCAAAGGCATCCAGATAGGTCTTACCCGTGATATCGACCACGTGACACCCATCCGTTTCTTTGACGAAAAGCCGAAAGCTGTCCGGAGCGTAGGTGGTCGATCGCGCCACGTTGGGCTGGAACAGATGCTTTTCACCCCATTCACGATAGCGTTCTAAGTCTTCGGGCTTGATGTCGCCGCGCGCTGCCTTCATCTACTGGAGACCTCCTCCTTCGCTGGGGCCAGCCCCCGTTCAAGGGCATTGCGGTTTATGCCGAGACCGTTAGACGGGATGCAGGTTTCCGGCGTCCGACGGTTGGATTCGGCTTGGACCATATCGGTGAAGCCGATGACGGCCCCTAGCCATCGTTGGACGGCTTCGTTTGCAACCGACGGCCGGCATCCCTGTTCTGGTAGTGATGGATTCCGCCGGAAGCTAGACGAGGAGATGCGCTGGGGGACGATCCGCTCGGGTCTCGTCTCGCGTGCTGGCGATGGGAAAGACTTCCAGTGAGGATTCCTTGTACTGGTCAATCCGCTGCCCCAATCAGTCGGCAACCCACCGGCGTCATCGCCGGTGGATGAGGCTGGCGTCCCATCTGGAAATTCACCCCTGATAACCAAATTCGCGGGGGAGCCACAAAACGATATCGGGAACCAGAATGAGCGCAAAAAGAGCGCCGATCAGCACGATGATGAAGATCCAGGTCTCACGGATGATCTCTCCCAGGGTGATGCCGGTAACGGCGTTAATGACGAAGAGCAGCATACCAAAGGGAGGGGTAATGAGTCCGATCATGGTGTTGATGACGGCGATCACCCCGAAGTGCACCAGGTCGATGCCGAGCTGACTGCAGGCGGGGATGAACAGCGGCAGGATGACCAGAATAATGGTCGTTGCTTCCAGCAGCGCCCCCAGGATGAGGAGCAGGATGTTCACGCCCAGCATGAATATCAGCGGGTGCACGTTGAGGTCCACTAGGACGCCGGCCAGGCGATTGGGGATGTTCTCCGATGCAACCACGTAGTTCAGGATCAGGGCGCCGGCGATCACCAAGCCGACAGCGGCCGAGGCGCGTGCGGACGTAATAAATACTTCTCCGAGCGCCTTAAAACTGAGGACCCGATAGAAGGCACCGGCCAGTAGGAGGGCATAGGCGGCGGCCACGGCGGCCCCCTCGGTGGGCGTGGTGACGCCCCCGTAGATGCCCCAGAGGAGGATGACGGGCATCATGAGGGCCGGGAAGGCATTCAGCGTCATCCCCGGCATTTTTTTCAGCGGAACGGGATCATCCTTGGGCATATCGCGGCGGGCGGCGATGACGGCGTTGAGCACCATCAGAACAGCCCCGATGAACAATCCCGGCAGGATGCCGCCCAGGAAGAGGTAGCCGATGGATTGATCCGAGATGAGAGAGTACATCACCATGGGGATCGAGGGCGGGATGATGGGGCCGATGGTGGCGGATGCTGCCGTGATGGCGGCGGCATACCCCGCCGGATAACGGCCACCCTTTGTCATCATGTTGATGATGATCTTGCCGATGCCGGCCGCATCGGCGATGGCCGAGCCCGACATGCCGGAGAAAATCAGCGAGGCGACCACATTCACGTGCCCCAGGCCACCACGGAAACGCCCCACACAGGCTACGCACCAGGCCAGCAGCCGGTCGGAGATGGTGCCGGCGTTCATGATGTTGGCAGCCGCGATGAACAGGGGAACCGCCAGCAGGACAAAGCTGTCGTACAAACCCCAGAGGGCCTGTTCCGCGGCCAGGGCGATGTCCTGGCCACCGACGGCCAGATACACGATGCCGGCCAGGATGGTCGAATGGCCGATGGGCGTGCCGATTCCGGCGAGAAAGAGCAGGGTGGCCAGGCAGAGGGCGAAGGCAATACTCATACGGCCTCCCTTTCGTGGTTGTCCTTCCCCGTCTCTTTAGGCCCTGTCTCTTCAGGGAGGCCGCGACGCAGGATCATCACAAAGCGCCAAGCATAGACGACGATAGCGCTGATCATGAAGATGGCGTAGATGCTGAAGACCGTACGCATCGGAATCTTCAAAATGGCGCTTTTCTTGATTCGCAGAAAGTCGATGAAATCCCAGGTGGGGTAGAACGATACAGCCAGGCCGACGACGATGGCGGCGGATCCGACCAGGGCGAATATCCGACGGGTACGCGGCCGGACGGCATTGTAGAGCACGTCGAAGGTGACGTGCTCCCGGTGCCGAACCACAAAAGCGTTGCCCCAAAAGACGAGCCACAACCAGAGCGTCAGGCAGACCTCCAGCGTCCAGCCGATGGGCCGATTTATCACATAGCGCGAGAAGATCTGCAGAACGAAGGTGAGGAACACGGCGGCCAACATCGCGGCCATAATGCCCTCGGCACCTCTGAGAAGCCATTTTTTCAGCAACTTCATGCCCTGCATGCTGTGGCGCCTCCGGCTATATCGTTAGAGAGAGTTGATCTTTTCGAGCAGTCCTTTGGGCCAGGCTTTGGAAAATTCAGAGTCTCTGTACATCTCTTGGGCATGTTTGCGGAACGCATCCACGTCCGGTTCGTACACCTGCAGGCCCTGCTCCTTCAGGAAAGTGACCAATTCCGCTTCCAACGCCATCTGGTTCTCGGCGCAGGTTGCGGCGGCGGCGTCTGCGGCAGATTGAACCGTGGCCTGCTGCTCGGGCGTCATCTTTTCCCAGACTTTCTTGGAGATGGAGATGTAGTTCAGATCCACCAGATGGGAGGTCAGGATGACCTGCTTGGTCACCTCGTAAAGTTTCTTGTCAACCGTGGTGGGAAGGGGGTTGTCCTGACCGTCGATGGCGCCGGTCTGCAGGCCGGTATACACCTCTGCAAATGCCATTGGCGTCGGGTTGGCACCCAGCGCTTTGCCCAGGAACTGCCAGGCGTCGGTGCCGGGCATCCGCAGGTTAACGCCCGCCATATCTTTCGGCGTCATGACCTTTTTATCCGTGCGCAGGTTCAACTGGCGCGCACCGAAGTACATCACCGACAGCAGCTTCATGTTCAGTTCGTCTTCGACCTTCTTCTTGAACGGATCCATCAAGGGATCGTTAAAGACAGCCCGCTGGTGGGCGGCATCGCGGTGGACATAGCCGGTGGCGAAGATGGAAAACTCCGGGAAGAATACGGCCAGTTCCTGGGCCGAGGCGAGGGCCATCTCCAGGTTGCCGCGCGCGATCGCCTCCAGCTCGGTGCCCTGCTTGAAGAGGGACGAGTTCCAGTGCGGTTCGTATTCGGCGAATGCCGCAACAGCAGGCCCAAATTTTTCCTCCAGCGCAAGCGCGCGCGTACCGGTCGGCGAACCGGACGAGGCCAGTCGCAGTTTGATCTTGCCAGCAGCCATACTCTGCCCCGCCAGGCAACAGACCAGTGCAATTGAAACGAGTAACGACAACATGGTACGGCGTGATAGTAAGGTTCCCATCATCTGTCCTCCCTGAGTTAAAGATGAAACGATCGATGAATGCCCTGAATAGAACGTTTCAGCTCACCCCACGATCATCCCCCATTACCACAGATACGGTTGGATGATCAGGCGTGCCGATGGTTCGAGGTGGTGTCTCCTTTTTTTTATACGTAATTGCAGATAGATAGAAAAAATTCTGTTTAATAGAACAATATTCCTACTGTCAGAATACCTATTAATGTGCTGCGTGTCAAATGATTTTTTCTTTTAGATAGAACGATAGACGTACTGGTAGAATGAGCTGGACAGGGTGCTCAAGAACGGGTAGTGGGTTCACTTATGAGAAATCTGATCGCTTCTCTGGTCATCATCACCGTGTCAATGTCCACTGGCTACCTGATCCAGCAGTTGGCGGCCCATGGGCGAATACAGCTCCCGCTGTCGCTGGTCGATCTGCGCAAGTGCCTCCAACGCATCGCGCTCTTGGGAATCTCCCCGTTCGCCACGATTACGGCCATTTGGGGCGTTGAAGTGCAGTCTATTCGTATCGCCGCGTTGCCATTCATCGGGGCGGGCGCCATTGTTCTGGGGGGACTTTTGGCCTATGCCGGCACCCGCCTGCTGCGGTTGGCACCGCGTCAAGCCGGCGCCCTCATCCCTTGTGGCGCGTTCACCAATATTGGCTCCATCGGCGCATTGATCTGTTACTACTATCTGGGAGAGCCGGGCTTTGCCCTTGTGCCGATTTACAAACTTTTCGAGGAGCTGACCTATTACGGCCTGGGCTTTCCGCTGGCCAAGGCCTACAGCACAGCGGACAGAGCCCTCGACACCACGGCCGAACGCTTGCGTGCGCTGGCGCGTGATCCTTTTATTCTGGTCACGCTTTCCAGCATTCTCCTGGGGGGCGTGCTCAATCTAGCCGGTTTGACGCGTCCCAGTGTCCTTGCCGCCGTAAATGCTGTCCTGATTCCGCTGGGTACCGGCTTGATGCTGGTATCCATCGGTCTGGCGATGCGATTCAGCCAGATGGGTCACTACAAATGGCTGTGTGGATTGGTGGCGGGCATCAAATTCGTAGCCGTGCCGCTGGCATCTGTCCTCTGCGCTTCTCTCCTTGGGTTAGGCGAGATCGATGAGGGGCTGGCCCTCAAAGTGGTGCTCATCCTCTCCGCAATGCCGGTGGCATTTACGGCCCTAATTCCACCGTCAATTTATGATCTTGACCTGGACTTGGCCAATGCCTGCTGGTTCGTCACCACCGGCTCTCTTGTCGTCGTGTTGCCCGTATTACTCTATCTGATAAACGTGTTACCATAGACGCACTGGACACCATGCACGCGCGCCAGGAGCGTTCGATTCCACGTGCACCACAGGAGATCGCGGATTTTCAAAAGCGCGAAATTAGGGTGACCCATGATTCATACGTAAGGAGAACCGCACGTTACCACGAATCGCAAGGGAAACCCATTGCCCTGTCATGGTCATTGCCATTCCTGTCCCAGTTTCTGTATATTGGATGCATCGATAAACGCGCGTGCTAATCCATCGCGCCACGATAAGCTTTGCGAATGCGTTGGGTTCGCCCGGCTTACATGTTCGACTGAGAAAACGCATCACTCGGCGAGGCAGGAAAGACCTATGGCATGGGACATCCAGTATGATGAGCAGCGCCGCATCATCAACTGCGTTTACGCCGGTCACGTGAACGCAGAAGATTTCCAAGCGGGTACCCTGAAGACGATTGACCTGGCGAAACAGCACGGCACCCATTTGATATTCATCGACGACAGCGGTCTCCAATCGGCGGTTTCCACCATGGAAATCTACGACATGCCACCTTTTTACGATGCGTCCGGTGCACGGCGCAAAAGCAAATGGGCCGTTCTGCTACCGCCCGACGGACAGATTCGGGAAGATGTCAAGTTCTACGTGACTATCTGCCAGAATCGGGGCTGGTACCTGCGGGCCTTCGATGACCGGCAGGCGGCCCTCGACTGGTTATTACGGGATTCGGACGACTATCGGGATCCGCCGGCGGATGGATCTGATTCCACTTCCTCTTAATAGGGGTGCGTCCTGCGGATAGATGGATATGAAGCGGCTGGGCATTCTGTTGATGCTGATCTTGGTGTGGTCGCCCTTGGCCCACACCGAACAGACCTTGGTCTTCGGACAGATACCGGGGCCGGTGAGCAGGATCTCGGCGACCCTGCTCACCGAAGCATATCGGTCCCTCGGCATCGCCATCAAGTGCGTGGAAATGCCGTTGGCGCGCTCATTGGTAGAATCCAACAAAGGTTCGGTAGACGGTGAAGTGAACCGGGTCCCCGTGATCGAACCGCAATACCCCAGCCTGCTACGGGTGCCCGTTTCCATCAACCAGATGGAGATTGTCGTCTTTTCCAGGGCCCATGATTTCGAGGTGAGCGGATGGCAGCATCTTTGGCCCTATCGCATCGCCATCCGCAAAGGCGCAAAGATCGTGGAGGAACGCACCCGTGGAATGCAGGTCTTCCCCTTTCTCAGTTCCGAGAAGATGTTCACCCTGGTGCACAAGGAACGCTACGATCTCTGTATCTCTGCCCGTATCAACGGCTATTTGCATATAAAAACCCTTCGGCTCGCACACCTGAGGGCCTTGGAGCCTCCCTTGGAAACCATTAAATTATACCACTACCTTCACAACAAACACATCCACCTGCTACCGCTAATTACAGCAGCCCTGCAGAAGATGGAAGCGGCGGGACGATTGGCGTCCGTTCGCGAGGCTTTTATCGCCGGGCTGCTCCCGGGGGCCGGTCACCATTGAGGCGCCAAGGGCCCCATCCAAGCGCATAACGGTCCGCTACTCCTTCACTGTCGTCATCTATCTGGTTGCATGGCCGACAGGGCTGAGACACGCATTGGGCTGAAAAATCTTAAAGTTCCCCCATCAACACGCGATAGAAAAGGTAGCCACAGCAGTGCTGGGTGCACCGTCATGGATGCCGTATTGAATCCAGGCTGTCATGTACCTAGGCGACTTTCGCCTAATATGATGAAGGATCTCGCATGGGTTCCGCGAGGATCCGGAGAGTTAGGATAGACCGCCATGCTCGACGAGATCGCCGTCCCATTTTTTCGCCTCTTTGGAAAATTCATCGCCTACCTGCTGGTAGAGCTCTTTTTCCACCTCTTCTGCTATTTCATCGGACGCACCTTTTTACGGGTTGTTACCCTCGGGCAGTATCGAAAATGGATCAAAACGAGGGGCGATGGAGATCTGGAAGCCTTCGTCGGACTGATGCTATTGTTCGCTTTGGTGATTTATTTAGTGGTGTAGCCAAACCGCTGATACATCCCATCGACGCCCCCCTGCCGGCGAGGGCCCTCGCCCCCACCGCCGTCAAGGCTGGCCACGTGAGAACACCGTCACCCGGCGCCGCTTGCGGTCGGAAATAGCGCTCCTCTGCGCTTTGGCCGACCCTGCTACGATGGCCCGTTCGTCGGTGGCTCTTGACTTTCGGCGTGCGAGCAGAATGGTGAGCCGGCAATGGCGGCCGTCGGCATCAGCGGCCGATTGAGCGGCCGGCGGTCACGCAAAGAGGCTCCATCCTTGGGTCCTGGAAAGCCGCCGCAGCAGCTCGACGCCGGCGATGCTGTTTCCCTTATCATCGAGGGACGGCCCCACCACGCCGATGCCAAATTGGCCCGGCACTACCGACAGGATGCCGCCCCCCACGCCGCTCTTCGACGGTATCCCCACTTCGAGGGCGAACCAGCCCGAGCTGTCATACAGTCCGCAGGTCGTCATCAGCACTTTGGCGCAACGGGCGCTTTCCGCTGAGAAGTGGTGCTCACCCGTTGCCGGGTGGCGGCCATTGCTGGCGATGAGGGCGGCCATCCGTGCCAGGTCGATGACCTGCACCTCCAGTGAGCACATGTGGAAGTAAACGTCCAGGACCGCCGTCACATCGGCCGTGAATGTGTGCATCCCTTTTTGGTAGTAGGCCAGGGCACGATTGATATCGCCGGTGGCGCGCTCTGAGCGCAACACATCCGCGTCGACCGATAGCGTTCGATTCCCGGTGAGGGTTTTCAGGTAGTCGAGGAGCGCCGACAATAGATCTTCTCCCACCGCTTCCATGAGCATGGCGATTAATGCGATGGCCCCAGCGTTAATGAAGGGATTGAGCGGTTTGCCACTATTGCGGGTTTCCAATTTAATGATGGAATTGAAGGCATCGGCGGTCTGCTCTGCGCCGATACGACTGAGCACTTGTTGGATGCCGCAGGTTTCCAGGGCATAGAGGAGGGTGGCGACTTTGGAGACACTCTGAATCGTGAAGGTCGTATCGAAATCGCCCGCACGCCAGTGGTTGCCGTCCAAGTCCACGACACAAACGCCAAGCGCGCGGCGATTGGCCTTGGTCAGCTCTGGGATATAGGTCGCCAGACGGCCCTTTTCAGCATACGGACGCGCGTCTGCTACCGCTTTGTCGAGTAAGGCTTGCACGACGATCTCCATCATGTCGAGCGATCGCCTTCATCTTCATGTAAAGCGGTCGCCCGTCAAGTTACATCTACCGAAAGGTAAGCCCTGCACTTCGTCCCCTTGGATGATGCCGACCGCCAATTCCGGCGGGCGATCCAGGCGGGCGACTGGTCAGATCCAGGATCGGCCGGAAGCGTGCGACGATCGATTCGAGACCGACCAACGGCACCGCAATGCGTACGACCACTGCGACGCAATGGGCCCATAGCGTGACCGATAGCATACCGAACTCAACATTCTCGGTCAAAAACGATGGAAAGGTGCCCTTTCAACCGTCGCCCGAAGCGGTCTGCAATGTGCGGGTCAGCTCCACGGCGCCGGGGGCGTCGTCGCTGTAGCCGTTGGCGCCGATCTGCTCGGCGTAGGCCTGGGTCACCGGGGCGCCGCCGATGATGGTCTTGGTGGCGATGCCGGCCTCCTTGA
>JASJCL010000068.1 GCA_030066015.1 Desulfosarcinaceae bacterium | reverse complement strand
CGCGAAGGCTTCCGTGACTGTATTCTGTTTGCGAGGTAAATTGATTTGCACTTAATTTTGCCGTTGATTTCATTATTTGTTCAGTTGCCCAACAATTGTAATTAAATATGGTTATTATATCATTTATTTCCATTATTTATAAATTCCTGTCAGTATTTGCAAAGCTCTGGAGAGAACAGGCTTGTGTGAGGCGGGTGGCCGTACCGCGTATCCCAACAAGCAGCGTGGTCATCCTTAAATGAAACCCTAACGACGGGCACTCCTATATCAATTTCCGATGGTTTCACCAACTTGAATGGCTTTTTCTTTAATGTCCAATAATGAGCACATATCATGAGGGTCTGATGGACAACTGTGGAATTAAAAATGAGTCAATTTCTGTGCGAAAATCTCCTAAAATATTTTTAATGTCTTCTTGAGGGAAATCTATCCCTTGATTTTCATCTTTTTCGGATATCGCTACAAGATATAATTAACATTTTTTAGACGTGTATGAATGAAAAAATGTCCATCATTACATCTTTTTACGCAATAAATTACATCTATGAACTGTTTCAATTGTGCTGTAAAATTACCGAAGTATACAGGTGTGAAAAAACCACAACTCAAAACAGGTAAATTTGTGTGAGGGTCAAGAGGAGACATTTCTCCATCTCAATTGTAAACTATATTGCTTTACCCAATTGAGCAATATGTTGATTGAAGTCGGCTTGGGGGTTGACTTCTCTTGTTTTTATGAATGATTCAATACCAAGCAATTCTCCAAGTGAAGATCCAGAACGAATCGCTTCAGCCAGAGAGTATTCACGATGATAGGCCTTGTCGGCTTCATCGAACAATTCTGGAAGATCCGCGTCAGAAATAAAAATAACGCCATCTGCATCTCCAAAGGCCCAATAGCCCGGATTGATTGAAGCATCACCGAGTTTAACCTCTATCCCTATTTGGCCTATGCCTTTCAAATCCTGGGGGAGTTTTAACGGACCAATTGGATAAGAGCCTTTGCAAAATATTGGCACATTGATATCAATGAGTTCCATCGTATCCCGAACGAAACCATCAACGACGATACCTGCTATGCCTTTGCGTTTTGCTTCCGTAGCAATGAGATCGCCTATCAAACCTACCTCAGTTGTGGAGTTTGAGATTATCAGCACCTCATCTTTCTGAGTATCATGCAGTCCCGCTAAAATACTGACCAAGTCATTGTTAGCCTGCACAGTAGTGATTGGGCCAACTGTCTTCATATGAGAAGCGATTGGCAACAAGCCGAAGGGTGCTGGAATAAGGCTCACACCAGCTCTGAAAGCCGCATCAGCCATTAGGGCACAGCTATATTTTTCTTTAAAAATCGATGAATATTCTTGCATAGAACTCAAGCTCCTCGAGATCAACACCTTTGTTACGGATAGCGATAGCTGGATTAGTAATGAATCGGAATTTATCTTAGCGTCTAATGTCGCTATTCATCAGTTGGCGAACAGGCAAATTAATTCGTTGAATAGCTGGGAAAAACCATCTTTTCTATTTCTTTGATTCTAAAGTTCCGCTGAATTTAAAGTGTTTTATTGAACACTCTTGAATTATCTCAGCATATCCAGGTGGTAAAAATGAACTTTCCCATTCCTTACCGAATTGCAACTTTACGGACGCCATACTATCCCAGATTGATATAAATAGAAAATCATGATCATCGGTCGATGATTTCTTTCCAAAAAAGTAACCCAGATTTCCAGGTTTACCTTGAACAACTGAAACAGACGTACTTGCAAGTTTCTTTTCCAGCTCATCTGCATGGCCTGGTTTGGCGCGTACTTCGAATAATCTCATTACAGATTCGGTAATATTCATCTTTTTTCTTCGTCCTCATCTTTCGATAACGTATAAGATTCTTCGCAAAATGGAGGCGGTGGTCTCGATATGGTTAAATGGAAGTTGCGAGACAAACCGTTTAGCCAGGGAAGGAGGCCACCATGTGAAAGATTGTATCGAAAAAACTGGGCAAAGTCATCCAGGCATGCGAGATTGGAAAATTTACATTCTTTGGCCGAATTAATTCTGCTGGTAAGAAAGGTGTCCAAGGCGGCTGAATGGATTTAGGCCGCAAATTTTACTTCAGGGGAGGTTTCTCGGGCATTTGGATTCGGTCGCCGGAGCCTATTTGCTTAAGGGTGCGATTTCCGTCCCAAATCCGTCCCAAACGAAAAAAGCGTCGACAAGTGCTCTTGTCAACGCTTTTTAAGTAATTGAAAATACTGGTCGGGGCGGCAGGATTTGAACCTGCGACTCCCTGCTCCCAAAGCAGGTGCGCTACCAGACTGCGCCACGCCCCGATGGCGGCCATCACAGCGTTCAAATTGGCCGAACGCTGTGATGGCCGGCTATTAGCACGCTTTGTGGTACCGGCGCAAGTGAAGGGTGTGCCTATCTGGAATCGACGGATAGAAAGTCACGAATTGCCGTGGCGATGGCCCCTGCGGTCCGCTGTTGCCACTCACCCGCCGACATGCGTTTCTCGCCGGCAGCTCCGTTGAGGTCGCCGAACTCCAGCAGAACCGCCGGTGTGTCGGCTCCCGCCAGCACGGGGAGAAAGGCATCGGCCACCACCACTGGGACGGCGGTGATGGCGCCCAGCCGCTCCAAAAGGAAGGCCCCTAGACGCTGGCTCTCGTTTCGATGCCGGGCTTGCTGGTAGCGCCATTGCCACTCCGGCAGGGGTCCCTCACCTTCAACTGTTTCGGGGAGTGGCTTCGGGAGTCCCGCCGAGTTTAGGTAAATGGTTGTGGCATCCGATCGGGGGGTGAATCCGGCGCCGGCATGCAGACTGATGATGAGACTGGCCTGGCTGGTGTTGGCGATGCCGGCGCGGGCGGCCAGGGACACCTGATAATCGTCATCGCGGGTTAGGCGAACGACGTAATCGGGCACCAGGCGGGCCTCGACCTTGCGGGCCAGCTCCAGCATGAGGACTTTCTCGAGGCCCCCGTCGGGGCCTTTCACGCCCTCATCGGTGCCGCCGTGCCCAGGATCGATGACGACGACGGGTTTAGTGCCGCCGGTTCCCCATGACGGTCCGAAGGGCTCCGCCCACGCGTTGGCGTGTACCAGGGTGGCCAATATCAGGGTTAAACGCAGCAATTTGGTATGGATTTTCATGGGTTGTCGTTGGTCTCGGCGGTTATCCAATTTTGCTTGACACCAATATTGATACGGATTAGTCTCCGAGGATTATGCGGCGACGGTGGGCTTCGCATGCGGTAGCGAGTGCTCCGCGATGACCGGCGCCAACATACACCGAAATGTGATAAAATGCGAGAGTGGCGGAATTGGTAGACGCACTGGACTTAGGATCCAGCTCTGGAAACAGAGTGGGAGTTCAAGTCTCCCCTCTCGCACCAACCATTTTTCACCCATAACTGACCCTTGATGTGCGGCGCTGAACCGATCTTGCCGCAAAGGGCGGTATGGGTGCGCTTAGTTTTGGGGTCGAATCCCAGGCGATGCCGAGACCCCGAGTCATGAGGAAGGAAGGCTATGAACGTTACCGTCGAAGAGATTAGCAGCGTCAAAAAGGTGCTACATATCGAGGTTCCCGTGGAGACCGTTAAGGCCCAGCTGGACGAGGCCTACAACGGCCTGAAAAAAACGGCGAAAATTAAAGGCTTTCGGCCGGGCAAGGCGCCCCGGTCGGTGCTAGAACGGCTATATAAAAAGGACGTGAACGCCGACGTGACCTCGCGCTTGATCCAGGAATCCTATGTGGAAGCCCTGCGGGAAACCAAGCTGACACCCGTGGCGGCACCCAAGGTGGATCCGCCGGAGCTGCAGGGCGCCGAGCCGCTGACCTTCGACGCGGAGATCGAAATCCGCCCCGAGATTGACGATGTGGCCTTCAAGGGGATCAAACTCACCAAGAACGCCTATGCCGTCACCGATGAGGAGATGACGGCCCAGTTGGCGATGCTTCAGAAAAACCTGGCTAAAGTGGAACCCATCAAGGACGAAAGAGCGGTGGCGGAGGGCGATTTCGTGTTGGTCGACTACGAGGGGTTTAAAGATGGGCAACCCTTCGAAGAGACGCAAAAAACGGAGAATTTCACGCTGAAGGTAGGCGATGCCTACATCGCCCCCGCTATGGATGATGGCCTGGTGGGCATGCAGCCCGGTGAGGACAAGGAGATTGAGGTCACCTTTGCCGACGATTATTTCAACGCGAAATTGGCCGGGCAGACGGTGACCTTCACGGTGCATCTCCACGAGATCCGCGAGCAGATCCTGCCGGAGATCGACGATGAGATGGCCAAGCAACTCGGCCCCTTCGATTCCCTTGAGAGCCTCACGGCGAAGATCCGCGAAAACCTCACCTCGGGCTACGAAAAGCGCACCGAGCAGGAGCTCAACGAGCAGATTTTCACTGAACTCCTTGAAAAAACTGAGTTTGAGGTTCCCGACGCCATGGTCGAAATGGAGCTGGAGCATATTCTCAACGATGCCGAACGCTCCTTCAATCAGGCCAATAAAACCTTTGAGGAGGCTGGAATCACGCGGGAGAGCCTGGCGGAGAAATATCGGCCCACGGCGGAGAAACAGGTGCGTCGACACCTGATCCTCGGAAAAATCGTCAATCAGGAGTCCCTCGAGGTGACCGACGAGGAGGTTGACGAGGGCTTGGCGGAGATGGCCAAGACCTATCAGCAGCCGGTGGATCAGATTAAGAGCTTTTACGAGAGCAACAAAGAGGGGTTCGAGGTTTTCAAGCACACCTTACTTGAAAAAAAGGCGATTAAGCTTATAATTGAACATAGCCAAATCGAGGAGGTGGTGCCCGAAAAGGAGGCCGCCTCGGAATCCCCGGAAGACAGCGCCTGATCCCACTGAAGCGACCGACACGCCGGCCGGAATCAAGGCGTTGGCTCCGGTTTGCGTCATAGCGACCGAGGGACGCGAGCGCTAAACCCAAAGGAGATTGATTGTGCCCATCATTCCCGTGGTCATCGACCAGAGCAGCCGTGGCGAGCGCGCCTACGATATCTATTCGCGGCTGTTGAAAGACCGAATCATCTTTCTGGGAACCGCCATCAACGATGAGGTGGCCAACCTGCTTATCGCCCAACTGCTCTTTCTGGAGTCGGAGGACCCGGACAAGGACATCAATTTCTATATCAACTCTCCCGGTGGGGTTGTGACCGCCGGCATGGCGGTGTATGACACCATGCAATATGTCAAGCCCGATATCACCACGGTGTGCATCGGCCAGGCAGCCAGTATGGGTGCAGTGCTACTGGCGGCCGGCAGCCCCAAAAAGCGCTATTCGCTGCCCAATTCCCGCATCATGATCCACCAGCCCATGGGCGGCTTCCAGGGACAGGCGTCCGACATCGCCATTCAGGCCCAGGAGATTCTGCGAATGAAGGAGAATCTCAATGGCATTCTGGTGCGCCATACCGGGCAGGAACTCAAGCGCATTCAGAAAGATACCGACCGTGACTTCTTCATGTCCGGCATGGATGCCAAGGAGTATGGCATCGTCGATCATGTGATCAGTAACCGAGACGACCTCGACACGATCGCGGAGTCAGAGGAATCCTGATATGTCCAAAAAAGATGATTCCCACGATAATCTGTTCTGCTCTTTCTGCGGCAAGAACCAGAAAGAGGTCAAAAAGCTGATCGCTGGCCCCGCCGTGTACATTTGCGACGAGTGCATCCAGCTCTGCAGCGAGATTATCGAGGAGGAAAACGATAAAGATACCGCCGAGTTCGACAACCTGATCGCCCCCAAAGAGATCAAGACGATGCTCGACGAGTATGTGATCGAGCAGGACGCGGCCAAAAAAGTCCTCGCGGTGGCGGTGTACAACCACTACAAGCGACTGGATTCGAGCGTTAAAAACGACGACGTCGAGATTCAGAAGAGCAACATCTTGCTGATTGGACCCACCGGCTGCGGCAAGACCTTGCTCGCCCAGACCCTGGCGCGGTTTCTCAACGTGCCCTTCACCATCGCAGATGCCACCAGTCTTACCGAAGCCGGCTACGTGGGCGAGGATGTGGAGAACATCATCCTCTCCCTCCTTCAGAATGCCGATTATGATGTGGAGAAGGCCAAGCGCGGCATCGTCTACATCGACGAGATCGACAAGATCGCCGGTAAATCGGACAACCCCTCCATCACCCGCGACGTGTCCGGGGAGGGGGTCCAGCAGGCGTTGCTGAAGATCATCGAGGGCACCACCGCCAGCGTACCGCCCAAGGGCGGGCGCAAGCATCCCCAGCAGGACTTCGTTAAAGTGGACACCTCCAACATCCTCTTTATCTGCGGCGGAACCTTCAATGGTCTGGAGAAGGTGATTCAACGGCGGCTGGGGTCCAAGAGCCTTGGCTTTGGTGCCAAGATCGTCAAAGAGAAGGACACCAGCATCGGCGAAATCCTCAGCCAGGTGCAGCCGGAAGATCTGATCAAATTCGGTCTTATTCCTGAATTTTTAGGTCGACTGCCCGTTGTGGCCACGTTGCGCGAGCTCAGCGCCGAATCGCTGGTCCGCATCTTGACCGAGCCCAAAAACGCCCTCGTCAAGCAATACCAGAAGCTGTTCGAGATGGAGGACGTCAACTTGCGGCTCACCGACAGCGCCCTGGCCGCCATTGCCGACGAAGCGCTGAAGCGGAAATCCGGCGCCCGTGGTCTGCGCGCCATCATGGAATCTTGCATGCTCGACATCATGTATGACATCCCCTCTGCCGAAAACGTTAAAGAGTGCGTTATCGGTGAGGATGTGATCCTCAACAAGGAAGATCCGATTCTGCTCTACGAGCAGGAGAAGAAGCAGGCCTAATATCCCTGATCTCATCCCGGCCGGAAACGCGCAGCAATTGGCAGTCTGCTTGTGTTTCCGGCTTTTATCTTTCATAACCTAGGTGGTTTAGCCCGATGGTAACCATTCCCAAATTCTTTAAAAGTGACGATCCTCAGCCCCCCAAGCCAACCCTGCCCCTGTTGCCTCTCAGGGATATCGTGGTCTTCCCCCACATGGTGGCGCCCCTCTTCGTGGGCCGGGAAAAATCGGTCAACGCCCTCTCGGAGGCCATGAGCAGCGACAAGCACATTTTTCTGGTAACCCAGAAAAAAGCGGGCGTCGACAACCCGACCGAGCGAGATATGAGCCGGGTCGGCGTCGTCGGCTCGGTGCTGCAGCTTCTGCGTCTGCCGGACGGCACCGTGAAGGCGCTGGTGGAGGGAAAACAGCGGGCCCGCATCGACAGCTTCACCCAGCAGGACGCCTATTTCCAGGTGGCCTTGGACCCCATCGCGGATGTGGTCAGCTCCGAGGTCGAGCTGGAAGCCTTGATCCGCTCCACGGTAGAGGGCTTCGAACAATACGCCAAGATCAACAAGAACATCTCCAGCGAGCTGGTGGCGAAGGTGTCGGGTATTACCGACGCTTCAAAACTGGCCGACACCGTGGCCTCCCACTTCTCCTTCAAGATCGAAGAGAAGCAGCGTCTGCTGGAGCTGAACAATGTGGCCAAACGCCTTTCCCACCTACTGAAATTGATCCGCATGGAGATCGAGGTCTTCCGCATGGACCAGCGCATCAAGGGGCGGGTCAAGGAACAGATGGAGAAGACCCAGAAGAACTACTATCTCAACGAACAGATGCGGGCCATCAAGAAGGAGATGGGCGCTGAAGACGATGGCAGCGACGAGCTCAAGGATCTCGAAAAACGCATCAAGCGCAAGCGCATGAGCAAGGAGGCCGCTGCCAAGGTTCGCCAGGAGTTCCGCAAACTCAAGATGATGACGCCCATGAGTGCCGAGGCCACCGTGGTGCGCAACTACATCGACTGGATCATCAGCCTGCCCTGGTACTATCGCACCAAGGTCAACAACAATATCGAAGACGCCGAGAAGATCCTCAACGAAGATCACTACGGGCTGGAGAAGCCCAAGGAGCGGATCCTCGAATATCTGGCCGTCCAAACCCTGGTCAAGAAGATCCGCGGCCCCATCCTCTGTCTGGTGGGACCGCCGGGTGTGGGCAAAACCTCTCTGGCCAAATCCATTGCCCGTGCCACCGGTCGGCGCTTCATACGCCTCTCCCTGGGCGGCGTCCGGGACGAGGCCGAGATCCGTGGACACCGGCGCACCTACATCGGCGCCATGCCGGGCAAGGTGATCCAGTCCATTAAGAAAGCCGGCACCAATAACCCGGTTTTCTGCCTGGACGAGGTCGATAAAATGAGCATGGATTTCCGCGGAGACCCCTCCTCGGCGCTGTTGGAGGTCCTCGACCCGGAACAGAATTACAGCTTCAACGACCACTATCTCGACCTGGATTACGATCTGTCCGAGATCATGTTCGTCACCACGGCCAATACCCTGCCGGACATTCCCCTGCCGCTGCAGGACCGTATGGAGATCATCCGCCTGTCGGGCTACACCGAACTGGAGAAATACCACATCGCCCGCGACTGGCTGGTGCCCAAGCAGATCAAGATGAACGGTCTCAAAGAGGGCGATATCTCCCTCTCGGAAAACGCCATCTACACCGTCATTCAGCGGTACACCCGGGAGGCCGGCGTTCGTAATCTGGAGCGCGAGATCGCTTCCATCTGCCGCAAAACGGCCCGTGAGGTGGCCCGCGATCAGGATGGCCGCCAGCACAAGGTGACCGCCTCCACCGTACAAAAGCTCCTCGGTCCCCCCAAATTCAGGGTCAGCCAGATTGAAGAGACCGACCAGGTGGGCATGGTCACTGGTCTCGCCTGGACCCAGTTCGGCGGCGAGCTCCTCTGCGTGGAGACCCTCACCATGCCCGGTAAGGGGAATACCACCATCACGGGCAAGCTCGGCGACGTGATGAAGGAGAGTGCCCAGGCCGCCGTCAGCTTCGTGCGCTCACGGGCGGAGCAATTGAAGATCGAGGCCGATTTCTACAAGAAGCTCGATCTCCACATCCACATTCCCGAGGGCGCCATCCCCAAGGACGGGCCCTCGGCCGGCATCAGCATGTGCACCGCCATCGTCTCCGCCCTGGCCAAGGCGCCGGTGTACCGGGATCTGGCGATGACGGGCGAAATTACCCTGAGGGGCCGCGTGCTGCCCATCGGCGGCCTCAAGGAGAAGATTCTGGCCGCTCACCGCGGGGGGATCAAGAAGGTGATCATCCCCAAGGAAAACGAGAAGGATCTGCACGACATCCCCAACAGCGTCCTGCGTCAGGTGGAGGTGGTCTCCGTCGAGCACATGGACGAGGTGCTGGGCCACGCCCTCATCATGCCGGAGGGCGAAACCCTCTACGAAAGCAGTGATGTGGCATTGGATGTCTCCAGTGTCGGTGATAGCGCTGAACCGCCGCCATCCCTGAATTAAAAACGTTGCGCCACAAAAATCCGCTTGACTTGCACAGGGTGGAATGATACTTGTGCGCTTCCTTCTGGGGCACTCCCAGGGCGGCTTTTCTAAGGGCGGGTAGCTCAGTTGGGAGAGCACCGGCCTTACAAGCCGGGGGTCACAGGTTCAAGCCCTGTTCCGCCCACCAAAAAAATAGATACGGGGGCGTAGTTCAGTTCTGGTTAGAACGCCGGCCTGTCACGCCGGAGGTCGCGAGTTCGAGTCTCGTCGCTCCCGCCATATATTTGAAAAGGGTTTCCGAGGATGTCGGAAACCCTTTTTTAATGCCCTGAAAAATCATACCCAACACTATACCCAACAAAAAAACACAGATTTTCTGATCCTTGATTCCACTCCAGAAAAAGCTGATACATAGTAAGCTGATTTCTTAAATCTGTTGGGTGTGGTGTTTGGTAAGGTATGTGTGTAGGTCAAAGACCCGACAATGGATATGGTTTTCGACTGAGCGGTGCTTCTTCATGCATTTTAAATATTTATAGGCAGTTATACTTCGTTCAAGTGAAACGATATCCGTGAATCGCACAGGTTAATGGAGCTCCAATAAAATCATCTAGCCACATACGGTCCTTGTTGGCCTCCCAGGCTTTTTCCCCGACAGTGGTGACAACGGCCGGGCGGGTCCGATCCCCCGCCCGGTTCCATTTTGATCCGCCTACCAGATTCTTCGTTTATTAATCAATCCACCACATCGCTACTATCGGCCATTAGCCACATTCATCAGAGCTTTCCTACCATAGTCGATGTATCTCATGGTGATACACAGGAAGCCGTACCGTCAGTTGACCAATCCGAAATATCCACCGTCTGTGGCGCGGGACAGGCATAGTAGCCAACTTGTCCGTTTGAGCCTTGTGTGATGTAGGCGCGGGTCCACTCATTCGGCGACAAGTGTGGAAGCTCTGGCGCGTCGGGTAGGGGGCGTCCATCCGTTGAAGAAAACGCTAGGTTAATGTCACACTCGCAGGTATTGGTCAGACGTTTAACATCGTAGGAACCCATCACCGGTTCATCCGGATCAGTCGCGACAGAAATGCAAGCCTGCGCTGCGGCTTGCGTCATCTCAGCACACGGGTCAGTGTTACCCTTACCATTATTAATCAAAAAACCGCAGCCGGAGATAATCAATGTCCCGCACAATAGAAGCATATATTTATACATTGTTGCGTCCTCTTGTTTTGCAGTATATTTAACTCTCGTTTATAAGGATAAAACGAAGACCTATTCGTCGTCTCCCAGCCGAATTCGAGCCCTAAAAAGTTCGGTTCGTCCCATGCAGGGTTGGAGAGGCCCCGAATTTCCCTCTTTGATGTGGGTTGAAGTCCCTCAATCGTTCCACTAAATGCATAGGGCTGGCCTCTTTCCGTTTTTATCATTCGCTGTGTTCAAACTCCTGCGAAGCTTTCTCGAGATATTACGCCAGCACAACCATCTCGATTTTGCCTTTTCACGAGCTGGTTTCGCTTTTCGTATTGTAAGCGGCAGAAGTTCAATAGGAAGTCAGTTGTTGAACAGCTGCTGGTATTCAAAGCTTAGTTGGCGCGGAGTTGAATTACGTCAGCACCTTCATGGGGTCAGTTCTGGTTGGGCGCATCTACTGAGAGGAGAACGATCATCATAACGAAATATACTTTTTTACATCGATATTTTCATAATAAAATCAATTGTTTTCCTTGTCAATGTAGACGTGATTATTACCTGTGCGGTAGTGATGTCCGCTTCAACTGAAGCGGGCCAGAATAACGAATCCGGGCCCTTTTCATTCCGAGCCGCGACCATTTGGCCTTGTGCAGTGAAGTGATACTAGCCTATAGACGGCTTCAAAATCACCTATGAGCTGGATCTGTCACTACTCGCTGCGATCAAACTTTCCAGGAAGATTCTAACTTCTCCATCTGACGGACGCTCAGTCGACCTTCTTTATGTGCACCACCTTCCTAATCTGCTTCCCCACCCAATTAGCCACGAATGCACCCATACCATTCTAATCCAAACAGCTGGAAGGTGAAAATTCACCTGACCGACTCATTGTGCTAGTCGAGATAATGTCAATGTTAATGAGCATCCACCGTGGATCGGTACCCGATTCAGTTAAATGATGCATTAACAGAAACGAACCGCTGACTATTACCGATTTGCTCAATTTAATCAGCAGATTAGAAAATCGTACAATTAGGAAAGAGAGTATATGTCATGAGATCACAAAAAAGTTTAGGAAAAGAGTATAAAAAGCCAGAAACGTCCGCGCAGAGTACTATAAAACCAAAAGAACCATTAGAGTTGACTAAAAAAATTTACCAAAACCTAAAATCGCTTGGCTTGAAAATCGAGGGTAATCCTAAACTCCAAGACAGCTTCGCAGATAGATGGAAAGCGACGTCCGAGGCGCTTAATGTTTTGCTTGTTGGGACTTCAGCAAAAGCCAAAAAGTTGGAGCCACCTGATCAGAGAATTGCTCAGGAACTGCTAGGGGTGCATATTCGCATAATTGCTCAAATATCGAGTATTCCAGATAATCTCGAGAAGGTAAGCGGCGATTGGGTTGAATATAATAAGAAGCTCCTCGCTACGAGCGCAAAAATTCTGGCTGCATTTATAGCCAACGGAACTGCTCAAACCCAATGGGCTCCTAGCGGGAAGGATTGTTGGAAGGCACTTCGAGCTATGACGGTTGCTGCGAGTGATTATAATAACGCGGTGGAAGATTACAATAATTGTCTGATGGAGACTCTTATGGGTTCGTCTCCGACCTTGCCGATGCCTATTCCTGTGCCCGCCCCCGATATTACCAGCATCCCCACGTTTCAAATTTGTTCATGGAAATATACCCGCGTTCAAGCTACCAACGCTACACTAGAAGCTGCGGAAAAGAACGCTATGAATATGTGCGGGGGGTATATAGGTTCATTGTTTTAGCTATCGTAGCGAATTTATTGCGACTCATAATAACAGACCGACTGAGGCTCAAAATACTTGATAATAAATGCGGTTCTCCATGAAGCTCAAGTGACCCAGTAGTATCGTGAAATCAGGTCCATATCCCACTTGAGAGGTTCCCAAGCGTTTTTGAAGATACCACTACCTGTTGGACGATTCGCAAAAAGCTTTTACCGATACTGCCTGCGTTCTCGCCCGGATCAACCACTACCCGTTTGTGTAGCAGTCTCTCCATTGGAGAATGTCAATCCGAATAGCCTCTGTCGATGGACGGCTTGATTGGGGAAACTGATGAGAGGGAAACGTTCACAACCTGGCCTGTGGAGGTAGACTTCCTTAGCCGTGGTCGCTCCTTGCGACGGTGGCCTCCAGCGCCCGGATGCGGTTTTCGATCCTCTCCGGGATGGGCATCTTTCTGCCCGCCTGGTAGTCGAAGGTGACGATGGTCCCCTCCCCGGTAGCGGCCAGTTTGCCATGCGCATGACTGACGACTCCGTAGATCATCCGAAAGCGGTCCGCCTCGATGCGGTCCACGCTGGCCCCCACCGAGACCCGGTCGGGGTAGGTGAGGGGGATTTTGAAGAAGCACCGGGTGGCCGCCAGAATGGGACCGATACCGGTATCCGCCATTACTCCCATGAACCCGATCTTTTCGAAGTAGGCCAAGCGAGCGCTTTCGAAGTGTTTGAAGTAAACGGTGTTGTTGACGTGTTGAAAGGCGTCCATATCGCCCCAGGCGATGGGGATCTCGACGATCACGGGGTAGGCTTCCAATAGCTGCTCCATCACTGCGCCACTTCTTTCGCAAGGGGTTCATGGCGGGTCGAAACTTTCCAAGGATAAGCATCCCATCCATCGCTGCAAGCAAACCAGGAGAAGACCCGCGCCTGGTGGGAGGGCGGGTGCCGTCGCGGGGCCTGCCGCCAGCGATCGGCGTCGGCGGTATTTAGCTGGGGATCGAGAAACCCGAACGACCTATCCACCCGGAACCCACCAGGCGATGACGATACCGGATGGTCGGCGGGTGGTCTTCACAGATGAAGCGGCGCAGAAGGCGGCCGGTTACCGACTTGACCCGCGATAAAGAGTGCGACCATCGTGTCGATCCACCGACCGCGGAACGTCATCGGTGCATGGTCGGCGTATCCATGGACGGTTTTGGCGGAAACCGCCAAAACCGTCTCGCCGTTTCCGTCAACCGACCCGTTGCGCTGACGATGGCCACGCCCCCTGTTGCGGCATCACGGCCGTGCCAGGCGCGGCGCAGCCTTGCCCCCCGGTCAGTAGAAGACGATGTAGTTGCCCGGATTGCCGCCGTCAAATCCGGGCGCACGATTGGCGCCGAAGTTGACGCAGTCGCCTGCGGTGAAGTGCTTGGCGTAGATCCGCATGGCCGGCTGCCGGCGCCAGGAGGTGAGCAGGTCGTCGCCGGTGTCGCTGAAGCCGTCCATCCAATCCGGCAAGCCAAGGCCTCTGGTGTCATAGGCCACGTACACAGTGCCCGCTTCGGCCATCTCCAAGGTCAGATAGCCGCTGGGCGCTTTGAGGAGACGGTCGGCATGGGGGGTTTTGATCAACGCGAGCCCGCTGTATCCGGTGGGCACATCGGTGATCCGGAAGCCCTTGTCCGTATAGTAGGTGGCATTCTTGGCCAGCGTGCTGCGCTGGAATTTACACTCAAGCGTGCACTCGGGATCCACGGCCGCCCCCACCAAGCTGAGGAACTGGCCCCATTGGGGGTCGCTGATGATGGTGGCGCCGCCTCTGCCGGAATCCAGCCCCAGCCTGACGATCACCATGTTCCACTCCGGCACCACAAACATCAGGTTGTTCTTGGCGCCGTAGGCAGCGAAGGTGTTTGGGGTGGCGCCCGGCCAGAGACGTTCTCCGTTGTTCCGCCGACCGTTGACCCACCACAGATAGCCATAGGCGCCACTGGCGTCTAGGTCCTCGCCGCACAGGCCGATATCCGGAATGGTGGTGGGCACCTGCACCTGGACCGCCTGGTAGATCCAACCGGCATCCACCAGTTGGGTGCCGTCCCAATTGCCCCTGTTGAGGATCTAGTGCCCGACCCGGGCCAACTCGATGGCCGATATGAAAACATGGTTGCCGGCGTTACCCGCCCCGCCGTTCACCGTTAAATTCTCCCTTTGGCCAAAGTCGCCCCAATTCCAGGCATTGGCCGCGAGGCCAATTGCCCATCCGATTTCACTCTAAAAAACGATTTCATGGACCGCCCGGCGCTCTATGTGATGAGCCAGCCCAACTCGTTGGCGGCCGAATCCCAGTAGGCGAACTGCGATCCGGGCGGCGTGAAGAGCAGCAGGTCCGGATCGAGGGGCGTGGCGCTTGGACCCATAGCAGTAGTTTCCCGAATCGTCGCTAATGGCCCCATAACCGGGCGTCATGGTCAAAAAGTGGCGCATGGTGACATTGGCGTAGTGGCTGCCGAGATTCGGATCGACACTCTCGGCGCGCTGGTCCAAGGAGATCTCCTGGTCCTCGACGAGGAGACCAAAGAGGATACTCATGAAACTCTTGGTGACCGAGTAGACCCCGTGCCGGTTGGTCACATTGGAACCCTGCCAGATCAAGTATCCATTTCTGACAATGACCAGTTCCGTGCTCTTGCCCGCTGCGGGAAGGCTCTCCAGATAGACGACGGCCGCATCCAGCCGGGTGGGGTCGACGTTCTGCGACGCCGGCGATGCCGTCTCCCAGGTCGCACCAGGGATGACGGCCTGGGCGGTGGGGGCGACGGCCAGAAGGATCACCACGCTCAGAATGATGCCGGCCCATACCGACGCGGCCCCGCGAATAGTGCGTACGTGCCCGTTCATGACAGGTACCTTCTTCCATTGGAACGTCGCCTAGGACGCTCCATTGAAGTAAATGGCTTCCTGTGTTGGCGCCCCCGTGACAATCCGTTGCCGCAGGGGCGCTCATTGGGGCATCTTGGTGTGATGGCGGGTCCTTGCCATGTTGATTGTTTTAACAACCAATAGAGGCACCCGCGCTTACTTGAAATAGAGCACCATATGCTCAAACCAGAAGTCGTCATAGTTGCCGTTGGGCCAGTAAAGGCTCTCGAATCCGATACTATTGTCGCCCGGATTGAAGAAGGAGGCCGGCAAGGCAATGACGCGGTTCACATATCCATCATAGCTGTAGTTAAAGGTCGGGATGGCCACGACATTGCCGTTGACGATCAGATTGCTCATTTCAAGATTGTTGGCGCAGAAGGTTACATAGGCGCCGCCGTAGGACTTGACCTTGCGGGGCAGTCGAAATGTCTTCTCCCATGTCAGCCCCTCGGCGCCACCCCCATCACCAATATGGTGACGCGCCTCCTCGACTGCTACGATCAGCGTTCTGCTGCGCATCCCCTTGGCCATTTTGAACGCCAGCGGCTCGCAGGGTTCCGTGCCGTGGGCAGGGTCCAGAAAGAGAAAGAGGACAACGGCCAGAAGGATGGCTATGCCGATGACGGATCGTCTCATGGTGCACCTCCTTGGGTGGATGAAAAAGAGCGGGTAACACTTCGGCCTTTGCCCGTTCTGGTCAGCCCTGGTGAAATTCGGCGACCCTTCACGCCGTTCCATACCCCGGCCCGCTAAGCGGACATGCTGGGCGCTGAAGCAGGGCGGCCGGAGGGGGATATTGGGGCGCGTTTAATGGCGGCAATCGTACGGAATAGGGCTGGAGGAGAATGGCGATTGCGGTAAGAAACGGTCCGCTGAACCAAAGGAGGGAATGAAGATTGCGGTATTCGGTGGTTTGATACGTGTGGTGCTATAGCGCAGCGAGATGCGATGACTAATGGCGCCCCTTACAACCCGCTCTCTGGATTGGACAAGCACTAATTTCTGATTGTCAAGTAGTTTTTTTACAAATATGGGGCGCTCAACTGCGGGACAGTTTGGCCGGATAAGGGCATAATGGCAATTTGGCCGAAAGGGCGCATTCCACTGCTCCCTTAGTGGTCCTTTACAAAATTCACCTGCCGGCATATTCTGACAAGTAACTGCTTCCATGTGCCTTACAGCCCCCTGCCGCAACGACCAACGATCGCGCCAAATTCGATAGCATTTCTACCACCGCCATCCGGGAGCCACCTGGGGGTCGGGATCACGGAGTTGTCTTCCTGCAATTTTATCGAAGGGAGATCAAATGGCCAATCTGCGACGCGTGGTGTTCTCCGCCGTCCTGCTGCTTGGTATGACGACCATCAGCTACGGGCAGACGCTCTACACCGTCCAAGATCTGGGCGGTGATTGGCGACCCTCGGCAATCAGCAACAATCGGATGGTGGTGGGCTCGGAATGGTACCCGGAGCTGCATGCGGTAAAGTGGTTCGATGGGCAATTAAGCCCATTGCCAGTGCCCGATACCTTCTGGGGGGATCCAGTCATACTGGATGGGGGGATTGCCGCTGTCGCCATCGACGATGCCGGCGACCATATCGTGGGCTGGATCCACATGGCAGAGTGGAATCCGGCCTTCGTGGCCTACTGGGAAGCGGGGACCGTCCAAATTCTGGACGATGGCATTGGCGAGGCCATCAATGCGCAGCTGCAGATCGCCGTTAACGATGAGAACGGGTTTCACGGATACATCCTCGAGAATGGCATTCACATCCCAATCTGCGATGACGGGGCAGCCTGCCCGTATAGCGAATACCAGATAACCGCCCTGAACAATGTCGGCCAGGCCCTCATCGGCGGGTCTCCAATATCCCCCGGCCACACCGGCGTCTCCCTCTGGGAGGATGGCAACCATTACGCGTTGGAGGATCTTCTGACAGAAGCGATTCCGATCGACACGGCCTGGGCGGTCGATATCAATGATCTGACACAATTTATCGGGAGCTACAGCATGCAGGATGGCAACGGTGATTGGTCCGCTGGGGCCTTTCTCTTCGATGCCGGCCGCCTTCTGTTCATCGGCGATTTCGCCGCAAAAGCGATCAACGAATCGGGCCAGGTGGTGGGGGAGACCTACCTCTATCAATACGATCTCGATCAGTTGATCGATCTCAACGGGCTGATCGAACCCGACGCGGGCTGGCGTATCGACGCGACGGCCGATATCAACGATGAGGGCGTCATCGTCGGGCGGGGCCGCCATCACGGCGCGGATCGCGCCCTGATGCTGATACCCTGCGATGCCGCTGTTTATGGGTATGACGCCGACGTTGACGGCTACGGCGATCCCAGCAAGACAGTGCTGGCCTGCGCGCCGCCGGAGGACTATGTGGCGGCGGTCGGGGTTACCGAGCTGGTGGTCAACGGTGCCATGGAGGGCGACAGCAATTGGCACGACCGGGGGGATCCCGCTTTCAACGAACGCTCGGATGCACAGGTGCACCGGGGCCATTACGCACGCACCCTGTCGGCGGACAGCGCCCATGACGGAATCCAATCGGAAGCCTTCCGGTTGCGAGCGGGCGGCAGCTATCGCGCTACCTTCTACGTATACGGTGACGGCAGTGCGCCCCTGCGGGCGCAGGTGGGCATGAACGCCCAGAACCAGTTTCCCTATAAGGCCGATGACCGCTTCCCCGTGCCGCCGCCGCAGTGGACCCGTTACAGCTGGACCTTCACGGCGCGGACGGCCGGTGACTACACCGTCGCATTCGCGCTGGCCGCCGATGGAGAGGAGGCGCTGTTTCACCTAGATGACGTCTCCGTCACCGAGGTGATCGTATCGGTAGCGGACTGCGATGACCGCAACGCCGCCGTCCACCCCGGCGCTGCCGAGATCTGCAATGCGCGCGATGACGATTGCGACGGTTCCATTGACGAGGGGGTCATGACGACCTTTTATCGTGACGCCGACGGAGACGGTTTCGGCGATCACTCCCATATCCGGGAAGCCTGTTCGGCACCGCCGGGATACGTGGCAGCAGCGGGGGACTGCGACGACGCCGATCCGGGCCTCCACCCGGTTGCGGCGGAGATTTGCAATGACACGGATGATGATTGCGACGGCCGCATCGATGAGGGCGTCCGGACGACCTATTACCGGGACGCCGATGGAGATGGATACGGCGATCCAGGGCACACGGCCGAGGCCTGCGCGCCGCCCAGCGGGTTCGTCCTTACTGCTGGGGACTGCGATGACGGACGGGCCCACGTCTTCCCGGCTGCCGTGGAGAACTGCAACCGCCGCGACGACGACTGTGACGGCGAGGTCGATGAGGCCTGTATCGAAAACCGAGTCCCCGTCGCCGATGCCGGTGCCGATCGCGAGGTGATCGAAGGGGCTACCGTCCGCCTGGATGGCAGCGCTTCCCAGGATCCCGACGACGAGATCGACACCTGGCGGTGGGTCCAGGTCGATGGCCCTTCGGCGCTCCTCTCGGACCCGGCGAGCCAGCAGCCCAGCTTCGTCACACCGCCGGTTCCCGCCCAAGGGGCCCGCCTCCTGTTCCAGCTGACAGTTGCGGATCTAAACGGCGCCGTGGATACCGCGACGGTGGCCGTCACCATCGCGGACAACGGTATTACGGGCTTCCCCGAGGATGTGATCACCTTGCGGGCCAACACCACCGCGCCGATCGGATTCAAGATCCTGGCGGGCGGCAGTCTGGTGGCGATCGATGCGGCGGTGCACGCCTCCCGCCTGACCGCCGGCAGCCTGGCGGATGACCTTCTCCACGGGCCCCTGCAATTGCGAATTCGCACGCACAGCGCCGGCGCAAACGTGACCTTGGCCTGCTACGTCGATGCGCCACTGGCCGAAACCCACACCCTCTACCTGCTGGCTGCCGACGACACGTGGCGCAGCGTGGCGGATCAAGCCCGCTTCAACATGGACCGCACGCGACTGGAGATCGATCTGGTCAATGGGGGCCAACTGGATCAGGATGGCAGCGACGATGGCCAGCTCACCGCAACCTTGAAGATTGCGCGCGCGCCGCAACGCCAAACCCCTACCACCGCCGATTCGGGGAGCGACAGGGGGTGTTTCATTGGCACCAGCTACCGTACTGCGCCTTGATGTTCGGCAGCCCAAGGTCGGCCCGTCGATTGCCACCCGGCGCCTGCCTTCGGGTAAAAGGCGGGAAAAGGCGTGGCGGCGGCCGGCCTGGCGTCAGGTTCGCTTCAGCGCCGCCGGCACCCTAAGTGCTTGGTGACCAGAAGCGTTTCGCCGCTGCGGCCACCGCCTCCGGTGCGGTGAAGGTGGCCATATCTCCCAACATCATCTCGAAACCGGTCAAATCGCTTCTCACCCAAGGCGCATAATTGGCGCGCACCTTCAGGACGACGCGAACCTCCACGGGGCACTTATCGATCCCCCAAAACAGCAGCCCCAGATTATACCCGTTGCGTCCCAGGCTGCGGTAGTACTTCTGGCTGTTGAGGATACCCTGGGCCAGCATCTGCCAGTCGTCGGAGGTCACTGCCCTAAGCTCGGTAACGCCTGGAAGGATGCCCCAGATTTCGTAAAAGCCTTCGGGAGCGAAGGCGCTCAGCCACTGCCAGCGGCCAGTGGTGCCGATCCAACGCGCGCTGGTCCGCATCTCGTGACGGAGATAGGCGGAGAGAAGGCCCTCACCGTGCCGGTGACGGTACCGCTTGGCGCGGGCCAGCAGAAAGCGCTGATAGTTGCTCGCCACCGCGTCAGCCTGCACCTGGAGGTGGGGATGCACCAGGGAACCGCCCGCCGAGGGCAGGTGGTTCTGGGTAATCGCCCAGTGGCAGGCCTTGGGATCGATCGCGTGAATCCGGCACAGGTAGTCGCGGCAGTTGCGGAAGCAATCGGCATAGCGCTGGGCGTCGGCGGTACCGATCTCGACGAAGTGACACGTGTCCATGAGGCTCACCGCGGAGTATTGGCCGTAGGGATAGAGATTGGGGAAAAGGACCGATTCCCCGCGATATAGGCGGCCTTGCGGGCAGATCTCAGTCGGCAGCCGCGGGGTGTGCGTGTTCAGGTTCTGGGGGCAGAAGGGACAGGCGGCCGTCTCGAGGGCGGAGGGCGGCGGCGCCGGCAGGGTCTCGGTACCCGGTTCTCGTTCGGCGCTGCGGCTGAAGGTGATTCGGCAGGTGCGGCCGGTGATGGGATCGGTGCGGATCTCCACCGGACGATCGGCGGCGGTTCCGTCGGGCAGGATGATGTGGGCAAGGCGCCTCTCTTTCCGGAACATCAGCATAAGGGTCGCACACTCCTTGGCAGGGCACCGGTCCAGCCGCCGCGTGCAAGCGGGTTGACGCGATGGGTTGCCTTCAGCCGATCCGCCGGTGCGAACAGGTCATCCGATTTGCGGAGCGGGGGGCTACCCGCGGTTGACTCTCCTCACACCCTTGCGCTACCATCTGCCCAACTGGATACCCGGTGTCGATTCGTTGCTGAGCGGATCGGCACCCACACACGCCCGTCCGCCTGCCCCAGGGGAGTCATCGCTATGAATTGGTTGGAAATCGGATTGATCGGCTCGGTCATCTTCGCCCTCTACTACTTCCAGCAGATTAAAATGACGCTCAAGGAGAGGGGTTTTGACGTGGAGATGTTCAGCGGGTGGTTTGCCGATTACAAGCGGTTCAAGGCGCTGATCCTCAGTGAAAAGGATGAGCGGCAGAAGATCAAACTACAGGGCATCCTCAACGGCCTCCACCTGGCCCTGGTCGGCCTGGTGGTGATCGCCTATTTTCTCTTCTCCCAGCATTGGCGGTCCTGAATCCCATGCCGCCGGGTCGACACCGCCCCGACCACCGGAAGGGCGCTGTTCCCTGACGTCTCGCTTCGGAGCGTGAACGGAGGACTTCTCACGCCACTGCTCACACCACTGAGCTCAATGGCCGCCGGCAGCCGCTTACTTCAATAGGCGGCCGCCGGCGAGACCTGCCGGCGCTCAGACGTGGCCTTCGCTGGGCACGATGCAGATGAAGCGAAAGGGCGTTTCGGCAGTATTTCGGAACTGGTGCTCCACTTTGGCCGGGATATAGGCGTAGCCCCCCGCGGAGACGGGATGATCCTCGCCGTTCATGTGGACGATCCCCTCCCCCTCGATAATATAATTGATATGCGGCCAGTCGTGCTGGTGACGCGGACTGTGGCCGTCGGCGTCCAGTTCGATGATGCGCAGCACGTGATCGGTCCAGCCCTGCTCGGCGGCGATGGGGACTTTCATCCGCGCGTTCTTGGCGTCGGGGTGGTTGATCACACTGGCGAGAAGCGCTTTTTCATTGGCGACGATCATGATGGTTCTCCTTGAGGTCGTAGAACGGATCTACTTGAAGCGGATCTCCGCTTCCGCGGGCTCGACCTCCATGGGGAAGTCGGTGAAGGGGAAAGGCCGCTTGTTTTCGTTCAGCGTGACGTAGCGCATGACCCGGTAGGCGTAGGAGAGGACCTTGTTGGTGAAGCGCTGTACCGGTTCGTTATGGGCGCGGGTGATGAGCAGGAGGACGTATTGAAACAGGACGCTGACCTGGATGATGATCTTGAGAATTTCAAAGACGATCAGGAAGAAGATCGTATAGAGAAGACGGATGGCGATATCCTTTCGATCGAGAAAAAAGGTTTTCACGGCGCTCATGTGCTCTCTTCCTTTCTGTGCGTCAAAAGCGGTTGGAGGTCTGATCCGGTTCGCGGGCTACTGGCCCTAATATGCCACGGCCCTCCCGATTGTCAAAGGGTTCTATGGCGCCATCCCCACCAGGGGCGTCCGCCTGAGCCGCGCCAGCACGAAATCGGCCACCGCTCCGGCGCCGTTAGGCCGCTTGGACGCGCTTCGCGGAAGCGCCAGGAGCGCTGCCACCCGATCGGTCCAGGCGCCGTTCTCAAACGCCAGCGGCGCAATTTCACGGGCGGACATGTGGCGGCGGATAAAGGCTGCCAGGGGTGGCGACTCGGGGAAGTTGGGGCGCTGCACGAAGCCGAAGGGAACCCCGCTATGGTAGATCTCCGCCAAGGTGCTATACCCTACCTTGCCCACGACAGCATCCGCTGCGGCGATGAGGTCGGGGTGCCTGAAATCTGAGCGCACTGGCAGCAGAATCAGGTTATTCTCTTTGCGAAACGTGTCGCCGATCCCGGGGAGGAGAAAATGGCAGCCGGCCTCGCTGCGCAGGCGGTTGAGAAAGCCATAGTTGACCGGTGTGCCGCCCATGGTGACGAGCACCAGTGGCGTATCGGGTGCAACGCCCAATTGCCGACGCGTTTGTCGGCGATCCACGGTTGCCGACCGGCTGACCGGCGAAACGGTCATCACGGTCGGCTGGGGATGGCAGACCGGTTCGGCCTGTATCCGATAGCGGGCGCGCGCGATCAGCGACCGCTGATACCGGGCATGGACCGCCAGTTCCGGGGGGGCGCCTGGATAGTGGGTGTAGATCCAATCCCAGGTGAAATTTTCCACCAGTATGCTGGGCAGATTCAGCGCGTCGGCCACGGCGATGCCCAGCGCGGCGATGTCGCAGATGACCAGGCCGCACTGCAGTGCGGCCACTTGCCGGCAGCACTCCGCCAGAAATTTTGCGGTAATGGGAAAGTGCCGGTCCAGTTCTGCGACGGTTGCCTCGAGGTCCTCCTCAAGGGGAGAACGTTGCACCAGGCCGACATCGGTTTTCACGCGATGAATGGTGTGGGGGCCCTTTAGGGCGTCGGCGAAGAACCAGTCCGGTGCCGCCGTGAAGATATGGCAGTGCAGCGTGGGCGCCCGCCGATGGATGGCCGCCATGACGGCCGTCGATCGGGCGGCATGGCCGAACCCGTGGTCGCTGACAAAGTAGGCGATGGGCGGAAGCGTTTCGGCGGCAGTGGTGCTGGACATGGTCGGTGCCTTCCTAAGATGGAGGGTAAGGCTTGAGCCATCGAGCCTTGGGGGCTATAGCATGATGAGGTGGCGACCGGTCAAGTGCGAGACCGGAGAAGACGGGTGAGCTGTGGAAATCTATCTGGTGGGCGGTGCAGTGCGCGATGAACTGCTGGGCCGCGCGATCAAAGACAAGGATTATGTTGTCGTCGGCGGAGATGCAGCGGAACTGCGCCATCATCTGCCGGGGGTCAAATGCGTGGGCCGTCGCCACCGCGTCTATCTCCATCGTGGCGCGGAGTACACCCTATCGGCAGAGCGCACCATCGAAGCCGATTTGCTGGGCCGCGATTTAACGATCAATGCGGTGGCCAAGGGTTCCGATGGGCGTCTTTACGGCGCCCCTGGCGCGGTGAACGATATAGAGGCCGGTATCCTGCGGCCGGTGGCGGTGGAGAATTTTTTCAGCGATCCCCTGCGCGTCATTCGCGCTGCCCGCTTCAGCGCCGTCTTCCCCGACTTCCGCGTCACCCCAGAGCTGCGCCATGCCATGTCCCAAGTGGGGGCCGACGGCTGCTTGGGCGGCGTTTCCGCCGAGCGGGTCGGAAACGAGGTCCTGTCCGCCATGGCGGCACCACGACCCGCCAACTTCCTGCGCCTTCTCAGCGACACTGGCGCGCTGACACCCTGGTTCGCTGAATGGAGCGCCGCAGATACCACTCCCGCCGGCCCCCCTGCCCATCATGATCGCTCGGTGCTGGGCCACACCCTGGCGGTGATGGACCGTCTTGCCGGGAATCCGCTCTCGGTATGGATGGGATTTTGCCACGATATCGGCAAGACGGCCACCGATCCGGCAGGCCTACCCCAACACCATGGCCACGAGCACCTTGGCGAACGTCTCGCCCGCGATCTGGGACGGCGCCTGCGGCTGCCCCAACGCTTCATTCGCGCCGGTGCGGCCGCCGCCCGCTGGCACATGATCGCCGGACGCTACTACGAGCTGCGGGCCGGCACCCGGGTGGATCTGCTGGTGCGATTAAAGGCCCTGGGTCTGGTTGTCGAGATGATGGCCCTGGTCGAGGCGGACAAGCCCGGGTTGCATGTGGATCAGATGCAGGTTGATCTGGAACGGATATTGGCAGTGCGACTGTCGCCGCGGGAGATGGGGCGGGGTGCCTGGTCAGGAGCGCTGCTGCGTCAGCGGCGTTGTCAGGCCTTGGGCGCCCGGAAATAGCACGCCAGCAGCGGGCCTTGGCCGGTGGTGGGCAGATCAGGCCTGGGTGTCCACCTGGACGCCCACTCCCGATGCATTGAGCATGGCGACGAGTTGGGCCTGGCTTTCCGCCATCGACTTGCCCAGCGCCATCTGCATCTCGGTAACCGCCTGCACCTGCTGGGCCGCCACGGCGATGGCGCTGTTGCCGACATTGACGTCCGAAATATGCATGTTGCCCCTCCTTGTTCCGGTCGGCAATCTGACGAAAGCGACCGGCCGGCATTTATGCGGGGATTCATCATGCCATATCGGCGCGTTCGCCCCATGGTTTAGCGAACTCCGGCGCCCGCGGCCGGTGCGAGGCGGCACTTGGAGCGTTGACGGGGGCCCAGTCCCGGACTATCATGGCCGCCGGTGCCCATTTGGCAGGCACAGACACCATGGTTGAACCCACATCTGGCAGGAGGGCGGCGATGCGCCGAATTGGATGGACGGTATGGATGTTGGGGCTGCTGCTGATGCTGACAGCCTGCGGTCACTGGCCCTTTGCCGACCCTCAGCCGGCGTTGGTCGAAGCGGAGTGGCAACAGGTGGCCGAGTGCCAGCAGGTCGGCACGCTCAGCGAAACCGTGAATACCGCCAGAATCGTTACCCCGCTGGCGCGCCGTGAGATGGTCGAGCGTCTCTATGCACGCGCCCAGTCTTTGGGCGCCACGCATCTGGTGTGGGTCTATCGGACCGATCAGACAGCGGCAGTGCGGGCCTACCGCTGCGACGAGTAGGCCGGAGCGATCGGATCAAGGTTACCGGTGATGCGCCGGGCCGTGCCCTTATGGCTTGGGCGGTGGGTTATTGAAAGGCCACGCCGCTGCGGATCCCCATCTTTTTCAAGAGGATGGCCAAGGGGCAGAAGCCGGTGAAGGCGGACTGAAGCAAGTTGGCCCCCACAAAGGCGGTAAAGAGCAGCCAGTAGCCGCTGTGGAGCTGCGACAGAACGATGGTCAATAAAATCATGGTGCCGGCAAAGGCCATTACAATGCGGTCGATGGTCATGGGTTCCTCCGGGTATCTGATCTGAGAATGCCTGGCGCTGGTGATGTTGCAGCTTTAGAGCCACCAATTCCCAAATCGTTACACCGCCGCGTACACGATGACCCCGGCACCGGGGGCGCAAGCATGTCCGTCCTGAACATCCAGCTCTACGGCGAAGGCTTGGAGCTCTATCTGGCCCGTATCACCCGGGATCAATGGCTGCGCTTCGAGCGCAGATGCGCCGGTTGGCTGGGCATCTACCGCAAGGCAACGCTGCACCGCAAATGGTACGGCGCGGACAGTGACTTCCAGCGCATCTTCGGACGTCGCGATTGGCGGCAGCTCTACACGCAAGGGCACCGTTACTGCGGTCCGCTCTTGCGACGGCGCTCTCAACTGGTGGACTTTTGGGACCGCCTCGTGGTGGATCTGGATGGGGCGGAGACGCGTTTGGATCCGCGTCGGGTGAACACCCGCTTTCTAGCGGCGCCAGGGCAGCCGAGACTGGGGGAGGACCATGTGGTGGTCTGCCATGGTGAGGGCTATACCGGCTATACCCGCTATACCCTCGCCCTCGATGAGCTCTTTGAGCCCAGCAAGCTCAGCGGCGAGTTTCTGCCCTGCGGTGAGAATGGATTCGTTCTAAGCACGCTACGCTACGGAGAACGGAAACTTTCGGCCAGCGACGATCCCGGCTTGAGGGAGGTCCTGCAGGTGAGGGTGATCAGCGCTTAAATCTCGGCGATGGTCCGATGCGCGATCAGCTCATGTTGCCATGCGCGTCTCCTGGTCCGGGCACCAGCATCTCATCATAGCAGACGTCGCAAATAGAGACGGCCCCGATGCGTTCGCCGGCAAGGGCCTCATCCATCATCTCAATTGCCGGCCGTAGTTGGCGGCTACATCGGTTGCAGATGGCGTCGACATAAGGCCTGCCATCATCGGATATCGGGCGGTCGCTGCAGGGTTGTCTCATGGGGCTTCTCCTTCTCCATGTCGCCGCGGTTTGTTCGCTGGGTGGGGCGGCCCCCGCTCCCCGAGTGGGAGTGGCGGGGGAGCGGGGGCCAGGAGGCGTCTGACAGGTAATTCCGTTGTGCTGCCAGGTCGAGTGGAGGTATGGGTACCCAGAATAATTATCAAAGGTCATGCCAAGTTCTGACGATCACATTGGAATCATAAAAAACGTTTAAATTACAGAATTATATGAGGTCTGGCGGTGTGAACAGCGGATCTCTTGACAGCAAATGAAATAACAAAGATGTCATTTTCTACATCAAAAAAACACAATAATGTTGTTCGTTCGGGTGGTGACGACGTAATTGTCATTGGTGGTGGCGTCATCGGGCTGGCCTGCGCCTACTATCTCAACCGGATGGGGCGTCAGGTGCGCCTCTTGGAAGCCGGTCAGGTGGCGGAAGGCGCCTCCAATGGCAACTGCGGTTGGCTCTTTTTCAGTGATGCCCTGCCGCTGTGTGCACCTGGAGTGCCCACGGCTGAGGCCCTGCGTCTCATACGTGGCACATCTCCGCTGAAATTAGACCCCCGGCCGGACCCCCGTCGACTATTGTGGCTGTTGCGGTTCGTGCTCTCTTGTCGCCACGCCCATTTGCGGGCCGCCCTGAAGGGCAAGCTCGCCCTCCTGCGGCAGGCGGATCGCCTCTATGCCCAGCTTCGCACCGATGAAGGGCTTTCTGGTGAGTATGACTGCCAAGGCCTTCTCATGGTCCACCGCTCAGCGGCGGACATGGCGGCCTACGCCGCCACCAACGATCTGCTGGCCCCCTACGGCCTGGGAGCGGACCCCCTCTTCGCCAATGCGCTCCAGCGGCTGGAACCCGGCCTCCATCCTTCGCTTTATGGAGCGTGGTATTACCGCAATGACAGCCACCTGCGACCCGATACACTCATGCGGGAGTGGCACCGACTGGCGTTAACAAAGGGGGTTGCCGTAGAGGAGGGCGTCAGCGTTCAACGCTTCCGGACGCATGGAAACCGGGTGGTGGGCCTGCAGACGAACCGGGGCGCCTATCGCGCCCATGCGGTGGTCATTGCGGCGGGGGCCTGGTCCCTGCCCCTGACCCACCAGCTGGGCTACCATCTGCCGCTGCAGCCCGGCAAGGGTTACAGCCTCACCTTTCCGGCTGCTGCCGGGCAACCGGCAATCCCCTGCTATTTCCATGAACCCAACGTCGTGGCCACTGCCTGGCAGAGCGGATTCCGCTTGGGCGGCACCATGGCTTTCCAGGGATTTGATCTCACCATCGATCCCCAACGGGTTGCCCACATGGAGAGCGCCGGGCGCGCCTATTTGGCAACGCCGCCGGCCGCCGGCGAGGGGGAGTGCTGGGCCGGCCTGCGGCCGATGAGCGCCGACGACATGCCCTTGGTGGGCCCCTTGCCCGGGTGGGCCAACGTGACCGTCGCCACGGGTCATGGTATGCTGGGCCTCACCACTGCGCCCAGCACCGGTCGCCTGGTGGCCGAGATGGTGACCCGCAGACCGCTCCACCTGGATCCGCACCCTTTCCGACTGGACCGTTTCCGGCTCCTGAGGGCGGAAAAGCAACTCGTACGGCCCTTTTTTCTTGACAATAGCCGGCAACTATTAGCTTAGAGGCCTTGCAAGAGGTCAGATCCCGCGGCGCTCTTGGCCGCTTTGCCGAACGATCGTTTATCTCTCTGGGATTAAACCGCTATCAGAAGGGAGCGCTATCATGAAAATTCTGGTTGGATATGACGGATCCAATTCCGCCAAGGAAGCCATCGACTTGTCCATTACCCATGCCCGGGCCTTTGAGGCCGAGGTGATCGTCATCGCCTCCCTCACCGGGGGGACTGTCACCGAAGAGGCGGAGATCAACAATGCCAATGAGGATCTTGCCGAAGCGGAACGGACGGTCAAGGACGCCGGCATCAGCTGTGAAACCCATCTCCTGGTCCGCGGGATGCAGCCCGGCGAAGATATCGTCAAGTTCGCCGCCGACAATGCGGTTGATGCCATCATCATCGGCGTCAAGCGACGCTCCAAGGTGGGCAAGCTGCTCTTCGGCTCCAACGCCCAGTATGTGATCATCAAGGCCCACTGTCCGGTGACGACCGTCAAGTAGTTCCCCTTCCGATCGGCTCGCCGACCTGCCGGAGGACCGTTTGCGATTCAACCGCAAACGGTCTTTTTGTTTGGTATGCCAAACACTTGATATTTTAATTATTGTTAATTAATATCAGTCCATTGGGTAAAGAAAATGACGAGTGTGCCGATCTTAGCTATTGACACATTGTGGTACTTGAGGGTAGGTCATTACGCGATGCGAATTCGATGGAAACAGATCATTGTCATCCTCCTTCTGCTGCTCTTCGCAGGGGAGGCGGCCATAGCCGTGGCGGCCGGCATCGGCCAATGCCACGGCCGCTGCGGTTGCTGCGCGCCGCCGCACTCTGGGGCCGTCGCTGACCCGGCCGGGTCCGGG
>JASJCL010000067.1 GCA_030066015.1 Desulfosarcinaceae bacterium | reverse complement strand
AGCAACGGTATGTGCGCCAATAGCGCCTGCGTGGCGGCGTCATCGTGGGAGGTTGCATCCGGTTTCCCGCTGTTCATGAGGGTGTAGCGGGTCGTTCCCATGCTGTCGACATGCTTTTCCACGGTAGTAAAACCGCCGATACCATCCCCGTAAAACACAACCTCTCGGCCCTGCTGGTGCCTATCCAGGATCTTCTTGCCCTGCCATAGGGACGCCAGCCAACCGTGCCGACGAAAATGCTGTGTGAGGTCCGCTGGTATCTGATAGCGGCCAAAAGAGAGCAGATCGCGGTTCCAGCTGGGATATTGGTAGACAAGTCCGACACCCGCGATGCTGAGCAGCCAATAAACCACCCAATATCTTGTTCTTGGCGATCTGCCTTTCAGCGAGATGCCCAATGCGATGAAGCTCAACGCTGCCTGCACACCGACCAGGGTCGACAGGCTGCTCTCTTTTCCCAGAAACGGAATCAGAATGAAACCGGCAGCAAAGGATCCCAATACTGCCCCAAGGGTGTTCACGGCATAGGCCCTGCCGATAGATCTGCCCAAACGGGATAGTGTGGTGGCATACATTTTATTGACAATGGGAAAGGTGGCGCCGAGAAATAGGGTGGGCCAGAAAAGAATAAAGAATATGACCAAAAACTGAACGAACATCACTTTGCCGAAACTGCCCTGCAAGGTATACAATAGCTTGGCAAAGAAGAACTGGCTATCCCCGAAAAACTGGCTTGCAGCCAAGGCAAATCCGGCCGCAGCAATTTGGGTGAACGCCAGCAGCGGCAGCAGACTTCGTACCCGATCCGCCATCCGGCCGAATAAAACGTTGCCCAGCGAAAGCCCGATGATGAATGTTCCGACGACAAGGCTGAACGAATAGGTTGTCGGTGCGATCAAAAGGCCCAGCAGCCGCGTCCAGATAACCTGGTAGGCCATGGCACAAAAACCGGATAGGAAGAAGATGGCCAGTGCCAAGTGAACGTCGCTGGCCGATTGAATCTCCGCAGGGGTAGACTGGGCTTGCGGTGCCGATTTTCGTATGTTTCCTACCTGGTTTGCTTGATCCTGTATCTTTGTTTTTCCGAAAAGAATGCAAAAAAGGCCAACGGCAAGGTTTATGCTGGCAACGCAAAGAATGGTTCCCCACATTCCCAGCTGTTCAATCATAAGAAACCCAGCCATAAGGACCCCTACGGCGGCACCGATGGTATTAACACCGTACAAAATCCCCACACGCTGACCCAGGTTATCCAGCTGAATCACAAAGAACCGTGACAGCAGCGGCAGGGTGGCCCCCATCATCAGCACGGGTGGAAGCAGCAGGACACAGCAGACCAAAAAAGAGCACAGATTGTATAGCCAGAAGTTGGTAAATAGATGACCATAGAGAAGAATATACAGCGGTTCGATATAGTGAATTAAGAGCGGCATCAGCAGTCCATAGGCTGCAATGCCACACTCCAGCAGTCCGTAAAGCCTCAGCAGGTCCCCGCGGGCTTTAATCCGGTCCACTTTGCGACTGGCAATATAACTCCCCAAGGCCAGGCCTGCCATGAAGACCGTCAGCACAGATGCTACCGCTAAGGGGGCGCTGCCGATGACGTTTGCGAACAATCGTACCCATAACACTTCGTAGACAAGGCCGGCAATTCCGGACAGAAAAAAGCAGATCAGGATTAACGCGGCATCCCGATTCTGATGTTCAGGCGCCACCAATTCATTGGATGCAGCAACCGGGGGCGATTGCCGGGCCTTTTTTTTCTTTTTCGACACGGTGGGACCTCTACTCTTTCTTCTACTTCGTATGATGAAAGCTGCTATGGGCAGGTCCGTTGCCGAAACAGCATGAATTAGCCTATGGCGGGGTCAGTTCCAGCGAAACCTTCGGTAGGCGCCGATGGAAACCCCGCGGTGACGCAGATAGGAAGTAAGTGCTGTCCTGAAGATGGTGAGCGTATCGACAATCTGGTGAACGCTCAATGCCCCCTGGTTGGATGGTGCCTCGGCGGCAACGGCGGTTTCCTCGGCTTGGGACGGTACCTCTTTGGGGCGACCGCCCTGCTTGCCCCTTTCCCAGGTAGTTGAACCCCCCACCCCTGTGCGCTTTCAGATCGGCTCGCGCGCGACCGCGGCCAGGGAAGCAAAGCGGTTGACGGTGAACCGCCCCCGGGCGGTGGTCGTGTACCTGGGACCGCCGAGGCGCTTGCTGCCGACCCTGGCCCAACCGAATTTCACGGCGGATCTTGCCCTGAAGGTTCAGGATGGTCCACCATAGGCCCCGGTAGCTGCTGGTTTGATGGTGAAGCAGATTTGCATTGCCGCTGATGAATTCGGCATGGTGTAAAAATGGTCACCAGCGCTTATTTATTCGGCGGTACCCTCCCCCATGAATGTGACGTTGAGGTCGGGGTGGTGTTCCACCCAGCGCACGGCATAGCGGATCAGGGCGTTGGCGTTGGCCAAGCCCAGCTTCTCCTTGATCCGTTCGCGATAGGTCCCGATGGTCTTGATGCTCAGATGCAGCTTGCTGGCGATCTGGCGCGAGGACATGCCGATGCCGATGGCGTAGAATACCTCCAACTCGCGATCGGCCAACGCCTTGAGGGGCGATTTATCGGTGTCCGACTGGGTGACGATGCGGTTGAGGATGGTCTTCATCAGATTGTGGCTGGCGTAGACCTCCCCGTTGAGGACGCAGCGGATGGCGGCCACGATGTTGTCGGAGGCCTCCTCCTTGACGATGTAGCCCCGCGCGCCGGCGGAGAGGGCCCGCTCGGCGAAGAGCGACTCGGCGTGCATGCTGAGGACCAGCACCGGCAGGTCTTTGTAGTGCTTCTTGATGTCGCGGATCAGCTCGATCCCGTTGCGGCCCTTGAGGGTGATGTCGACGATGACCAGATCGGGCGAGAGCGATTCGATCTTCTCCCAGGCCTCACCGACGCTTTCGGCCTGGCCGCAGACCACCAGGTCGGTCTCCTGGTGGAGGAGCTCCTTGAGACCGAAAATGAACACCGGGTGGTCTTCGACGATCAGAATGCGGGTGGTGTCTTGATTGGCGGCCATGTCGGCGTCTCCATTGGTATCGCGGGCGGGCCCGCGGATGGTTCAGAGAAAGCGAAGCTGAATGCGGGTGCCGCCCTGGGGATTGTGCCCGATATCCAGACGGGCACCGATCTTCTTGGCCCGAAACCCCATGATGCGCAGCCCCATCCCCTTGGCGTCGGTCTGTTCGCGATGATGGATACCCACGCCGTCGTCGTCTACGGTCAGGCAGTAGCGCCCGTTGTCGCAGCGCATCCGGATCTGCACCCGCGTGGCCTGGCCGTGTTTGGCGGCGTTGTAGACCGCCTCGTGCAGGATGTAGTAGAGGTGGGTGGCGATGGTGTTGTCGGGGAACTCCACCGGGCAGTTGCGGTCGACGTCACAGCGCAGGCCGAAGACGGCCTCGACGTTGCGGCTCAGCTCCGCGATGGCGTCGGTGAGCCCCTGACTGTCGATGGTCACCGGGCATAGCCCCCGCGCCAGCGCCCGGGTCTTGCCGATCGCCTCTTTGGTCAGGCTGCGGATCTTGTCGGTCAGCTCCTGCTCATCCAACCCCTGGCGGTCGAGTTTGCGCTGCAGCACCTTGACGAGCACTTCGATGCCGACGAGGTGGGGACCCAGGTCGTCATGCAGATCGCGCCCGATGCTGAGGCGCTCCTGCTCGCTGACCTCCATCACCTCCTTCTCGAGGCGCTCCGCCTCGGTGACGTCCTCGATGTTGGTCAGGATGCAGGTTTCCCCCCACAGTTCGATCCGTTCGGCCGAGAGGGTACCGCTGCGGGGTTCGCCCACCTTGGTCCGGTAGCGGACCGCCACCCCGCGCAGGTGGTGATGGTTTTCGAGCTCTTCGCGTCCAAGGGGCATCGCCACCTCCCCGGCGAAAAGCCCCACCTCGCCCACCGCGCGACCGATGATCTCGTCGCGCCGGTAGCCCGTCATCTCGAGAAAGCTGTCGTTGACGTTGATGAAGCGCTGGTCGTCAAGGGCGGTGATGGCGATGCCGTGGGGGCTGGAGCGAAAGGCCTTGGAGAACATCTCCTCCGAGGCGCTCAAGGCGGCTTCCGCCTGGGTGCGCTCCTGGATCTCCTTTTTAAGGCTTTTGCTGTAGACTTCCAGTTTCTGCATGAAGCTGTTGAAGTAATTGGCCAGCTGGCCGATCTCGTCGCGCTCCTCGCGCCGCATGCGGATGGAAAAATCGCCCGTGGCCCCTTGGTTGAACTTGTTCTCGAGGGTCTTGAGGGGGCTGGTAATGGCGGCGCTGATTTTAAGGGTGATGAGGATGAAGAGCACCAGAGAGAGCTGACCACCGAAGATCACCAGATTGCGCAATGTCGAGAGGGGCTCATAGAACTCTTCGAGATAGCTGGAGGAGGTGACGATCCAATCCAGTTCCGGGATGTAGTTGAATATCACCAGTTTCTCCCGATCGGTGTCGTCGCCCGGGTTTTTCCACGGGTAGATGATGCTGCCATTGCGGCGCTCCAGAATTTCACGGATGAACTGGCGGCCGCTGGCATCGGTCTCGTTGGCGATGTTGACCCCCTCCAGCAGGGGGTGAATGATCAGATCCCCCCGGGCGTTCATGACGTAGGAGTAGCCGGTACGGCCGAAGCGCATGGAGAGGATGGTGTGGCGGAAATCTTCCACGTTGACCAGTTGGCTGGACTCTTCGCGGTAGGCCGAGGCGGAGATGATCCAGTCCCATGGCTCAAAGTACACCATTTGAAGAACCTTGGGGCGCTCCTCCGTTTCGTCGGGATTGCGCCAGTCGTACTCGAGATAGCCCGATTTGCGACGTTTCTGATCCTGGGCGAAGCGGTAGTCCGAGATGTTGACCCCCCGCAGGGCCGGCTTGGGGTGGACCTGGAGCACCCCCTGGCTGTCGATGCAGTAAATGTAGCCCGAGGTGCCGATCTTCTGGCTGAGGAGCAGCTTGGCGGCGCGCCGTTTGGCCTCCGGCTCGGAGAGCAGCCCCAATTGAACCTCGCGATGGATCTGGCGGACGATGTCGCGGTTCTTCTCGACGATGGCGCGCAGGTAATTTTTCAGGGAGATGGTGGCGGAGGTGTGGACCAGGTTGAGAATGGAGGTGGTGCTGCCCTTGAGTTCGCTTTCGATATTGTTCCGCAGGGTGGTGCGCATGAAGTAGTAAATCACCAGACTGCCCAGAAGAACGGCGATGACGAAGCCGCTGAAGTAGCTGATGAACAACTTGTTGCGGATCGACTGGTGGGCGAACAGACGCGTGACATTCATGGCATGGTGGCGCTCCTTTGGGGTCGACCGGACCCATCAGCGGCACCCCAGCCGAAGGGCGGCGGGTCTCAACGGGGTGGACCGGCCCGGCATCTGGGTCCCGCCGGCAGCCCGGCATGGGGGCGACCATAGCGTTTTGACGATGGGACTGTCAAATCCGGTGGCACCGCCCCCACGGCACGGCGGGGAGATTGTCCGGCCTACCCATGGATCTGTCCGGTGCCCGTCACAGCTCTATCCCCAGCAGGTTCATTTTGCGGTAGAGCAGGGTCCGGTGAATGCCCAGGCGGGCTGCCGTCCTGGTTTTATTTCCGTCCGCTTCCCGGAGGGTCTGTTCAATCAAATAGCGCTCGGCGGCGTGCAGATAATCGCCGAGGGAGGTCGCTTCGGCCCGTTTGGGGAAGACAGTGGATTGGTACACGTAGTCGGGAAGGTTTTCGGGCCTGAGGGTGCCATCTACGGAGGTGGTGATGGCCCGCTGAATCACATGCCGCAACTCTCTCGCGTTGCCCGGCCATTCATAGCTTTCAAGGGTTTTTTGGGCCTTGGGATGGATCCGGATCCCTTTGCCCGAAGGCCCTTTCACCGTTTTGGCGATGAAATGATAGGCCAGCGGAACGATATCGGCGCGCCGCTGTCGCAGCGGCTCGATGCCGATGGGGATGCCGTTCAGGCGAAAGTAGAGATCGCGGCGGAACTGGCCGGTTTTCATCAGCCCTTCCAGGTCCTGGTTGGTGGCGGCGATGATTCTGAAATCCGACGAGATGGGGGCGACCCCGCCCACCCGCTCAAACTCTTTGAGCTCGAGCACTCTGAGAAGTTTGGGCTGCATCTCGATGGGCATGTCGCCGATCTCGTCCAGAAAGATGGTTCCCAGATGGGCCAGCTCGAACTTGCCGGGTTTGCCCCGCGGATCGGCGCCGGTAAAGGAGCCCTTTTCGTAGCCGAACAGCTCCGCTTCGAGCAGATCCTTGGGCAGGGCCGCGCAGTTGACCCGGATGAAGGGGAAATGGCGCCGAGCACTGGCATTGTGAACGGCGTGGGCGAAGAGCTCCTTGCCGGTCCCCGATTCTCCGGTGATGAGGACCGGCATATTGGTCCCCGCGGCATTGCGCGCCTCGCGCACCACGGTTTCCATTGAGGTGCTCACGCCGACGATGCTTTCGAACGAGAAGCGGGGCGTGTGCACATTGGCAAGCTCTTTCTGGACATCGGCGATTTTGGATTCCAGCCGATCCAGTTTCTCCGCCAGTTGGGTCACCGTTGTGGCGGAGTCGAACAGGACCAGCCCCACGACGGCGACAATGCGGCCCTGTTCGCGCAGCGGCACCCGATGCACCAGGAAGCCGGTATCCTTGTATTTATGCGGGTAGTTGACCTCGGCGACACCGGTTTTGGCCACGATATGCAGGCGGCTGTTGGTGATCACTTCGGTGACATGCTTGCCCAACGAGCGACGGATGTCGATATCCAGAAAGCGGGAGTAGGTGTCGTTGATAAAGACGATTTTACCGTCCGTATCGGTGATGATAACGCCGATCGCCATGTTCTCGACCAGGTTCCTGAAAAACCCGGCGTGCGTTATGGGATTGGAGTCTGGTTGTACCATCGACCACCTCCTCAAAAGCCAATGGGTCGGGACAGGCGACCGTCGCCAGATCGGGGAAGGGTCACAGGCGCCTGAGGGTGGTGACGCAGTTGGTGGCCGCTGAGCCACCGACGTTGAAAACGACCCCGGTGGCGGGTGCCTTGTTGCCGGCCGGCGCCAGGCCGATCGGCTCTCCGACCAGCTGCTTGTAGGCCAATGCGTGCATGGAGCAGCCGGTGGCGCCCACCGGATGGCCTTTGGACTTGAGCCCCCCAGAAAGGTTCACCGGGCAGCGGTCGTCCGGCCCGAAGCGTCCCGCCAGATAGTCCCAACCGGCCTGCCCATCCTCGGAAAGGCCGAGGGCTTCGGTGGTAAGGATCTGATTGATCGAGAAGCAATCGTGGACCTCGGCCAGATCCACATCGGCGATGGTGATCCCCGCTTCGGCGAACGAAGCGCTGACCGCGTGCTTGCCGGCGATCAGCTCATGCATGTTGGGGCGAACGCTTTCGGGCAGCCGCTCGGTGCTCATGCCGACGCCGGCGATCTCCACCACCCGCTGGCTGATGGCGGTGGCCTCACGGGTGGGCGCCAGCACCACGGCCGCGGCGCCGTCCGAAATCAAGGAGCAATCGTGGAGCCGCAGCGGATCGGCGATCACAGGATTGCTGCCTTTTCCCTTCGGCGGCAGATTCAAGATGGCCTCGGGCGTGAAGAGCTTGAGGCGGTCGGCCGGCCCCCCCTTGCTGAAGTGCGCCAGGGGATTTTCGATGCCGTTGCGGTATGACAGGGCGGAGACGGCGGCGAACATCTTCTGCAGCTCCTCCAGACGATACGCGTAGTGGGCCATATATCCCTTGGCATACTCGGCGAACAGCCCCGGGAAGGTCATGCCCATGGCCCCCTCCTCCGGCCAATAGGATGAGCAGGCCAAGGTGTGGGTGACCTCGGCGGTGGGTAGCAGGCTCATCTTTTCCACCCCGATCACCAGCACCCGCCGGAAGCGACCCGATTCAACCCCGAAGACCGCGTTGTAGAGGGCCACCGAGGAGCTGGCGCAGGCGCCCTCGGTGCGGGTTGTTGGAACGAAGCGCAACGCTTCCGGGGACACCTCCAATCCCAGCGGGCCCACATGCTCCTGGTTGATGAAACGGGCGGGCGAGCAGGAACCGATCCAGATACCGTCAATCTCCGCTGGATCGATGCCGGCATCCTCGATCGCCCCCCGGCCTGCCTCGATGATAAGATCATAGTAGCTCTTCGTGTCCTGGATTTCACCGGTCTCCGGGTTTTTCTCCACGAAGGCGCCGAATTTCGTATTGTAGGCACCGATAATACTGACCTGGCTCATGGGTGTGCTCCTTTGCTTGTGCAGCCATCAATTGCCTGTGCAGCCATCAATGGCGCGGTCTATCCACGCGAGCCCAGCCGCAGCCCGCCGTGAATGTAATAGACATCTCCGGTCAACGCCTCGTTGCGGTACAATTCGCAGACCAGGGCGGCAACCTCCTCGGGTTCGATCAATCTGCCGATGGGGACCTTTTCCAGAATGCGGGCGAGCGCTTTCTGATTCATTCCCTCCAGGATGGGTGTCGCCACATACCCCGGCGCCACCGCCACACAGCGGATGCGATCGGCGACGCCCCGTCGGAAGAACTCCGCGGTGATCACCTTGGGCATGACGGAGACGGCCGCCTTGCTGGCGGCGTAGTTGATCTGGCCGGCAGTGCCCAGCGATCCGGTGGAAGAGACCAGGCAGATCAACCCTTTGGTCCCGTGGTTGATCATCTGTTCGGCACACTCGCGTACGGTGAGGAAGACCCCTGTGAGGTTGACGTCGATGACGCTGCGGAACTGCTCGAGGGACATTTTGGCGACCACCTTACCGCTCTCCCGGTCCGGGGCGAGCATCAGCCCATCTTTGATGATGCCGGCGAATGGGGCCACGAGATTTATCCTGCCGAAGCGATCCATGGCGGTCTGGGCCAAGTTGTGGCTGTCCGCCTCACGGGTGACATCACAGACCAGGATTTCGGCAGATGCCCCCAGCCGCTCCCTGGCGCTCCGCAGGGCGTCTTCCGACAGGTCGGCCAACAGCACTTTGCCGCCCTCCGCGATCCAGTACTTGGCAAAGGCGAGACCGATTCCACTGGCCCCGCCCGTCACCACGGCGACGGCGTCCGGAATCTTCAGCATGGTGTCCTCCTTGTGGGTTCTTCGCGTTTCCTTTGACGAGAGAGCAACACCCGTGCCGTTGTCCGCGAGCCCGTTTTTCGGGATCTGACACCGCCCCTTTCCGAAGATCGTCCCAATGGTTGTATTAATAATACTACAGTTCCTTGGGGGCCACTCAAGCTTAATTTCTTCAAAATTTGCGCCCGAATTTAGAAAAATGTGTATTGGCCATCGGTTATCTATCTATTCGGGAAATGAATAAAATTCGGCATGGCTTTTGCCAAGGTTCTGGCTAGAACGGCTGGTCCCTTCCCGGTTCAGCATCCGACCCCCGTCCACGCCAAAGGAGAGGCCGATGAATTTGGGGATGTTGTTCACCCGTCATGCCCGCTATCGCCCGGATCATCTTGCGGTGGTCTTCGGCAATCGACGCCTGACCTATCTCGAGCTCAATCGGCAAATAAACCGGTTGGCCAATGCCATGCTGAACCTCGGTGTCAAAAAGGGCGCCAAGGTCGCCACGGTGCTGCCCAATTGTCTCGAACTGCTCGAGACCTATTGGGCGGCTGCCAAAATCGGCGCCGTGGTGGTTCCCATGAGCACCCTGCTGTTGGAGAGTGCCCTCAAATCCCTGCTCCACGACGCCGATGCCGAAATGGTGATTACCAATCAGGCGTTCGCACCCATCATCAGCGGCATTCGAACCGGTCTGCCCAATCTGCTTCCGGGGGGATGCCTCAGCATCGAAGAGACTGGGGAGGCGGGGTTTCTCCACTATCACGCCCTGAAAGCGGCCGAGACGGACAGCGAGCCGGAGGGGCCCGCGATTCAGGGCGTTGATCCCTTCAACATCATGTACAGCAGCGGGACCACCGGCATGCCCAAGGGGATCGTCCACTCCCACGATATCCGTCTCGCCTATGGTACCTCCTTTGCCGCCGCCTTTCGTCTCTCCCCGGAAAGTGTGACGCTGCATGCCGGCGCCATTGTATTCAACGGTGCCTTCGTCGATCTCATGCCCACGGTGTTTCAGGGCGCCACCTACGTTCTCCTGCCCCAGTTCGACCCCATCACCTACATCGAATACATCCATCAGGAGAGGGTGACCCATGTGATGCTGGTGCCTGCCCAAATCATCGCCATGCTCAACGCGCCCAATTTTGATCCGGACAAACTGGACTCCCTGGAGATGATCCTCGCCTTGGGCGCACCCCTGCATCTGGAGCACAAAGAGACCCTCAATCGGCTGCTGCCGGGTCGTTTTTACGAACTCTACGGGCTCACCGAAGGCTTCGTGACGGTGCTCGACAAGCTCGACTATCCCCGCAAACCGGCTTCGGTGGGCATTCCGCTGCCCCTGTTCGACATGAAGATCGTGGATGAAGCCGGTCGACCGATGCCCCCCAATGAAGTCGGCGAGATCTGCGGAAAAGGCCCCATCCTGATGCCGGGCTACTACAAGCGGCCGGACCTGACCCGCAAAGCCATCGTGGATGGGTGGCTGCACTCCGGAGATCTCGGCTACGTCGACGAGGATGGCTTTCTCTATCTGGTGGATCGCAAGAAGGACATGATCATCTCCGGGGGCGTGAACGTGTATCCGCGCGACATCGAAGAGGTGGTCGTTCAGCACCCCGATGTGAACGAAGTCGCCGTTTTCGGCGTGCCCGATGACAAGTGGGGGGAGGTGCCCTTCGCCGTTGTGACGCTTATGCCCGCGGCGACGGCCGATGCGGCGGCGCTCAAAGAGTGGATCAATACGCGGGTGGGCGCCAAGTTTCAGCGCGTCGCCGAGGTGAGGGTCATCACCGATTTTCCGCGCAACGTGGCCGGCAAGACCTTGAAGCGGGAACTGCGGGAGACCTTTGCGAACCGCGCGGCCCACGGCTGAGGCGAGGATTGCTTTGTATTAAAATTGCTACATGTCGTAATTTTACTACAATTTCTGACAGGCTGCCAATTGGAAGCCCGCCGGGCGTCACCACTGCCGGGCGGGCCGTATGATGGGAGATATGTCTAACGGCACGACGCAGAACGGGCGTCGGTCAGCGAGAGGAGGAATCATGAAAAAGATGCGCTTCAAGAGGATGTGGGTTGCCCTGATGCTGTGCGGCATTTTTCTGTCCAGTTCTTTTGCCGGCAGCGTCTTGGCGGCGGATGAGAAGGAGAAGAAATTCCTGCTCAAAATCCCCACGGCGTTCAGCACAGCCCTTCCCACACTCGGGGATTCCATTGTAAAGTTTAAAGAGTTCGTGGAAGTGGCCAGCGACGGGACGATCAAAATTAAACTCTACGATCCGGGCAAGTTGATTCCCGCTTTCGAGATTCTGGATGCCGCCTCTTCCGGCAAAATCAGCGGCGGCTACTGGGTCTCCGGTTACGCGGCCGGCAAAATCAAGGCCAGCGAGTTGTTCACCGCCATCCCGTTCGGGCAGGGGATCCCCTATTACCTGGGCTGGCTCTACCACGGCAATGGCGGCAAGCTGTATCAGGAGATGTACGATCAGGCCGGGTACAAGGTCAAAGTATTCCCCCTGGCCTTTCTGGCGCCGGAAACCGCCGGCTGGTTCAGCAAGGAGATCAATTCTCCTGGCGACCTGAAGGGGCTCAAGATTCGCTTTTTCGGCCTGGGGGGCAAGGTGTTGAGCAAATTGGGGGCCTCGGTGACGACGATTCCCGGCGGTGAGATCTTTCCCTCACTGGAGAAGGGCGCCCTGGACGCGACCGAGTTCTCCACCCCGGCCATCGATACCAAGCTGGGCTTCTACAAGGTGGCCAAATACAATTACTTCCCCAGTTGGCATCAGCCCATGACCCACTGTGAATTGCTGATCAACAGAGAGATTTTCGATGCCATGAGTCCCCGCCAGCAGGCGGTCATGACCATCTCCGCCATGGCCGTGAATACATACTCGGTGGCCAAGTCCCACGCCGAGCAGGGGGTGGTGGTGGAAGAAAATGTCACCAAACACGGCACCGTCAACAAGGTGTGGTCGCCCGAGATGCTGGCCCTGTTCAAGGAGAAGTTCAAGGAGGTGATGGCGGAGGAGTCCGCCTCCGACCCCTTCTTCAAGAAAGTGTGGGACGATTACCAGGCCTATTCGGCATCCACCGCCCCTTATGAGAGCGTGGCCCATCTGCCGACGGGCAGTGGCAACTAATCCCTGATCGGTACCCGGAATCCCGCGCTTGCCGGTTGCCTGATTGCAGGCGTGGGGCTGCCGGGCCGGCATCGAACTGCGATCGACCGAACGCCTATGCCAACAGAAGCGGCCAAAAAAAGCCTTCCCGATCGGCTGGACGCCTTCGTCCTCCTGGTGGGCCGGTGGCTCAGCTGGGCCAATGGCCTGCTCGTCCTGGTGATTGTCCTTCAGGTCGTCCTGCGCTACGGCTTCGGTCGGGGCCTGGTGCTGCTCGAAGAGCTGGAGTGGCATCTCTACGCCCTGGCCTTCATGTTCGGGCTCTCCTACGCCCTGACCACCGACGCCCATGTCCGGGTGGACCTGCTTCACGAACGCTTTCCGCCCAAGGTCCAGCAGTGGATCGAGGTTCTGGGCACGCTGTTCCTGCTGCTGCCCTTTATCTGGGCGGTCCTCTACCACAGCACCGACTTTTTTCTCGACTCCTGGGTCCACAACGAACGCTCGTCAGCCCCCCTGGGACTCCCCTTCAGGTGGGCCATCAAGGCCGTCATCCCGTTGAGTTTCGCCATGCTGGCCATCGCGGCGATCTCCCGCGTGATCCGATCGCTAACCGCTATTTTTGCGAGTGCAGATGGAACTGACTGATTATCTGGTCGTCGCCATGTTCGCGACCTTCATCGGATTGCTCCTCACCGGCTACCCGGTGGCGCTGTGTCTCGCGGGCACCTCGGTTATCTTCACCGCCGTGGGCTACTACGCCGACCTGTACCTCGACACCCTCACCGGGGTGGATTTCGATTACTTCGGCCTGTCCATTACCCGGATCTACAGCACCATGGCCAACTGGGTGCTGGTATCCCTGCCGATGTTCATCTTCATGGGGTTGATGCTGGACCGGGCCGGGATCGCCGAGCGCCTCATGGTTTCCGCTCAGGAGCTGTTCGGCAAGGTTCGCGGGGGGCTGGCCATCACCGTCACCATGATCGGGGTGTTGCTGGCCGCCTCCACCGGCATCATCGGCGCCTCGGTGGTCCTCCTGGGCTTGCTCAGCATCCCGGCCATGATCAAGCAGGGGTACGCCAAGACGCTCGCGCTGGGAACCGTCGCCGGCGCCGGCACCCTGGGAATCCTGATCCCCCCGAGCATCATGCTCGTCGTGATGGCCGACCAGCTGGCCCTCTCCGTGGGCGATCTCTTTTTGGGTGCCGTGTTTCCCGGCCTCATCCTCGCCGGCCTCTACGTGATCTACCTGCTGGCATTCTGCTATCTGAAACCCGCAGCGGCACCCCTCTCACCGGATCGCCGGTCGATCTCCTGGAAGGTGATCTTCGATGTCGTCAAGAATGTCATCCCGCCAGCCCTGCTCATCGTGGCGGTGCTGGGCTCGATCTTCAAAGGGATCGCTACCGTCACCGAGGCCAGCGGCGTCGGGGCCCTCTTCGCCACCTTGTTGGCTGTCGGTTACAAGCGCTTCAATCTGGCGGTTCTCAAGGAGGTGCTGGTATCCACCTACAGCACCACCGCCTACATCTTCGGCATACTGATCGGCGCCACCTGCTTCGCCCTGGTGCTGCGGGGGCTGGGCGGTGATGAATTTATCGAACGGGTTCTCACCGGCCTGCCCTTCGGGCCGTATGGCATTATCGCGTTTATCCTCTTCTGCGTGTTTCTGCTGGGCTTTTTTCTGGACTGGGTAGAGATCACCCTGATCATCCTGCCGCTGGTGGCCCCGGTGGTGTCCAAGCTCGGTCTGCACATCGAAGGCTACGGCGTGGTGGAGAATCCGGAGATGATCTGGTTTCTGCTGCTGATTGCCGTCACCCTGCAGACCTCGTTCTTGACCCCACCGGTGGGCTTTGCGCTTTTCTACCTGAAGGGCGTAGCGCCCTCCGCCGTCAAGCTCGCGGATATTTACCGCGGCGTCATCCCCTTCATCATCCTGCAGCTGATCGGCATGCTGATCGTGGGCCTGTTCCCCCAACTGGTGACCTGGCTGCCCGCTGTCGCCTACCGCTAGCGGGCACGCTGCCGGCCGGTGAAGAATTCGCTTGAATGGCTGCTCCAAGAGGATCTATCATCACCCTACCAAGGAGGAAGATTGATGAAGAAGAATTGCGTGACCATCGCTGTGTTTTGGCTCGCGTTCCTTATTACGCTCACGGCGTTCAGCGCGACGCTGTTCGCCCACGGCAAGCGGGACAGGGACCGCGGCCGAGGCCTGAATCTGGAGGAGATCTACATGCACACCTACGAGGGGGGCGAAGACGGCGGCCTGGCCCATGTGACCTATTGGGGGCTTCCCGCGGCGGACTCGGAATACTACGACAGCCTGCCGCCCGAAGAACAGGCCAAGGCGGGTAAGATCAACGTCAACGTGATCCACGCCGCCGCCTTTCAGCCCACCAATGCCGACATCGCCGGGATGGAGGTGACGGGCCTGCTGAAGAAGGGCAAGCGCCAGCAGCGCATCACCTTCCGTCTACCCAGGTCCTGGAACGGCAAGCTCGTTGTCGCCGGCACCCCGGGGCTGCGCAACGAGTACGCCAACGAGGCGGTCCTGGTGCCATGGCTCCTCGAAGCCGGCTACGCCTATATCGCCGGGGACAAGGGCATTCCCGGCGGGGCGGGCGACATGATTTCGGGCAAGCACCCCACCCAGCACTGGGGCATGCTGATGATCGATCTGGCCATGTGCGCCCGGCGGCTGCTGACGGCCTACGCCGATGAACCGCCCACCCACACCTATGTGATGGGGCTCTCCAACGGCGGATACCAGACCCGTCGCGCCCTCGAGATCGATCACAAACGGGTGCGGCAGGGCAAACCGCGCCTGTTCGACGGCGGCGTGGACTGGTCCGGCGCCTACTGGCCCGACCGGCGCATCCTCGATGCCGATGGGAACGGCAAGGTGTCGGTGGCCGAATACGCCGCCGCGGACTCATTGGTGGGCAGCATCGACAAGGGCACGCTGGCCATGGGCTGGTACTATGCGCCGGAGACCCTGACAACGCCGACGGCATATGCGCAGCGACCGCGATTTAGCAGCGCCTACCTGCCCATGGTCAATGCCGGCTTCTCGCCCGAATCGGCCCTCTTCTGGGGGTACTACAACACCACCTTTGATGGCTTCCAATACGTGCCGGGGTTCGAGGCCTTCCGTGGCGTGGGCTACTACAATCTGGTCTCCTATGTCTACCGCGCCGACCTGCGCGGCGACGATGCGGCCACGTCGCAGGCCTACTCCTGCTACGCCGATCCGAACAATCCCAACACACCGCCGCCGCTCTACGAATGGCTGCGCAACGCCCCCAACGGGGGGTGGAACCAGGAGAGTGTCCGCTACGCCTTGAAGAACGCCAACTCGGGAGAATTCTCCGCGCCACTGTTAAGCCTGCACGGTCAGCACGACGGACTGGTGGCCCTGAACGCCCAGTCGCTGGACTACGCCGATGCGGTGGCGCGCTTCGGCAACCCGGATCTGCACCGCCTCTACATCATCGCCAATGCCGGTCACGTGGACAAGCATGCCGACGGCGGCTGGGGCTACAGCAGTGCAGAAGCTGACCCGGACATCCCCGATCTGCTGACGCCCATGCAGGCCTACGCCCAGCGCGCCTTCCTCTATCTGGAGAAGTGGGTTGAGGAGGGGGTGGTGGCGCCGGCCAGCCGGCTGGTGGAGACCGATCCGACCATCGACGTCACCGACCCGTCCTTGCTCGACTGGTGAGGTGGCTGGGGCAGCAGCGGGCGGCCGGTAAGCTTTGGCAGCCCCCGAAGCGTGTCAACGCCATGGGGGTGCTTCGCGGCTGCCGTCGATCTGCCCGCTGCGGTCCCGATCGGTGATTGCCGCCGTTTCGCGCTGCCCAGGGATAGCGAAGAGGTGGACGACCATCCACCAGCCTTTACAGGATCTCGCGCTCCAGCACGCCGGTGAGGCAGCCGACGGCGCCGGCGGCCTTGACGATCTCGTCCATCTCGACAGTTTGGCAGGTGATGCCGAGGAATTCATAGAACTCTTCGGTGAGCGGATTGCCCGCCGGCATGAGGATGTGGCGGGGCGCCACCGTGACGAAGTTCAAGGCCATGCCGGCCACCGCTTCGGCCTCGTCGGGGATGAAGGCCACCTTGAAGCCCCGCTCCGAAAGCTGGGTGACGGCGTGGTGGGCCAGACGCTTGGGCCAGGCCACGGCCAGGTCGCGGTCCACGATGCGCAGCATGCCCATGAGGTGCATGGTGCCGTGGGGCAGGTCCACCACGATGGTCTCCACGCCCATTTCCGCAAGGACGGCGCTCACCTGCCGGATCCCCGCCGCATTGGTGCGCAGTCCCCGTCCCAACAGGACGGTTTCGGGATCGAGCCACATGGCATCGGCCCCTTCGAAGGTGCCGCTGCCGCTGACGCTGCGCAGAATGGGGACGCCCAACCGCGCCAGCCGGGCGGCCACCTCGCGCTCTTCGCCGGCCCGGACCATCGAGGCGGGCCGCGCCAAAATGGCGCCCTCCGGTGTCATGAAGAGGAGATCGGCGGCGAACATGAGGTTGAAGGGCACTGGGGTGCGCTGGGGCTCTATCCATTCCACCGAAACGTCCGCACCCGCGTAGGCCTTGGCCATCTCGGTGTGCTGCTTGGCCGCTCGGCGGGCATCCACCGGTGCCAGGAGCTGAAGTTTGTTCGGATCTGTCCCCTGGGTGAGGGTGTCGCCGAAAGGGGGATGCAGAAGGACGCGCTGCAAGGGCGCGTATTCGCTGTTTTGGCCGCAGCTGGACCAGATCTTGCCCAACTCCTCCGACAGTCGGGTGCTGCGGGGTGACCAGCCATCGCCGCCATAGGCCGCTCGTTGATGGGGGTGCCGCAATTCGGTCATGGGTGCCTCTTCGATCTTGCAGTGTGGATTGCAATCAGCGCCCATTTGGGCGATGATGGCCGCAGTTCAGACAAGCGCGTCGACCATAGCATAGTCTATCGGCCAGAACCATCGCCCCGCCAGCGGCCAGCGGCGGTATGGAGGAGTGCCATGTCCGCGAACGGGGAGATCTCCGACCGATTGCAGTCCTGCCGCGCCGTGGTGACGGAGATCGTGACCCAGCTCTCCGATTACCATCCCCGGGCCGCCCTGCTCTTCGGTTCGATGGCCCGGCTCGCCGCCGGCGCGGCAGTGGACCACTTCCCCCGGGATATTGACCTTCTGCTGGTGGGCAACAACACCCCCTTCGACCTCATCCAGCGCTCCTATGCCCACCCAGTGGAGTGGCATTGCTTCCGCATCGAAGAGATGGTGGGAGTGGCCCGCTGCCTGCGGTACGACCCCAAGCCCCTGGCCCTGACCCGACTCTATGGCCGCAATGTGGCCAAGCAGCACGCCCGCGACGTCATTGCCGCCTGCCTGCTGTTGGGGCCCGGCTACCGGGATTTCGGGATCGAGCAGATCGAAATCGAGGGTCGGGAGGACACCCGCGACTACAGCGTCCACGAGGTGTTGCGGGGCGAATCCTGGTGGCGGCGCCTGAGTGCCTATGCCCGCCAGCGCAGGGGGCCGTTCTGGCGCTTCAGCGACAAGTTGGCCGGCACCTATCTATTTGAATGAATCGGGACCTATTGTGAATTTCAGCAACGCGTGAAGCGTATCGTGCCGGCGACGGCATCCCCCGGGGCACCAATCTTCACCGCTCACGGCAGATGGTGCCAACCGGTTTCCATTCTCTCAAGGAGATGTTTGATGAAGGTCATGATCGATCTGTGTGTCGTCCCCCTCGGGGTGGGCGTCTCGGTCTCCGCTTACGTGGCTGCCTGCCAGAAGATTCTCGATGCGGCCGGCCTCAAGCACCAGCTCCACGCATACGGCACCAATGTGGAGGGGGACTGGGACGCCGTCATGGGGGCGGTCAAGCGGTGCCACGAGGAGATTCACCGTCTGGGCGCCCCCCGCATCACCACCACCATCAAGTTGGGTACCCGCGTGGACCGCGAACAGACCATGGCGGACAAGATCCACAGCGTGCAGCAAAAACTGACGACCCCGGATGGGGCGTGACCGACCCCATCCCATCGGTCGAGGAGACGCGATTGCGGGTGAGAGCCGCCACTTTGGACGATCTCGACGCCTTGGTGCAGTTCACGGCTGAGGAGGCGCGCGAGGCCGAGGGCCACCGCAAGGGGGTGGAAACCCTGGCGCGGGGTATTCGCGCGGCCCTCTTGGACGACACCATCGCCACCTACTGGGTCCTGGTGGATGACGCCGACCGGCCCGTGGGCAGCGTCTCCGCCGTGAAGGAGTGGAGCGACTGGCATGCCGGTTACTATTGGTGGATCCAGAGCATGTACCTTCTCCCGGACCACCGCGGCCGTGGGCTCATGACCCTCCTGCTAGAGGCGGTCCAATGCGCCATGCAGGCCCAGGGCGGTTTGGAACTGCGTCTTTACGTGCACCGGGAGAACGCCGCCGCCATCCGGGCATACCGCCGGGCCGGCTTCGTCGACACCCCCTACCGGATCCTGCGCCACAACGCCCGCACTTTGGATACGTGACACCGACACCGGTGGCGCATGCCGCTGGGGCTGCTCTCCATCGGCATACGACCGCTGGCTGAACCCGAACATCACACGTTTTGCGTTGGCGTGGATGATTCGGCCATCAGGACCATACGGAGACATGTATGGGAAAGGTTTTCTGGTTCGACTGCGAGACCACCGGCATCGACCCGCACCGCTGTGCCGTCCTACAGGTCGCCGGACTTGTGGAAATCGACGGCGAAATTGTCGAGACGGTTGATCTTTACATGCGACCGTTGAAGGCCCATGAAAAGCGTCATGCCGATGGGAAAGTTGCCGAGGACGACCTGATCAATGAAAGTGCCCTGGCAGTGAACGAGTGGACGATGGAGGAGGTTCTCGAAGGAGATCATCCGGAAGTTGCCGTCGCTTCGTTGTGCGCGACGCTCGATAACTATATCGACAAATACGACCGTGATGACAAGTTCATCTGCGGTGGGAAAAATGTGAAGTTTGACATCGAGTTCCTGCGGAGCTGCTTCCGGAAAATCGGCAATCCCTATTTCGGTAGCTATTTCTTTTCCGTTTCGAAGGAACTGGAGACTCTGGTGGCCGAAATGGTGGCGCACAAGGGACTGCGATTGAAGAATTACAGTCTGGAGACCCTATGTGCGCATTTTGACATTCTTATCGATGCCCACGAAGCGATGAGTGATATCGTTGCCACCAGAGCTTTGTATCTCGAATTAATGAAAGAACTCGGGTGGGGTTAGATACGTCGCCTATGTGCATTGAAAGGAAGTTATATGGATAGGAACGGCTTCCATGAGACATACGGGCGCCATGAGCTTACCTATGGCCGCACCGATGACGCGCTGCGACGATTGTTCCGGGCGGCGGCCCGGGCGCTTCAAGCGGAAGATGCGTCTCTGGCCAAATCCTTTGCCATGGCCCCCCAGGCCTTCGACCGGTTTTATGCCGACAGCAACCACGGATTGGGCTACGATCTTTTCGAAACCACCCTGGTTTACTTCATCTTCAAAGCCTGGATTCCCCTCACACGGGTCGCATGGGAGCAAGGCTACGAAGCGCCAGATCTCAAGTGGGCAGACCTCGTCGTGTATGACAAGGACGATGCGCCCAAGTATGTTTTCGAAGCCAAGTGGTGGATGCATGAAACACAGTTGAAAAGGAAACAATTGTTAAAGGAAGCCGTCAAGCTGTTGGATTGGGCTGGAGACCACCGTCGATTTCTGCTGACCTTCTGGTATTCGGACTATGCAAGCCTGGAAGAGGATCTTTTGGCGGTAGACGATTTCAGGACGGATGCCCACAAAAGCTCAAACATTACCTTCACCAAAGTGTTTTTCGGCGCCTTCCCAACCGAGATCCAGGCTGAACAGTGGGCATCCAGACAGGGGTATTTCGGAATGATGGTTCTCGAGGTAGCGTCGGACGGATGAATCTCCTCAATCTATACCGGAGGCATCATACCATTCAGATGATGATCCTCCCTCCCCACCCTGCCCTGACTGGCATCGTCGACCACTACGGCCATCTCCAATCAATCTGCCAACATGTGGATTCCGATCAGGCCGAGGGCATGACATTCCACACCAATGCCGCGGTTGTGTCGCAGCCCAGTCAAGTGCACATGTATGTGTTCCTGGGACCGCCTTGCCAAAATGCTTTCCAGATGGTTGCCGTGTGACCGCTTCCGAGGCAGACCATGATGGCCATGGCGGGCCGGTGATGGGCGCCAAATCAGCGGATGCCGACCCAGATCTGGCCTGGTCGGCATCCGTGAGCATATGCGCCGGTGGAGCGGTGGGACTTGGTGAGCGCGCGTCGCGACGATTAGAGGCGGCCCGCGGCTTCCACATCCCAGGCGAATTCGTCCTCCCTTTCATCGTCCACGACGGACACCGCCATCTGTCTGAATTTGAGCCGTATCTCCTCCAGCGGCAGCGCCTCCCCGCGGTCCTGCATACCGAACTGGGTCACCATGACGTCGGTGAGCAGATAGCGGATGAAATCGGCGCTGAATCCCTCGGGCGTGATCCGTCGGATCTGGATCTCGACCTCCGGCACATCTCCCCCGTTGGCGCACAATCGCAACAATTCTACGGTTGCCCGATTGGGCACCTTGTGGAGGATGATGTCCTCGATGGTCACTCTGGCAAGGTCACGGCTCCGGCTGGTTTGCGTGGCGGCGGAACGGGATGCCGCAAAGGAGAAGGTTTGCGCTTCAAAGCAGCCGAAGCTGCCCATGCATACCTCTATTTCGGTCGACCCGGGATCGCCGTCCCGGCTGGTGGCCGCCAGACTCGGCAGCGCCATGGCGATCGCCAGGAGCACGATACCGAGCGTCGTTGTGGTTTTGGTGAGCATAGTCGCCCCCTTTCAGATGGGTCTCGGGGCGGCGGCCGGGGGGCGCGAGAAGGTTCGAGCGCCGTGGATCTCGCTGGCCGCGGCCGCCGCGTAATTGCCTGGTGTAGAATTAACACGGCACCGCCACGCCAACTATGGCGGGTTACCCATCGAGAGGGGGGCTTTTTCCCGATGAAGGCGGGATCCTTGTCACCGGGGTCACCCCCTATGTATGCAGCCGACCTTCGGGCCTATGGGGCCTTGATGCGGAACATTTTCTGGGCCATTGCCAGGCGGGCCGCCAGGTGATCATCCTCCATCTCGTCGGCGACCGCGGCCATGAAGTCGGGGATATCGAGCTGTTGGGGGCACTTCTGCAGACAGTCGCCGCAGGCCACGCACTGGGAGGCGTAGCCGGGTTCGGCACCCGACAGGCGGCCGCTCAAACGGGCGGCGTACATCAGCTTGTTCTCCTCCACTTTACCGAACAGGTGCATCTTGTTGTAAAGTTCGAAGGCGACGGGGATCATCACCCCCTCCGGGCAGGGCACGCAATAGCCGCAGCCGGTGCAGCCCACCTTCATCAATGCCGTTTAGGTGCGGGCCGCTTCCGCCACGAGGGCGTGCTCCGCCGGGGTGAGGGATTTGGGCCGGGCGGTGTCGGCGATGGCGAGATTTTCCGCGATGTGGGCCTCTTCGTTCATCCCCGACAGGACCACCGTGACGTCCGGGTGATCCCACACCCAGCGCAGGGCCCACTCCGCCGGGCTTCGCTGGATGGCGGCCTTCTGCCAGATCTCTGCCACGGCGGGGGGCGCCTCGGGCAGGCTGATATTGCCCCCGCGCAGGGGCTCCATCACCACCACGCCCAATTTCTTGGCGGCGGCGTAGGCGAGGCCCTCGCTGCCGGCCTGGTTCTCCCGGTCCAGGATATTGTATTGGATCTGGCAGAAGGTCCAGTCGTAGGCATCCACGATGCGCTTGAAGTCTTCCAGGAGGCCGTGGAAGGAGAATCCGGCGTTTCCAATGCGGCCGTCCGCCAGGGCGGCATCGAGAAAATCGGCGACGCCCAGCTGCGCCATTCGGTCCCAGGAGACCCCGTCCAGGGCGTGCAGCAGGTAGTAGTCGATGCGGTCCGTCGCCAGTTTCTTCAATTGCGCGTTCAGGTAGCGGTCCATGTCGGCGCGGGTGTGGATCATCCAGAGGGGCAGCTTGGTGGCGATCTTCACCCGCTGGCGGTACCCCTCCTTGAGCGCCCTGCCAACCAGGGGCTCGCTCTGCCCCCCGTGGTAGGGCCAGGCCGTGTCCACATAGTTGACCCCCTGGTCGATGGCGTCACGTATCTGGGCGATGGCGCGCACCTCGTCGATGCTGCGGTCCTCCCGGAGCGGCAGGCGCATGGCGCCGAATCCCAGAATGGACAGTTCGTCGCCGTTTTTGGGCATTTTGCGATAGCGCATCTCAGCCTCCTTTTGGATCGAATCCCGCTCCTGGTGGAGACGGGTAGGGTGTAAGGTCTTGCGGTTAGGTTAAGGCGGGCAATCCCAGTTGTTTCAGCTTCTCCGGCGTCGGTGCTGACGTAATCGGTTCCCACCCCCGCTGGGTGTAGAAGTCATCCATCATGGTGTTGAACTGCGCGCGCGTCAGGATGGCGCCCTTCTTCTTGCCCACCGTCAAGGGCTCTTCGAAAAACCGGTCCGGGATGACGTCGTCGGCCCGGGTGAAGCCCTCCCGGTAGTTGAACAGCTTTTCCAGGGTGTAGATGCGCTCACCGATCTGCAGGGGGTTGCCGTTGGGGACGGCGCCGATGATGGCGGTGAGCAGTTTGGTCATCAGCTTGCCGTCCACACCGTAGCCGCGCAGGGCGAAGAGGCACAGCCCGGTGGCGTCCGCCAGGGCGATCATGTTCTGCTGGTTGATGTCGGTGCCGTTGAGGTGGCAGGCGCCCCGGTTGGCGGTGGCGTAGCACAGGGCCCGGGGCGGGTTGGCATGGCAGTTGTGGGCCGCCAGCTCGTGGCCTTTGACGTGCATGGCGAACTTGTGGGAGTCCTGGCCGATGGCGTCGGCGAGGGCCTTGACCCCCTTGGCCGCGACGGCGCCGATCCCCTTGCGGGCGGCGATCCTGTGGATCATCTCGATGGTGGCCGGAACTGAGCCCCACTTCAGGTCGATGCCGTCCAAGATCTTCTGGTTGATCAGCTTCTTGTCGTAGGCCTCCATGAGAAAACCGATGACGTTGCCCAGGGAGATGATGTCCAGTCCGTAGTCGTCGGCGATGTAGATCGCCTTCATCATGCCGGCATGGTCGGAGATCATCAGGTTGGCGCCCAGCATGGTGCCGGTCTCGTACTCGGGGCCATCGTGGATCAGACCGGCGAAGGGGCTGTCGGTGGTTCTACCGCTCTTCTTGCAGGCCAGGGGGCAGCAGTAGCAGGCAAAGGAGCGCACCCAGGTCTTGAAGGAGGCCTGGGCCCCGATCTTATCGACCTCGGTGAAGGTGCCCTCGCGGAAGTTCTTGACCGCCTGGATCCCCTCGCCGGACAGATACTCGATGGCGGCGGCGGTACCGGCCTTGCGCCAGCGGCCGTAGATCTTGGGGTCCTTAAACTTCTCCCGGGATTCTGCCAGGGCTTCCAGGAACAGCTGGTGGTGGGCCACGTTGGGCTGTCCGCTGCCCTTCACCGCGATCGCCTTGAGCAGCTTGCTGCCCATGACGCAGCCGGTTCCGCCGCGTCCGGCCGCCCGGGCGGCGGTGTTCATGATGCAGGCGTAGCGGACACGGTTTTCGCCGCCCGGGCCGATGTAGCAGGTGCGGAAACGCTGGTCGGCCAGCTCCTCGAGTATGGCCTTGTCGAAGGCGTCGGTGCCCATCCCCCAGAATTTACCGGCGTCGCGGATCTCCACCGTATCGTCGTTGATGTAGAGATAGACCGGTTTGGCCGCCTGGCCCGTGATCATCAGTCCGTCATACCCGGCGAAGCGCAGCTCCGGGCCGAAGAAGCCGCCCATATTGGCGTAGCTCACCGTGGCGCTGTGGGCATACCTGGCGTTTACCGGAGCGGTGATGGGCGACTTGGTCACCACGCAGGTCCGCGAGGCGGAGGGGGCGGGAAAGCCCGAGACCGGTCCCGGCATGAACAGCAAGGGATTGTCCGGCCCCAGCGGATCGGTGCCGGGTTTGTCTTTCAGGTGGTCCCACAAGAGTTTCACGCCCAGGCCGCGCCCCCCAAGGTAGTCGGCCAGGTCCTGGGGATCCACCGCTTTTTTCGCGATCTTGCCGGTGCTCAGGTCCACCTGCAGGATGATGCCGTTGTAGCCGTGTTTGGGTGTATCCATGATTTTCTCCTTTCCCGGTGGCCCTAGCCTGCCGTTCCATACCACTGTTCCATGAGCTGCTCGGCGATCTGCTCGGGCCGCTGGCCGTAATACGGTCTTTCGCTATCCACTCTAACCAGCGACAGGGCACCAAAGGGGCAGTGCTGCACGCACTGGGGATCTCCACCGCACAGGGTGCACATGTGCTCCGGCCGTTCGGTCGCCACATTCTGTCGGATGATGCCCACCCGGCAGGCCTCGGCGCAGCTGCCGCAGCTGATGCAGCGCTCCGGGTCATTGGTGATGGTCTGACGCTTCGCCTCGCGATAGAGAGCGCGTCTGCCGGTAGCGGGGTCGAGATCCACCGGGCAGGCCGCGATGCAGGGGGTGTCCGGACACATGGCGCACACCGCCGGGATGTCCACGTCGGGGTTGTAGGGATAGACCCGGATATTGGCCAAGTCCGGATTGCCCAGGCCCTTGAGGGATTCTCCGCCCACGCTCACCGGATGGTTGAAGGCCGAACAGGCCGTCTCACAGGTCCGGCAGCCGGTGCATTTGGCGTAGTCCACCAGGATCATCTGCAGCGCTTTTTGACCACCGGTTTGCGCCCATGCGATCCGGAATACGGCGAACTGGCCCAGCATGGCCATGGCGCCGCCGCCGACAGCGGTTTTCATGAAACGTCGGCGCGACCACTTTCCTGCTTCGTTGGGTGAATGCATGCCAACACTCCTTATGGATTGACTGCGGGAACCGAAGCACCTCGGCCCGGTTCCAATTGGGTTTCAACCACCGTCCCCAATGGGACGGCAGCGGTGGCGGACGGCCCCTTTTCTTCCGCAGGTGCTGGAAGAAGGCGGATCAGGTTGATCTCGTTGCGGCTGCCCAGGCGCATGCGCGGTCCGAAGGTGCCCGCGCCCTGGCTGACCAACACCATGGTGTCGCCATGGCGGTGCACCCCCTTGTTGAGGGGGAAGATCCAGTGGTTGAGCAGGGTGGCGGGGAAGATCTGGCCGGCGTGGGTGTGGCCGGCCAGCATCAGATCCACCCCGGCCGCGGCCACATAGTCCAGCCCCACCGGGCTGTGGTGCAGGAGGATCACAGGCTTTGTATCGATAAGGGGGAGCTTGGGCAGCTCCGCCTTGAGGGTCAGGTGGTTCACCGCGTGCATGTCGAAAGTGTTCTCATCGGCGTTCATGTAATCCATGCCGACCAGCTGCAGACCCTGGATCTGGACCACCGCGTTGTGCAGAATGCGCACACCGTGGCCGGCAATGATCTCCAGGGCCTTCTGCATCTCCACGTAGTGCTCGTGGTTGCCGGTGGTAAAGTACGCCGGTGTCTCGAAATCGGCCAGGGCGGTCAGCCCTCCATTCACCAGGGCCGCGTCGCTGTCCACCAGGTCGCCGTTGAGGAGTACCAGATCCGGTCTGTGGTGATTGGTTTCCGCGACAAGCCGTTCCAGATAGTCGCCGCCCCGATGATGACCGATGTGGGCGTCCGAGATGTGCATGAGGGAGACGGGCGCCGCCAGGCCGGTGATGGGAATCTCCACCTCACTGACGACGAAGTCGTTGGCCTGCCAGGCACCCACGATCGTCAGGGCAAGCGCCAGACCGACGGCCACACCGGCGGTGAGGCGCTCGGGCAGGGGCCCTAGCCGCCGGATCCCATTGAGGGCGATGAGCAGCAAGGTGGTGTAGAGAAAGAGCGCGAATAGCAGCCCCGCTGCGATTCCCAGGTCTCCGACAAGAGCGCTGGTCGAACGGTTGACGCCCAGCATGCCGGTGATGGACCCGAAGACGATCCCCAGCCCAAGAACCGTCAGGGGCCAGCGCGGTTGCCGCCCGACAAGTTGGGCCAGGCGACGGGGCGTATACCATGCTGCGCCCCCCAGTCCACCCAAAATCAGCAGGCGCAAGACCATTGCCATGAAGAGGTTCATGGGCGCACCTCGGCGCGGATCGCGCGGTTTTCGAGAACCGGGTTGGGATTGTCGCGACCGCCGATCCCCACCGCCACCATCACCCGGGCGAGATCTTCGGAAGAGATGCCGATGTTGGGGTAGATCCGCCGCATCAGGGGATAGAGCCATCGTGACACGGTGTACATCATATTGGGCTCCTTGCGCTTCGTCACCGGGTAGATGTATCCGGGGCGGAAGATATGCACGCGGGGAAAGCCCAGAGACAGCAGGGCGTTCTCCGCCATTCCTTTGTAGCGGGCGAAGGCCACGCGGCTCTTCTCACTGGAATCGGCGCCCTGGCCGCTGAGGAAGCACACAGTGGCCGCGGGGCTTTTTTGATGAAGGATCCTGCCGAAGGCGATCGTGGTGTCCACCGTGAGCTTTCGGAATGCTTCGTCCGGGACGGCACCGGTGTAGACACCCAGACAATAGAGGGCCAGGTCCTGATATGCAAAACCCTCGACGATGGCGCTGAAATCACCATAATCCGCATGGTGCATCTCCTGCAACTTCGGGTGCACCACCCCCGTGGGACGACGCCCAATCACGGTTACCTTGGAGATCTGCGGGTGTTCCAACCCCAATCGCAGGGCGATCCCGCCCACCATACCGGTGGCGCCGAGGAGCAGCATCTGTTTGCCATCCATGGCGATTTCTTCCCCCTAAGCTGCCCGCGATTGCGGTTTCGGATAGGTCACCCCAGTGCGCGCTTCCGACACCTCCCACAATCGTTCCGCGATCTCCAGGTCTCGGGAGCGCCGGTTGGAAGCGACTTTTACAGGGTAGCCGCGCATCTCGGCAAAACCGCTGGGACCATAGTAATCGCCGCCTTCGGCATCCGGATCCAACGCAGCCCGCAGGGTGGGCAGCGCTCCCATGGCGATGGTCTGGGCGAAGAGGGGGTTGAGGAGGGAGGCGGAGAGGGTATGGCGCTGCAGCTCGGTCGCCGTCCAGCCCGGATGGGCGGCGACCGCGATCGTGTCGGCGACTTCCATGGCGAGCCGTTTCTGGAGGGCATAGGTGAAGTATAGGTTGGCGATCTTGCTGTCGCCGTAGGCCTGCCATTTTTTATACCGGCGCCGCTCCCAGTCCAGGTCGTCGAGATCGATTCGGCCCGCTTTGTGGGCCATGCTGCTCACGGTCACCACCCGGCTGCCGCGGGTGGCTTTGAGATGCGCGACGAGCAGGCCCGTGAGGGCGAAGTGGCCCATGTGGTTGGTGCCGATCTGACGCTCGAAGCCGTCTTTGGTTTTGCCGTAAGGGGGCACCATGACCCCGGCGTTGTTGATCAGCAGGTCGAGCCGATCGTAATCTGCGCTGACGCCTGCGGCAAACCGGCGCACCGACGACAGATCGGCCAGGTCCAGTTCCCGAAACATCACCTGCGCTTCGGGGAAAGCCGCGTGGATGTCGGCCGCCGCCTGCTGGCCTTTGCGGCCGTCGCGGGCCGCCACTATCACGGCAGCGCCTTTGCTGGCCAGAACCCGGGCGGTCTCCAGGCCGATACCGCTGGTGGATCCCGTCACGATGGCCACCCGGCCGCTCTGATCTGTGATCGACGTCGTGTTCCAGCCCTTCTCTTTCATAGCGGATTCTCCCTGGTTGCCGCCGCTGTCACGTTGGCGGTTACGGTCGCTGTCGCTCTTGCGGTCCCTGTCGTGAGCGGAATGAGCGTTTCTGCGGTTGTTTGCTCGGCGAGCCGCCACCAATGTGCGGTGGGGATGCGGTTCGATTCGCCGATGATGGTGGTGTCGCCGACAATGGGTGTAGCCGTTGGCACCCCCCATCTGGCCGCCGCAGCCGTCAGGCGTTCCATGGGGTCGTACCAGGGATGCAGGGAGAGGTTGAAGGTGCCCCAATGGATTGGATGCAGCAGCATTCCCCTGAGGTCCAGATGGGCCTGGACTGTCTGTTCGGGAAACAGGTGCACGTCGGCCCAGGCGGGATTGTAGGCCCCGCATTCGATAAAGGTCATATCGAAGGGGCCGTAGACCGCGCCGATCCGCTTGAAGCCGTCGAAGTAGCCCGTGTCACCGCTGAAGAAGATGCGGTGGTGGTGGGACTCTATGACCCAGGACGCCCAGAGGGTCTGGTTGCGATCGGTGAGCCCGCGTCCGGAGAAGTGCTGGGCCGGTGTGGCCGCCACCATCAGACCGTCGCTAAGGCGATGCTCCTGCCACCAGTCCAGTTCGATGATCTTGCGATCCGAAACCCCCCACTTTTCCAGCCGCGCCCCAACACCGATGGGGACGATGAAGCGCCTGGCCCGATCCTTCAGAACACGTATGGAGAATTTGTTGAGGTGGTCGTAGTGGTCGTGGGAGATGATCACGGCATCGATCTCCGGCAGTTGGTCGATCTCCAAGGGAACCTCGCCGTTGAAGCGGGTGGGGCCCAGGATGGAGACACGCTTCTCGAAAACCGGGTCGGTGAGGAGTCTGAATCCGTCGATGTTGATCATCAGGGAGCTGTGCCCCAACCAGGTGGCCCGCAACTGGTTGTCGCCCCTGTGATTGAAATGCGCCAGCTCCACGGGGCGTGAAGGGAGCTCGCTTTTC